>NHCZ02000015.1:0-70705 GCA_002167345.2 bacterium TMED46 | reverse complement strand
ATGACNAAAGAAGCATCTCTAAAGTTTCACATGNGTATGGGNATGCTGATTAATTCCGCCCATCGTGCTATGACAAAAAGATTNGTCCAAAATGCAATGGACTCAGGGTCAGATATTTCGCTTGACCAGTGGATGGTGCTAGGCCCCATATGGCAGTTGGNATCCGNTTCCCAAAAAGAACTGGGNGAAATNTGTCTTAAAGATAANACAAGTATTACAAGGTTNGTTGATGCACTTGAAANAAANAGTCTTGTTGTTAGAATTGAAGATCAATTAGATCACAGGGTCAAGAGGGTTGTNCTNACTAATTCTGGTAAGCAACTATTTTTTGATGTATTGCCAATCATGGAAAAAACGAGAGAAGAGGTGAGAGAAAATATTTCTGAAAAAGATATTGATACATTTAAGAGTGTATTGTCAAGAATCATAGAAAACCTCGGTGATGGAAAATAAAAATCAAATCTTAGAACGGGTATTTTTATTCTGCCTGAATTTCANTTTTATTTTATTTTCTGGATGTGCAGGNAAGCAGCATGTGCATGTCGAAGATCTAGGTGTATCAATCCCTGAGGCTTGGAATGCGCCCTTNCCNGCAAGTGANNAGATATCAGGTNAATGGTANTCTGCTTTNAATGANCCANTACTAGATANCCTCNTAANTCGTCTNAAAACAGAGAGNCCAGATTTTAAGACACTCGTCCANAACCAAAATATAGCNCTTTACAATGCTAANATAAGTGANGCCNTTGTNTCTCCAGTNATCAGCATTGCAGCAAGAGCAGATACAAATGTTCAGAANCTATCGGGATTTGGATTTGCAGATTCATTTCTTAACTCAGGNAATGAGGGTGATTCTTCNGGCANTATCCAAGAATCCTCAAATGGANTATTGACCTTTGGTAANAAGAANTTTGGGCTAGGNGTTAACTTGCAATGGGAAGTTGATGTGTGGGGAAGATTAATGAATGGCCGGAAGGCAGCATACAGAAATTTTGAATCAATAATGTATGATCTTTCCTACCTACAGTTTTCAATCATGATAAGAGCTTCAAAATTATACTTCAGTGCCAAAGAAGCTGCATCGCAACTAAAACTTTCTGAAGACTCTTACCAAAGTCTTATTGAAATCAGAGATCTTGTTAAGGAGAGATATGAAAAAGGTTTACGACCTAGCCTTGATTATCGGCTCGCTGAGACTTCAGTAGCAACATCCATTCTTTCAATTGAAAACAANAAGAATATTCTAAAATCACTAAATAGACAAATTGAGATNCTGATTGGTGAATATCCTTCAGGAACATTCGTNAACANATCATCTCTCCCAACTGCCTTACCCTCAGTTCCAGCCGGTATCCCAGCTTCCGTGATACAAAGACGACCTGATATTAAAAGCCTTGTCCTAAAAGTGGAGGCTGCTGGTCATCGCTTCGCGCAATCAAAGAGAGATCTCCTACCGGGTATTACATTAAATGGTGCCGCTGGCACCTCTACGCAAGATATTGAAAAGATATTTGATAAAGACCATGGTGTATGGAACCTAGGGATGAGTGTTACCGCCCCTATTTTTAATGCTGGCCGATTACGATCGGTTAATAAAATTCAAGAGTTGAACTATGAAAATTCAAAACAAGATCTAATCCAAGGCATTTTAAAAGCCTTTTCAGAAATAGAACAATACCTTGATCAGAACAAGTCTTTAGAAATACAAAATGATGCGTTGAGAATAGCTGTTAAACAATCAAAAGATGCCTACGAACTATCAAAAGAGAGATATGACAAGGGAGTCACGACCCTCGAATCAGTCCTGAATAGTCAACGTCAATACAATTCAATTCGTTCCCAACAACTCATAATTCGTAGACAATCAATAGATAATAAATTATCGTTAGTCCTAGCAATGGGAGGAGACGTGGAAAAACAATAATATGGAAAAGAAAATGAAAAAATATTTTGGNCCNGGATTTTTACTTNTATCTATNTTNGTGNCCTTTTTGATGATNTTAAATAAACCATCNGCCATGGTNGAAGAGAAAAAAGTTAATGTTCCATACGTTAAGACAATGATGTTACTGCCACAAACAGTAAGTGCNCANATAGCNTCNCAAGGCTTNATNANACCTAAAAATAAANTAAATATAANATCCCAGTTAAATGCAAGAGTTGAATGGGTTTCAGAAAAAATGGAGGAGGGCTCTAGCTTCAACNTAGGNGANACACTNATCAGACTNGATCGAAGAGATTACGAATTAGCATTTATCACAGCTGAAGCTAATGTNNTNAATGCTGAAGTAAATNTAGAAAGAGAGAAGGCAGANTCAGATCTTGCATCTAAAGAATGGGACAGAGTTGGCGGAGGCTCTGGAANTGCNCTCGCGCTNAGGAAACCTCAGCTTGCCCAGGCTAAAGCAAATTTAGAAGCCGCAAGAGCAAACCTNGAAAGGGCAAAAAGGGACCTTGACAGAACTGCATTTATTGCTTCNTTTAATGGAAGAGTTCGTTCTAAGAATACTGATATTGGTTCAACTACATTTCCAGGAACTATGCTTGGGANNATCTATTCCACAGAAAATCTTGAGATTCAGCTTCCGATTGCTGACCAAGATATAAGTTTTACTGGTNTGGATTTTAATGGNCTCCAGATACCGNATAAAGANCAGTTNGATGTNAGAATCAATCTNAATGGNNAGATGGTNAATGGTAAAGTAATTAGAGCNGAAGCNGAAGTCGATCCAAAAACCAGAATGCTATCTGTTGTTGCCAGTGTTGGAATTAATGATGATGCTACATCAAACCTTGTTCTTGTTGGGCAATATGCTCAGGCGACAATTTTTGGTACCAAGGTCAATGACGTATATGTCATCCCCAGAAATAATATAAGAAATCAATCACTNTGGGTAGTTGATTCAAATATGGAGTTGATGAACAGNCCTGTAAATGTTTTAAGGTANGAAAATGAGTATGCGCTGGTGGATGAGGGTATTGANGAGGGTGANAGACTAATGCTTTCTAGGCTATCATCTCTTATTAATGGNCAGAAAGTAACATANAGCATCAACTAGTTGATATGGAAANTTTAATACGTTGGTTCGTTAATAATAAGGTTGTCTCAAACTTGTTGATGATACTTATTATCATNACAGGTGCGACTACTATCCCAATGTTGAAAATGGAAGTATTTCCAGAAATTGATTTAAATATTATAAATGTTTCAGCAGTTTACCCAGGGGCCACTCCATCTGATGTNGAAGAAGCCATCTGCATTAAAATCGAAGAACGCTTNCAAGGTTTGGANGGCGTAAAAAAAATAACATCGAATGCATCTGAAAACGTTGGAAGTGTGAACATAGAGATCATNTCTGGNGAAGANCCTAANGATCTTCTTGANAGGATAAAGGCTGAGGTAGATGCGATTGATACTTTCCCTGATAATNTTGAAAAGCCGATTTGCNGAAAGATTGCTGGNGCAAATCCAGTTATCTCTGTTGCAGTNCATGGTGACTTAGATGACAATTCCCTTAACAAGTTAACANAAGATATCAAAGATGAAATTGATGGGCTGCCTGAAGTTACGCTCACATCGATAGTNGCTGACCTAGAAAATGAAATTAAGATTAATATTAAAGAGAGTTCACTCAGAAAATACGATCTATCATTNCAAAATATTNCNCGATCAATNAGNGAATGGTCTCTNAACATGCCAAGTGGAAGTATAGAGACTGAAGATGGTGAAATTCTGATNAGATCCAATAGCCAGGGTTATANCATAGCTGATTTTGCAAAGATTCCTTTGATNATAAACCCAAATGGNTCCATTGTCTATCTTGNTGATATCAGTGATATAACTGATACATTCTCCGATAAATTTGAAATGGATTTTCAGTTTAATGGAGATAAGGCAAACCTTATNACAGTATTTCGAGTTGGAAATCAAAATGCNTTAGATGTATCTGCTGCTGTNAAAGGNTATGTTTTTAATAAAAATTTAGAATTACCCAGTNCTGTAANAGTGACAGCGTGGGATGACGAAGCACGAATATTGAGCGGGCGAATAGAAACTATTGTAAGAAATGCTCAGCAAGGTCTTATACTTGTAATAATTGTTCTGGCATTATTTCTGAAACCNAAATTAGCATTCTGGGTTTCTCTGGGTATCCCAATNTCTTTNATGGGTGGTTTTTGGTTATTTGGTCCTCTCGATCTTTCGATTAATATGTTATCATTATTTACTTTCATTTTAGTACTGGGAATTGTCGTAGATGATGCTATAGTCGTAGGAGAGAACATTGCGTTATTTAAAGAACGCGGAATGAACTCAGTGGATGCCGCAGTCAAAGGTGCTATGCAAGTTGCTACACCAGTATTTTTTGCAGTCCTAACAACAATGGTCACATTTTCACCAATGCTTGCTGTTGAGGGAGACATAGGTGGCATATGGCGTATTTTCCCCTTGGTTGTTATTTCAGTTTTAGTATGGTCACTAATCGAAAGTTTAACCATTTTGCCAGCACATCTGGCACACAGTAGCGATGAAGAGCCTAAGAATAGAATACTCCTCCTCGTGTCTAACAAATGGAATTCAATTCAACAAAAGATTATCAGTGGTCTTTATTACGTAACGCATCATGTTTATAAACCAATACTACTTAAAGCAGTGAATAAACCTTTTTCTGCACTTTCTTTTGCAGCAGGAATTTTTGTTTTAACAATTGGGATTATGTTAAGTGGCATATTAAAATTTTCTTTTTTTCCTGCCGTTGAAGATGACCTTGCGATAGCAACGATAGAATATCCTTCTGGTACTCCCTTGGAAGTAACTAGGGAGGGATATAATAGACTTGAAGAAGCCGCAACTGTATTAGAATCTCAATTAAAAGAAGAATTTTCAGATCAATCCATTATAAGAAATAGGTTATCAACTATAGGTTATTTACCGATGCTTACCAAGACATCTCGTGGGCCTGGTAATCTAGATGCTTTATTTGTAGGGCCAAACATGGCAGAAGTCGCACTTGAACTAGCTCCATCAGAGGATAGGACAATCAGCACGGAAGAAGTAGTTCGAAAATGGAGAAACATAATGCCTAACCTTCCAGGTGTTAAAGAAATATCGTTTAAGTCCGACCTCTTTTCTGCGGGTGATCCAATTAATATTCAACTATCTAGCAAATACATGGATGACCTGATTTCAGCGAAGGATGAATTAAAGACTCAGTTGGTGAGATTTCCTGGGGTTTTCGATGTAAGTGATACCTATAATGTAGGTAAAGAAGAAATTTCAATAAACCTCCTTCCTGCTGCCAAAAATTATGGGGTAAGTATGTTAATGGTTGCATCTCAGGTCAGACAAGCATTCTACGGTTTAGAAGTNCAAACAGTGCAGAGAGGAAGGAATGAATTNAAAGTCATNCTTCAATANCCCAANNATGANAGATCTTCAATATCNGANCTTGAAAACATGATGATTCTTACTCNCACAGGTTCAACCATTCCTGTNAGGCAGATTGCGCGATTAGAAATTGGAGAGGGGCTTGCCTCCATTGAAAGAAAAAATAGAAAGAGNTCAATAAATNTTACCGCAGATGTTGATCTNTCCATTACAAATGGTAACGAAGTTATCGCCACTGTAATGAGCTCAATAATGCCAAAAATANTTCAAAAATATAATTCTGTNGCCTATTCTNTNGAGGGAGAACAGCAAGAGCAAGGAGACAANCTTCGGTCGCTAGGAAAAAACTTTCTTCTGGCGATGATNGTCGTNTACATGCTACTTGCAATCCCATTCAAATCATATTTCCAACCTCTGGTTGTCATGTCATCCATACCTTTTGGAATAACTGGTGCAGTGCTTGGACATATTTTTCTTGGATTAAATTTATCGGTACTTTCAATGATGGGGATTGTAGCTCTAACAGGTGTTGTTGTTAATGATAGTTTAGTAATGGTAGATTTTATAAATCGTTACAGATCTGAAGGAAACAGTATTAAGAATGCCGTGCTAGAAGCTGGCCCTAGAAGATTCAGGCCTATTTTTCTTACATCATTAACAACCTTTGTTGGGCTNATTCCATTGATTCTAGAGAAAAGTACTCAGGCAAAATTTATGATNCCAATGGCTGTTTCATTATCTTTTGGAGTTTTATTTGCCACAGCAATAACCCTTCTTTTGGTACCAGTATCATACCTAACTCTTGAAAAATACATACTAAAAACGGAGAGACAATAATGAAAGTAGCAATATTTGGAGGTACAGGTTATGTAGGTTCATACATAATTGATGAGTTAATAAATAATAATATGGTTCCTCGACTTTTAGTAAGAGAGGGGTCTGATTCAAAAGTAATTCAGCCAGATCAGTGTGAAATAGTAAATGGAAATATTGAAGATGAAGATGCAATCAATAAGACCTTGGATGGTTGTGATGCAGTTATATTCTTAATAGCCTTAATTCGAGAATTCCCTTCAAAAGGTATCACAAATGAGAGATTTCAATTTCATGGTTCCAAGAAAGTAGCAGACCTTGCTAAAGCGAAAAATGTCAAAAGATTTATTTTAATGAGTGCACTTGGTGCCAGTCCAGACCCTAGCGGTTCTAAGTACATGCAAGCAAAACACCTATCAGAACAAAATATTAAGAATACAGACCTTGATTGGACTATTATTCGTCCTTCTTCTCTTTTTGGTGATCCCAGAGGAGGTGAAAGACCAGAATTTTGTATGATGCTAGATAAATTAATGCTCAGTCTGGTACCATATCCAAAATTTATTCCATTTCCAGCCCCATCCTTCTTTACTGGATTGAACCCTTTAGATTCGGGTAATTATAGTCTTTCAATGATTCATGCTAAAGATGTTGCTGCCATCTTTATTAATGTACTCAAGGATGACTCTACTCTAAATCAAACATTAGAAATTGGTGGAGATAGAGCAGTGACTTGGAATGAGATCGTAACTTCTATAGCAAAGGTTACTGGAAGAAGAGTTATAATGACACCAGCACCATTTTTTGTAGTAGCAACTGTAGCAGGTATTTTAGATCGCTTTTCATGGTTTCCTGCTGGAAAAGATCAATTAAATGATTTAGTAAAAGGGAGCGTGTGTGATTCATCAGAGTTGCTAAAAAAGTATGGCATAGACCCTATTCCATTTAAAATCAAAAACCTAGATTATATAGCAGGATAGTTATTATGAGGTTCTTTCTAATCATTTTATTTTTAATTACTCAATCATTTGCTCAATCCACAATCATATCGGGGTTTATTAGTGACTCTTCATCAGGAGAGGCGCTGATTGGTGCGAATGTCATTCTTCAGGAAACTGGACAGGGAATGGCGACTGATATCAATGGCTATTATATCATACAAGATATAGCTCCAGGAAATTATGTCTTGATGGTTTCATATGTTGGTTTTAGTCTGAGAAAAGAGAAATTGAGTATTTCTGATAGGCAATCAATAAAGTTGAATATTGCTCTATCAGAGGAAGTAGTTGAACTATCTCAGGTAGAGGTAACTGCTGAGCAAATTCAAAGAAAGGCCAATATCCAACCGAGCAAGATAAATCTTAGTCCCAGAATGATGAAGGCCGCACCTGCTTTAGCTGAACCAGACCTTTTTAGAACTATTCAAGCTCTTCCTGGTGTATTAACTACTTCTGAATTCAGTACTGGATTAGTCATCAGGGGAGGTAATACAGATCAAAACTTAATCCTGTTGGATGGTGTCACAGTATATAACCCATCTCATTTAGGTGGTATTTTTTCAAATTTTATTGTCGATGGTGTTAAAGAAGCTGAATTAATTAAAGGCGCCTATAATGCAGAATACGGAGGTAGGCTTTCGGCTGTACTAAACATAATTAGTCGAGAAGGAAATCAAAAAAAGTTTGAAGGCAAAGCTAATCTATCGCTTCTCTCAGCTCAAGCGACCCTAGAAGGACCTTTTTACAAGGGAGCATGGGTTTTATCAGGACGCAGGACTTATTTTGATCAAATATTTAAAAGCAACCCCAATATCCCCCCATATTACTTCTATGACATCCAGAGCCACGTATACTCTGATTTAACTCCTAAAGACCGGTTATCAATCAGCTTTTACAACGGGATAGATGATCTATTGTTTGGCACTTTTGGTCTTGCTGGTCGCTGGGGAAATAATACCCTAAGCACTCAATACAGAAGAGTTTTCTCAGAAAAAGTCATTGGAAATTTTTTATATGCAAATAGTTTATTCTTCACAGAATTTGGATTAGGTGGTTCAAATGGTTTAAATAGTGATAATCAGATAGATGATGCGACGGTGGCAGCTAATTTTTCTTGGTTTAAGTCATCTGAGAGTACGATAAAGTTTGGTGCACAGCTTAAAAATCTTGGATTCTTATATACAAATACTTTTGGTGATTCATTACAGTTTGAAATTCAAACGAAACCCAAAGAGTTTGCCAGTTATGCAAAATTAAAATATTCACCATCCGAAAAATTTATTTTTGAACCCGGTGTAAGAGTTAATCTGTATAATGTGTACAGTGATTCAATATTTCCTGACTTACGCCTTGGTATGAAATATTTACTAACTGATGATAGATACATAAACTTTTCTCTAGGTAATTACCACCAGTTCATCGCCACATTCCAGGATGATTACAACCCAACGATCTTAGACCAATGGATAGCGGTTGATAATAGTGTTGCTCCTGCTAAGTCGTCTCAAATAGTGCTAGGATATGAAGAATATATTAATGATTTATATAAACTCCAGGTTGAAGGATACTATAAAGATATAAAAAATTTATTTACCTTTGAGGAATCTAGGGCAACTACTGATGAGGCCGTTTCTGATTCAGCTTTATCTGACATTGTAACCCCATCTAATGGTTATGCATATGGTTTAGAGTTATTTGCTCAAAAAATGAATGGGAGGCTCAGTGGATGGCTAGCATACACTTTTTCCGTTTCAAGAAAATCAATGAATAGTATTTTTTATGATAAAAATGAAGAATATTATAATAGTTGGGATAGGACTCATTCTTTTAGTGCGCTTGGTAATTACCTTATCAATAATAAGTGGGATATGAACTGGAAGCTTTCTCTACAATCTGGGCAAGCATATACGCCTATAATTGGATACTATAATCAAATATTACCTGGAAGCCCTGATGAGGTTTTCAGGACAATCCCTGGCACAAGAAATTCAGCCAGATATTCTCCATACAGCAGAATGGATCTTGGGATTGTTTACCACACCAAAATTTTTGGTTCGAAAATGGATGTATATATCCAGATAATTAATGTATTTAACAAAAAAAACACATTTAGAAAATCATATAGCGTAGGAAATATCTATAATGGTATCGATGATGATGGGGATTGGGACGAAGAAGAACATGATACGAATGGAAATGGAGAGCCAGATGTTGGCGAGTTTAATGTCGATGAACCAGATGAAGGAAGACTCCAAGTCAATAACATTAGCTTGTTTCCAATTATTCCTACTATTGGTTTTAGCTGGGAGTTTTAAATGGTCAAAAAAATAAAATTAGTAATTCAATTCATTACAATTTCACTTATCATGCAATCATGCTCTTTTGACGACAATACAATTAATTATGAGGAGCAACTTGTGGTATTTGCTTCAATAAATGCAGGATTTCCTGTATACGATACTGTATTTGTTTCAAGAACAGCCGAGGTTAATGAATCTGTAGATTCTGATGACCTATACATTGAAAATGCAGATGTGAGGCTAATAAATATTTCAGATGGTTCAGAACTAAAGTTCTATTCACTTGGGAGTGGTAGATATTACCCAATCGATATGACAATCCAGAACTTAGACTCTGTTTTTAGCTATTGGGTCGACTACGTTATTAGCTCTGGGACTACCTACAGGCTAGTTGTTACGCATGAAGATAACTCTGTTATAGCAGAAACTAATGTTCCAGAAAAAATAGAAATTACATCAGCTGAAATGTCAGAATTTCAATGCCCAGACGAAAGTACTGAGCCTGTAAGCATTATTGATGTAAATAATTTAGAAAACTTTACATTTGAACAAATGTTATCCCTGAGTCAAAATCCATTAGAATATATTGAAGCAAATAATATTAATGTAGACTCAGTTGAGTTTAAAATTGGAGATTGTTACACTAAGAGTTTCGCCAGTGCTCCAATGTTTGGCGTTGATTACAATCAAGATGACTACAACACTATCCAAATCATATCTAATGCATTAGAATCAGATGTTTCAGGCTTAGAGCCCTTCGATGATGAAAATCAAAATGGAGTTTTCGACGAAGGTGAAAATTTCTCAGATAGGAATAGAAATGGTTCAAGAGATAGTTGTTATATAAATCTAATATATAGTGAAGAAAAAGGTCTCTTTGATAATGATAGCTTAGATTATAATTCATTAGCTAATATTTGGAAGGAACCATTAAAAAGAGGTTCTGCCGATGGCACATGGCGTGAGAATAGTCCATACAGAAATAATCCATGGTTATGGAATGTAGACATTTCTCCATCACCGATAATGTGGCTTTATTTCGATTATTATGGATATTATATGATGACCTTTAAATCAACTAGCGACTCGTACTTTAATTATTTTAAAGGAGATCCTGTAGGCCAAAATATTTATCTGCTTCCAGATTCTAATTTTGAAGGAGGGCTAGGAGTTTTTTATAGTTCTTCCTCAACATCTTTTATTGTTAGGGTAATCGCGACCGCCGAATAAATTGAATTCTTAGGGAAAAAGTAGCCCGTAGGAGAATCGAACTCCTGTTGCCAGGATGAAAACCTGGAGTCCTAACCACTAGACGAACGGGCCAAAANAGAAATTANAATANNGATNGATNGCGAGAAATTTATTGTTTAAGGTAACGTTTCACCAACCCATTTTTNTTNNGTTCTTTTATTTATCTGTAGTATCAAGNATATCAAGTAACTGACCATTCTGATGAAGTTCGATTGTTATNTCTGCTCCACCAACTAATTNCCCNTTAACAAATAATTGTGGTATGGTAGGCCANTTAGAATGCTCACTTAACTTTACTCTAATCTGTGGGTCTTCAAGAACATTAATATCTTTATAATCTACACCATAATGNTTGAGTACCTGAATNACTGAATTTGAGAATCCACACATAGGCATCTCTTTAGTTCCTTTCATATAAAGGATGATGGGGTTATTGTTTATGTCATTAATTATTTTTTCTTTTAAATCCATTTTTCTCTCATTTTTAATTATTTATTTAATTTAATTCCTTTGTAAGAGCATGAAGTNCAATGATAGTGCTTTANTTNTATGAAATAAATATAACTNATTACNANNTGCTTAAATTNTTTANGNNTTCGATTTAAATCACTTCCNCACTTAGGACAATTTGTTAATTNTNNAAACCGTTCTATCATTCTTTCTCGCCANCGNTCTGCTATTAAATATAGTACATAAATAATTAGACTGATACCAACTAAATCAGATACTTCAAATTGTTTTATAATAAATAGGGTATTATTTCTTAGCCATACAATTATATCACCCATTGTAAACATTATAAATCTTATAATAGTATATATGTAATTCTTGATTTCAAGATCTTCTATCAATAAAAAAATGCCCAATGCAAAAAGTATTACTACTTTTATTTCAAAGCTATATTCTGAAATAAATGGCTTGTGTTTTTGCTTGGTAATTCCTTTTCGTTTTTGTGCCATCTCCAATTCTAAATAAAAGGTACTAAAAAAAAAATAAATACTTGTTANTTNTNTAATAAGATAATTTGTTNGTAANAATNGGTTCCTAGTAAACTCAATCTTTAAATGGNTATAATTGTATGAAACTTATTTCTTGGAATGTGAATGGAATCAGAGCCGCTGTTAAAAAAGGTTTTCTAGATTATCTNGAATCTGAGCAGCCAGATATATTGTGTATTCAAGAATCGAAAGCTCATAAAGAACAACTCACATCTGAAATCCTGCAGGACCATGGATATCACACCTATTGGCATTCTGGCATTAAAAAAGGATATAGCGGGGTTGCAACATTTTGCAAAGAAGAGCCACTATACATCCAAGAAGGCTTGGGAATAGAAAAATATGATAATGAAGGCAGGGTCCTCGTCACAGAACATGATAATTTTCTTTTATACAATATTTATTTCCCTAATGGTCAAAAAGATGAAGTGCGCTTAAAATACAAGTTAGATTTTTATGATGACCTTTTACCAATTATAAATGAGCAGGTAGAATCGGGCAATAATGTCATAGTAACGGGTGATTGGAACACCGCGCATTATCCTATCGACCTTGCGAGACCGAAAGAGAATATTAATACATCAGGGTTCATGCCAATTGAGAGGGAAAAGTTAGACCATTATGTATCTGAAGGTTGGGTAGATACGTTTAGGTTGTTTCATCCTGAACCAAATAGATATTCATGGTGGACCTACCGATTTGGAGCAAGAGAAAGGAATGTAGGCTGGCGAATAGATTATTTTTTTGTAAACAAGGAACTTATAGAATCTTGTATTGATGCAGATATACANCATGATGTATTTGGATCAGACCACTGCCCAGTTTCTCTTATATTAAATGTTTAGTTTTATTTAATTTGCCATATTTAATCTTTTTCATTTTATGTAGCTATTTTTTTGGAGCCTTTNTTCCTATAATGGAAATTGATGCTATGCAATATGCATCAATGAGTCGAGAATTATTGAGAGGCGAAAATATTCTACATTTTTTTGATAATGGCGAAGAATATTTAGACAAACCCCCACTGATATTTTGGACGACTGCGCTATTTTTTAAAATTTTTGGTGTCTCTGATTTTATTTATAGAATGCCATCGATTCTTTTTTCGTTGTTGTCTATTTACTTCACTTTTCGATTCTCATTACTGCATTATTCTAAAAATACAGCAATGATGGCAGCACTCATACTTGCCTCATGCGAAGCATTTTTTATCATGAATACAGATGTGAGAACAGATATATATATGATTGCCCCTATGATGGCAGGTGTGTGGTCTTTATCAGCATATTTCAAGTATAATCATTTTAGTTGCCTAATTATGGGAGCAATCTCAGTTTCATTTGCTATGATGGGGAAGGGGCCAATTGGCCTAGTTATACCAATTACAATAATTGGTATAGATCTTTTTTTGAAAAAAAATATCNACTTAATTTTTGATAAAAAACTAATTCTAGGTGTTGCAGTTATTTTATTTTTCCTTTTACCAATGTCCTATGGACTTTTTACTCAGTTTGGAACATATGGCTTAGAATTCTATTACTGGACACAAAGTTTTGGCCGTATAACTGGTGGAAGTAGCTGGAGTAATGAAACTGGCACTTTCTANTTATTGGGTGTTTTCCTTTATGCTTTTCTTCCTTGGACATTTCTTTTTTTCAGGGCCTTTATTGAACGTTCAAAAAATATTTTCANTGGTAATGGTTTTCATAATTGGTCTGAGACAATTTCTTATTTTGGTTTTATAGTGCCACTAATTATACTTTCACTTTCTAATTATAAACTTCCCCATTACATTTATTGTGTTGTACCATTTGCATCAATCTTAACAGCTGCAAGTATTGAGAGCTGGAGTAAAAAATATAAAATCATTTTTAATATCCAAATTGGAATCTCCATTGTTATATTNGCTATTGTATATGGAATTACCTTATATGCGTTTCCAGTGGGTTTAAACTTTTTTATTTTACCCATAATTATAATAATTGGTTTTATTNGGTTTTTCTTAAGCTANTCTAAGNAGAAACTGGACAGGCTATTTATTCTTACAACNTNTGTAACTATATTATTTAATTATGGACTTAATCTNGGTATTTTACAACCGTTATTAAACTATCAGGGGCCTTCACAGGCAGCTCAATACATCCTAGAAAAAGAANTAATATTTGATGATATCTATCTTTTTAACGAAAACAAAANAGCTAAAAGTAGGTCATTTAACTATTATTTGAATATGAACACCAATTATATTGATCGTGAATATTTCAGTAATCATAAAAAACCAAAATCAATGTTGATATACACAGGNGAAAAAGGCTACAAGGAGCTTTTAAACCTTANTGATAATGTTAATATAATAAAGACCTTTTTACACGCCCGTGTTAGTAAAATATCTATNAGGTTTTTAGANCCGANTACACGCNCAANNATCTTAAAAAAGAAATATNTATTAGAATGTAGTTGATTTTANTAATANGGNATAATCAGTTCACATGTTAGAAAAAAGTAAGATTCCATCACTTTCAGTTGTCATTCCAGTTTTTAATGAAGAAGACACGATTAATTCTCTTCTCTACTATGTTTCAAATTCAAAGATTGTAAGTGAGATAATTGTNATAGATGATTGTTCAACGGATAAAAGTGTTCCAATAATTAAGGAAACTATTGAGAATATTTTAAAAGAGGAATCTCACCTGAATATTTTATTCTCACAAAATAAAAAAAATATGGGGAAGGGCGCATCTTTGCGAGCAGGGTTTGAATTGGCGTCATGTGATGTCATCGTTATCCAGGATGCTGATTTAGAATATGATCCAAGTGAATATGAACGATTAATAAAACCTATTGTCGATGGAAATGCAGATGTAGTATATGGTAGTCGCTTTATTGGAGGGACTCACCGCGTATTATATTTTTGGCATTACATGGGCAATAAAATGCTTACGTTGATGTCTAATATGTTTTCCAATCTAAATCTAACAGATATGGAGACCTGTTATAAGATGTTTAGGCGAGAAATACTGGATGAATTTGAGTTNAAATCAAATAGATTTGGCTTTGAACCAGAGTTCACTGCAAAAATAGCGAAGGCCCGATTACGTATATATGAATTACCAATTTCATATTACGGTCGGACATATGGAGATGGTAAAAAAATAACGTGGAAAGATGGCCTTGCTGCTATATTTCATATAATTAGATNTAATTTGACAAGTAGNGCTATCTATCGAGCATTTGTTTTTGCAATTCTAGTATACATATTATCTGTGATTTACAATTTTCTATAAATTAGAAAAGTAGCTCAGGAATAATCTTGTCTGAAAAAAGCATTCCTTTCTTGGTCAATGAAATAATTGGGNTAACATTTTNAAAACAACCTGGATACCTTTTTTTTGTNAGNGTTATTTTATCGTTAAATTCATNTTGATGCTCCTNTGGTATCNTGCATATATCAATACCTTCTCTCATCCTTANTCCAAACCCAATTAGCTCATTNAAATAATCTGTTAANTTTAATCGCTCANTTTTTGATACTGGTGATTCTCCAGAATTAATACGATCAAGATATTGATTAATAGAACGTATATTATTCCAACGATTGGAGCCATCAAATCCATGTGCTGAAGGGCCAAATGCAAGGTATGGTTCGATATTCCAATAATGCAAATTATGTTTACATTCATANCCAAATTTTGAAAAGTTAGATACTTCATAGGCCTGGTAGCCATTATTGGATAAAAGATCATGCGTTTTTACAAACCAATCNCCCTCTTGATTTTGACCAGGCATTGNAATNTCATTATTATTAACCAATGANAAAAGATCTGTTCCTTTTTCNACTGTCAGAGTGTANGCTGAAATATGTTCAGGATTCATTTTAATTANGGTCTTCAGGTCCNCTTCCCACATATTCCATGTCTGATTTGGTATGGAGTATATTAGATCACAGCTNACATTTTCAAANCCTGCAGACCTAACATTATCATAGGTTGTAAAAATTTGATCCCTATTATGTAACCTGGTAAGGAATTTTAAGAGNTTTGGTTGAAAAGTTTGGATACCAATGGACACTCTATTGATGCCTATGCTATTAAAATCTATTAATCGTTCTTTTGGAGCTTCTCCTGGATTAGCTTCTATNGTGAATTCTTTGATATTTGAAATATCATATTTTTTACTTAACGATGAAAAAATACTATCTAGGTACTTTGCTTCTAATAAACTCGGTGTTCCACCGCCAAAAAAAATAGTATCAAATTCCCATTCTGACACATCTATTGAACAGTTTTCAATTTCCCAAATAATTGCTTTAACGAATTTTGGAATTGCATCTTCCCTATCTGTGACTGAATAAAAATCACAATACATACATTTTATAGCACAAAATGGAATGTGGATATAGATTCCTGCAGTCTTCATTGATAAATTTACTTTTTATTAGTTTGGTATTTTAAAATAATCTTTTTTATATGANTTCTTAGCATCTTAGCTGAAATTTAAGTTATGGCCATAAAAATAAAGTGTGTTTCCTCTTTAGAGGAACATCAAAATTGTTTATCTATAAGAAAAAAAGTTTTTATAGAAGAGCAGGGGATATCCGAAGATATTGAACTAGATGATCACAAGGTAAATACAACTAATTTTCTTGCATTACTCAATGAGGAGTGTGTGGGCACTGCACGTTATCGAGTTACTAATAATGGAATAAAGTTAGAAAGGTTTGCAGTGTTAAAAACTTATAGAAACCTTGGAGTTGGAAAAGCATTAGTTGAGTTCATTCTTGATACTTTAAATCAGGATGATATATACCTTCATGCACAAGAATCAGTAGTAGATTTTTATACTCCACTTGGGTTTAAAAAAATTGGAAATCTATTCTTTGAAGCAGATATTCCCCACTGGAAAATGATTAGGAAATGAAAAAACAGAAAATTAATGTAAAAAGAATACTTGANTTCATAAAACCAGAATGGTTCTTTATGATGATATCCGTAATCAATGGAATCTTTTTTGTTATTTTTAATGCTCTATCAATTTGGTTAACAGCATCACTTGTGAATAATGTATTGATCGATTTTGATAAATTGCTCCAGAATCAGGCAGAATTATTAGCAAAAGAGTTCCCTACTATCAATGAGAAGACCAAGATTCTGGTAAATGAATTCTTCTTGCGTGATACAAATATTGAGACCCTGCGTGTCCTTTGTTTTTCTATTGTATTTATTTTCATTCTAAAAAATATCTTTCTNTATCTTAAAAACTTATCAATGTCATTTGTCCAGTTAAGGATAGTTACCCAATTACGAAATCGTATTTATGCCCATTTGCAATCACTCTCACTATCATTTTTTCATAGAAGAAAATCTGGTGATCTATCTTCTGTTATTATACATGATGTCACCATGCTTAATAATTCGATTGGCACCACTTTTCAAAAGATAATAGTAGAGCCCATAAATATTATTGCTTTTACCATATTGTTATTTATCATCAGTTGGAAATTGATGCTAATTGCTCTATTNATTATTCCAATATCTCAACTAGTAATACAATATATAGGTAAGAGTATAAGGCGTAAAGCTAGGCGTAATACTAAACAAATTGGCGGTATCTTAAGTATTATCACTGAGAATCTTTCTTCAACAAGAATTGTAAAAGCCTTTGCAATGGAAGACCACGAGATTGATAAGTTTAATAACGAATCCTGGAAATATTTTGGTCTTCTTTTTCGTTCAGCAAAATTAAGGTTGACCTCATCACCCATTATTGAGACTATTGGTGTATCCATGGCTGTTCTTCTTTTATGGCTTGGTGGATCGGAAGTAGTCATTGGCTCAACACTTTCATCTGAAGACTTTCTACGATTTATGTTTTTATTATTTTCAATGCTGGGGCCAATACGTTCCTTAAGTAACGTACATATCACACTCCAGAATGGATATGCATCTGCGGAACGTATCTTTGATATCTTGGATGAGAAGAGTGATGTTCCTGATAATGGGGAAAATGAGATCGAAAGTCTAAATAAGGGATTAATGTTCAATAATGTAAACTTTGATTACGGTGAAGGTTTATTTGAATTAAAGGATATAAGCTTTGAGATAGCAAAAGGAGAGACCGTTGCATTAGTAGGTGCAAGCGGTTCAGGTAAATCTACAATAGCTGACCTAATACCTAGATTCTTTGATATTTCAAGAGGTAAGATCATGGTAGATAACAAAGATATAAAAGATTACAGATTAAGATCACTAAGAGGCATGATGGGTATTGTGACTCAAGAAACTATTCTTCTAAATACATCTATTTGGCAAAATATTTGCTATGGTAGCAATTTTATTGAAAAAAGGTTAGTCGAGGCATCAGAAGGAGCAAATGCAGTAGAGTTCATTGATTCACTTGAGGATAGGTATGATACATTAGTTGGTGAAAGAGGGGTTAAACTTTCTGGCGGACAACGGCAACGTATTGCAATTGCCAGGGCAATTTATAAGAATCCATCACTTCTACTTTTAGATGAGGCAACATCTGCTCTAGATACAAAGTCTGAAAGATTAGTCCAGAATGCCCTAGATAATTTGATGAAAAATCGAACAGTTCTTGTTATAGCACATCGATTATCGACCATTAAAAATGCAGATAGGATAATTGTATTGGACAAAGGGGCTATAGTTGAATCAGGCACGCATAAAGAGCTTTACAATAAAAATGGTATTTATTACAATCTTTATAATATTCAATTTGAAAGCTGATATTTATAAAACCAAACTAGTTTATTAGAAATTAAATGGGTAAAAAATATTCAATTCTTTTTGATAGTTATCATTTATATCACCTACCCCAATTTGAGCCGTTAATTAAGCTCTTATCTGATGATGAAAGATTTGATATATATCATTCTACATCAAGAGAAATTGATAAAGAGGAATATGAACTTTGTGTTTCCATTTTAAAGAATAAGCCCGGTAAACTAATTACTGGAAAAACTGAGCAGGAACGTAAAAGTAAAATAAAAAAACTAAACCTTGATGTATTCATTTGTGGCTGGTCAAGGTATGATATAGAAAACTTTGTCAATCCTAGGACACTCGTTGGAATGATCTATCATGGGATAGGTATAAAACCATCTTACTGGTTGGATAACCATGAAAGATTAGATATAAGATTTGTAGAGGGTCCATATAGGCTAGATCAGCTCAGAGAAAAAGGAATCAGGACAGACCTAGCACTTACTGGTTTTATAAAACTGGATGAGTTATTCCAAAAATTTGGAATCAATGTTGGTTCATTAGAGAAGGAATTCAAAATAGACTCTAGTAAAAAAACAATATTATTTGCTCCCACTTTCTATCCAAGCTCAGTTGAGCCATTAGGAATACAACTAGGTAAATACACTAAGGGTTATAATTTATTAATTAAGCCTCATCTTTGGACAACTTTCAAAACAAAATTTGCAGATATCAATCATCATATCCAGAAAAAAATATTTCTTGATCTTTGTAAAAAATATGACCATATTCATCTTATTCCTCCAGAATGGTATAATATTATTCCATTTTATCAAATTTCAGATCTACTACTAACAGAAGCGAGCAGTACAATTTATGAAATGCTCGCATTAGACAAGCCTGTGGTTGTAAATCGATTTTTTAAATTGAGGTTATCTCATCGGGTTTTTAGAAAAAGGCTTTACAAAAGAAGATTGAATGAAGCTATGGAAAAAGATATCTTAAAATTTTGTTTTGTAGCAAATAAGCCTAGGGAATTACCTGAAATAATTGAATATGCATTCAATAATGTAAAAACAAAATTACCAGCAATGGAGCGATATAAGGATAAAATGCTGTACAAACTTGATGGACTTGCTGCGGTCCGTGCAAGAGATAATATTCTATCAAGACTTAATTAAAATTAAATTTTGAAAAAAGTTCTTTTCGAGACCCACCATTTATACTACTGGCCAAATTTTTTACCAGTTATTTTTGAATTATTAAAGCGTAAAGATTATGTTATAAATGTTTCCATGCCTCGGCGCTCGAGTATGAAGCAAAATAATATATTAGCGACAGAATGTAAAAAACTAAATATTCAGTTTATTTCTTCAATGACAGAAGAGAGTCGAATTGATAAAATTCTAAAAGAAGCATTTGATATAATAGTTGTTGGTAACGTAGGCCAGTTGAATAAAATTATTTTACCAAAAACGATTGCAGTAATGGTTTACCATGGAATAGGATTAAAACAATCCTATTATAATGATATTGATGACCGAATAAATATTAGAGCAGTTGAGTCATTGGCTAGAATGGATGAGTTAAAAGGATATGGCCATAAAAATCTGGTATTAACTGGATTTACTAAGCTAGATCGATTATTTAATATTCCAGATAATAGCGTAAATAATATTGTTGATAAACTTCAGTTGAACCCAAACAAAAAAACCATATTATATGCTCCTAGTTTTTATCCTACATCAATAGAAAAGATATGCCCCTTTTTAACTGAATTGTCCCAAGATCATAACATTATAATAAAGCTCCATGGATTTAGCTGGGAACAAAGAAAATATCATTATCAAAATATTTTATGTTCTGAATTATCTAAAAACAATTCAGATATCCATCTTCTACCTAATGAAGAATTTGATATAATACCATTTTATTTGATTGCAAATATTCTTATCACTGATATTTCATCAACTATGTTTGAATACTTGCCTTTGAATAGACCTATTATACAAGCTGAATGTTATTCTTTAAAATTAAAGCATCGATTGTTTAGTAGACGTTTTTGGAAAAAAATGGATATAAAAAGGCATGATTGTGTTGATTTTACTTATAAGATCTCTGAGCCAGATGACCTTTTAAGCAGAGTGTATTATGCTTTAGATAATCAAAGTGAAATGGCTGTTAAAAGAAAAATTGCATGCAAAGATCATCTCTTTAAAAATGATGGATTGGCTTCTTCGAGACTCGTAAATGCAATAGAAAAATATTAAGATGAAAATTGCTGTATACAGCCCTAACTGGATAGGAGATGCAGTTATGGCATTACCATTTGTCCAACAACTAAAAATAGATAACAAGGATTCTGAAATATTCATTTTTTGTAAAGAATGGGTCTCAGGCGTCTATAAAAACCATCCAGCAGTTAGTCAAATTATTCCAATTAGAGATAAAGACTTAAATGGCCTGATGAGGATGATAAGGACTGGGTCTAGCTTAAAACCTAAAGGTTTTGATAGATTTTATACACTGACTGATTCTTTTAGAAGTGCATTTATTATTTGGTTATCCGGTGCTGAAAAAAGATATGGTTACAAAACACAGTTTCGTTCCGCGTTTTTGACAAATGTATCAATGATCCCTAAAGGGAATATCCATAGGCATGAGAAGTATTTAAGGTTGATCCAAGAAGGGTCAATATATTCAAATATCCCTAAAATTCATCTTTCAACACATGAAATTGAATGGGCAGAAAAGGAAATAGATCAACTTGGTTTCAAAACCCCCATTGCTTTGCTTCCATTTAGCGTAGCCCCTAATAGGACTATTCCTAGTCAAATTCTAAAAAATTGGTTAAATAGTTCAGGCGATCAATACCTTGTTTTTGGTTCAAAAAATGATATTGGATTGGCCAAAACATTAATTACTGCCTGTAAAGGTGTCTCTATCAAATCTGTTTGTGGCAAATATGATCTAAGAAAATCTATTGCATTGATTTCAGTTTGTAAGTTTTCTTTAGCAACTGATAGCGGCCTTGGCCATGTTTCAACTGCATTGGGGATTCCTACAGTTTCNTTTTTTGGTGTTGGAGTAGAATCTAAAACCGCACCAAGTGGTAAAAACAATGTTGTAATTAAATACTGNAATCCTTGTACGGGTGGTTCCTGTACCTGGCAAAACAAAGATAGAAAATGCATAAGAGAAATTTCTAGATCTGATATAGATTTTGCTATCAATAGNATAGCAAATCTGTAATTTTATTTCATTATGAAAGCATTTATTCTAGCCGCAGGAGTNTCAAGAAGATTGTACCCACATACCTATGATATTCCTAAGTGCCTTTTAGAGGTTGGTGGTAAGCCAATTATACATTATCAACTAGATGCCTTAAAAAACCTTGGTGTTACTGACATTACAATGATTGTTGGATATCACCGTGAAATGTTAATGATGAATGTTGAAAAAAACTTTCCGGACCTAAATTTTAATTTTGTTATAAATCATCATTATTTTGAGACCAATACAGCATATTCAATTCANATAGGAAGAGATAAACTTGATTCTCAGGTTCTTTTGATGAATGCTGATGTTATATACCCAGAGGCTTTGTTAGAAAAAGTATTCAGCTCAAATTATAAAACTGTTTTAGCTGTTGATATAAAAGCATGTGGAAAAGAAGAGGTTAAAGTAATAGATGGTGGCCAAAACAAGATAGTTGCAATAGGTAAANATCTTATAGAAGAACANTGTTTAGGCGAATTTATAGGTGTAGCAAAACTATCTAAAGATTTTGTTGATATATTCAGAAGATCGATAAGTAACCTTATAGATGCAGGTGGTAAAAATGATTATTTTGAGGCAGGGATCCAACCATTATTAGATAAGGTCGATACCCATTTTATCGATATTTCAGAATATCCATGCCTTGAGATTGATTTTCTTGAAGATCTNGAATCTGCCCGAGAATTATTTAAAGATAAAAGATAAGAAATTGTCAAAGATCAAACCCTTCTGCGGATATTTACCTCATCCTGATGAAGCCAAATTAGTAACATCNCCGCCTTATGATGTCCTATCTTCAACTGAAGCTAGACATATAGTAAAATATAATAATTCATCTTTTTTGAGGGTGATTAAACCAGAGATTGACTTCCCAAATAATGATGAACCAAGTGGAGAGAAATTGCACCAACATGCAGCTAAAAATCTTAATGCATTTATCAAAAATGGTGTTCTATTGCAGGATAAAAAAGACAGTTTTTATATTTACCAAATTTCAATGGGTGAGCACACCCAGACAGGAATTATTGGATTAGTTTCAGTTGAAGAGTACGATAATTCATTGATTAAAAAGCATGAACATACTCGTCCTGATAAAGAGGATGATAGGACGTGTCATATTGATCTCACGAACGCAAACACCGGGCCAGTTTTTTTAACCTTTAGAAATGATGGTGAATTTCAAAATATGTTNTCAAAGGTTTTAATTAGGAAAGAAGACATTTCTTTTAGAGCCGATAATAGTACAACCCATTCAATATGGAAGATAAATGATCATCTTAATATTCAAACGATCAAAAGTTATTTCAGTACTGTTTCATGTTTATATATTGCGGATGGCCATCATCGCGCAGCATCGGCATCAAGAGTACAGAAACTTCGAAAGGATANGGAACTNGAAAAAAATAGCGATGCAGCATCTAGCTATTTCCTCTCTGCTATTTTTCCTCATAATGAAGTTCAAATTCTAGGGTATAATCGTGTTATTACAGATCTTGCTGGATTGACTGTGGATCAATTTATTTTGTCAGTTGAAGAAAAATTTTATATTGAAGAACTAACTAAAGCTGAGACTCCAAATAAGCGATTTTGTTTTACAATGTACCTTAATGGAACCTGGTATAGATTGGAGGCTAAGAATAAGATATTAAGTAATGATAGCATAAAAGGGCTTGATGCGGCTATCCTGCAAGANCATATATTTGANCCGATTTTAAAGATAGATGATCCTCGCATAAGTAATAGGATTGACTTCGTTGGTGGTATTAGAGGTCTTGGTGAACTTGAACGTAGGTGCGGAATAGATGCTAAAGTGGCATTTGCGCTATACCCTGTCACTATTCAACAGCTTTTAACAGTATCAGATGAGGGAAAAGTAATGCCTCCAAAATCCACTTGGTTNGAACCAAAACTTAGGTCGGGATTGGTTGTGCGTTCACTTGATTAAGTTCTCCAGATAAAAGATAGAATGTTTAAATTATAACTGTTAAATAGNTATTTATAATTTTGAGGTATACACTATGAATTTGCTGAAAGAAGAACTAAGGAATCAGATTCCAAAGATACAGGCTGATATAAAAAAAATCCTTGATGAGAAGGGTGAAAAGACCATTAGCGAGGTTACTGTTTCACAGGCATACTCAGGTATGAGAGGGATAAAAGCATTCGTCTGCGATACCTCATCTGTTTCAGCAGAAAAAGGTTTGATCATTAGAGGTATCCCGCTACTTGATATAACCCATATACTTCCTGAAGAAGTCTTCTTCCTTTTATTAACTGGTAGACTGCCGAGTGAAGAAGAGACCAATGATCTTAAAGATGAATTTTCATCCCAACTTAACGTCCCTGATTATGTCTGGAATATATTAAAGGAAATGCCAGAAGATGCACATCCTATGACTATGTTCAACACGGGTATCCTTTCCATGCAGGGGGAAAGTGTTTTTCGAAAAAGGTATGATGATGGAATGCCAAAAAGTGAGTTCTGGGAGGCGATACTAGAAGATGGTATTGGATTGCTTGCAAAATTACCTGCTCTTGGAGCAGGAATATATAGGATGAGATTTCAAAAGGGGGCTAGGATAGAGCCTGATTCTAAAAAAGATTGGGCAGGTAATTTTGTTCATATGATTGGATTACCAGATGATTCTGGAGACTTTCATAGGCTAATGCAACTCTATTTCATGTTACACTGTGATCATGAAGGTGGGAATGTTAGCGCTTTTGCATCTCACACTGTGGCNTCAGCTTTATCTGATCCATATTATGCTGTTACTGCAGGTTTGAATGGGCTTGCTGGACCATTGCATGGACTCGCGAACCAAGAGTGTTTAAAGTTTGTTTTAAGTGTCCGTGATGANTTTGNAGGTTTGCCNTCAGAAAANGAATTAAAAGAATATTGTTGGTCTAGATTAAATAATGGAAGAGTNATACCNGGTTATGGGCATGCAGTACTNNGGTGNCCAGANCCAAGGTTNTCAGCNTTCATAGATTTTGGNCAAGNNCACATTGCNAATGATGATGTTTTTGGNATTGTTGATCTCTNATTNAAAGTNGTNCCTGGAGTTTTAAAAGAACATGGTAAAGCTAAGAATCCTTGGCCAAATGTTGATGCCGCATCAGGATCTCTATTGTACTATTATGGATTGAAAGAATTCAATTTTTACACCGTCTTGTTTAGTATATCTCGTACAATGGGGATGATATCCCAGATGGTATGGGAAAGGGCGTTAGGCATACCAATCACCCGCCCTAAATCAATTACGACAGATTGGATTAAAACATCCGTATAGTAAAATGCGGATTTTATTTAAGTTTATAGCTGGTTGGACTTTTTTATTTCAAATAGCTTTTCCAAATGATGTTTATCAATCTATACGAGTATTTGATACAACGACTAAGACAATAAACATTTTAGGTGGACTTGGAATTCCTTTAGATCATATTACTGGCAAGGAAGGAGTGTTTATTGATCTAACTGTGCATGAGGATGAGACATTTGAATTACTTTCACAAGGTGTGGATCTTGAAATATTGATACCAGATCTTACCATTTACTATAAATCGAGGAGCCTCCCTTCATCTGCACGTGAATTTCCATTGGGCTCTATGCAGGGTAATTATACCTGGGATGAATTAAATACAAGGTTTGATGAATTACAATCCCAGTATCCTGATATTATTTCCGAGCGTGTAATAATTGGACAGACAATTGAAGAACGTGATATATGGGCTTTCAAGTTATCTGACAATCCAAATAATGATGAAAATGAGCCAGAGGTTCTCTATACAGCATTGACTCATTCTCGTGAGCCATTAGGTATGATGAACCTATTTTACTTTTTACAAAAAATCGCTGAAGCATACCAGACTGACCCTGAATTAACATATTTGGTCAATAATCGTGAGATGTGGTTCGTACCAGTCGTAAATCCAGATGGTTACATTTATAATGAGGAAATTGAGCCCGACGGTGGAGGAATGCACAGGAAAAATAGATTAGATACTGGTTGTGGTGATGGTACAAATCGTGGAGTAGATCTTAATAGAAATTATGGTTATGGCTGGGGCTCGGATAATACGGGATCATCCCCAAACCCATGTTCAACAACCTACCGTGGTGAATCGGAGTTTTCTGAACCAGAAACACAAGCAGTCCGCGATTTTATTTTAGCACGCGAGTTTAAGAATGTGTTACACTACCATACGTATTCAAATATTTATATTCATGCTTGGGGAGATGGATCTTTACCCGAAGAACCCGATCTAACGACCCTAATAGAAATTGGCGAAGAGATGGCAAGTTATAATGGTTATGTGGTCGGTACTGGTCTTGCTACTATTGGCTATACTGTTAATGGAGATGCAGTGGATTGGACGTATGGTGATCAGAATATTATAGCATATGTTCCAGAAGTTGGATCCCCCTCTCAGGGGTTTTGGCCATCAGAAGATGAAGTTCTTGAATTATGCGTAGCACAGTTCCATGCAAATAAGATATTCGCTCTTGTTTCAGGTTCAGACATAATTATACACTCATACGAATTATCAGAAGAGTTTATCTTTCCCAGCGAAGAAGTAGAAATTAATCTAGTTGTTCAAAATCGTGGTCTAAGTAACTCTAATAGTGATATTGAAATAAGTCTCCTGCCTCTAAATGATTGGATATCTTTAGATACAGAATCCTATGTTTTCAGTGAAATAGATGCCAGAGACTCTGATGATTTCTCATTTTCATTTATTATATCTGACGATGCCGTTGAAGGTGATAATTCTGGAATTATAGTTAGTATAAATAGTGAGAACGGTTTTTCAAGAACTGATACTTTAGAATTCTTAATTGGTCAACCAGATGTTCTGTTTTTTGATGGATTTGAGAATGGATTAGATAATTGGATTATAGATGGAGATTGGGGGCTCACTGAGGATGCAAATCATGGGTTATTTGCTCTATCTGATAGTCCTGAGGGGGATTATCAGGAAGCTCAGGAAACCATAGCAGAATTCATTCATAACGTAAACCTCAATTTTTTATCAAGCCCAATTATTAACTTTTCTGCTAAGTGGGATATAGAATCTAATTGGGACTTTGTTAGATTTCAAGCTTACGTCATTGATTTAGGCTGGATAAGCTTAGAAGGAAGCTACACAGAACCTGGTTCAGGGCAGCCTGCTCAACCACTTGCAGAACCAGGATACGATGGTTCTCAAAGCTCTTGGGTTGAAGAGACCATACTTCTAAATCAGTTAAACAATGATGCCATTATTTCTGGATTTCGCTTTATCCAAACTTCTGACAACTATGTTGAAGGCGACGGGTTTACAGTTGATGATTTTTCTATTTCTGGTTTTCCTCTGGGAGTAATGGGGGATTATAATATGGATCTAGTAGCAGATATTTTCGATCTCTTAGCGCTGGCCGATATAATAATTTTTGTAGGTGAACCAACGGATGCTCAATTATTTTTCTGTGATCTGGATGGTAGTGGAATAATTGATGTAATGGATATTATCAATTTGTCAAATATGATCTTAGGCTTTTGATGAGAGCGAGATATTTATTACCAGTTATTTTCCCATTGATTGCCTTTTCACAAAAAGTTGATTTTGAAAAGATTGAACTAGGTAAAAGAAATGATAAATATAGGGTTTGGATATATTTCACAGATAAAAAAGGTTCCCAACAGATAACCTTAAGCCCAAAAACAATTAAAAGAAGAATTAAAAATAGTGTCCGTACAATTAATAACCGCTATGATATACCAGTTTCTGAAAAATATAAAAGCCTGATAATTTCAAATGGATTAACAATAGAAAATGAGAGTCGCTGGCTTAATGCTGTCTCGATTCTATGCTCTATGGAAGATATACATAAACTTATAGGGTTACATTTTGTAGATAGAATAGAACCAGTACTTGGCTTCAAGACTAAAACATTAGAACAAAATTCTGAAGTTAGTCCCTATTTAAGGGATGATTTTGACTACGGTTATGCACAGGAACAGACAGAACAGATCAATGCGCATGAACTGCACAATCAAGGATTCACTGGAGAAGGAACAAGGATACTTGTAATGGATACAGGTTTTGATTTGTCTCATAATGCGCTAATTGATATTAATGTTGTTGCACAATGGGATGTAATAAAAGACGATAATGAAACGTCAAATGAAACAGAAGAAGAACAAAATATTAATCAGGACTATCATGGGACAGCGGTTCTCTCTACAATAGCTGCAAAATCTCCTGGTGAACTAGTTGGAATTGCATTTGAATCAGAATTTTTATTAGCAAAAACTGAAGATGTTTCACAAGAGATACAGCAAGAAGAAGATAATTATGTAGCTGGTCTGGAGTGGGGAGAGCAGAATGGAGCAGATGTTGTCACTACATCCCTTGGGTATTTAGATTGGTATGATTATTCTGACATGGATGGAAATACAGCTGTTACAACGATAGCAGTTGATATTGCTGCTGGGCTTGGGGTTGTATGCGTTACCGCGGCAGGTAACTCAGGTAATAATGACTGGTATTATATTATAGCTCCTGCTGATGCAGACTCGGTTATATCAGTTGGTGCAGTATCATCAAGCGGTCAGATAGTAAGTTTTAGTTCGCATGGTCCTACGGTAGATAATAGGATAAAACCAGAGGTGTGTGCAAGAGGACGACAGACTTGGTGTGTTAGCCCCAATAGTACAACAAACTATACACAACTAAGTGGTACATCTCTAGCCTGTCCATTGGTTGGTGGCGTCGCCGCATTAATAATTCAAGCAAACCCTGATTGGACTGCAATGGAAATTAGGCAGGCTATCATGATGACCTCCTCAATGTCAGATAGTGCAAATAATGATTATGGACATGGCATTGTAAATGCAGCAGCAGCTATGGACTACAATATAACTTCTAACATAGATTTCACTGCTATTACACCTGTAAAATATTCTATCTTAAAGGCATACCCAAATCCATTTAATCCCTCATTGAGTATTGAGATTGAAATAGAAAATTTATCTCATGTAAAAGTAGATATTCTATCTTATAATGGGAACCATATTGCTACCATATTTGATCGTATCCCTTCTACTAGAGCTAAACGTATAGAATGGAATCCGAAGGGGGTTTCTAGTGGGATTTATTTTGTTTCATTGATCGTTAACGGACAAAAAAGATATAAAAAAGTTACATACATCAAATAATTTTACCTGAATAATGATTCACTTGCCTTCATGGCATAATTCATTCAAATTCCATATTGCCTAATTACTTTCTTTATGATTCGGATAATAAAACAATATATAATTAGAGCTATCTTTATCTCTTGTTTCATACAAGCTTCAGATAGCGACCCTATGCCTTATCCAATAGACCTTGCCGTCTACGATGGACAAGGCTCATTACTCCTATCCTGGACTTACCCCGATTCTATCAAAGCGATTAAAACAAGGATATTTGTTCAGGAGTTCGGAAGTAAAGAATTTATTCTACTATCTGCATTAGAAACTGAACATTTACATTATCTCGATACAGGTTGTAAGCCTGACAATCGGTATTTTTACAAAGTTGAGGTTGAAGACATTTTTAGTAGAATTCACCATAGTGATTTAAGTACTCCACCTTTTGGTACCTGTGCTGTTATAAATGATTCATTGGTGTTTAATAAAGATATTAATTCTTTGCAAGATCTAATACTTAGTCATATTGCTAAAAAAGTTAATAAATCTGACCCGTATATTGATTTCTACTTAATAGCAGAATTGTTAAGAGACAGTTTGGGAGTTAAGCATAATTGGATAGAATTATTTCCATTAGATGAATTGCGTAAAATTGAAGACGTTATTGATAAAGTAAATGAAGTCATAAATCCTCGGTTGTTGCTAAGTGAAATATTTGCATATGAGCAACGATATAGAAATCATTTATATCTTGACCCTGTTGCATGGGTAAGTAAAGTTCAAGTCCAATTGAATAAGATCCGTAATAATTGGACTATCCTATATAAAGAATATCCTCAAGCCTTGAAGGATTATGATATTATTGCACCAATTAGGATTGTTGGTTCACAATGGGTTGATAATAGTTTAGTATTAAAGCTATACGTATTTCATTCTGATCAAGTTAGTTCTGATCAAATTTATTTACTTTCTGGTGAGGAGTATATAGATCTGGAAGAATTCAGGGTACCAGGCTCATCTTTGATGACAGTTCCAATTCCAGAAGGCTGGAAACATGTTGATTTAATGATGGATGATATATTTATTCAAAACTGTCCTTTGATTGATAACAAATCTGTCCTTTATACTATCAATGGGGATATCATTCCTATGGAAGTTGACTCAAGCAACTTTATTAAAATGGGAATCAATAGTTCTTCAGTTTGGATTAATGAAGTGAATTGGAGCCCATATTCAAAGAAGCTCGATCTTGAAATAGCAGGTAAGCCAATAGTTAATGAAGAATACATTATTAAAAATAATGATATGTATTTATGGGAAGTAAAACCACAAATTGGGTATGAAACACAGTTTCTTGATTCTACATTGACCATTAAAGAAGATATCACATTACCAACTGTAATATCGTTAAAGATATCAAATAATGGCAATTTTTCTACTACTGAATACATTATTCTAGATACAATACCATATGCCATCAGTAGAAACCCAGATGGAGGTAATTGGTATTATTCTGAAGCGTACACTATGGGCTCAACCAATAAAATTATTATAGACAATTATGATAATACTGTATTGCCTGAGCTCTTTGTGCTTTATCAGAACTACCCAAATCCATTTAATGGACAGACTAGAATTTCATTTGATCTTTTAGAGGATGCTGTTGTCAGTTTATACATTACAGATGCTACCGGGCGCATACATGATAAATTGGTAGAGCAAGAATATATTTCATCAGGGATGTATAATTATACTTGGGATGGAGAAGGAAGGTCAACAGGGATTTATTTTATAACCTTACAGGCGCAGATTGGCCAAAATCCGACAGTTATCTTTAGTAGAAAAATGATCTACCTAAAATAAGGATTCCCTTTTCGGTTTTAAACTCCTAGAGATTTCTGTATTTTCCTCATTGATATGATAATGCGGAATCTAATCCTTCTATTTATAGCAATGTATTTATGGGGTGCAGGATGTGCTTCTCATCCACCTGTACTACCCCAGATACCTGTAGAAGGTGAAACGAATATGGGTTTTTCTTTTGCCGCCGAAAATGTTATCCCGGTCATCTGGTGGCGTCATGGGCTGAACCAATATACTGATATGGGACTAAAACTGGGTATCCCACTATCAGGAACTGGCATCGATATTAATCGCGTTCTTATGAAGAAAGACCGACGATGGGATGTCCTTAATTTTGCCTATAGCTATTCTCCTAATTCAAGTTTTGATCTCACATATTATATGTTCAAAGGTAGTAAGAGAAAGGGGCAGTTGAACCCATACAATATAGGATGGACAGGTGCAAGGGTCATGATAATCCCTGATGGGCGTTTTGAAAATCCTGGACCTGGTAATGATAGAAGTATAAGATTTGGATTTTTATTTGGTAGAAGATTTGGTTATCGATGGGGTTTTGAAGCAGGATATTTTCATGATCCCAGAGCGGGTTTTGACCCAAAGAATGAAGATTATCCACATACCGATAATAAATGGCCTACTCAATTTTCTAGAGGCACAGGTCTTTCAATGCAGCTTTTTATGTATCTAGGGCCAACGAAGAAAAGCTAATCGATCTATGGCTGATCAATCCCTAAGATCTGCCTTATTGAGTAAAGACAAGCAGGCCTGTTATGAACTGGTTCACTCAAAATTAAAAGTCCATGATCTAGTCAATACGATCAATGACCTGATCTATATTAGTGCTTCGGTTACGCATAATAAGCAAAAAGTAATACACCCGGTCTGTATCACTAATTCCATAAAGAATTTTATTGGTGATAATAAAGAAGCACCATCTAGAGTTTTACTTGATTTTGCCCTTGAATATACTTTAGCATTTCAATTCAGAAAGAATGATAAAGAGACTTTAGAAAAATCAATTAAAAAAGGTATTGCTAATACGGCCTTTGTGGGCGATTTAGAAAATGCTTGCCAATTTGGAGATTGGGAAAAATCAGAATCAATTATGGCAAGTATATTTTTAGCTTCAGATAGGTCAAGAGCTACATTAGATGCTCTTGCAGAACTATGTCTGCAAAATACTCAAGACAACGCCCTTTTCACATTTCACTTATTAAGAGCTTATCAGTTTCAAGAAGTAAAATCAGATAATTGGGTATTTACGAAATGTCTATTTGATAAGATGGCATTCCATAAGCTTGAAGATGCTCATGAGCCTACTGGTCATACTCCAGAGGCTGTAAAAGATAGGATTATTAAGACGGGTGATATAGTTTTATTCTCAGCTATAGAACGAATTTGGAATGGAGATTATGTACGAAAACGAGGTTACAGACGTGAGTTAAGTTTTTGGTTAAATCAATTGATAATTGATGATGATTTAGACATTAATATCATTCAAGACCATGGTTTAGTAAATATCAATTCTGAGACATTTATCAATTACGCAGAAAAAATCGTGAAATCAGAAAAAACTCAAAATGAAAAAGCAAATGAATTGGTAACTTTAGAAGCAGTTAGAGCTCTCTCTAAAAACGCAGATAAACAAGCGCTCGATATAATTGGATCGAGATACAAGGAGCTGTTATCATGAAGATAGGTGATTATGACCTTTATAGCATAGAAACATCTGAGTTCTCTTTAGATGGTGGTGCTATGTTTGGAATTATACCGAAGCCCATATGGGAAAGGAAAGCACCAAGCGATGCTCTAAATCGAATCGATATGGTAACGCGTTCTCTTTTACTTTGTAGTGATGAAAGGAAAATATTGATAGATACTGGAAATGGAACTAAGTGGGAAGAAAAATATAGGCACATATATAATATTAATACGAGTCGATATAATATTGAGAATTCATTGACCAAGTATGGTTTCAGTGCAGATGATATTACAGACATTATAAATACTCATCTACATTTTGACCATGCAGGTGGCAATACAAAAATAGATGATGGTAGCATTGTTCCAACATTCCCTAATGCAAAATATTGGGTTACAAAGGAGCACTGGGAACTAGCAAATCACCCTAGTCAAAAAGATTCTGGAAGTTTTATTGAACATGATTGGAAGGTATTGGCAGAGAATGGGATGATTGAGACCGTTAACGGAAATGAGCCTTTTATTAAAGGCATCGATTCCTACATAACTCAAGGCCATACAGCTGGGCTATTACATCCAATGATCTCTGATGGAACTAAAACTCTATTTTATGGAGCAGATATTTTTCCTCTTGCAGCTCATATATCGATACCATGGGTTATGGCCTATGATGTTCAACCTGTTGTAACAATGAAAGAAAAAGAAATCCTTCTACCTAAGATGCAGGATGAAGAATGGATATTATTTCTTGAACATGATCCCAACATACAAGCCTGTACTGTGCATCAAGATGGTAAACATTTTAAGATGAATGAATCGGTATTGATCAGTGAATGAGGAAGAGCAAAAAGATCTGCTTTTTCAGCAAGGATTAGATCATTACAAGTCCAATGATTATTTTGAAGCACATGAATCCTGGGAAGATCTGTGGTCAGATTACTATTTAGAAGATAGAAAGTTCGTGCAAGGGTTAATTCAACTTGCAGTAAGCTTTGTTCACCTTGGTAGAGGGAATATGAATGGTGCAAAAAGTTTGTTGAATAAATGTTCAGAAAAATTTAAAATTTATTCGGGCGTCCATCGTGGAATTAATGTGGAAAATCTATTAGACCAGATTAATAACGTAGAAAAAATGTATAATCAGCTTGCAGATCCGAAAGATTTTGATTGGACGTATGTACCCAAATTGGATTCATGATGCCAGAAATATTATTTTTTATTAAAGATCTAGAATTAGGAACAAAACTTTCATCCACATGTATAGACCTAGGCTTTCAAGTAGAATTTTCTGATGAGAATACAGATCCTGATAATTTTGGTGAAAAAGTACAAATGGCAATTGTTGATATGGATGAAAAAGTCTTTTTATCCGTGGGCCTTATATCTGAATTAAAAAGGAGAGGTTTGAAAGTAGTGGGAATAATGAATAAAATCAATAATCGTGACCAATCAAAACTCACATCAGCAGGCTGTGATATTATAATCACACGTTCAAGTATTCTAAAAAATATTCCAAACCTGGTGTCTGAACTACTGAACAAAGATTATTGATGCAATAGTTATAGTCCTGAATAAGAATATCTATAGCAATTGTTTTGTTTAGATATCATGATTCTTGTGCTATCCTCTTTTTTGAAGCAGCCCAGCCACATATTAAACAGCTTTGCAAATCATGACCTCGCGCAGGACAATGTTCGCGTCCGAAGAATATAATTTGAAGATGTCTCTTATTCCAAACATCTTTGGACCATAACCTTTTTAGATCACTCTCTGTCATATCTACATTTTTTGCTTTTGATAAGCCCCATCTTGCTGCCAGTCTATGGATATGTGTATCAACAGGGAATGCGGGTAGTCCATACCATTGTGACATGACAACGCTTGCTGTTTTATGCCCAACTCCCGCTAGGCTTTCAAGGAAATCCCAATCGGGACGGACTCCACCAGATTCAAGCAATTGGCTAGCCATTATTTTGAGGTTTTTTGCTTTTGTAGGGGCCAATCCAATTTCTTTTATTATATCTCTTATTTTTTTCAATTCAAGAGATGCCATTGATTTAGGCGTATTTGCATATTTGAATAAACGTGGTGTCACTTGGTTTACTTTTTTATCCGTAGTTTGAGCAGATAACATAACTGCGACGAGTAATGTATAGGCGCTAGTATGATTGAGAGGTATTGGGGTTTCTGGATAAAGATCATCAAGAATATTACCTATCTTCTCTGCTTTATCTATTCTTTTCATTTTTGATAAAATTAATTATTTGTTCAGCATCTTTTAGCGGATTGATTTGGCATAAAGTTATTACTAGATTTAGTTTAAATAAATTAAATGTATCTTTATTAAAATTCTCATGTTGGTTTTTATTGGGAAACAACATTGAATTAAATTAGGCCATATGTTTTATGTTTTTAAGAGCTTTTTGGTGAGAGCGTATTAAGCTCACCTTCATCATACTGTGGTAGTTGATAAAAGAACTATTTCAGATTAAAATACACTGGATAAGAAATTGAAAAACCCTATTATTACTAAAAAATATCATTTCTCTGCATCACATAAGTATGGCAATGATTATTGGTCCGAAGAAAAAAATCTTGAAGTTTTTGGAAAAGACTACAATACTCACGGTCATAACTATATTTTAGAAGTATCTGTAGCGGGGCCAATCGATCCTGATTCTGGTTGGTTGGTTGATCTTTCAACTCTAAATCAAATTGTTAAAACAAAGATTGTAAACGTCCTAGACCATTCTCAGATTGAAGTAGACGTCGATTGGTTCAAGGGTAAGCAACCATCATCAGAAAATATTCTAATTTGGATTTGGGATCAAATTGTAGCAGATCTAGAACAAGGCAGCCTTTATCGATTAAGGCTAGTTGAGACACATTCAATTCACACAGATTATTACGGCCCAGGTAAACCATGAATTTCAAGGAAAGATTTTATTTGATTCTGGCAGGAATATTTATCGCCTCATTAGTTAGTTGCAACCTGATATTTCAAAAATTTTTCACTTGGAGCCCCTTTGGAATCTATACATTTGAAATATCTGTAGGCATATTACCCTATCCTATCACATTTTTAGTAACTGATCTCATATCAGAACTTTATGGTCAGAAAAAAGCTGATCAGGTTGTCATTTCAGGTTTAATAGCAAGCGTTTTTATAATGGTTGTTGTATTGATTGCAAATGCAGTCCCAAGTACCCCTTGGTCTCCAGTGAATGATGACCTTTTTCAAAAGGTTTTTGGTCTACAGGGTTTTGCTGTTTTTGCTTCCATGGTCGCCTATCTTTCTGCTCAGTTTATTGATGTAAGAATATTCCATTTCTGGAAAAAACTTACCAAAGGAAAACATTTATGGCTCAGGAATAACGGATCAACGGTTGTTAGTCAGTTTGTAGATACTGCAGCTGTGTTGGTATTGCTATGCGCTACGGGTGCAATTGAATGGGAAAGGTTTTTGCCATTATTAGAAAATGGATTCCTGTTCAAGGTTCTAGTAGCCCTAATAGATACTCCAATCATATATGCAGTCATCTATGCCTTGAAAGGGAAAATTGATATAGCACATTATGATGAGGTTTGACTAAATGAGTAACAAACAAACGATTGAACAATTAACGAAAGCTTTATTAGAGAATATTGGAGAAAATCCTGACAGGGAGGGATTAATAAAAACACCCACAAGAGTTGCTAAGGCTTGGGAGTTCATCTCACGAGGATATAACCAAAATATTGATGATATCATAAATGGTGCAATTTTTAATGAAGATGCAAAAGATATGGTTATAGTTAGAGATATTGAATTCTTTTCTCTTTGTGAGCATCATCTTTTACCGTTTTTTGGAAAAGCTCACGTGGGATATATACCAAATGGCAAGGTTATTGGCCTTTCTAAAATTCCTAGGATCATAGATATGTATTCTAGAAGGCTGCAGGTGCAAGAACGCCTCACCCATCAAATTGCAGATGCCATCAAAGCTGTTTTAGAGCCAAAGGGGGTTGCAATGGTTATGGAAGGACGCCATATGTGCATGCAAATGAGAGGTGTTGAGAAACAAAACAGTCTTGCATCAACAAGTGCTATGTCAGGCCAGTTCAAAAAATCAGCCGAAACTCGTTCTGAGTTCTTATCCATCATTAACAGGCGATCTGATTAATGTCTCGATATGACCTTGCAGTACTTGGTGGAGGTCCAGGAGGTTATGTTGCGGCAATTCGAGGTGCTCAATTAGGTCAGGCAGTCTGTGTTATAGACAAAGATAAACTAGGAGGTGTTTGTCTTAATTGGGGGTGTATACCAACAAAGGCCCTATTAAAAAATGCTGAAGTATACAATATTATCAAAAATGCTGACAAATATGGTATAAATGTGAATCAAGTTTCCGTTAACTTCAAAAAAAATGTAAAAAGAAGTCGTGATGTGTCAGCCCGCTTAAGTAAGGGCATCGAATTTTTAATGAAAAAAAACAATGTCGTGCACATAAATGGTGTTGGTAGGCTTATCACGAATAATAAGATTGAGGTTCAAAATGGAAATAATAAGAAAATCATTGAGTCTGAAAATATTGTAATAGCAACCGGAGCACGGCCTAGGTCATTTCCAGGAATGAAATTTGATGGTAGGAGGGTCATTAGCTCCAAAGAAGCGATGTCCTTAGAATCACCTCCTGATAAAATGATAATCATCGGATCGGGTGCAATAGGATGTGAATTTGCTTATTATTTTAATGAATTTGGAACTCAGGTTCATTTACTAGAAATGGAAGATCGAATTTTGCCTAATGAAGATCTAGAAATATCAAATGAAGTACAAAANAGTTTTGAAAAAGTTGGAATAAAAATATCAAAGGGTATTAGAGTCTCAAAGATTGAGAGCTTGAAAACAAAAGTAAAAGTATTTACTAATGNCGACCATAAAAAAGGTTTTCAAGAAAGTGACATAGCTCTTCTAGCAGTTGGCGTTACAGGAAATATCGAAAATATAGGATTAGAGGACTTGGGTATTAAGACTGACCAGGGTGCCATTAAGATAAATGAATATAATCAAACAAACATATCAAATATTTATGCAATTGGTGATGTATCAGGAGCCCCTTGGCTTGCGCATGTAGCATCTGCGCAGGGACACATTGTTGCAGAACATTCAAATAGCACACCAACAAAGCCAGTTGATTACACAAATATTCCTGGGTGTACTTACTGTCAACCACAAGTTGGTTCATTGGGTATGACAGAGGCTGAAGCTTTGGATGCGGGACATAAAGTTAAGGTTGGAAAATTTCATTTTAAAGCAAGCGGTAAAGCAATGGCAGTTGGGGATACAACTGGGTTTGTTAAATTAATTTTTGATCAAAAATATGGCGAATTATTAGGGGCGCATATTGTTGGATCGGAGGCCACTGAGTTAATTGCAGAATTAGGAATGGCAAAAGCTCTTGAAACAACCTGGGAAGAAATAGCGATGAATATTCATGCTCACCCGACTCTTTCAGAGGCTATTATGGAAGCTGCTCTTGATGCATACGGCTTAGCAGTTCATCAATAACTTTATGGAAAGGATAGATACATCTGGAATATTTGTAGAGGACCTTGGAATTAGATCTTACCAAGAGGTCTGGGATCTTCAAAAAGACTTTCAGAAAAAACGTATTGAAAAAAGGTTAGACGATACTTTGATCCTTGTGGAACATGAACCTGTGTATACATTAGGTAAAAATGCTAATAAGAATCATTTACTTCAGTCCAGGGACAGGTCAGTTAATGTTTTTGATATAGAACGTGGCGGTGATATAACTTTTCATGGCCCTGGTCAATTGGTAGGTTATCCAATAATTGATCTTTCTTATTATAGGAGAAGTGTTAGTTGGTATATGCGTAGGCTAGAACAACTTGCTATAGATGTCCTCAAAGATTTTGGTATAAGCGCTTCAAGGATTAAAGGCTTAACTGGTGTATGGGTTGGTGAAGAAAAAATTGCAGCACAAGGTGTGCGTATCAGCAGATGGGTTACAATGCATGGGTTCTCATTGAATGTTAATCCTGATTTATCTTTTTATGATGGTATAATTCCTTGTGGTATTTTTGATCATGGTATAACGTCAATGGAAGAATTATTGGGTAGTGCCCAAGATATGGACGATGTAAAGGCAATGGTTGTGGAAAAGTTCAATAACTTATTTATCAAGAGATAATCAGTATGGCAAGGTTACACGGTTTTCCAAAGAAGCAAGTGCTTGATATTTACGAAAAAATGATCTTATCTAGAAGATTAGATGATAAGATGCTTATCATGTTAAAACAGGGAAAGAGTTTCTTTCATATAGGAGCCTCTGGACATGAGGCAGCACAACTTGCCGCCGCGGTATTAATTGAATCAGGGAAGGATTGGTCTTTCCCATATTATAGAGATGGTGCCTATTGCATTGGACTCGGCATGACATCAAGAGAACATCTGCTAGGTTTTTTGGCTAAAGCTGATGACCCAAGTTCCGGTGGTAGACAGATGCCTCAGCATTATGGGCATAAAGATCTGAGGATTGTTAGCCAGTCAAGTCCAACAGGAACACAATTCCTTCAAGCAGTTGGATGCGCGATGGCGCGAAAAAAGGAAAATTCAAAAGAGATTGTATACGTTTCATCTGGAGAGGGAACTACTAGCCAAGGTGACTTCCATGAAGCTCTTAACTGGGCAAGTAATGCCAAGGCGCCTGTTATATTCCACATACAAGATAATGAGTATGCTATTTCAACCCATAAATCTGAACAAACAGCTGGTTCTGTTTATAACATGACTGCAGGCTATAAGAATCTTTCGAGATATGATGTTGATGGGACTGATTTTTTTGAAACAAATCTTGCATTTCGACAAGCCGTAGATCGGGCAAGAAAGGGTAAAGGTCCATCTGTTATTATTTCAAATGTGATTCGCCTTTTACCTCATTCAAGTTCAGATGACCAAAGAAAATACAGGACAGAAGAAGATCTTGATGAAGATAAAAAAAGAGATCCTATAAAAGTTTTAGAAGATCAATGTTTAAAAGAAAAATTTATTTCCAGTAATGAATTCAAAAAGATCAGGGATACGGTGGCAACTCAGATCGATGAAGATGCGCAGTGGGCAGAAGAGCAGAGCTATCCTGAGCCTAGTACAGCTTTAGATCATATATATAGTAGTGATAGCATAAATGATGAGATTGACTATGAGCCTATTTCAGATAAAATTGTCATTGTAGACGCTATTAACCATGCACTGAAAGAAGAAATGGATCGAAATGAAAAGATTGTAGTCTACGGACAGGATATTGCAGATCCAAAAGGCGGCGTTTTTACAGCAACCAAAGGTTTATCTGATAAATTTGGTAATGAAAGAGTATTTAATTCACCTCTGGCTGAATCATCAATTATCGGCACAGCAGTTGGAATGTCTATTGCTGGTTATAAACCAGTGGTAGAGATTCAATTTGGCGATTATCTATGGACTGCCATGATGCAAATAAGAAATGAGGTTTCGACAATGAGGTATCGGTCAAACAATGCTTGGTCATGTCCAATGGTTATAAGAGTTCCAGTTGGTGGATACATCCATGGTGGACTTTGCCATAGCCAATCTATCGATGGATACTTTATCCATATGCCTGGAATATATATTGCCTATCCATCATCTGCTGCAGATGCAAAAGGTCTTCTTAAAATGGCGTGCAGGATGAATGATCCGGTTCTTTTTATGGAGCATAAAGGCCTCTACAGACAAGGCTATGCAGCAACAGAAGAGCCTGATGAGCAATACGTACTACCTTTTGGCAAAGGAAGAATCGTTTCTCCGGGAGAGGATATAACAATAATAACTTGGGGAGCAATGGTGCAAAAATCTGTTGAAGCAGTTCAATCACTTGGTTTAGATAATGGTCAGGTGGAAATCATTGATTTGAGAACATTGAACCCAATTGATATGAAACTCATTGAGTCTTCCATACAAAAGACTAGCAAAGTTCTGGTTGTTCACGAAGACAACCTTACCAATGGTCCAGGTGCAGAGATCTCTGCTCTGGTTGCTGATGAATATTTTGAGTTACTTGATGGCCCAGTCCGGAGGGTTGCTGCAAAAGATTCACCGGTTCCTTTCAACTGGTTATTAGAAGAAAAAGTGCTTCCTCAAACTGAGGATGTAGTCATTGCTATTGAAGAGCTTTTGGAGTATTGAATGATTGTTGATGTTGTAATGCCAAAGATGGGTGAATCTATAAATGAAGGTACGATCTTAGAGTGGAGAAAAAAGGTAGGAGAGCCTATAGGGTTGGATGAGATCTTATTAGAAATTGGTACAGACAAAGTTGACTCTGAGATTCCATCGTCTGCAGCAGGGGTTTTGGTGGAGATATTAGCTGAACCAAATGATGTAATAGCTGTAGGGAAAGTGATTGGTAAAATAAACACAGATGTAAGCGACACTGCGGTTGCTACTGAACCTATCATAAAAACNGAAAGTCAAAAACAAACATCCACAGTCTCAAGCTCTAAATCTGCGACAGAAGTATCAATGCAAAAGGGCGCATCTATATCAACACCTGCTGTAGAAAAAGCAAAAAAGTTTTTTTCCCCAGTTGTAATGAAGATTGCTTCTGAAAAGGGGATTGAATTAAATGAATTAGAAAAAATTCCTGGCAGTGGTAGAGGAGGGAGAGTTACGAAAAAAGATATTATTACCTATCTTGATTCTTCTGTCCCCATCCAAGAAAAACCTATTGCTGAGTTTACTTCTCATGGTCGAATTCCCTCAGATCGCAGTGAAGAAATGCATCACATGAGGAAATTGATTGCGAACCATATGAAAGAGAGTTTAACTACTTCTGCACATGTATATGTCATGACTGAAGTTGACATGACAGCCATTGTAGATTTTGTNATNAAGCAAGAAAAGTCATTTAATGATAGAGAAGGGTTCANTCTAACCTATACNCCTTTTATTGTTGATGCTGTTGTAAGNNGCCTAAAAGATTNTCCAGAGATGAACTCATCATTATCAGGCACCACCATTAATTTTCATAAACATATAAATATAGGTTTAGCCGTAGCTATAGAGAATGGGCTTCTAGTTCCNAATATTTCAAATTGTGAAGAAAAAAACTTTTTGGGATTATGTCGATCNGTGNATGATATTGCTAATAGAGCACGNGATGGTGCTATTGAGGCAGACGAGCTATCAGGCACAACATTCAGTATTACAAATTTTGGGGTATTTGGTGTTTCAATAGGTACACCCATAATTAATCAACCTAACGTTGGTATCCTCGGAGTTGGAGCAATTAAAAAACAACCGGTTGTTATTGAGTCGGATGATGGTGATTCAATTGCAATAAGAAGTATGATGATGCTAACTCTTGGTTTTGATCATAGGCTCATAGATGGAGCAGGTGGCTCAAAATTTTTAGAACGAATACGTTATAATCTTGAAAATATGGATCTAGACGATTTAAGATAATGTCGATAGACCACGTATTAAAGTTATACTCAAAGACCATCCAGTCTTCTTATCTACATTATGGATTCTGGGATGATCCTAATTCAATTAAAATAGAGACCATCAACCTCGAAGAGATCAAAAATGCGCAAGGCCGATATATTGAACATTTGGCTTCTTATATCCCCGATGATGTAAAACTCATTTTAGATGTTGGTTGTGGTATCGGTGGTAATGCGGAATTTTTAGCAAAGAAAGGTTACGATTTAGAGACGCTATCTCCAGATGACTTTCAAAGATCAGTAATCAATGAAAAATTTAATGGCAAGATTCCATTTCACCATTGCAAGTTTGAAAAATTTCAACCAGACAAAAAATATGATCTAATCTTAGAAAGTGAAAGTGCTTGCTATATTAATATTGAAAAGGGATTCGAAAAAGCACGAGATGCTTTATCCAAAACAGGGTATTTATTGGCTTCGGATTATTTTGTTCATTTTAGAGACCGATCGAAAAGTCCACANTTAAGATCTTCACATGATATGAAAAAATATCTAAAGAGTGCTAAAGAATATGGTTTTGAACTTTTAAGTGAATATGACCAAACAGATAATACTATGCCAACCCTTGACTGTGGTAAATATTTTTTTGAAAGATTNATTGAACCCACAGCTGATTATGCCGCTTATTCTTTACAAAAAAATTATCCTAGAACGTCTTCAATAATTGAGAAATTGATAATGCCAAAAATTGATGCAAAAAAGGAACAATTAGATCTTCTCGATAGCAATATTTTTAGAAAATATCGTAAGTATATGATTTATCTATTTCAGAAAAAATAATGATGGAAGTATCAACTAAAACTAAAAAACCAAAAATACGTTTACAAATAACGAAGGGATATCAATTTGTTAATGGTATAGTGCAGAAAAATAAGCTCAACACAGTGTGTGAAGAGGCTAGGTGTCCAAATATTTACGAATGCTGGGATAGGGGAACTGGTACAATAATGATTTTGGGAGATATTTGTACCAGGGCCTGTGGCTTTTGTTCCGTTAAAACTGGTAAACCAACTTGGAATGACCCACTAGAGCCATATCGTACCGCAATGGCAGTCAAAAAGATGGCCCTTAAACATGTAGTTATTACCTCAGTAGATAGAGATGACCTTAAAAATGATTATGGAGCTTCTATTTGGGCAGAGACAATCAATCAGATCCATGAGCATGTACCTGGTTGTAATGTTGAGGTCTTGACTCCAGATTTCAAAGGGGACGTACCTTCACTTTTAAAAGTTTTTAGTGCGAGCCCTGAGATATTTAGTCATAATGTCGAATGTGTTGAAAGAATAAGTAAGAAGGTCAGAAGCCAAGCAAATTGGCAAAGAAGCTTGAGTGTGCTAAAANTATCTGTAGAAAATAAATTAAAAACTAAAACAGGAATGATGGTTGGACTTGGTGAAAGTTTTGATGAAGTGGTTGATACAATGAAGCAGGTTTCTGAAATAGGAGTAAAGCTTTTTACAATTGGACAGTATCTCCAGCCAACAAAAGATCATCTTCCGGTTGCTCGCTATGTAGAGGATAAAGAATTTTTAGATTATAAGGATACTGGACTTGAATTAGGTTTTGATATTGTTAAATCAGGGTCGCTAGTTCGAAGCTCATATCACGCAGATGAGTTTGTTTAATTTTAATAAATTATTTATACGCCATATTGACATATATTAATATATATCCGAGACTGATCATCATAGCTAATACTTTGGTATAATCCTTGTAAGCTCATAATGTATTANANATACCTAGAGGACAATTATGCCTGAAAAATTATCAGAAAAAGANATTGAGNACTTCAATATAAANGATACTGACAAGTATCCTGTGATGCCGTTGAGAAATACAGTGCTCTTCCCTCAGCAAGTTATACCAATTTACATTGGTAGAGATCGTAGTCTAAAGCTTATCAANGAGCTTGATCCTAAGAAACGTTATATTGTAGTTGTTGCCCAGGAGGATGGTTCTATCGAAGACCCAAAGCCTGAAGATCTATATGCGTATGGAACTCTTGCACANGTACTTAAAGTTTTTGATATGCCTGATAATAGTAAATCTGCTATAGTTCAAGGTATNTCAAGGGTCAAGGTACTAGAATACACTGAAAAAGAACCTTATTTCACTGCTGCGGTTCAGTCAATAGATGATAAGCCGATTACTGACCAGCTAGAGATTGAGGCATTGACAACAAATCTTAGACAGGCGTTCGAAGACCTCATGAAAGTAGCACCTAACCTAACGGAAGAGCATTCTGGAATGTTAAAAAATATACAGAAGCCCAATCGTCTCACAGATCGTGCAATTTCAGTGATTACCATTTCAAATATGGAAAAACAAGAAATTCTAGAAGANTTGGATATTAAAATTCGAATGGAGAAAGCTCTTAATCTCATATCTCGTGAGATACAGCGTATAAAGTTAGGTGAAGAGATACAGACAGAAGTTCATGATGAGATATCTAAGACCCAAAGAGAATACTATCTCCGCGAACAAATGAAAGCGATTAAAAAAGAACTTGGAGAAGATGAAGGAACTGTTGAGCTAAAAGAATTAGAAGATAAAATCAAGGCAGCTGAAATGCCTGAAGAATCTGAAAAAGTTGCAATGAAAGAATTAGATAGGTTGTCTAGGATACCAACTCAATCACCTGAATATAATGTGTCTAGAACTTATATTGATTGGCTCGTAGACCTTCCATGGAGTGATAGTACAGAAGACCGCATCGATCTTANAGAGGCAATGAAAATATTAGATGAAGATCATTTTGGCCTAGAAAAAGTCAAAGAAAGAATCATCGAATATTTGGCTGTTAGAAATCTAAAACAGCAAAAAGACCCTGATGGTACTGTACGAGGTCCAATTCTATGTTTTGGTGGCCCTCCAGGNGTNGGTAAAACATCTCTTGGGAAATCTATTGCCCGTGCAATGGGACGTGAGTTTGTTCGTTTATCTTTAGGAGGGGTGCGAGATGAAGCAGAAATACGTGGTCATCGCAGAACCTATATTGGTGCACTTCCTGGCAGAGTGATACAGAGNATCAAAAAGGCTGGTAAGAATAATCCTGTTTTTATGCTTGATGAGATAGACAAGCTTGGATCAGATTTTAGAGGAGATCCATCATCCGCATTATTAGAGGTNCTAGATCCAGAACAAAATCATTCTTTTAGTGANCACTACCTAGAAGTTGATTTTGATTTAAGCAAGGTTATGTTTATTTCAACGGCAAACTATCAAGATGCAATACCTCCAGCATTGAGAGACAGAATGGAAATCCTAGATTTTNCAGGGTACATTGAAGATGAAAAAATACAAATTGCAAAACGACACATACTCCCAAAACAAATCGAAGAGAATGGTCTTACAAAAGAGCAGGTCACNTTTGATGCATCTTCACTAAAAGAATTAGTTCGTTCTTATACTAGAGAAGCTGGTGTAAGGAACTTAGAGNGAGAGGTCGCAAATGTTTTAAGAAAAGTTGCACGAAATCTTGTTGAATCAGATACTGAGAAGATCAAAATAAATAAAAAGAAGGTTGGAGAGTACCTAGGTGCTCCTAGATTTCATTCAGAATTAGCTGAGAGAACAACCAAACCTGGTGTGGTCACAGGACTTGCTTGGACAGCTGCTGGAGGTGATATTTTATTTGTTGAATCAACATTGATGAATGGAAAAGGTAAATTGACATTGACAGGTCAGCTAGGAGATGTCATGAAAGAATCTGCTACTGCGGGATTAACCTTTGTAAGGGCAAATGCTGATAAATTTNACATTGATCCAGGATTCAATGAAACTTCTGATATACACGTACATGTTCCTGCTGGTGCAATCCCAAAAGACGGGCCCTCTGCTGGTGTAAGCATGGTCACGTCCTTAGTCTCCCTATTAAAAGGAATTCCAGTAAAAGAAAAGGTTGCAATGACTGGTGAGATCACTCTAAGGGGTAATGTATTACCAATTGGAGGTGTTAAGGAAAAAGTAACAGCTGCACATCGTTCAGGAATCAAAGAGGTGATTTTACCGGAGCATAATCGTAAAGACCTTGAGGATGTGCCAGAACATGTAGCTAAAGACCTGACTTTTTACTTTGCAAAGGAAATTAAAGATGTTCTAAAAGTGGCTNTTCCTGGTATTTTTAATACATCAAAAAAATCTAATAATTCGCAAAAGAAATAATTAATATCCCCAACCCGATATATGGGCGATTAGCTCAGTTGGTTAGAGCACTGCGTTTACACCGCAGGTGTCGGGAGTTCGAATCTCTCATCGCCCACTGACGCAAATGAATTAATAAATATTACTTAAAGGAAAAACAGAAAATGTCGGATAAAAAAGAAGGAACCGTNAAATGGTTCAATAATTCAAAAGGCTATGGTTTTATTCAGGTTGAAGGAGAGAACGATTATTTTGTNCATATGAATGAGATATTAATGGAGGGTTTTAAAACNCTTGCGGAAAACCAGAGAGTCGAATTTGAAGTAGGCGAAGGCCCAAAAGGTCCTGTNGCGAAGAAGGTTAATCCTCTTTAAAACATTGGTCCCAAACTAAAAAAAGCCACTTCTTTTGAAGTGGTTTTTTTTATCATAAATAATAATATGTATAAAATTAATAAAATGTTNAAACCAATCTTTTTTCTTCTTGGGATTTCCTTATCAACTGCCCAAATAGATTTCAATGTTACCTGGACGCCCTATGTTACCTATTACCTGAGTATGGTTGATATTAATACGGGTGAATCTAATATGCCAATTTTCACGGCAGAACTAAGCCAAGAAGATCAAAATCCTGTACAACCAGTTGAAGTGGACATTGAATTTGAGATTATTATTGATTCGGATGCTTTAGGTGTTAGTAATGAAACTTTAGTAAAGGTCGAAACATATCANCCNTTGNTATTGATGGCACCNATATACCTNACAAATATGGACCTTAATCTTTCAACAGATGCATTATTTGATACTCAGGGTAATGAAATAGAATTGAATCTAGACATCACAGAACAGATGGACCTTACTGAAGCAGAGCAAATGATGAGTATGATCGTGCAGACAGGGCAACTTCCTAATGGAATATATACATTCCGTGTGACAGCTACGGCGTTGAATGGTGAACAAATTATAAGGGAAGACATTCTAAATATATCAAATCCAGAACTCCTTCAGTTAGTATCTCCGGGTGGTATTTTAGCAGATACTCTATTAAATGAAGTATATACTTCCTATCCTGTATTCCAATGGGAATCAGATCCTTGTAATTATATTGATCCAGTTTCAGGTGAAAGTGGCTGTAGGTATTACATCAGACTTTCAGAGTTTCGATCGGACGAACATTCGTCTGTGGATCAAGCTATAGAATCTGTGACTAGGCTACCGCTGGATCAGTCTCTAGGTTTTGAGAAAATCGGATTAGGAGTAACAACCTTCCAATATCCAACTGATGCAGGTGATCTAGAACCTGGTAAGGTCTATGTATGGCAGATCCGTAAGGATATGGTCACAACTGCTGGTACTGAGCAGTTATTAAGTGATATTATGTCTTTCAAGGTAAAAGACTTCTCATCTACAGAAAATGACGAAACAGACTTAGGAGATCCTTCGCCCACTGGAACGATTTTAAGATCACTTATGGGAGATGACTTGGCAAACAGGATATTTGGCCCTGGCGGGCAGGCAGAGGGCATGACATCCAATGGTAATATCAGATTGAATGGTGAAGAAGTAGACCTATCAATTGTTCAATCATTAGTCTCAACAGGGGTTCCTATAATTGATGAAGCTGGAAACGAGACCTTTAGGCAAATTGAGNTTCTTTCCATTGAGGTCTCAGAATGAAAAACCTACTTATAATTATTTTCAGCTTATTCACTTTTGTATTTGCGTCTTCAAAGGTAGCCATTGCAATAAAAGTAAAAGGTGAGGCCTCTATTACTTACAAAGGATTAAACACTGCGCAGGCTTTGAAACCTGGCTCCCCGCTAAATGACCAAGATAAGATCAAGACGGGGCAAGATGGATTTGTGGCAATAATGTATCTTGATGATAAAACAGTATTGAAAATGCTTGGTGATTCTGATATGACTATCATGGGACAACGCTCAGGAGCGAAGATCAATAAATCTATTGATATAAAATATGGTAAAATTTCAGCATCTGTTGCTTCACAAAAAGGTAAGGAATTTAGAATATCAACGCCTACTTCGGTTGCGTCTGTAAAAGGAACCGATCTTGCAATTAGTTCAAACCCATCAACAGGTGATTCTTTCACTCTGATTGAAGGCTTGATAGAGGTAACCAATAGCCTCACAGGAGAATCAACAGAGGTCCAGCAAGGCGAGACCGCTTTTTCAACACCAGAAGGTTCACTTGATGTCAGTCAGACTACAGAGGAAGACCTAGAGGGTTTTGAAGATGTTGATATGCAGACTTCCACGCAGGAATTAAGATTTGAAGTTGAGGATGATTCTGGAAATACAAAAGAGATCATTATAAAATTTCAATAAGTCCATGATCAACAGATCTTTAAAATTCCTTAGATATATTTTATTATCCACCAATTGTATTTTGGGGCAATCAGGCCTAATGATCATGAGCCCAGAGCCAGCATCTGAGGTGTCTGGAGAGGATGTTTTAATTGCAGTATCGTTTATGGGTGTTACTGATCTTGATATTAATTCTATTACATTATTATTAGATGGGGCAGATGTTACAGATCAGGCTTATATCGATTCTGACATGGTAAGTTATCTGATCGATAGAATAGATCCGGGTGACCATGAAGTAAGCCTTATCATTAAAGGTGCGGTTGAACCATTGGTCTGGGGTTTTAAAATATTCTCTAAAGATCCACCAGTTAACTACTCAGGAAAGATTAGATCCAGTAGTAGCATGGATCAGATCGATAGTCAGACCCTTAGTATTAATAAAATGACCTTAGATTTCAAGGGGTCAGCCTATGAGTGGCTTAGTTTCAAGACAAACCTAAAGATGACCAGTCAAGAAGATCAACTTTATCAGCCTAGAAATATTTATGGATTTAGTTTTGGGATCAAAGATATTCTCAAGTTAAATCTGGGTGATTCTAACCCAAGAATATCTCATTTTACCATCAATGGGAAAAGAATCAGAGGGCTTGATCTCAACTTTAAATATGGCCCACTTAATTTTGAATTTGTGCAGGGAGAGATAAATCGCACTATTCAAGGAGACCCTTCTAAGGCTTACTCATATGATATTGATACAGATAATATGGGAGAGAGATATATATCCCTTAGTCGTACAGGTTACACTTTCCAGCAGAATGTAACTTCCGGGAGGATGGCCATTGGGCGAGGAGAAAAATTCCAATTAGGGTTTAGTTTAATGAAAGCTCGAGATGATACCAGCAGTGTAGATCTAGAACTAGCTGATGCACAAATAACCTATTCGCCAGATGCTACAGGTTCGATAAATGGCCTAGACTCCGGGGTTGTGTACACAATAAATGAATTAGGAACAAGAGCACAGATATTAGATGGCAAAGATTGGTCTGGTAGTGGTCCGAAGGATAACTTAGTCATTAGCTCCGATCTAGGATTTAACCTTTTTAGTAAACGCTTGCGGATCGATGGCGAGGTCGCATTTAGTATGACAAATAATAATATATGGGGTGGCCCGCTTACACTAGCGGAACTAGATACTCTTATCGATGACTCCGTTGATAATAAACTTTCCAGTTTCGACCTAAGTAGTTTTCCAGATCCTGCAGATTATGAGCAATATCTCATTATAAATTCAAACTTAGCTCCACTTGTACCAATTGATATCAATGCTTTTGGCGATAGCAGTACAGTAGACCTTGTGGATGCAATTTTTTCTATGCCTTCCCTTGCATATCGAACAAGGGCAATCACTAATTTCTATGGTAATTACCTGGCTATCGAATATAGTCAGGTTGGTCCGGAATTCAATTCATTAGCAAACCCATACATTGTTAAGAATAAACGTGAATGGTCTGTAACTGATAAATTCAAATTATTTAGTAATAGACTCATGCTGAATATTGGTTACAAGCATCAAGATGATGACATACTAACAACAGTGGAAAATATAAAAACTCAGAAGACTCTTTCTTTTGGTTTTAATGCCGTACCTGGGCCTAATCTGCCCACAGTGAATTTCAGTTATCGTTCAATTACTAGGGACAACGGCATAGATGAGATTGTCCAATTAACCGATACAACATTTACAGATAATAGAGAAAAGACACATACTAATAATATAATGGTTAATCTAAATTATCGTTTTAACCTTTTATGGAATCATTCTCTTAGTGGGACAGTTGTAAGTGTTGAAAAAGAGGATAAATTCACTGATCGCTTTCTACAATTTGTAGATCCTTCTATTTCGACCCAGGTCACTAATCTATCTTTATCTACTAGATATAATTCACCATTAGAAACAAGGTTAAACATCACAAAAAATTCTAGTGAATTAAGTACTGGACCCGGGCAAAGAGGTACACAAGATTTTCTTACTTTAAATATTGATGCCGACTATCCATTCTTTAATAAGAAACTATTGGGAAGGGGTGGAATAAGTTATGCGAAAGGGACCGGTATGGTTGACATGTCATGGCTAGGGTTTAAAGCTGGTATTCGTTTGAAACTCCTTGAAGATCTTAATCTGAACGCTCAAGGAGAATTCAGATCAAAAGAAACTGGTGGGGTAAGTAAAAATACCATTATTGCCAGGGCGAACCTTGAATATTCATTCTAATTTTTTTTTTAGCCATAATAATTATATCTTTACAAAAATTTTTATTTCCATGTATATGATTAATTAATTTTTAAGATCATATGGCTTTCAAGAAATTTTTCCTTGATTACTTTTTGTATGATTTTTTACCTGCTTCAAATTAATGGTATTTCTCACCCTTATTCTTTATCTCTTTTCATTTGCAGTTTATTTAAGTCCGCTTTACTCTTTGCTATACAATTATGAATGAAATACTCCAATTTTTTGCCCAAATATCTACTGAGACCAGAAGTGGGTTTTTAATAGGTGGCCTAGCTTTATTATTGTTTATGGAGTCCAGTATTCCATTTTTAAAAATGGAATATAAAAAATTAGACCATGCGGTTATCAATATAGTTTTTACTTTCATAACACTTATTGTTAATCTATTTGGTGCAATGGGTATTATGGCAGCGGTTAGGTATAATCAAATTCACAATACTGGTTTATTGAATATGATTGAAATTCCGATCTGGCTGAACGTTATTCTTGGCTTCGCATTAATGGATCTGGTAGGCGCTTGGCTTATCCATTGGATACAGCACTCCATTAAATGGATGTGGAAATTTCACTTGATACACCATACCGATCCAAATGTTGACGTAACCAGTGGTTTGAGGCATCATCCTGGTGAAAATATATTTCGTTTATGCTTCACTACCTTAGCAGTACTTATTTCGGGAGCATCCTTTGGCCTTGTCATGATGTATCAGACCATTTCAGTATTTTTTGCTCATCTTACACATGCGAATATTCAGGTACCAAAAAAGATAAATAAGATCATTGCTTACGTTTTTGTTACTCCTAATTTTCATAAGGTACATCATCATTACCTTCAGCCTCATACAGATAGTAATTATGGGAACATATTTTCTATCTGGGATCACATCTTTGGTACAGTTAAAAAATTAGATATAACAAGGGAACTTGTATATGGTATTGACACTCACATGAAAAGTCATGAGCACTCAAGTATAAAGAATCTGCTTATGATTCCCTTCCAGCCCTATCGGTCTCCGGTTGAATCCAAGTTCAATAATAAGCGATAAGAAATGAACTCTAAAAAAATAAATATTCAGGAAAAATTTCAAAAATTTTCTGAGCATTGGTCGCCTAAGGTCATTGCCGAGATGAATGACTATCAGTTCAAACTTGCAAAAGTAAAAGGTGAATTCATTTGGCATGAACATAAAGAGACTGATGAGGTTTTTATAGTGATCGATGGTAGGATGCAGATAGAATTCCGTGAAGAGATAATTGAACTAGAGACGGGTGATATGTATGTAGTTCCAAAGGGAGTTGAACATAAGCCCTATGCAGAGGAAGAATGCAGTATCATGCTTGTAGAGCCAAGGGGGGTAGTCAATACAGGTGATAAGACCAATGATATGACCATTGAGAATGATGTCTGGATATAAAAATAAATATTTTTTTTTAATTATTATTGGATCTCTTATTGGCCAGGATTGTGATGAAAATGAAGTAGAGTTATGGAATGAATGCTATTCAATTGATAGCACGATTTACATAGACTTGACTGGACAAAATATTTATGGGGAAATCCCCCCAGCAATAGGAGATCTTACTCATTTAATTTACCTTAATCTTGCTGCAAACAACCTATCTGGGGCTATCCCTGCGGAAATAGGCAACCTCATAAACTTGAACTATTTATATTTGCAAAATAATGAGTTGACAGGATCTATCCCAATTGAAATCGGAAATCTTACCAACCTGATAGGTCTTAAGTTATACGGGAACCAACTTTCAGGGTCTATCCCCAGCGAGATAGGGAACCTGGAAAGTCTTGCTTATTTAAGTTTTTTCCTAAACGATCTAAATGGACAAATTCCACCAGAGATCGGCAATTTAGCCGACCTAGAGCATCTGCATTTACATGACAATGATCTGAGTGGACCAATTCCACCAGAGATCGGGGAGTTAACAAATTTATCGCAACTATATTTAAATCAAAACCAGCTAACGGGTCCTGTACCAAGTGAGATTGGTAATTTGACAAACTTAACCCATCTCTATTTATATGATAATCAACTTACTGGTTTAATCCCATCTGAGATAAATAATCTATCAAGTCTAAACTATTTTTGGATAAATGATAATCAATTTATTGGTGAGTTACCCTGCAATATTTGCGAGATGGACCTAGAATGGGATGATTCTGAATTAGTAAAAATGTCTCAAAATCAATTTTGTCCTCCCTATCCAGATTGTATAGCAAGCAATATTGATATTCAAGACACCTCTAATTGCAATTCTGTACCTCAAAGACAGTTCGAACTCTGGGGTGAGTGTTACATGATCGAAAATACAGATTCATTGAATTTGGGTAATACAGGCTTAACGGGGACCATCCCTTCAGAGATTGGTAACTTAATTAATCTTGAATATTTATTTTTATATGGTAATGAATTAACAGGAGAAATTCCGGAAGAGATAGGAGGACTTACTAATTTGAAACACCTCTATTTATATGATAATGGACTTACAGGCCAATTACCATCATCAATAGGAGGTTTATCAAGCCTTACTCATTTGTTCTTATATGGTAATGCCCTTTCTGGCTCTATTCCTGGCGAATTAGGGGAATTATCAAATCTTGAAAAGTTATTCTTATATGATAATCAATTAACTGGAGAGCTACCTAGCGAGATAAATGATCTTGCACATCTGGAATATTTATATATTAATAATAATAACTTAACTGGAATTATTGATTCGAGTATATGTACTCTCAATCTTGACTGGAGTAATTCTCTGTATTTTAATATTTCGAATAATCAATTCTGTTTACCTTTCCCTAGTTGTTTAGAAGATTATATGGGTTATCAGGATACAACCTATTGTGGTAGTATCCTCACATCTCATTTTCAAGAACCAACTTCATATAAAGTTTACGATACTTTTCCTAATCCATTTAATCCAAGTACCACACTTAATTATTTTTTACCAAAAAGTATAATGTTGAAAATTGTTATTTACGATATTCATGGAAGGGTAATAAATAACCTTTATGATGGATACCAAGAGGCTGGCAATAGGTCTATAACATGGCCTGCAAAAAATGATGCAGGGCGACCTGTAAGCGCGGGTTTGTATTTTTTGATATTAGAAGCAGAAGATTTTAGAGACACAAAAAAAATGCTATTTCTAAAATAATCTAGCTATAAAATGGTAGGCCAAATGAAATCAATAGTGACCATTGCATCAGTAGTCTTAATGATTCTTTATCTTACGAGTTGTTCCAAAGACCCAATAAATTTTGAATCTGAAATGGTGCAAAGGAATAATATTTATTACTTAAAGGGCCAAAGTGATCCTTATACAGGTCCGATCTTTTCATCATACAGTAATAATAACTTAAGAAGTAATGGAGATGTGATCGATGGTAAAAAAGATGGCTTATGGCATGAATGGTATGAAAATGGTACAATAAAAAGTAAAGAAAATTATAAGAATGGTAAGGCTATGGGTATTTGGGAATTATGGTATGATAATGATCAGATAAAATTGAAGGCATCTTTTAAAAATGGTAAAGCAAATGGAGCACGTACTGAATGGTATGAAAATGGTCAAAAAAAAGAAGAGGGTAATTATCTAGACGATCAATTTGACGGTCAATGGATAAAATGGTACCCGACTGGACTTAAAAGCGCAGAAGGTAAATATGTAAAAAATAAAGAAGTAGGTATTCATACTTTTTGGCACCCAAATGGGAATAAAAAATCTGAAGCAAATTTTAAAAATGGAAAGATAGTTGGATCACGAAAAGACTGGTACAAGAATGGCCAAAAGAAAGAAGANGGAACCCCAGAAGGTCTATGGACACAGTGGTATGAAAATGGTACTAAAAAAGGGCAAGGTCATTATAAAGATAAAGCCCCAATAGGTGAACATATAATTTGGTACCAAAATGGTATCCAAAAGTCAAAAATGTATTTTATTAATGGTAGACCTCATGGATTGCGCACTGAATGGTATGAAAATGGTCAAAAGAAAGAAGAAGGGAATTTTATCAATGGTGAGCAGCAGGGTAGATGGACCTACTATAATAAAGATGGTAGCCTCGATGGTACAGAGGACTATTAATAGTTAATGAAATTATCTATTAAGCTAAACAATCTAGCTACTTACATCTATCTTATTACTTTTTGTTGGGGGCAGGAGCTTTCATTCAAGGATATGACAGGACAGGGAGGTTTGGATTTTATTCATGATCATGGAGGATCTGGAGAATACTATTATGTTGAATCAATGGGCTCGGGTATTTGCATATTTGACTATGATAATGATGGTGATCTAGATGCATACTTTCCTCAGTCATCGCCCTTGCCTGGATGGAAAAAAGATGTTGTCCTAGAAAATAAACTTTTTAGAAATGATAATTTGGAATGGATTGATGTTACAGATGAGGCAGGNATAGGAGATAAGAGTTATAGCATGGGTTGTGCTTGCGGAGATTATGACAATGATGGTGATATAGACCTCTATGTTACAAACTTTGGTAAGGATATACTTTATCAGAATAATAGTGATGGAACCTTCACCGATGTAACTCTAGATCTTGGTATCGATAACCCTTATATGGGAATGAGCGCTGCTTTCTTTGATAGTGATAATGACGGATTTCTAGACCTTTATGTCACTAATTATGTTGACTATTCGATAGAAAANAATCCTGAATGTACTAGCCCTCTACAATATCCAAAGCATGGTGAATTATTTGCACGCTCTTATTGTGACCCGGATGTCTTCTTGGGAGTTGAAGATAAATTCTATTACAATAAGGATGGTAAGTTCATAGATCGGTCTAATCGTTCTGGCATAGGTAGATATCGTCTCCGAGGAATGGGTGTTGTACCAGGAGACGTAGATAATGATGGTGATATGGATATATATGTAGCAAATGATAAGGATATGAACCTATTGTTCATTAATAATGGCAAAGGAAGATTCACTGAGAGTGCATTATTAATGGGTGTCGGTTTCAATGGAAATGGTCTTGCCGAGGCTGGAATGGGGGTTGACCTAGGTGATATTGATCGTGATGGTTGGTTAGATATTTATGTTACCAATTATAGTGGAGAGACCAATACTCTGTATCTTAATCAAAATCCTGGTATTTTTTCAGATGCGACAAATGATATTGGGTTGGGACAGCCGAGTGTTCACCCCCTTGCATTTGGAACAAAATTAGTTGATCTTGACCTCGATGGTTGGCTTGACATATTTGTAGCGAATGGTCATGTTATTGACAATATTAATTTATTTAATAAAGATTATAGGCATGCTCAGCATAATCAGATCTATCTTAATCAGAAAAATGGATATTTCGCTGATATAACTGAAAGCGTTGGAAGGGATATATTACATAGAGCTGTAAGCAGAGGATCTGCTTTTGCGGATATTGATAATGATGGTGATGCTGACATAATGATCTCAAATAATAATGGAAAAGCTCGATTATTGATCAACGAAGGAAAGCCAAAGAATAATTGGATAGGTATTGAACTAGATGGAAGGAGCTGTAATCGTCAAGCCATCGGTAGTAAAATTACTATATCAACTGAGTCCGGCGACCAGACCAAATGGGTAAATCCTGCAGGTAGTTATTTAACCTCTAATGATATAAGAGTAGTATTTGGTATTTATAATGATCAATTAGTCAGATCAATGACAGTTGATTGGCCAGGCTCAGGTCAGGAAGTATTTAATGAGCTAGAGCCTAATCAATATTATAAAATAATCCAGGGCACATCTATAACAGCTATTAGCACAGACCTTTAATAATGCGATTAAAAACAGAATCATGGAATATTGATGTGAGAATATTTTTAATTGCGATCTTTACTATTTTCCTTTCATTTAGCTGTACTGGCTATTTTGCTTCCGAAGCTAGTAAACCAATCAAAAATAGTGAGATGCATAGCATTAAGACTGAGGATTTAACGCAATATTACTATACGCTTGGAAATAAAAATGATCCACCGCTTGTATTCCTACATGGAATATTGGCCTTTACACAAGCTTATCGAGATATAATCAATGAACTTTCAGATAGATATTACATCATAGGTATTGACCTTAGAGGTCATGGTAGATCTACAGTTGGTGATGAGTCTTTTTCTTTTTATCAAATAGCTGAGGATATAATTAATGTTACAAATGCGATTGGTATACAAGAATTTTATGCTGTAGGTCACAGTGCAGGTGGATTTGTTTTACTCTCTATCGGTAAATATTTTCCAGGTAAAATAATCAAGGGCGTGTCTATCGCCTCTCTTTATCATTATGATGGTATAGATTTTAAAAAAAATGGACATGATTATCTGACAGAAAATGGTTTTATGGATAATCTCTTTGGCAGGAATAGTTTAACATTGGACTTCTTCGATCGTGCGCATAAATCTATGGGTGAAGAAGAAAAATTCAACCAGACAAAACAATTGATGATGGANTATGGAACNCAACTCTATCCCTCATTTACACACNCTGATCTTAGTTCTATAAATGATCCAATACTCATTATTGTGGCTGAAAAAGATAAACGAATAAAACCAAGCCACACTGAAGAAATGTCAAAATACTTACCAAANTCTGAATTAGTTCTCATACCAGGCGCTACACATTTCAGTATTGTTAGATCAAAAAAATATTTGGGAGACGTAACTGAACATATTTTTCAATTTTTAGATTAATCAGTTAAATTTGATCTTAATAGATTCGTTTAATAAGGAATGAGAAAATGATAAAAAAGACGTTATTTACTTTGTTAATGGCTTCGTTAATGTTCTCAGTACAAATTTCATTTATTGGNTGTGAGGATAATAGNGAGGAAGAATCATCTGGACCTGATATTTCAGGNTCAGCAGAACAGTTCACNCCAACAAANGATTACAAAGTTCAAGCCAGAGTAGTAGGAGTGAATTTNGGNTTTGGTGGTCTCAGCGCTTGCGCTGATGTGGTNATAACTAAAGAGGGTGAACCTGTTAATGATGCCTTGGTCATGGTNAATGAGGATACGGTACTNTATAGTNNTAGTGGATATAATTCTNCGATCTCAACGAATGATAATTACGTTCTTACGATCTCCCATAATGGTAATGTAATTGCTANNGGTAGTGCACAGCTACCAGACAGTGAACCTGTAATAACNAATTTAGATTCAGGTGATGTTCATNCAAAAGATNCAGANCTTTTNGTAGAGTGGAGTGANGTANCTGGNATCACCTCNTACCANNTNACANGCAANTATGATTATAATACCTATACATCTAGCCTTTTACCTCTAAATGCAACCAGTCATACCATTCCCGGTGAATATTTCCCGACAGGGGGTGGTACTATCTATGATATTCAGGTCAATGCGATCAATGGACTATATCCAGATGACGATAATGCATTAAATGATGATCTTACTATTGGATATGATATTGAAGGGCCTAAAGGTTATTTAATTGGTCTGACTCAGTCTACAAGTATTGAAGTATATGTTAATGATTAGAGCATATAAATTATTAGTTTCCTAATCAATTTCTAACATAAGTCTTTTACATTTAGTAAAGTTTTATATAAACATACCATAAAATCCAAACGAAGGAGGATGAAATGAAAAAGGTATTATTATTAATAGCACTACCCGTTTGTCTTGTCATGGGGCAAGACCAGCCTGAATTACCAGGGTGGGGAGTCTATGTAGGCTATGGAATGATGGGTGCATCAGGAGATTCACTTGATATTGATGGTGCTGAAATTGAAACTATGAATGCACCTGGTTTTGGCATTAGCAAAGGTGTCTGGATGGGCAGTATTCCCCTCCAAGTAGGAGTTGGTATACACCCAAGAGGATATAAACTAGAGATTGATGCGGATGGTGCTAACATGCATACCGAAGTAAATGCTCAATATTTAGATATCTGGGCGCAAATGCCATATCCAGTTGGGCCTGCTTTTTTATCTGCCGGTTTTAATTTAGGTACCCATGTCGGTGGTACTACTAAAATGGAATTAGAATTAGGTGGATATGAAGTTAGCGATGAAGTTGATCATGAATCTGGAGATTTTGGCTTAGACTTTGGTCTTAATTTTGGCCTTGGAATGCCGATTGGCGATACAGGTGTACAGGTTGGTGTGCTTTATCTCATGAGCCTAACTGAGCCAATGGAAGATGCAGGATTTACCTGGAATGGATTATTCTTCAATGCAGGATATTCTTTCTAGAAAAAATAAGTAGTACTAAAAGCCCCGCTTCGTTGCGGGGTTTTTTGTTTTAACTCTTAATTCATCCCAATTATTTTTAATTTATGTAATATTGTGTTAATTTGAAGTATGGATGCACTGCAAAAGCTAATTGAGAACAATCCTGGACTATTTAGAATTATTGGTCCGCTTCTCGGTTTATTGATCGGATACCTGTTCTTTATACTATTTTTACAGTAATACAACTTTAAAAACCCTTTTTAGTTCGAACCTGGCTCTTTTACGCCAGGTTTTTCTTTTTCTAAAATAATGAATAGACGTGTATCAGGGTTATCATACCTTAAATACAATATTTGATTTGCGTTAAATTCTTATNAAAAAATATAGTATCATTTCTTAGCACAATTCTTGATCATAGATTTCCTCATTTACCAACTGGGTTTTTTCTTTGTTATATGGTGGGTAGATTTGAGTTCATGATACGTTATTTTACAGTCTATTTGTTTTTCATATCAATTTTGCTCTCCCAATCAAGAGTACATATAAATGATCTTGTCAAATCTGGAGAACTCTTACTCGATCTTAATAAAAACCCATTTACAGGTATTGCTTACAATTCCTCAANAGTTTCANAGAATAAAATTCAAGAAAGTAAATATCTAAAAGGCCTACTTCATGGTACTCATAAAGAATGGTGGGAAAATGGAAATAAGAAATTACAGGGAAGATATAAATCAGGAGGAAAGAATGGTAGATGGGTTGGATATTTTGAAAATGGCAATATCAAATCTGAAACAAACTATAAAAATGGCATGGAGGATGGTTTAGATACCCGTTGGCATAATAATGGAGTTAAGCATTCAAAAGGTTCATATCAAAATGGTAAAAAAGTAGGTAAATGGAACTATTGGGATGAACAAGGTGGTCAAATTCATTATGTATGTATTGAAACAGGTCTTGGTAAGATTATGATCAATCTTTTCTCTGATATTGCTCCTATGCATGCCGAAAGTTTTCAGATTCACGCAAATACAGGATATTTTAATGGAACCATTTTCCATCGTGTGGTACCTGGGTTTGTAATACAGGGTGGAGACCCAAATACTCGATCTACTAATAGAAGAACTCATGGCCAAGGCGGAAGAGCCTCTGCATTTTTTGGCATAGGAGATAAAAAAGACCCATCAACATGGAAGATTCCAGAAGAATTCAATTCAATTCCACACAAAAGAGGTATTGTTTCAATGGCTAGAGGGTCTGATGTCAATAGTGCAGGTAGCCAATTTTTTATTTGTGTTAAAGATGCTCCAAACCTTAATGGCCGGTATACAGTTTTTGGCGAGGTCATAGAGGGTATGGAAATAGTAGATAATATTGTCAATTCAAGTGTAGATCTAAGAGACAATCCTATTGAAAGGATCTCAATGGAAGTATCNATCTGTAACTGATTGTATGAATTTTGCTAAACAAGTAAAAGAGGCATCAGATCGGATTCATCCATATATAAAAGAGACATATTTTGATCGCTCTTTTTTGTTTTCAGAATTATTGGGCGGAGATGTTTGGTTTAAATTAGAAAATCACCAGGTCACTGGATCCTTCAAGGCAAGNGGTGCTCTCAATAAACTATTATCTCTATCAGATGCTGAAAAAAGGAAAGGTGTGATCTCTGCTTCAACAGGGAATCATGGCGCTGCTGTCGCCTACGCATCCTCGGAGTTAAATGTTAACTGTACTATTTATGTTCCTGACAATGCTTCCCCAGCGAAACTATCAAATATGAAAAAATATGGTGCCGATGTGAATATGTTTGGTAATGATTGNGTAGAGGCAGAAAAAAAAGCAAGAGNTATATCAATTCTAAATGGTCAGACCTATGTATCTCCCTACAATGATCAATATGTTATGGCTGGACAAGGTTCCTTGGGTGTAGAGATAGCCTCTCAATGTGACCATTTAGATGCAATCATTATTTCAGTAGGGGGTGGTGGACTTATAGGAGGTACGGCATCTTACTTAAAATCGGTCTGGCCAGATATTGAAGTGATCGGATGTTCACCTGAAAATTCAGCAGTAATGATTCATTCGATGGCTGCTGGAAAAATTTTAGATTTAGACTCTAAACCTACACTTAGCGATGGAACTGCAGGAGGTGTTGAACTAGACTCTATCACATTTCCTGTCTGTTGTGATGTCATCGATGATACAATAATGGTATCNGAGGATNACATTAAACAAGCTATGATNATGTATATGGGTCATGAGCATCAGCTCATAGAGGGTGCCGCTGGAACTGCAATTGCGGCACTCATAAAAAAGAGTGAGTCCTTAAAGGGTAAAAAGGTAGGTGTTGTAATTTGTGGTGGTAATATTAGTTTGGATGTTGTGCGTGAAATATTAGGTTGATCTTTAATATGAAAATATATTTTATAATATTTTTAATCTCTTCATTTCTTTTATCAGAAGAGCATAAGGACCTGCAATCACCTTTTAATGACCCATTCAAGTATGATCATGTCGGAAAGATTGGGGACNACCCTTTTCCGACTAATCCTATGAGTGATAGAGCGATTGGTTACCTGCTCCAGGGTAAAGCACAAAGTGCGATCTCAAATTATGGAAATATTATTAATTGGGATGAGCATCCGATGGGNATATGGAATGGATATTCGTATTTACCATCTGTAGCATTTTTAGCTGGGGTACCTGGTCATAAATATTCCAGTGATTTTAANTGGGATAATGTGGAATATGTAGTAGATAGTGAAGGTATTCCATTATATGGTATATGGGAATCAAGTGAAGCATATGATAGATGGTTTTATGAAGGCGATACTGTATTTGTTGGTATATTATTTAATGCAGAAGANGATTTTGGTTTATGGCAACCTGATAGTATCTCTAAAAAGGCTTCAAAAGACCTATTCAACGGCCCGTTCCAGTGGGCAGTTGATCATGATATTAAAAAAATTATTCTTTCATCTTTTGGTGAATTAGATCCAAATAGATCAAGCGCGCGAATTGGTCTCATTTACCCTTGGGCCTTACGACCAAAATTGATCCGCAGGGAAGATCAATTTGATTTTTATAATTATGGTCAAGACCTCGAAGAATGGACCGCGGATGATGAGTATATGTATTATGGATACAATGTTGCAGAGTCATGGTTATCTAGAATTGAAAACTCGCCTAATGCTGAGTGGCATGCTTCTACCATGGCCCGGGTCAATACGCACAATACAAAGATCAAAAATGGAGATATTTTTGGTGATACATTTGTTACTGACCCTGCAGATACATATCCCCTTTTAGCGCATAGTGCTTTTTCAGACACGTGGCCGGAACGTTATAATGAAGCGCTTGGAATAAATGAGTCATTTTGGCCAGGCTGGTGGTCTCAGGACTACAATATAACACTCCCAGGTTGTTCGCAATCAAGAAAAGACCCTGACTGTTGGGAAGAGGTGGAAGGTCGATTCATTTCAGATATGGAGGTCTATATGGAATTCGATGATCGCTGGGCTCATAGGGGCAATATGGTGAATACAAATAATGATTATCAACAGACCGGGTATCCAATGGGTTTGCGCGTAATGGCTGAGGCACATTCATATGGTGTTTCGTATGCAGAAGACATACTATTCGTGACTGTAAAGGTTCGAAATGAAAGTGGTGATTGGTGTGCTGAAGATGAAAACGGTCAACCAATATTTGATGATCATGGTAATCAAAAATGTGGTGAAGGTATGATTATGCCAGATGGAACAAAACTAAACAGTGGTAAGGGGTTTAATTATGAAGGTACTTTTTTAGGTTTTTACTTTGATGCGGATGTACTAGTTGGAGATGAAAATGGATATAGTGCATCTTATCATACCAATGATGATGATTTTATGAAATATTATTGGGAAATATTTGAGTTAAATAATGAACGCATGCTTATATCTATGGCGATGGTAGGCGACTATGATGGCCTAAGTGGTACAGCGGGCTACCCCATGAATGGAGATTCACCACCTGGGAATGATTTTGGCCTTGTTGCAACACAACTTTTAGATTCTCCCAGAGCTACAGATCCTGTAGATCTTGATCAGGATGGAACTGTAGATATTTTCCCGGGCGAACCATTGAAAATGACCGACTGGCATTGGTTTGATTGGTATAGTCGGCCTGGAGTGCCACAAATGGAGAGTAACAGCAGTAGTTGTTACACTGGAGCCGAGGGATGCCCACAAGCAAGAAATAAGGAAGAGATCATGTATAAGGTCATGGCTGGAGATACTACAAATCTGACAGATAATGAACATCAATGGCACTTTCACACCCAAAACCCGGGGACAGATCTTGGCTCTGAATTGAATCCTCATTTTGACTCTTTAGAGGGGTTGCTTGAAGAGACCGCATTCCTTCGTGACCCACCGGGTTTGGATTGCTCGATCTTTTTAAGTTGTGGCCCATTCGATCTTCCTGTAGGGAGAGAAGTGCCCTTTTCTTTTTGTATAATCTTTGGACAAAATGAAGATGACCTAGTTAATAATGCCCGTTTTGCACAGGTGATGTATAACTCAAGGTATCAAGGCTTTACACCACCAACACGTCCTACTATCTATACTGAAACCGATACAGGGTCTGTCAATATATATTGGGATGATGCCTCAGAAAATACAACGGATGTTTTAACTGGTTATTCAGATTTTGAAGGCTATAAGATCTACAAAAGTATGGACGGAGGTTCTACATGGGGATCGGCGTCAGACCGTATCTATGATACAGATGGCCTTTTTGTAGGCTGGAGGCCTTACATGCAATTTGACCTTTCTGCATTAGAAGATTCCTTACATTGTGTTTATTCTAATGATTATGATTGTGAACGTTCCGAAAGAAGAAATCATAGCATTAGCGGTCCAGACCCCTATTTTCCATGGTTTAATTTAGGAGATGATACTGGACTTGATATGGTGCGGATGGAAGAATCAGATTGGAAGACCATTGATGGGGTAACTTATAAATACAGGTTCGTTGATAAAAACGTAATAGATGGTATAGAGTATACATATTCTATTGTTGCTTATGATATGGGAGTAGAACCAACATATGTTACCAGATATATTCCATTGGGTAATGGACAGTTTGAAACAATAGTTGATACAAATTTTTCAAATCCAAATGAGTGGGCAAATCCTGAAGGGTATGCATCTATAGAAAATTCAAAGGGGACAACGGTCCTAGATAGGAATTTTTCACAGGCATATCCAGGGATACAGCCCCAAGATAACTTGGATCAGGTTAAGGTGGTACCAAACCCATATATCTCACGCTCTCAATACAAAGAATCAGAATTTCAAAGGAAGATTCGATTTACCAACCTTCCTAGTAAGTGCAAGATCAAGATATTCACTATTTCAGGTGAATTAGTATATGAGCTTGAACATGACAATGAATTTTCAGGAAATGAATGGTGGGATATGAGAACTGTGAATAATCAGGAAATAGCACCGGGGCTTTACTTATACCATATAAAAAATAATGAAGGTAGAGATAAGGGTAGCAATCAAGAAATCGTTGGTAAATTTGCGGTAATAAGATAAATCATATGATAACTCAATGAATATTCCAAGATTTCATCTCGCGTTTCCAGTTCATGACCTTGAAAAGGCAAAAAGCTTTTACACAAGTACCTTGGGATGTTCTCTAGGAAGAGAGTCAGATAATTGGATTGATTTTAATCTTTATGGTCACCAAATTGTTGCTCACCTCTCTCCAAAAGATTGTATGAATACGAAAACTAACCCAGTTGATGGAGATAGTATACCTGCAAGGCATTTTGGAGTGATATTGCCTTGGGCTGAATGGGAAGAACTATGTAAAAACTTAACCAGCCAAAATATTAAATTTTTGATCAAGCCTAGAATACGTTTTGAAAATGTACCAGGAGAGCAAGGCACATTTTTTATCCAAGACCTAAGTGGTAATGCTCTAGAATTCAAAGCGTTTAAAAATGATAAAGATGTTTTTAAGAATTGAACTATGCCAAAAATAGATTTTCTACCTGATAATAAAATTTTTGAGGTGGAGTCAGGAGAGTCAATTCTTCAGACAGCAGCCAGGAATGGAATTCCTCATGTAAATGCATGTGGTGGTGAAGGAAAGTGCACAACATGCAGACTCCTTATCCTTGAAGGTATAGAAAATTGTTCTCCTGAAACTGAAAAAGAAATTGCTCTCAAAGAGAAAGCGCACACTACTGATGAATTCAGGTTAGCATGCCAGACCACTATCACAGGTGATGTAACAGTCAGAAGGTTGGTCCTAAACAAGGAAGATATTGAATCTGTATCTGAAAGAAGCGTTTCAGGAAGATTAGGGGAAACAAAAACAATTGCTATACTTTTTAGTGATATTAGAGGATTTACACCATTCTCAGAAAAACTAACTCCATATGATGTGGTATTTATTTTAAACAGATACTTTAATAGGATGGTAAAAGCTGTGGAGAGTAATCATGGAACGGTAGATAATTATATTGGTGATGGAATGGTGGCGATATTTGGTCTTCATGATGAACCTGATCCTGCCCAGCATGCAGTTAGGTCTGCTCTTGAAATGTGTGCTGAAATGGATGATATGAAACCATATCTCAAAACAATGTATGGTAAAGATTTTGATATTGGTGTGGGTATACACTGGGGTGAGGCTGTGGTTGGAGATATTGGAGCAGGAAAATCAAAGCGTCTAACTGCCATAGGTGATGCAATGAATTTTGCAAGCCGTGTTGAGTCCGCAAATAAACAATTTCAATCACGTGTACTCATTTCTGAAGAGACCCATGATGAGATCAAAGATTCATTGGTTATAAAGGATTTTATGAGAACAAATTTGCCAGGAATTGAAGGGCGGGTGACCCTGTATGAAGTTGAAGATATTAATTTTGCATCGCAAGAAGAGCTAGATACTGAGTTAGTTGAAGATGAAATAACTTGGAAAAAGTGTGCAGAAATAGAATCATTTGCAGATAACCCTCAACAGGTTTTTAAGGTAAAGAGGGAAGATATCCTTGTTGTAAAAATAGAAGAGAAATTTTATGCGCTAAATGATAAATGTCCGCATGCATATCTAAGTCTACATGGCAGCGACATAGATATAAAGAATGAGACCATCGCATGCCGCTGGCATAAGAGTTCATTCTGCTATAAAACAGGAGAAGTAAGAGAATGGATGAAGATAAGTAATTTCCAGAAAATGTTAGGAAAGATGGGCCTGAATGCTGAAGCACAAGAGATATCACAAATGGAACGATTACCAGTTGATGTGTATCAAACGAAGCAAGAGGATGGATTTATTTGGGTAGGTGTAGAAAATTAATAATAGAGGTACAATAAATGAATAACAATAATATTGAGTGGACAAAGCTAGCAGAGGTAAATAGCTTTCAAGATAATCCACAACAATTATTAAAGATCAAACGTGATGATATATTGGTAATCAAGGATGAAGAGAAATTTTATGCTATAAATAATAGATGTCCGCATCTAGGTCTAGCATTGAATGTGGGTGGATGTGATATGAAAAATAAAACGGTGCATTGCAAATTTCATTCTAGTGATTTTTCATTTGAGACAGGAGAGGCTAAGGAATGGCTAAATGTAAAAGGGTTTGAAAAATTTATGATGTGGTTATTTACTAAGTTTGATCCTGATGCAAAAAAAATGATGACTATGGAACCAAAACCGGTGGAAACATTTCATACAAAAGTAGAAGATGATCATGTATGGGTTGGTATAGATAATAGCGCTTGACCGGTCATTATTCATGCCTCTATCGTTTCTACTATGAAACGAATATTATTTAACATCATAATTTTAAGTTCTTCATGTAAAGGTGAAAATAATGAATTATATCTTTCACGCATGAAGATGATCGAAACACAGATCAAGTGGAATTTATTTTTTGAAGTTTCAATTAGATGAAATAAACCGCACTCAAAAAGTTGTTTTAATTAAATAGAATAATATTATGATACATAGACTGATATATATTATTTCATTCTTCCAATTAATATTTGCACAAGGCGCATGGTATAATGGGAATCTAAAAGGGATTGATAATTTCACTATGGAACTCAATATTAAAGGCTTAGATGATGGTGTCTGGGAGAAGAGAGTATCTAGTTTTGTCGAGCTGAGATTTTTAGAAAATGATATAAGAATCGTAAAAAACCAAATGCCTAAACTTGTAATTGATGTAAATATTGTAGATTCAAGAATCGAGGCAGTCTCATCATTTCTTGTGATATTCAGTCTATATAATTACAGTATATCAGAGTCCAACTATTACCGTTCCATGGCGGATACACTTATTACAAATAAACTTATGACCAGTAAGGTCTTCTCTCGTGAGGTCATGGGGCAAACATCATCGCGAAACCTCTATCGCGATGTTGAAAAAAGTATAAATAAATTGATATCGATCTACCTTGATCAATGGTTTAGAGATAATCCTCTAAAACAATTTTAAAGATATTGGGCTTTTAACGTCTTGCTTTGACAATATCCTTCTCTGGCGTAAGTTTAAGGGAAGGGCGGAAAACAACCTTCGCATACAATGATGTCAGTGATCCGAGGAATAATCACAATATATCTTGTGACCTCTTGTTTTGCACAGGAGGCCACTAAAAACGTTTCCTTTAAAACAGGCAATAACTTGGCTGTCTTGAGATTCGAAGGGTGGGCTATATCTGATCCGCTTACTGAATTTCTTACAGAAGAATTAAGAGAGACGATCCGTGATCTGGATATTTTTCAAGTCCAAGATCGAGGCATCACGAATGAAGTAAATATTTACTATCCTAGGTCAAAGGACTATTGGGCATGTTGGAGTCAGGAATGTGCAGTCGACCTTGGTAAAAGATTGAATGTTAATTATGTTATTGCTGGAAATATTCAGAAGAAAAAAGATGATGAGTTCTTAATTAATGGTCGTTTATTTTCTGTGGACATGGAGACCTTGCTAAATGAATTTGCAATGAACAGTAGTGGTATTACAGATAGCCTACTTCTGGAAATGAAGAAAATGGCATATAATGTAAGCGGATTACCAGTCCCTGATACATTATCCGTGGGTACAGATACTTCGCAGGTAACGACAACAGAAGATATTAAACGAAAGCAAGATTGGTTCAAATTGCCTCCTTTGCCAACTAAGATCAAGGCACTTATGATGTCTACAGCACTTCCAGGTAGCGGACAAATATGGGTGCAAAAGAAATATCCAGGTTATGGGTTTATGGGAACCGAGGCAACGCTGGGTATGGCCGCACTGATAGCATATTACCAGTATAACAAAGCGTGGGGAGGGTTTGAAAAGAATTATAATGCATATCAGGATGGCTCTGACCCTCATAACTTAATAGAGTTGAGACCTAAGATCATCGAGTATGCATCTGACACAAGAAAGTATAATGCATTTATGAAGAATATCCGGAGCGTGGCCTCATCAATTTGGATCGTAAACATGGTGCATGCATATTTAGTAGCTCCCAGTGATGACTTTTTTGATGGAGAATATTTCTTTGATCTTGAGTACCGACCAGATGTTAATCAGTTGCAATTCAATATCAATTTTTAGTTATTTGCAAACGTTGATAAAGTATGTTGCTTTATCTTCATTTGTCCTACTCATGTCTTGTGAAGAAGCAAAGTATGAGCTTAATAACCCCAGTGACCCTGCAAATATGGATCTCGATCCGCCTGCTTTATTTTTTCATCCACCAGAGATCAATGCAGCAATCAATGACACTATTTCAGTTGAGCTCTATGGATTAGAATTGAACCCGGCTGCTGCTGCGCAGCTCAGTATACGCTATGAATATGAAGCTTTAGAAGTAGACTATGTTGAGGCTGGGCCATTTTTTACAGGCGATAATTTTCCAATCGAGATTGTAGATGAACCCTCTGAAGGAACTTTAGATATTTTTATTTACTATCTCCCAGACGTGAATTCTAATCAGAATGAAGGTGGAACCTGGTCAATTGCAACTGTTCATTTTATTACCAAACAGATAAGGGGGTCTGCGTTAGAATGGGTTCAGGATAGTACAAGGCTTAGAGATGAAAATAATTTCCCAGTGAACATAAAAGACTTTGGGGATGGGTGGGTCAATGTTGAATAGGTCGGTATTAATTTTCCTGATTTCTATCAATTATCTTCAATTGTCTGCACAGGAAGCAAGTTTTGATTTTAATGAAAATGATTATGTGAATATTTCAAGTGATGTATCTCTACAGGCATCGGCGGGGGTGACAATCGAGTGTTGGGTCAAAGCAGGGTTGGATAATTATTCTAACTTTGCCCCGATTGTACACTACATGAGACTGGGAGGTGAGACTGAAGAATCGGGGTTTGCAATGCAATACTTTGATGGGGAATTACGTTTCATGGTCAATGTAGGAACTGGAGGCTATGACATAGTCGGTGATGGATTACAATTATGGCCAGGAATGACATTGGAACAAAATGTATGGACCCATGTTGCTGGAACATATGATGTGTCCACAGGGCAGGCAAAAATCTTTAAAAATGGCGTGGAACAATCAAGTTTTAATACAGAAGGTGGTAATGTTAACTGGGATTTCATTGAAGCTATAGATATGAAAATTGGAAAAAGTGAAATTAACCCAGGAGGGTCAGATGGCTATTTTGATGGTGGAGTCGATGAAGTACGATTATGGAATATCGCTCTAGATGAGGCGGCACTACAGAATTTCATGTCGAATTGCCCATTAGGTGAGACGGGTCTAATAGGGTATTGGAATTTTAATGATGGAGATGATGATACCATAGAGGATCTTACTGATAGTGGTAATGATGGTACTTTAGTAAATAATGGTGAAGGTGACTGGGATTCTGATGTACATGATGATCCTCTCTGCTTGGGCTCAGGGGCATGTGTGGATTCTGTTGTTATCTCCTTACCCTTTTTTCATTCTTCTTCCCTAGATGAATCAATGGGGGATGATTGGACATTTCAAAGTTATCCCCATGGAGCTGATTATGCTTACGAGATCACGTTATCCACGCAAAGAAATTTATATGTGGATACCTGTGACCCATTAACTGATTTTGATACGATCCTTGCTATAAAGGATGAGTGCGGGAATGATGTCTCAATAACCGAATTTGATGACGGGACAGAAGACTTTTGCCCTGAAGCAAGTGTGGATCCACCATATTTTGCGAGTATTATTGATAGTGTTACACTTGAAGCCGGTACGTATTACATCATTGTTGATGGTTATAGCGGTAATACAGGTAATTACAAGCTAGCAATGGGAACTCTTCCTGAGATCATTGGTTCTGCGATCGCACCAGATGACAGTTACCTTGAAATTCAGTTTAGTGAGGGGATGTATACAGATGCAACGGGTAATGGAGCGCTGGAAGTGTCTGACTTTGAGATCTCATTTGATCAGAATGGTGGGACTGCTGATGGGGTAAGTATTGACTATTTGACCAATAATACAGGTGACCCACTTGAAGGGGGGGAGGATACAGTACGTTTTGTTATTAATGTGGAGGGCGAATCTACCGGTAATGAATTAGTTACTATCCGCCCACAAACCAATGCTTCCATCTTTAATTCATTTGGGATTGGTCTTTTAAGGAGTGCAGACATCACTCAACAACTTTCAGATCAGCTAGTGCCATTTTTAACCTCTT
>NHCZ02000014.1 GCA_002167345.2 bacterium TMED46 | reverse complement strand
TATACTTGTATGTGTATAGTGATACACATTAGGCAAAACAAAGGAGGCTTACATTATGGCAACACTAGCAGAAATAAGAGCTAAATTGCAGGCTCAAACATCGAAACCCCAATCAGAGGGCGGAGGTGACAATGCAATATACCCACACTGGAACATCGCTGAAAATACTGAAGCAGTAGTTCGATTCCTTCCAGACAAAGATCCTAACAACACATTCTTTTGGACAGAAAGGGCAATGATAAAATTACCTTTCAATTCAATCAAAGGAGACGCATCATCAAGTCCGTTATTGGTACAAGTACCATGTATGGAAATGTATGGTGAAGCATGTCCTGTATTGGCAGAAGTACGTCCATGGTTTAAGGACAAGTCATTGGAAGACATGGGTAGGAAATATTGGAAAAAACGTTCATACGTATTCCAAGGATTTGTAGTTAATTCACCAATGCAAGAAGATGCAACTCCAGAAAATCCAATCAGACGTTTCATTATTGGTCCACAAATATTCAACATTATCAAGAGTGCTTTGATGGATCCAGAAATGGAAGATCTACCAACTGACTACACAAGAGGAGTTGACTTTAGGATCAACAAAACTACTAAAGGTGGTTATGCTGATTATTCAACATCCAAATGGTCAAGAAAAACATCACCGCTTACGCCAGAACAGCAACAAGCGATTGATACAAATGGTTTACACAATTTGGGCGATTATCTGCCTAAGAAACCATCAGAAGTTGAACTGAAAGTAATTGAAGAAATGTTCAGATCATCTGTGGATGGNGAACCATATGACTTAGAAAAGTTTGGTCAGTACTATCGTCCATATGGAATAAAAGCACCTGAGACAACTGCTCCTGCGGCTCCTGTGGCTGAAACACCAGCACCAGCACCAGCGGCAGAAACAGTTGCGCCAGCACCTGCTCCGGAACCAGTGGCAGTAGAGACAGCAACAGTTACTCCAACAACTGAGGCAGCTCCTGAAACAGGATCAAAAGCAGAAGACATATTGGCAATGATCAGAGCAAGACAACAAAAGTCTTAAACACTAGGGGGAGGAAACTCCCCCTTTTTCCATGATAACATTTACTATTGATAACCAGCATAAAGTATTTTTAGAATGTTTTAATAATCCAATTTCTGGAAAATATAAAACAATCTTACAANAACTGATATCAAAAGGAATGCAGNTTGATAACCAAATAAGTTTTATTAGGTTTATGCCTGTAGACAAGCAAAAAAAATTGTTNNTNACNAGTATTGATAGTGTAAATGAATTCATGGGTCACCAGTACATAGATACAAAAAATGTGCAATGGGATAGAGATTTTTTTAATCAAGCACACGAACTGTTTGAAAAACTAAATGGAACATTCACTAATCCTACAAAACTGATTGTGATTGCACCAGACAAAATAAAAGAGTATATTAGACTTATTAATACCCTGGTCCATCAATTGGAAGAACAAGGAACTAAACAGTGGAGGTTTCAGTGGCATAAAGAACACACAATCAGACAAAAAATGATAGATGAAGATTACAACACAATGGTTTTTGANACTGTGCCTAATACAATGTATTTGCATTATAATGAAGTTGGAAAAAGCACAATAGATGTCTTCAATGATCAATTAGATATTAACTATCCTAACATTGTTAATAACCATTACATTGGTCCAGACATTAGGTATTATAATTCTACAGAACATTGTTTTGAAGATAATTTTTTAATTTGGTGCAAGGACAAAAATATAGATCCTTANCGCAAACAAAATGGACTTGGATTGTATCCTGTAGGCTCATACACTACAAATTTTACTAATGATGATATNTCAGTAGAAAGTAGATGGACAAACGTAGAAATAAGTTCTTGACATATGCAACACAAACATTATAATAAAAACATAGGAGACACACATGGTAAAACCTTTTGACGTAACAAAGTTNAGAAAAAATATAACAAAAAGTATTGATGGGTTAGGTGTAGGATTCAACGATCCTACAGATTGGATATCAACTGGCAACTATGCCTTGAATTATTTGATATCTGGAGATTTTTACAAAGGAATCCCATTAGGCAAGGTTACTGTGTTTGCAGGTGAATCAGGGTCGGGTAAGTCATATATCTGCTCAGGAAACATAATACGTGAAGCACAAGCAAAGGATATATTTGTAATTTTGATTGATTCAGAGAATGCATTAGATGAGGCATGGCTAAAAGCAATAGGGGTTGATACATCAGAAGAAAAATTATTGCGATTAGGTATGAGCATGATAGATGATGTTGCTAAAACAATATCAAACTTTGTAAAAGATTANAAAACAGATTACGNAGAAAAAGAGCCAGAAGAAAGACCAAAAGTTTTGTTTGTGCTTGATTCNCTAGGNATGATGATGACTCCGACTGATGTTGATCAATTTAACAAAGGCGACATGAAAGGTGATTTAGGTCGTAAACCCAAAGCATTGACAGCACTTGTAAGGAACTGTGTCAATATGTTTGGTTCCTATAATGTTGGAATGGTAGCAACTAACCATACGTATGCATCACAAGATATGTTTGATCCTGATGACAAAATATCAGGAGGACAAGGATTTGTTTATGCTTCTAGTATTGTTGTTGCAATGAAGAAGTTAAAATTGAAAGAAGANGAGGCAGGCAACAAAATATCAGAAGTAAGAGGCATAAGAGCCGCTTGTAANGTAATGAAAACAAGATTTGCAAAGCCATTCGAAGGTGTACAACTTAAAATTCCTTATGAAACAGGCATGGATCCTTATAGTGGACTGATTGACTTGTTTGAGAAGAAGGGCCTAATCACACAACAAGGCAACAGATTGAAATATATAACAGCAGATGGCAAAGAACTTTTAGACTACCGTAAGCAATGGGGTAAAGATAATTTGGAAATTGTCATGCAAGAGGTAAGTAACCAAGTCGTAATTGATAATTTACAAACAGAAGAGGTACAAGAAGTAATACAAGATGGAGATGCAAATGCTAATTGATATGTGGAGCCTTGTGAAGGCGTATTCAAATGTCAAAGAGAGAGATATTATTGCATCAAAGTTTATTGATATTGCTTTAGATCACGGAACCACAGATGAAGAGCTTAAAGAACTTATTGGAATAGATGATGAACTTGATGAGGCTGTGCGTGAAATACTAGAAGATACTGCAGACGAAGAGGATGAATATGATTACGGCGATGGACATTCGGAAGAATATTCAGATTATGATTAATGGCAAATTGGTTTTCAATAGTCATTCAAGACATTTCTAAGATTCCTGATGCAATACTGCATTATGAAACTGAACTAGACAAAGCATCGGCTGAAGTCAAACTGCATGGCAACATTGAAAAACAATCTGCTTCCATGCCTGGAGTGGTTGAAGAAAGATTTAGACAACTACAAGAGGTAGAAGGCATCCTAAAACATTTAGAAATACAACATCGCAGATTGAGAACCAAGCACTACAAAAAATATTTAGAAAACTATCAACGTGCTCTTACGTCCCGCGATGCAGAAAAATATGCTGAAGGAGAAGATGAAGTGTGTGATTATGAAGCACTAGTAAATGAATGGGCACTCTTGCGAAATAAATGGTTAGGGGTAATAAAAGCATTAGATCAGAAGCAATGGCATATAACTAATATTGTAAAACTTAGAGTAGCAGGGATGGAAGATGCCAATTTATAAAGAAATCCAAATAGACTTAGATTATGATTTTTATATAAAGCAAGATTATGATGGGAACAAAGGTCAATCTTGCATTGCACATCATCGTGTAGAATTAAAAGATATCCATGATAGATTTGGCGGAATGCCGGAAACCTACACATATGATAACACTGAGATAAGTCAATTGTGGTGGGACAAAGATCAAGTAGACTATAATGACCTAGGCAAAAAATTAGATATGGAGGTTATTACAGTAAGTTCAATTAGGCTCCGTCCGGGAAATATAATACCATTACATAGAGATATGTTTTATCAAATTAAAAAACGTTTTCCTAATGACACACGTCCTAGAGTCAGAGCAAATATTAATTTAGAAGCATGGAAGAATGGACACTTCATACAAGTTAATCATAAAGGAGTGCCTAAAGTTTGTTCAGGATGGAAACAAGGTAGTGGACATATGTGGTGCACTGAAATAGAACACATCGGTGCAAACTGCGGAATGGAAAATAAGTTTAGTTTACAAGTTTCAGGATTTGCTCAAGAAAGTTAATCTATTAGACAGATCAGGATAACCTGTGTAGGCATTTTCTTTAGCATCGGGATTATGTTTTGGAAGTTTATCCATTAGTAATATACCTAAAGCACAATCTTCAGGAATAAGATTATAATGAAATCCAGGTTCGGTGAATTTAGGTTGATCAACCCATGGAGAATAAATTTCATTTCGACCATCATGTCTAACTAGTTTTAACCAATCACACAATTGTGTATTATCAGTTAAGATTGCTCCACCTTTTCCTATTTTAAGTTGTTTTTGATATTGAAAACTTAAACACATGTCTGTACTATCAATATACATTCCTGAAGTAAATCGCACAGCAGAATCATACACGGAAGTATCTCCTAGTTTGTAATGTCCAATCCAATTTTCATCAGTCCACTTGAATGGTAACGACAAATTGTGCAATGTCATTGGCACAGACAGATAAGTGTGTTTGGGACAAGTTAATTTTAAATTACTAGTCTTCATATGATATCTTAGGCACAGTTCTATAGCATGGGTGCAAGAATCAACAACAATAGCCATTGGTGCGCCTGTGTAATTTGCAATCTTTCTTTCAAACATGTGAATAACGTCAAACGGATGTTCAAAATTATATCCAGCAGATCGCAGTTCATCTAATTCTGTACGCATATAATTAATTATTAATAATTACAAGCATGAAAGTTTATGTTGGATATGACACCAGAGAAGATATTGCATATCAAGTCTGTGAACATTCTATAAAGCGTAGAAATGGTAAAGCTGANGTNGTTGCTTTNAANCAATCNGANNTNCGNGANCAAGGACTTTACACAAGAGAAATAGACAAATTATCATCTACNGAATTTACATTTACAAGNTTTTTTATTCCTTATTTGCAAGATTACAAAGGATGGGCAGTCTTTTGTGACTGTGATTTTGTTTGGAAAATATCTCCNAGCGANTTAGAAAAATTTTGNGATGATTCCAAAGCNGTTGTTTGTGTGCAACATGATTATACTCCTGAAGAAGGNACNAAAATGGACGGNCAAGTCCAANTGCTNTATCCAAGNAAAAANTGGAGTTCAATGGTATTATGGAACTGTGGACATCCTTCNAATAAAAAATTAACNACAGAACTAATAAACAAAGAAACAGGAAAATATCTACACAGATTNAGTTGGTTAGATGACAGTGAAATAGGATCCTTACCACATGAATACAATTGGTTAGTTGGATGGTATAAGGAACCAAAAGACGGATCCCCAAAAATTTTACACTACACAGAAGGCGGTCCGTGGTTTGAAAACTATCGTGATTGCGAGTATGCTGATGTGTGGAAGAAAGAACTTATAAATCTTTTCAGTGCATGAACAAATTAAGTGTATTGCAAAATCTTAAGAAGGTTAATGCAAAACCATATCCGCATGTTATTATTGAAAATGCTTTGGATGAAAATATTTTCAACGAACTAAAAAGCAAATTACCTGAATCTTATGTTGCAGGCCAGCCAGTAGGCCCGGACCAAAGCAAAAGAGTCAAATACCATGTTTTNCAGGAAGATGACTGGCCTATTTCTAATNTATGGAAAGAGTTTTTTGAATTCCATACAAGCAAAGAGTTCTTTGATCAGGTCCTTGACATGTGGGAACCTTTCAATGTAAAATATGCTGTTGCACGTGACAGTATTGTAATAGGNAAAGGCAAGGCATATGGNAAGGCTAATTGTTACACTGACTGTCAGTTTGTAAGACACAATGTGGTTNCANAAGGNNCNACAACTAGNACGCCACATGTTGATAATAAAAATGAAGTGTATGCAGGATTATTGTATTTTAAACATGATAACAGCAAAGGCGGAGGCTTTAATATCCACAAACAACCTTTTGAATCTGGCTGGGATTCAAAACAAAATAATGAACTTTANGAACCAGGGCCTATTGTTGATACCTGTGNNTACAAGGATAATAATTTTGTAATGTTTTTCAACCAAAAATATGCAGTGCATTCAGTTGAACCAAGAGCAGGAGTACAATCACCTAGGTGGAGCATCAACATAATAGGTAGATGGACTCAAAATAGAAATTGGTAGCATGTGTGGCATATACGGAATAACAGAACGCAATCCTGAATATATCAATTCATACATACGGCAATGTTCTCATAGAGGCCCTGATGGTAGTAGTATTTGGTATGANGATGATATAAGTTTAGGACACAANTTACTTGCAATAACTTCAGATCCAGCACAAGGAAAACAGCCGATTGAAACAAGGCATGGGGTTTTAACTTACAACGGTGAAATATTCAATTACCCTGACTTAATTAAAGAAATAGATTGGAAACCCCAGACTACCTGTGATACAGAATATCTATCCTATGCCCTAAGCATTATGTCACATGAAACTGTTAATGAAAAAATTGATTCTATGCATGCCTACGCATATTACAACAAAGCAAAAAAGCAATTAATCTTATCTAGAGATCACGCAGGCATTAAACCATTATACTATGCTGAGATCCCACAAGGGATTGTGTTTGGATCTGAGATCAAAGGCCTTATAAACAAAGTACCCAATGGTAGATGCATAGATGAATTTGCCGCGGCCGCTATGAGTTATTCTGGAATAAATGCAACTAGGAACACTTTGTTTAAGAATATTAAGAAAGTAATGCCTGGCGAAACATTAGTGTATGATGTTGCTAATAAAAGATTTATACAATCTTATCAAAAGGTTATCACCCCAACATCCAAGAGCAAACTTGATCTTGCACAGTTTAGACATGAGGCACATGAGACTGTAAAGATGAGCACTCTAGGTATTAGGAAGTTTGGAATGTTTTTATCTGGCGGATTAGATTCAACGTTGGTTGCATATGAACTTAAAAAAATATTAGGAGAACTGGATTCATTTACAAACAAAATGTCTCCTAATGTTAGGATAGGTGAGGACTTTAATGATGATGCTAATTGTGCAAAAAAATTTGCCGAAGACTTTAAACTACATCATCACAGTGTAATAGTTACGCCAGATAGTGTAAAAGCACACTGGGACGCAAGTATGCACACCATGGAGCAACCAGTTTACAATATGAGTATTCCTATGTACTATCAAACGAACAAATATCTAAGTGAAAAAGGCGTTGTAGTGACAATGGCAGGAGACATGGGAGATGAATTATTAGGTGGCTATCCTAAGTATTGGAAACTGAGAAATGACCCGCCAAAGAGTTTTGAAGACATGATATGGAAATGGATGCACAGGATAAAGCGTCCAGTGCAACTTACAAACAAAATTAATCCAAAAGATATTCATGCTGAATTATGCAAAGTTATACCGCAGGATGTGTGGAATCCAGAAGATCCGATCAATTCATATATGGCAGTCGATTGTATTACGCAGGTTCCTGAAGAATTTTTCTCTCGTAATGATAAGTTTGGCATGCAGTTTTCTATGGAAGGGAGATTTCCTTTAGCAACAAAACGTTTCATGACATATTGTATGGACATGCATTCACAATACAAAATTGGCAAAGATAAGTCAGACACAAAGTTACCAACGAAGTTAGCCTATAAAGGATATATGCCAGACTATATTATTAGTAAAATGAAAACAGGATGGACTGTGCCTTTGATGTATTGGCTAGGCACAATGAATGACTTAAATGATTGGGCAATGTCTTATATGCTTAAAGAGGACTGTTTAAGATCACAAATATCCATGAAAAACTGGGACAACAAAAAGACCAGGGTAGTAAGTTGGATGATGCGTTCATGGGCACAAATTTATGATATACAGTCATAAGCATATCCACTTTCCATTTCTTTTAGTGTAAATTGATTNTAAGCCAAATGCCAAAGCCATGGCTCTCTTTCTGTACGTTTAGGTTTTTCGATAAGTTCCAAATTTTGTTCTCCAACTGGGTAAGCAGAACATTCTGGACCACAAAAAACAGGAATGCCTTGATAGATAGCATCGATAGCAACGGATGAATTAAAAGTTACCACAGCCCATGCATCTTTTAAATCATCTTGTAATGGTTTTTGTTGCTTGTTTTTTTGGAAACCACTAAGTGTGGTCATGCCATTCTGTTCACTTACTTGCGGATTCATAGGCTTGTCTCTCACCACTATTTCACGGTCTGTATGCTGTTTTAAGGTCTTAATTGATGCCTCTATCCAATCTTTACTATCAAAGTACCACTCAATAGCTCCCGTAGGAGGACATATAACAATTTTACTGCCTGTAGTTCTCCATGGTTGCAATGGTTTGGCAAAATACTGTTCATATCTGTCCTTTGGTTTTTCTGACATACTGCTGTTTACGTGTGCGTTTTTTGTTATTCGGTACCATGCAGGATTTTTGTCATGGCCTGCATTAAAGTATGCGTGGTCGGCGAAATAATAAGAGTTGGCACGTTTCATCATATCACCGGAACCACGCAATATTCCAAAGAAGAAATAATCATCTTCAGGAATAGGTTTGTCATTAGGGATTGGACTTATGATTTGTCCATTTGTTCCTTTTGCCCACGCTTCAATAATTTTTTCTGTGCGTGGACGCATTGTTTTTACACACTTCATTTTTTAACCATTATGTAATCATGTATTTTGTTGTCAATGTGGAAAACATCTCTAACCACGTATCCCCATTGTGTTAATAGATCACTTGCTGTGAAATCATTTCTGTTTTGTTCAATTATAATAACAGGATTGTACTTTCTTATTGTTTGTTCAGCTCCAACAACACATTTGTATTCATGACCTTCAACATCTATTTTAATAAAGTTCACGTCTGTGTAACCTAATGAATCTATAGTTTTTACTGGAACCTTTAATAATCCACGTCCCTTGATTCTGCCTACACGAAAATTTGTTGTGCGTTCATGTCCGTTGTGGTCACTGATGCCAATTGCATGAAATTTATATTTTTCTTTATCGGGACAGCGTTTGTAGAATCTTTTTTTTACAGGCTTTTTGACGCCTCTAAATTCAAAACAATGCACCGTGGCAAAACTGTTTAAGTAATATGCAAATTCACCACCACGTGCACCTATGTCCAATGCAACATTGTATCCCGTAATATACGGGAGGCACTTGTCAAAACTAATACGCCAATCATCTTCTTTTTCTAATATTTTCATATGTTGTACATTTGCTTGAACATTTCTGCAAATAACCCAGATTCAATTTCTGCTTTTGTGTATTGATGCCAACTTAAAGTTGCTAACCAATCAATGCGGTTTGTAGCAAAATTGGCCTTGCCAAAATTTTCTATTGTCTGTGCCACAGGTGTAGCACAACATCTGGGATGACAATAAACTGGCACTCCTTCTATTATTGCATCTACTGAAACCATTGAGCAGGACGTAACCACACAGGCCGCATTTTTTAGATCTTCTTGCAATGGTACATCTGCATATGCAGGTCCACTTTTGCCATTTTTTCTTGGTTTATGTCTTACTTTGATTGGCATGTCTGTTTTTGTTTTTATAAAATTAATTGTGTCCTGTTCCCAATTACGTTGTCCTATAAAAGTGTTCACTGTGACACTAGATGGAGCAACAAGAATATAATCTCCTTTGTCACGCCATTCTTTCAATTGTATATGTGTGATTCTTTGCTGTGGCAAGTCAGGAATCACATGGGTCACGTGTATGTCACTGTTTATTATTCTCCAATAATAATCATCGTGTGGACATCGTGGATCCCAGCGATTCCAATATGGCATGTCACAAAACAACCATTTTTGTTTTGTATTTTTTAAAGTTAAACATCTTTCGTAATTGCCAACACCTAAGCCCCACATGGTGGGAATGCCATTTTCGTCTAGATATTTTTCNCGNAGTGGTTTAAGAGTNTACCAAGCTTTTGAATCAGGNCCATGCTTTGCGTCTATAATTTTTAACTTCATTTGTTNTTCCAATAGTCTGCATTNCTTTTNTAATAAATGTCTGTTGCCTTGCTTTTGCCATCTTTTTTNCGTTTNCCTTTNAGATGATCCATGTATTCNCCCAATGGNGAATTNATAAAAACATGNACTCCTGGTCTATGCGGATGTCCTTCGGAAATGTTAGTGGTCAACATNCCTAATGNTTGATGCTTTTTTACAAGTTGCCAAAACAGATAAGAATCGTGATATTCNATTTCATTGAACAANGTATCNTTGTTGTAGTAATTTTGCCAATCCTNCATGAAAATTTTATTNTGTTTTGATGTTGTGTCATACACCACAAAGCCACATTCAGGATAAATTTTTTGTCTACCTAGNTATGCACAATAATGATTTTNGGGAAGNAGGCTCTCAATAAACTCAAATGGAACAGGTGAGTGGGTAACAACATCTGCGTCCAACCAGATNATTAAATCTGTTGAGCTATTGAGAGCCGCGTGTGATACACAATATGATTTATGAGCAAACTTTACTGCGTCCCACAAATATGACTTTTTACTACCATCTGGTTTCAGGCCATGTGCATGTTGATTGTTTTTATGCCGCTCTTTGAATTCAACCAAGTCAGGACAAACATCATTTAATTTAATCCATTCAACACTTGGAAAACCTTCTTGCACTGTGTCACAATAAATTTTTAGTTTTATTTCTTTAGGCCAATATTTCACATAGGTTTCAACAAAACGTTTTCCGTACTGTTTCCAACCCTCATCTGAGAATGTGCTGATTACCGTGATTGAACGTGCCATAGTTGTTGCTATTTAAATACGCATATATGAAGGTTGAAATTTTCCGAAACACGGTAAAACGCAGAGGCACTGGTGCATCTTTTGAAATGATAAAGGCATGGCGGGAAGGTATAAAAGCTACCGGCGATGAACCTGTATGGATCGAAGGCGTGCCTGATAAAGAAAAATGGATGGGACCTCCTAAAGAGAAAGTGTGTGTGCATTTTGGATACGGACCTGACAATGCCGGTGATTTTCTCAAAGGCAACAGACGTAAAATAAGACAGCATATGGAGCAACACGGCGGGGTGCCAATTGTGTTTGACGGAGGTCTTTGGACTAGTTTTGGCAATAGAGCAACTAATCCTGAACAACATTATTTTAGATGTGGATTATGGTCACCAATGCGTAATGGTAATTTTTTAAACAAAAATTCACCAGGGGACAGATGGCAAAAAATAAAATCAACTTTTAACATAGATGAAAGACCTTGGCGTAAAGAAGGCAAATATATTTTGCTATGTACACAACCTAAAGACAATTGGTCAATGGCACAAAAAGATCCTTATGTGTGGGTGGACGAAGTTGTTGAACAACTTAAAGGATTTACAGATAGGCCTTTAATGTTGCGTCCACATCCTAATCATGCTGACAAGTGTGCAGAAGATATCAGCAAACGACACCCACAAATCAAAATTGCAGACATGACACGAGGTGGCGGAATGTTTAAAGGATACAGATGGACATTCTTAGAAGAATTAAACAATATACATTGTGTTGTAACACACAACTCAACTGCCGCAGTGGACGCGGCGACTTATGGTATCCCAGTATTTTTAACTTCTGATCTTTGCCTTGCATGGGACATTGGAGCACATGATCTGAAACAGATAGAAAATCCTGTCATGCCTGATCGTACACAATGGCTACACGATCTTGCTTATGCCAATTGGACACTGCAAGAAGTAAGAGATGGTACAGTATGGAAATTTATGAAGCCACAAGTTGAAAAGTTGATATGAGTGCTTTAACAGTAATTCTCCCAGCCGCAGGAAATGGCACAAGATTAAACTTGCCTTATCCTAAAGAAATATTGAGACTGAATGATCATGAAGCACTTATAGATAGTTCATTTAATTTTTTTAGAGATTATGGTCGCAAAGACGTAGAATTTGTTGTTGTTATAAATGAAAATAAAACA
>NHCZ02000013.1 GCA_002167345.2 bacterium TMED46 | reverse complement strand
ATAATGATTGCCTTACCTTTTGATAACGCATCAAAAACAGAAATGTTGCTTAATGCCCGCAGAGGATCAAGTTGCTCGTGGAAAAAACTGAAACTAATGATCTTTTTATCGATAAGAGCGGTAGAGATTGAGTCAGCCATTCTTCTTGTTTCTGGACCTTCTGGCATTTCTTTCTCAAATCCTCACTTTCCAGTATTTAGGTGATATAATGTTGAGCATAATAATATTAAAGATAATCTTGTAAGATATTTCAGATATCTTAAGAAGCTTTACCAGAGGTTTTCAACCTCTCTAGTCTGATTTTCTCATTATTAGTAATTAGCACCAAAAAACTCAAATTTGTGGAAGAAGACACACCTGAACCTCGCACTATAAAGCCTAAAAAAATTCCATTCGCTAAGTGTCCGCACAAACGGACATAACTATTGATTAAATAACCATTTGAAATAACAAGGATTTAATCATTACATTTTTTTTATGGTAATTGTATTAACTATTATAACAATAGCATTTACTTTTTATGCTCCTTTCTATCTAAAAAAGAGAATAGACGAAATAAAACCCACCAAAAATGTATTTGATAAATTTGTTGAGGAAGACCATGGCTATCCATGGTCACGGGATCAAGAAAGAAAAGATTCTTACAAAAAAGCCTTAGAAAAAAAGGTAAATGGGGATTAAATAAAATACATACTAATAGGTTGTCTTATCCAAAACAAACCATATTGACCAAACAGCCAATAAAAAGAGAAACGCCCCTACTAGATATCCTTGAGAATGATGTGGGATTTTATCCCAAATTTTTTTCACAAAAGTCTGTTACTCTTCTTCTTCTTCATCAACCTTAAATGGTCTCACGTCCTTATCAATAATTCTCCCAGTACCCAGTCCCCAGAAGTAAAACGTAAAACCACCCAGCATAATACCCATAAAAAGATCACCATCACCTAAAACCAATATCCTATGCCATTCCACAATTGAAAAGATCAATGGGATGATCCAAAAGTTTTGTCCATATTTATTTAAAAACTTTTTTATACTATTCATACTCTTAATCTAATTATTTCTTCATATATCAATAGACATTGCTTAAGTAGATCTGCCTATTTCAACAGTAGACCCCACATTCGTGGGGTTTTTTGTTTATGAGATGATCGGTAGATTTGGAGAGTGACTAGACACCTCACACTACTATTATTCATTGGGTTAATAATTTTCTCATGCTCTGATCAATCATCCGAAACTGATCNATCAGATGATAATTCTTCTANTGAAAACTGCGGTATAGATACTACATATACTTTGGATAGAACGGACTTTGTGATCGTGANATCACCAAACTGTACTTATACTACCTATGGCTATGGTGTTGAAATGATGGATGAATTNGGTAATGTTATCTGGNCGCTAGGTGGAGATAGNACNTCACCTTACTCAATGAATACCACAAGCGACGGTGGTTATATATTTACNTTTACAAGTTATGTTTCTAGATCATCTGGNCCTGAAGGTGATATAAANTGGTCTTCAGAATTACCTNCTTACCAAGCAACACATTATNTTAAAGATGCGATNCAAACNTCAGNAGGTGANTANATTGTAGTTGGNGANATNGGAGGTGAGCCTGGACCANNAGGGCATGATCAAAAAGGGCAGGCNTTTGTTCTTCGCATGTCTGATTATGGNGACATACAATGGATCAAACGCTATGGAATAAGAAATACNCTCCCAGATAGTTTTGCNGAAGTNGTTGAAGCCGATGATGGTGGATTTGTGATCGTNGGAAATAAGATTGAAGCAAGGGAATTTTATTTTTACGATGATTTCTGGNTCATGAAAATNGACCAAAACGGAGATGAANTGTGGTCACTTGNAATAGGGCAAAANGATAGATANGATAAAGCTAATGATNTAATTAAGCTATCTGANGGTAGTTATATTGCTACTGGTTGGAGTTTCATTGATGACGGAATTGCAGCCATGCGGTTNATACGTATCTCATCAGATGGTAATATCATATGGAATAAATTAGCGGGAGGCAATGGNNGNTATGATATTGGAACCTCACTTGCGGTAAATAACAACGAAACCGTTCTTATGGTTGCCGGAATGAAAGTCCCTCCCACTGGCTGGGATGATACTAGGATAAAACTTTGGGGCTATAATCCATGGAACGGGAATCAAATATTTGTAAGAAATAATTTTTCATCAGAACAGGGGCTTAATGCAACTGATGTTGTTGCAGCCTATGATAATGGATTCGTTGTGACTAGTGATACATTTTTTAAAATGGACTCTCTAGGACGATGGTAGTTAGGACCTCTTAAATGACCAAATACCTCACACTACTACTAATCATAAACTCGATCTTTGCACAAGATCATTGGGAGACCGCAATTTTCGCAAATGATCAATGGAGATATTTAGTCCCTAGCTCAGAGCCTGATACTAGTTGGAATAAGGAATATTTTGATGACAGTGATTGGGCTCAAGGGCCTGGTGGCTTTGGCTATGGAGATGGAGATGATGGAACGATAATAGATCAAACACTATCTGTTTATTTTCGAACGACTTTTAACGTTGAAGAAATAACAAAACTTACCCGTGCCATAATTAGCGCTGATTATGATGATGGTTTTATCGCATATTTAAATGGCAACGAGGTGGCAAGGTCCTATAACCTACCGGAGCCAGGTACTTTTGTCCCATTCGATTTTGCAACATATTATGATCATGAAGCATCCCTTTACATTGGTGGCTTACCTGAAAGTATTATAATTGATTCATTAAGTTTAGGTAGTATGCTGGTCGATGGTCCTAATGTATTTGCAGTCCAATTGCACAATGTAGGTATTTCATCATCTGATCTATCAGGGAATTTCTATTTGACGTTTGGCATATCAGATGATTCTCAATTTTATTCTGAGCCACCTTCTTGGTTTCAAGAGCCTGTGATCTATGACCAGTCGCATCTACCATTAATAATGATAGATACCTATGGTGCGGATATACCTGATCAGCCACGTATTCCTGCATATATGGGAATCATAAGTAATGAATCAGGCACTAATAATGTTAGTGATAGTTTTAATGACTATGACGGTCACATAACTATTGAACGTCGAGGTAATTCATCACAATGGAATGATAAGACCCCCTATCGATTTGAAACTGTGGATGAGAATGGAGAGAATAACAACGTAGAACTTTTAGGGATGCCAGAAGAAAATGACTGGGTTTTATATGCACCCTGGCAGGATAAAACAATGATCAGAAATGTATTGATCTATCAGTTATCTAATGATATTGGCAGATATACATCCAGGACACGCTTTGTAGAGCTATTTTTAAATAATGACTACAAGGGTGTCTATGTTTTAATGGAAAAAATAAAACGGGATAATAACAGGGTAGACATTTCAAAATTAAATCCAGACGAAATTGAAGGTGATGATCTAACCGGTGGGTATATCTTAAAATTTGATTGGTATTATACTGGGGATAACCTGGGTGGTTTTGAGAGCGAACACGATGGAAATACATATAACTATCATTATCCTAAACCAAGTGATATTGCTCCGCAGCAAGAAGAATATATACAGAACTATATTTCTGAGTTTGAAGAAATAATGCTCTCTGATGATTATACCAGTGATCTAACAGGGTACCCTACAATAATGAATGTAGAGTCTTTCGTTGATTTTATTTTATTGCAAGAATTAGCGAAGAATGTAGACGCCTATAGATTGAGTACATATATTTATAAGGATAAAGAAAGTGTAGATGATCGTTTAACTGCTGGCCCAATTTGGGATTTTAACCATGGTTTTGGAAACTGTGATTATGGTGAGACCTGGGAGCCAGAAAACTGGTTATTAGAATATAATCCTGAAGGAGGAGATCAAATGTCCTTCTGGTGGGAGTTGTTATGGCAGGATGAAAACTTTAGGATGAAGGCATCACAGAGATACTCAGAACTAAGATCTAGTATTTTTTCTGAGCAACATATTTTTGAGATAATTGATGATGCCGTTGCTCATTTAGGAGACGCAATTAATAGAAATTTTTCAAGATGGCCAATACTAGGTTACTATGTATGGCCAAACTATCATGTTTTTGATACATATGAAGAAGAAGTTTTATATTTAAAATCATGGACAACCCAAAGACTAGCTTGGATGGATAGTNAGATCTTACAGCTTAAGATAGAAGAGCCCTTCTCCCCATCGGAGTATACTTTATATCAGGCCCATCCAAATCCATTCAATCCAATCACTAATATAGACTATGCTATTTCTGAAAAAGGCAATGTTTCATTAGCGGTATTTGACATATTAGGACGTGAGGTTGTCACATTGGTCAACGATTTTCAAGAGCCTGGCTACAGATCAATAATCTGGAATGGAACTGATGCATATGGGAATAATGTAAGTGCGGGTATATACTTTTACCTGTTGCAGGCAGGTGATTTTGTTGATACGAAGAAAATGATACTTCTTAAGTAGATCCACCTGTTTCAACATCAAGCCCCACATTCGTATGAGTAAATATCATAAGAGGTCACCAATTCCAATGAAAAGTATTTTGTTCATTAATATGTTTTTTTTCTTAGTGTCTTGTTCAAACAAACCTAGAGTAATTATCTCTCCTAAAATGAAAAACTATGATCAGATGAAAATCGGTTTTGGTTCCTGCCTAAAACAAGACAAGCCAATGCCAATATTTAATTCAATAAAAAAAGAAGATCTTGACCTTTTTTTAATGATCGGAGATAATGTTTACGGAGATAGCGAGGGAGAAGATCTTAAAGAATTAAAATTAGCCTATAAAGCCCAAAGAAAGAATTTTCAAAAGTTGGATCTTGATTTTCCATTTGAAACTATCTGGGATGACCATGACTACGGGATGAATGATGCTGGAGCTGATTACCCACACAAAGAGAATTCAAAAGACTTATTTTTAAATTTTTGGGATATTTCACCTGACGACGTTAGAAGATTTCGCGAAGGATTATATTTTGATTTAATGTATAAGGTTAATAATAAGGGCCTTCAGATAATATTTCTTGATACTAGAACTTTTAGAGACAGTTTAATGCCTAGTGATAAAATTGGAGAAAAAGGGAAAGAAAGATATATTCCAAATCCAGATAGCTCCTTAACTATCCTTGGAACTGATCAATGGGATTGGTTAGAAAAAAAGTTAATTCAAAAAGTTGATTTTAGAATAATTGTTTCATCTATTCAGGTTTTACCTATTGGTCATGGTTGGGAATCATGGGATAATTTCCCGTATCAAAGAAAAAAATTGATAAAAATGATTGATAAAGCGAGTTTAGATCAGACTTTATTTATCTCAGGAGATAGGCATAGAGGTGGAATCTATAAAGTTAAAACAAATAGTGGTAAAATAATCTCAGAAGTTACCTCCAGCAGTTTAAATGCATCCTTCCTCAATGAAGAAGAATATGGTCCGCTGAGGGTAGGTAAGACATTTATAGAAGAAAATTATGGCGTAATTATTGTTGATAGTAAAAATAATGATATGTTTGTAGGTATAAAAAATATTAACGGAGAAATTGTACGAAACGTAACTATCAGTAATTGAGAAATGATATGCTTGGCCATTCCTTCTTGGGATTTTCACTGCTGGTTTTATGTACTGGATCTACTGGTTAATTGAATCTAGAAGATGGCATCCTTTTTGATCATCCAAACACCCTAAATAGCTATGAGAAAATTCGATGATAATGAATTGTTTTGGCTGATACGACTACTGCCATTAATTTTTTTATCATATTTTCAATTCTTATCTTGGGAGGAAGGCTACTGGTGGCAAACGTTACAATGGAGTACCATAATAACTTCTACTATAATATTAGTTATTTTCAGTGTTCATATGATGGGGCTAACAGACATCAACAAAGAATATGAGGGTGATCGATCTATGGTAGCATTTTTGATACATTGGTGCATGGTCTGGACATTTGCATTCCACGCTTTTAGGTTNATTAGAGAAGTTGTTGATTTGATTATCTNATNGTATCAGAAATATAGACTATCACTTATTACATAAAAGGAAACGATGTGAATTATATAATTACCATCCTACCAAGTATCATTTTTATTGCAACGCTGGTTCTATATTTTACAGAAAGNATNTCTCAAGATGTTACACTTATAATTTGGATCGTAGTTCTTTGTTATATGGCATACAAAAAACTTTATAGGNAAAAATAAAAACTAGGTCTCATTTTTTAAATTTCTCATGGTAAAAAATAAAAATATAGAAACAAATATCAGCGCCCATGANTAACCTATAACGCTAAAATAGAAATACCATTCACCGANTGGCTCAGAATTAAATGAAGTGAATAACTGGTGAATTATGAAAGCCAATGCTACGATAAGAATTAAAACCAGTACCTGATTTCCAAGTTTATTTTCTTCTTCTTTTGATTTAATGTCGCTCTTATCCATTATGATATTTTTTGATATTACCCAATTAAATTAAAACCAAATTCTTAACTACCAGATCAGTAAAAAGATACTTTTTNATCTTAACATTCAGAAATTATGATAAAATTAATAAAATATAGTTTAATNATCTTTTCGCTCATGACATTGTTTCTTTCATGCTCGAAAAATAATGTTTCATCAAATGAACAAGATATATCAGACCTATTGGATTGTGGTATTGATACTACCTTTTCTTTGCCCTTACCTGCTGTTGATATTGCAAGATATTCAGATTGTAGATATATCCTGGCTGGAATTTATGGTACAGAAATATTAGATGAATTGGGGAATATTTTACCATCCTGGGAAGATAATGGAATGAGAGTGCCCCCGACACGGGGGTTTAATCCTACGAGTGATGGTGGTTTTCTAACTACGTATATAGATTTTGTTAGTAAAGCTAGCCCACCCGATGCTCCAGGTACTGGCTGGACGTGGTCAGTCCCAGCCTACCAAGCNCCACATTATATCAATGATGCGATAGAAACTANCAATGGTGATTACATTGCCGTTGGCTGGATAAGNGGNGACCCAGGAACAGCTGGACATGGCCAAAGGGGTCAGGCCTTCATTGTACGACTATCAGATGGTGGNNCCGTACAATGGATAAAGCGTTTTGGACAATTAAATACACCCAAGGATACCTTTTGGGAGGTNGTTGAGGCTGACGATGGCGGCTTTGTTGCTGTAGGATCAAAACTTGAAGATCGAGAATTCTACTTTTACGATCACTTTTGGTTCTTAAAAGTTGATGCAGATGGAAATGAAGTATGGTCACGTGAAATTGGTACAAATGATCGATACGACATGGCATTTGATATTATAAAAATGCCCGATGGAGGATTTGCTGCNACTGGAATGAGTACTATCAACAGCAATGGAGTGGGTGCTATGAGGGTTGTTCGTATATCAGCAAATGGAGCAGTAATTTGGAATAAAAAAGCAGGAGGAGATGGATATCAAGATATGGGGCATGCTTTGGCTTTAAACCAAAATGAAAATGTTTTGATGGTAGCAGGTACAAAACAACCTTATGGAGACGACAGTCACATTAAGCTATGGGGTTATAACCCGGATACGGGNAATAGACTATTTACAATCGATAATATTGATCGAGAATTTGGTCTTGGCTCATGGGGTATTGTTGCTTCTTATGACAATGGTTTTATAATAACTAGTAATCCTTCCCTAATAAAAACAGATTCTCTGGGNNTCTTTTAAATAGAACTTAGACGAGTANNATTGAGNGGNTTTGAAGTACCATNNGTNTNTATATTNATTAAAATAAGTTTTTCTTACCAAAAATAAGGACTCNAAAGAATGAAATTAGTTTTTACCCTTTTTATTTTAATAATTACNAATACAATATTTGCCCAATGTGAAGATAANGAATATTCAACNATTGGGATATTGGATAATATTGACGAAGAAGTATATAATGATGATGAGTCAGTNAATGCATATAGTATCTTCTCTTGGGTCTCCGATGATGTAAACAGAATATTATCAGGCAATGGTATCCCAAATCATGAAGTAGGTACATTCCCTAACCCAAACTGCCCTAGNGCAATCAGTGAACAAAATGTAAATCAAACCTTTAGCCTTTGTCCATCAATAGTATCAGAAACAGGTGTTCAGATNGGTGGCCCTGGTGGAACAATTGCCTATGCAATAAATAGTGTAAAATTTGATCCTGGTACAGCAGGAAGATGTAATGATGATGGAGAGTGTAGNCTTGCTCAAGGNGAAGGAGATTGGAATATAGAAGCACTTGGGCATGAAACATTTGATTTTGGGGATGATATGAATCATGCTCATGTACAGCCTACAGGCGCATATCATTACCATGGGATGCCTGAACTTCTTATTGATCTATTAGGAGAAGAAGAGGAACTTACTCTTGTTGGTTGGGCCTCAGATGGTTTTCCCGTATATGCTAGATATGGTTATTCTGACGCAAACGATTCTAGCAGCGATATTATTTCTCTTCAGCCAAGTTGGAGGTTAAAAACCGAGCCAGATGAAGGACGCCCAGACACCTTAACTGCTTTGTTAGGCGGCCCTGGTGGCACAACATATCCAAATATCCCTATCGAAATGGGAGCTTTCACTCAAGACTTTGAATATATAGANGGNTACGGTGATCTNGACGAATGTAATGGAAGGATAGGCGTGACCCCTGAGTTCCCTGAAGGNATCTANTACTATATGGTTACAGATGATTTTCCATTCTTTTCTAGATGCCTAAAAGGTGAATTTGCCGGAGGAGGTGGTGGCGGTGGTGTTCCCGATTGTGAAGATGTTCCACCTGGCAACCCATGTTGTGGTGATGGANTTTGCGGTGGCCCTGAAACGGAAGAAAATTGTCCAGAGGATTGTGCCTCAGGTGATGCTGGCCCTTCCCTGATAAATTTTTCTATCTATGCTGATACGGTNAATACTNGTCAGGGACCTGTCAATGTAGGTTTTGTGATNGAGGCTGAAGATANCGNTANTTTTTTATCNAACTNTACCCTGCGACTCATAATTAATGGCGGNCCTATGAATGGAGGAGAAATGTTGGAAAGCTCTGGCGATTTTGATGAAGGCACNNTGTCTTCCTCTATTGCGANTGTTATAGAAATTCCTCTTGGTTCAACTGAAGGTCAATGGAATATNAGAATTATTTTAGANAATGACCTTGGAGTGATCACAAANCTTGGNCCNAATGATCTAGGGANCCAAAATTTTCAAAATTATATTTTTGTTNANAATACCATTCTGGNAATNAGTGATAATGATATACCNANTCNATATTCTTTGNATCAAAATTATCCTAANCCTTTTAACCCTGTTACTAAGATCAACTTTAGCTTAGCTNAAANGAGCTTNGTTAANATTACAGTNTTTGATATTTCAGGCAATAAAATTAAAGGCCTTATNAATTCNAATTNCAGGNCTGGAAAAGGATCGATACAATGGAATGCTACNAANGAACAGGGGGAACCAGTTTCAGCAGGGGTTTACTTTTACAGGATTCAAGCTGGTAATTTTGTCGATACAAAAAAAATGATACTCCTCAAATAACATTAAAATTAATTCAGACAAAGACTAGAATAAAAATGCGTGAACTTTTAAGCTATTTAAATGCTTGGAAAGTAAGAGTCACACTTGCTTCTATATATTCAGGAATTAATAAAATATTTGATATCGCCCCGGAGGTGCTTATAGGTGTCGCGGTAGATCTAGTTGTAAAGAAAAATGATAGTTTTGTGGCATCTCTTGGTTTTGAGTCCATTGATTCACAGGTTGCTTTCATAGGAGCTGTCACGTTTATTATATGGGCCCTAGAATCATTATTTGAATATTTATATATGATCGAATGGAGAGGACTTGCTCAAAATGTTGAGCATGATCTAAGAGTAAAAACATACGACCACGCACAACGACTGGATCTTGATTGGCATGAAAAACAGTCAGTGGGAAACATTACTGCGATCTTGAATGATGACATTAATCAATTAGAGAGGTTTTTGAATAATGGCGTTAATCAGATAATTCAAATAAGTGTATCAACAATAATTATTGGGTTTATCTTTTTTTATATATCTCCATTGATCGCCACCATTGCCATATTGCCTGTCCCAATAATCTTTTTAATCGGTTTATTCTTTCAGAAAAAATTATCTCCTAAATACAAGAGCATTAGAGAAAAAGTAGGTCTTTTAAATTCAGTTATAGTGAATAATCTTATGGGTATTAAGGTAATAAAGAGTTTTATGGCCTTTAATATAGAGAAAGATAATCTTGGAGCGAAAAGTAAAGAATACCAGCAGGAAAATATAAATGCCATCGCAATAAGTAGCGCTTTTAATCCGATTATAAGAATGGGCGTGCTCGCAGGATTTCTTGGCACAATGTTAATAGGTAGTTACATGGCTTTAAATGGGACCTTAGAAGTTGGGTCTTATAGCGTACTTGTATTTTTAACTCAAAGATTTCTATGGCCATTTACATCATTGTCTACTCTGATAGATGATTTTGAAAGATCTATGGCATCCTGCAATAGGATCTTCACACTGTTAGATCATAAAATAAAGATCATTAACAAACCCAATTCTATTAAACCACCATCCATGAATTACCATATCAAATTTAAAGATATGTCATTTGGTTATGATTCTACCATGCGATTATTTGAAAACTTAAATATGAGTATACCATACGGATCATCAATTGGACTTGTTGGGGACACTGGTTCTGGAAAAACAACCATTGCCAAATTGCTACTCCGTTTATACGAACCAAATGATGGGGATATCCTTATTGGTGACTATTCGATATCCGATCTAGAGATCGGCTTTTTAAGAGAAAAAGTAGGAATTGTTAGCCAAGAATCCTTTCTTTTTAATGCGAGTATCTATGAAAACATAACTTATGGTATTAAAGACCCTAGACAGGAAGACGTTGAGCAAACTCTTGAACAGAGTCAGTGTAAAGAATTTATTGAAAAATTACCTCTAGGGTTAGAAACCATTGTCGGAGAACGGGGACAGATCTTATCTGGAGGCCAGAGACAGAGAATCTCT
>NHCZ02000012.1 GCA_002167345.2 bacterium TMED46 | reverse complement strand
AATTGTTCTTGATCACTACGTTCCTTTTACCCTTTTTTATGGGGGCAATGATGTATCTGCCAACGATTCTAATGGATCTTGAGCCAGAAGATAAAATAACACAAAGAATTAAAAACATGATAAATAAAGAACATACACCAGAGATATTTCCCATTGTATCACCAGGTTACCTATACAGAGGTCCTTTTGGTACCTCTCATGGAACGCCTTATGATTATGATACCCATGTACCACTTATTTTCTCTCGAATTCAATTTAATAGTAAGACAGATAATTCTCCTCGTGCTACCGTTGATATTGCACCTACGATCGCAAAATATCTCAATGTGGATATTCCTGAATATTGCGACGGGCAAGCTATAGATCTCTAGTATGTTAATTCTACATAATCTAAAAAAGTCCTACGAAGGGGTCAAAGCGGTCAACGATGTCTCATTCAATGTGGCGAAGGGCGATATCTATGGATTTCTTGGTCCTAATGGTGCAGGAAAAACGACAACAATTCGAATGATAATGGGCATCATCCATCCTGATTCAGGAAAAATAGAGTTAAATGGTAATGATATTAATTCACTTAAAAGACAGAATCTTGGTTATCTACCAGAAGATAGGGGTCTTTACCAGAAACAGAAGCTAGAAGAAACATGTCGATATTTCGGTCTGCTCCGAGGCCTAGATGATCGGCAAGCTAGATCAAATTCAAAGATGTGGTTAGAACGCTTTGGGCTTGGAGATCAAAGAGATAGAAAAATTGAGGAGCTGTCGAAAGGTAATCAGCAAAAGATACAATTTATTCTTTCCCTTTTGCATGATCCTGAACTAATAATAATGGATGAACCATTTACGGGGCTAGACCCATTAAATCAATTATTATTAAAAGAAATAATTCAAGAAAAACAGGATGAAGGAAAGACGATCATATTCTCTACCCATCAAATGGAACAGGTAGAAAGATTGTGCAATAATATTTGTCTTATCAATCAAGGCCAGATCGTGGTGGAAGGGGCTTTGGAAGATATACGAAAAAAACATACCAGTGATGCAGTTGAAGTACGTTTTTCTGGTAATATTGATTTAAAAAAAGTAGCTGAGTACTTTAATGAATTAGAGTTGACTGAAAACAGGATATCGGGTGTGTTAAAAAAGAAGCCTGAACAATTTCTTGGCTGGGTAAATACAATTGTGACTGTAGAATCCTTTAAGCTTAAGGTACCTACTCTTGAACAGATCTTCATAGAAGAAGTAGGAAAGATATAATGAGCCAGATCTGGAAAATAGTTAAATGGGAATTTATGAACCGCGTCAAAACAAAATTGTTCTTGATCACTACGTTCCTTTTACCCTTTTTTATGGGGGCAATGATGTATCTGCCAACGATTCTAATGGATCTTGAGCCAGAAGACGAAACAAGTATAGGTCTTGTTTATGATGATGAGATCGGTCTTCTTATGGAGCGATTCGAACAACAATGTGATCTTTCCCTATTATTGCAAAATGGAGAACCTCAATTTTCCTTTACCAGAATGTTTGATGAGAAAGAAGCTCTGGATAGTGTGCTAAGTCAGCAATTAGATGGATATATGATGGTACCTACTACCGTTTTAGACACTGGTCAAGTTAGGTACTTTAGCCAATCTTTGAGCAATATCAAGATATATACAAGTCTTAGGAGAACATTAAATCAATTAGTTATCCAACAGCGAATGCTGGATCAAAATATTGATATTTCTCTTGTGGGAGAATTAAGTAGAAAGATAGAATTTGACACGTATGAGTTAGATGAATTAGGGGAAGCCTCAGAGGGAGATGAGTTATCAAGTTTCTTAATTCCATATCTTTTTCTCATGATACTTTTTGCGACCATTTTTATGAGTGGGCAGTTACTTCTACGTTCTGTAATAGAGGAACGAACCAGTCGTACAATAGAGATTCTACTTTCTTCAGTTACACCAGACGAACTCATGAGGGGTAAGATACTTGGACTTGGAGCATTAGGTATGACTCAAATGGTATTCTATTTGATATTAGGATTATCAGCAACACATTATAAAGGATGGGCTGCCATAGAATTTTCCCAAATACCAACCTTTATGATATACTTTACTACGGGTTACTTATTCTATGCATCAATATTTGCTGCAATGGGAACATTTTTCACATCTGAACAAGAGGCGCAACAATCTTCAGGTGTTATAAGTATAATAGCAATGCTTCCAATTATTTTTGCATCTTATTTTATAACAAATCCTGGATCATCATTTACAATCTTAAGTTCATACATACCCCCTTTAACACCATTTATGATGATCATACGCGTAGGCACAGGCACGGTTGAACTTTCAGAGATTTTATATACAACCTTTCTTATGATCTTATCTTGCGTGGTATTATTAAAATTATCAGGAAAAATATTTCGTACCGCAATATTGCTTTATGGTAAAAAAGTTACCTTGAAAGAGATTATTAAATGGACTCGTGCCTGATTACTTTTTTTATCATTCAATTATTAATTAACTTTCACCTTCGATGACATCCTTACTAGCTTACTTCTTCACAGCTCTTCTTGTATCTTTTCTATGTTCCCTTCTTGAATCAGTGCTTCTTAGCCTATCAATTGCACACGTATCAGTTATGGAAAAAGAAGGTGGAAAAGCAGGGGCGCTTATGGCAGAGCTAAAAGAGAACATTAACCGACCACTTGCTGCAATATTAACTATTAATACGATAGCCAATACTGTTGGTGCAGCGGGGGTTGGTGCGCAGACACATGTTCTTTACGGTAATGAGTGGGTAGCACTTGCTTCTGGCATACTTACAATGTGTATCCTTATATTTTCTGAGATCATTCCTAAGACCATAGGAGCGATATATGGTAAATCATTTGCCGCCTTTTCTGCATATACTATTCGTGGTCTGATGTTTTTCGCATGGCCGTTTGTTATTCTTTCTGAAGCGATGTCTAGTGTGTTGAATCAAGGCCAGAATGGAGGCGACTCTAAGGCTTCTAGAGAAGAACTTTTAGCCATGGCTGAAATAAGTGAGGATGAAGGTGCAATTGATGAACAGGAAGGTGACATTATTGAAAATCTAATGAAATTAGATGGCATGCCACTTGAGGATATTATGACCCCTCGTTCTGTCATGTTCTGTTTGAGGGTCAATGAAACTGTAGGAGAGGTAGTTGAAAAACATTCACCCATCGCATTCTCACGTATTCCAGTTTACGAAAAGGACCTAGACCAGATTACAGGAATAGTGAATCGATATGATCTTGTCAATAAGCAGGCAGAAGATCAATTCCATATTGCAATGAAAGATATCATGAAACCCATCCGATCGGTCAAAGAGAAGATGTCGGTTTCTGACGCCCTAGATCTATTTGTAAAGCACAGAGAACAAATGTTTTTTGTGATAGATGAATTCGGTACGACTACTGGCTTAATTACGCTTGAAGANGCAATTGAAACACTCCTGGGCGTTGAAATTGTTGANGAGCATGATNATGTTGTTGATATGAGGAAGCTTGCAAGTGCAAAAATGATNGAAAAGAAAATTGNNGAATAGTANAATTCTTAATCATTGAGTTTGAAAAGTTTGATTAATAAATTTNCCGGCTTATTTCTTAGGAGAACTAGTTAGCAATGGCAAAAAAACAAAAAAGTTTCGCAGATAAAGCTGCAGGTAANACTNGTGGNGATTCNGTCTTCGTAAAATATGTAAAAAGTNTACAGTCAGAGCAGACTGGCCGCTGGAGATTTAATGAACAAATGGTTCGAATGAATAAAGGAGAGCAACTCGACGCNGCNTTAAAGCGTATGGATGAAGTTGCTAATCTTGTNGATATTGATTTGAGCGAGTTTACAAAATCTGAAGAGNCTCCAGCAGAAGNTNCAGCNGATGTGAAATTAGAACAGAATGATGCTGTGGATGTCCAAAATCCNNATAAACAATCTGANGAGCAAANCGAAGAAAAACAACAGCCAANNGNTNCTCGANAAACTGANTCTNGTACCAGCGAGGAAGAATAAANCGACCCTCAATANAATTCTTTCATGGAGAGGTGGCCGAGTGGCTGAAGGCGCACGCTTGGAAAGCGTGTTTACGTTTATAGCGTAACGTGGGTTCGAATCCCACTCTCTCCGCATCAATCTATTGATGAGAAAAGCCCCAAAACAGTGGGGCTTTTTTATTGTAGAAAGGATGTGATTTTCTAGTCTCAAATATGTGCTGTTACCATTTTATTTTAGTTTTTACTTATGAAATTTTTCAGGCTAAAATAGTTCTTCATAAAATAAAATCACATTCAAAAAAATCCACATCTGTGGGGTTTTTTATTTCTGGGATGATGGGTTGACCTTTTCGACGTATAATCAATCAGCAGTAACTATGAAATACCAAGTTACTTTGGAGAATATGCCAAAAGTCGGTAAATAAAGATAATAGACAAAGTCCAGTAACCTCTACGAAAAAGATTCAGAAATATTATTACTTAATAATCGTAGGAGATTATTGTTTGATATTCCTATCAGTATTTTAACGGATTTCGAAAGGTTATATGATTAAAACCTTTTTTCTGTTTATTTAGAAATAAAATCAATATTTTTTTATTGAATGAATGATTCCCAAAAAAGAAAAAAATACATTAAGAATGTTTATTCTAAGAATTGGATTAAAACAAGGAAGGAATATGGATTAGAACAGTATGATAAAGATTTAATTCAAACATTAACAAAAGANTTAAAGAATGGTAAAATTTTAGAAGTGGGTATTGGNGATGGTTTTCCTTATTCTAATATTTTAGATGAAATGGGATATGAAGTATATGGTATTGATATTTCACCTNTNCTTATTAAAAAAGTAAAAACACAACTTCCAAAAATAATTGTTAGCGTGGGTGATTCAGAAAATTTGGAATTCCAAGATAACTATTTCGATATAGTATTCTGTTTTCGTTCAACATGGTATTTCCCTGATATAATCAAATCAATAAGTGAGATGTTAAGGGTTATAAAAGTAGATGGTTTTATTATCTTTGATATACAAAACTGTAATAATCTAATCCATAGAAATGCGATAAAAGAAAGAATAAAGAAGAAAAGAAATAATCGTATTTACAATATAGTAAAATGTTTGAAGAACATCATNAAAATAATNATTAAACCAGTNAAATTTTATCATTATGATTGGTCATTTAGAAACTCCATTATCTACGAGACTCCAACAGACCCAAATATTGTTAATAAATATCTAAAGAGTAGNAAGGAATTTAAATACATAATCTATGGGGTTAATTGGNANCATCCTTCTACACTTATAGAGATTAGTCAATTAAATNTGATTAATAAATTTGATAGGTTAGTCTATAAAGTGTTTTAAGGATTTAATTATTAAATGGATTAATTCAACAATTCTGACAAGTTTAGAGATATGGTAGGTTCGCTTACCACTTAAAAGGCCCTGTTCCTGGATTTTGCTGTCCTTTCAGGGCCTTTTTGCTATTAAAGCTTGTTACCATATTGTTACCATTTTGTGTAATATTATGTACTATGGTATATAATCATTTAGTAAGCTTTATCGAGGGTAAGCACACCTTACCGATGAGAGTTAATACGCTTGGAAAGCGTGTTTACGTTAATAGCGTAACGTGGGTTCGAATCCCACTCTCTCCGCATCAATATATTGCAGGAGGGAAGTGATTTTCCATATTATTTCGATAGGTTTTATGATTAAAACCTTTTTTCTATTTAGATTATTTTATAAAGTGTTCAAACTGTTTGATTATTAAATGAATCAGCTCAAGAATTTTAAGTCTAATAAAACATATTCAATGAATATGAAAAAATCTTTAATAAAAGATATAATTGGTTGGGACGTAGGCATTTGGAGTAAATCATTAAAATTTTTTGACGAAAATATTGATTTTAAAAAAATTAATAATGCTCTAGAATTAGGATCTGGTCATCAGTCAGGAGGGTATGCCCTTTATCTCGCCGAAAAGGGAATTCACACTATATGTTCGAGCCACCTTAAAACTGATGATCAAAACAGAAATATCCACGAAAAATATAATTTATCTCAATTCCTAAAATATGAAACAGTTGATAACCTAAATATACCATATACTGATTTTTTTGACTTAGTTTGTTTTAAGAGTGTGTTGGGTGGAATAAAAACTGAATTTGAACCAGAAAAGACTCTTGAAATTTCTTTTAAACAAATTACCTAAGTGTTTAAAAAATGATGGCATGTTGATTTTTTCTGAAAATATATCTTCAACAATTATCCACAAATTATTTAGAAAAAGGTTTACTACCCCCATCCATGGATGGAACTATTTCGATATTGAGGAGCTAATAAGAATTTGCGACTCGTCATTTCATGATTTTCAGAATACAACCAATGGTTTTATGACTTGTTTTTTCCCGGAATCAATTAGGAAGTTGTTAAGTTTTATTGATAATTATTTTTTATGTAAGATAATACCATCAAAATACCACTATGTATTTATAGCAATATGTAAACTCCCAAAAAAATAACATTTTCTGTTTGGTTTTANTTTAAATAATTATAGNTATACTTACTCATAAGTTAAAAAGATTGCAGATGATTTTGATGTCTGTGAGGTTGCTAAATTATTAGCATCGAAGTGGTTTTTTGTTCGTTAGATACATGTTAGATTCGAATAGCTATAAAAAAAATATTTTAATGACTGTTTCTAAACCGTTTAACGTTAGGCCTGTTTGAATCCCACTATGTTCGCATCTTTAATTAATTCCCTGATGTTTTTTAAGATTAAATTTAATTCTTACAAAAGGATAGCTATAGAATGTTAAGAAGAATAATCACCTGTTTATTAATCTCTTTTTTTGTTTCATGTTCAAATAATAAAACTGATGACCCTGTCATATTTCATTTTTCAAAAAAAGAAATGAGCGATTTAAATAAGACTGGTAAGGTACTTCAAACTGATGATAAAGGGGTTGAGAGAGTTTTTATCTATGATGATAAGTTCAGTAAGACCAGCAAAAAAACTGAAACTGATCCTAAAAAGACCAAGGAAAAACAGGAAGCCGAAAAAAAGAGATTAGCTGAAAAGAAAGCAGCAGAAGCCAAGAGATTAGCCGAAAAGAAAGCAGCAGAAGCCAAGAGATTAGCTGAAAAGAAAGCAACAGAAGCCAAGAGATTAGCTGAAAAGAAAGCANNAGAAGCCAAGAGATTAGCNGAAAAGAAAGNATTAGAAGCCAAGAGATTAGCCGAAGAACAGGCAATCGCAGAAGCAAAGAGATTAGCCGAAGAACAGGCAATTGCAGAAGCCAAAAGATTAGCCGAAGAGGAAGCAGCAGCGTTGGCAGAAAAACTAGCAGCAGAGGTGGCGGCAGAAGCTAAGAGGTTAGAAGGAGAGGGAGAATACAAGGATGGTCAAAAAGATGGCGTGTGGAAGTTTTACGATGAGGAAGGGACCAAGGAAAAAGAAATACTTTTTGCAGATGGTGTAGACACCTTACACACTTATTACAGTTCCAACGGAAATAAGCTCAAAGAAGGTAAGATGGTAGATGGAAAAGAAGAAGGGAGTTGGACCTTCTATGATGAAAGCGGAGTCAAACAGCGTGAGACAGAACATAAGTCTGGTAAGGAAGAAGGAATCTATACTATTTTTCATGAAAATGGACAAATGTCAATTCAAGGTCCCTATGCGAATAAGCTTAGAATTGGTACATGGACCTGGTGGTATAATACGGGCGAGAAGTGGAAAGAGGGCAACTATGCAGATGAACAGCAAAGAAATGGTATATGGACCATATGGAATAAAGATGGTTCATTGAAAGAAAAGAATATCTATGATAATGGAGAATTTGTAAGTAAAGAACAATTTTGATTAAAATATTATACATTTAAGGGAAAGCCCCACATTAGTGGGGTTTTTTGTTTGCAGTTCTCTTAGTAATATTATGACCTTCTTGTGGTCAAATAATATTATCTTATTTGTTCATGAGGAGTTTATTGAAAAGTTTGAAAGTACAGTAGGATCAGGGTTATGATCTATTGTTATGAAAATATTTCCGGAGGGGTGGCAGAGTCTGGCTGAATGCACTGGTCTTGAAAACCAGCAAGGGTTTACGCCCTTCGGGGGTTCGAATCCCTCCCCCTCCGCACTTTTTTATAATGTTCCTCAATTATAAACTACTTTTAGTTCACTAGTGAATAAATAAAATGACTGATTTGCTCAATATATGGGTTGAAAAAATAAGGACAAATGATGCCTCTCAGGTGTCAGGGTTATACCACAGAGAAGGATTATTGCTTGGGACTTTTTCTAATATTGAAAGAAAAGGTCAGGAATTAATATTGGACTATTTTAAAGATTTATTGTCTTCACAAGTGAATGTTAAAATAATTACAAAACATGAATATAAAGCTGAATCCATTTCTACTGCCTCTGGTCTTTATAATTTTGAAGTTAATGATAGTATAATTGAAGCAAGATTTTCTTTCGTCTTTGTAAAAAGTAAAGAAGATTGGAAGATCTTATCCCATCACTCTTCCATATTACCTAAATAAAATAAAACCCAAAGCAATTCGTAAAAGAAAACCAGAAAGGTGGTTTAAAGAATCTAATCTAGAATTTGATGACTCCAGTTTTAAACTTTCTCTATTTAGATGCTAGGTGGTAGCGATCTACATTTGACAATTATTACATTGTCCTAAGTATAATTGTTCTGAACTCTTTATTGTGTAGTTGGGAATCGATGATGTAGATATTTCAAGAGGAAGGCAGGATGAAATTCCGCAATCTTCGCATAAGAAATGGGGATGCATGGTAGTGTTTTTTGACTTTGCGGGTCTTTGGTCTCCCTTTGCGTATCTTTTTAGCCCATCATTGCCAAGAAAAGAATGTAAAAGACCACTTTCCTCTAGCCTATTCAATATTCTATAAACAGTAGATTTATTCATTTTTCCGCTGAAGGTCGATACCAGTTCTACGATAGATAAAGCGCAATCTTTTCTATCAAATAGATCTAATAATAATTTTACTGTTTTTGTTTTTCTAGAAACGCCCATAAATTATTAATGCAACCATGTTGCATTAAGAATAAAGTGAATTTTTGTATATAAAATAATTCGATTTTATTTAATTAAAATTAAAGTAATACTTTTTAAGGGACTACATATAATGAAAAAATTACCTGTAACTGTGCTCTCTGGCTTTCTCGGGGCAGGAAAAACAACAGTCTTAACACATGTTCTTAATAATCGTGAAGGAAAAAAGGTTGCTGTTATTGTCAATGATATGAGCGAGATCAATATTGATAGCTCAATGGTTCAAAATGACGTTTCTCTTAATCATAAAGAGGAAAAATTGGTAGAAATGAGCAATGGTTGCATCTGTTGTACACTGCGTGAAGATCTTTTGATCGAAGTCACCAAATTAGCAAAAGAGGGCAAGTTTGATTATTTGCTCATCGAATCAACAGGAATCTCCGAACCTTTGCCAGTTGCAGAAACTTTTACATTCGCAGATGAAGATGGTGTTTCCCTTTCAGATGTTTCAAAGTTAGATACTATGGTTACAGTCGTTGACGCAGTTAATTTTCTTAAGGATTATAACGAAGCTAAATATTTACAAGAAGTTGGTGAATCTCTTGGTGAAGATGATGAACGCAGTGTAGCAGATTTACTTGTTGAACAGGTAGAGTTTGCTGATATATTACTTATTAGCAAGACGGATTTAGTTGATAGTTCTGAATTGGACAAGCTGAAGGCTATCATAAAGACATTGAATGCTGATGCATGTATTATCCCAATTTCTATGGGTGAGATACCCATTGAAAGCATACTAAATACAAATTTATTTGATTTTGCACGCGCTCAGCAATCTCCTGGTTGGTTAAAAGAAATGCGTGATGAGCATATACCCGAAACAGAAGAATATGGAATCAGTAGTTTTGTTTACAAGGCGCGTAGACCTTTTTATCCTAAACAGTTTCATGATTTTTTGCATAGCAAAGATTTGTCAGGAAAACTTATTAGATCAAAAGGCTATTTCTGGCTTGCAACTCGTCCTCAATTTGCAGGTAATTGGAGCCAGGCTGGTGGCATAGCGCATCACGGGTTTGCAGGCATGTTCTGGAAAGCTATACCTCATGAAGAATGGCCAAAAGAAAAAGAATCTATTGATTATATTAAGGAAAAATGGGTTGAGCCATTTGGTGATATGCGGCAAGAGTTAGTATTTATTGGACAGGGGTTAGACCAAAATAAAATAACTAAGTTACTCGATGAGTGTCTTTTGTCAGATGAGGACCTGTTACTTGGCAAAGACCACTGGTCTAAATTCCCAGATCCTTTTCCTGATTGGGGAGTAGCCGCATGAGTTTACAAACGCCAACTCTAGAAAAAGTTTTACCTCAAACAGATAGTTTTAGTGGATATTTCACCGATGATCCATTGAAAATTTCTGAGATATATCGAAAAAATATTAATATCTCAATATGGCAGCGTGAGCTAGATAGTAAGCTTATTCAAGCAGGTGAATACATTCTCCAGGAAAACCCTGAGCTTCAACTATCAGAAGTAGTTGACCCGGGAAATATTAACGAAATAATGATAAAAGAGTTCGGCTCAAGCAAAGAACTGTTAACATTTTCAAACGATATCTCGAAAATAGTTAACATGTTTTGCAATTTATTTGAACTGAAAAAAGTATGGTTAAGACTTGATGCAATAGACCAACCGATGTGTCCACGTTTTCATGCTGATAATGTTAAATGCCGATTGGTTACGACTTATATTGGTCCTGCAACGCAGTGGCTGTCTCATCATAAAGTGAATAGAGCTAAGCTTGGACATGGAAATGAAGGGAAAACAGATGCAGAATCTGGTTTGTTTTCAAAAAATTCGGATATTCAGCAACTTTGTCCTGGTCATATAGCTTTATTGAAAGGTGAAAGTTGGGATGGTAATCAAGGAGCAGGTATAGTTCACCGTTCACCACATGAGGAAGGCCATTATAAGCGTTTGTACATGACGATCGATTTTGTGGAATTATACTTAAGGATATACCAGAATACTCTAAAAGGTTTTTAGTTAATTAGCTGTCTTATTAATAAAGACTAATACAAGAATCTGATAAAAATAAATCAAAAAGCCTCTTTAAGAGGCTTTTTTGATTTTAGAAGAAAAAGTAATTTCATGAATACTTTTGAATCATCTATCACTAATATCATGAAGCCCCGCTTAAGATTTGCGCCAAGCCCGACAGGACAATTACACCTTGGGGGAGCCAGGACTGCTTTATCAAATTATTTATACGCCAAGAAGAATGGCGGACAATTTTTAGTAAGGATCGAAGACACAGACCTGGAACGATCAAAAAAGGAACATATAGATCAAATTTGTGATTCGTTGCAGTGGCTGGGGCTGAATTGGGATGAAGAGTTGGTCTATCAGTCTAAGCGTGGGGAAAGTTATAATAATTCATTAGAAGACCTATTGTCATCTGGAAAAGCTTACAGATGTTTTGCATCAAAAGAAGAATTAGAGCAGATTCGCAAAGAGACAGGCTCCTATCATTACAGTGGTCTATGGAGAAATAAAAGTGACAATGATATCAATGCAGAGTTAGAAAAAAAGACTCCTTTTACAATAAGACTAAGGTCTCCCAACAATGGGCATACGGTTTTTAATGATATGATATACGGTAATATTTCCATATCTAACTCAGAAATTGATGATTTTATTATTGCAAGATCGGATGGCAGTCCAGTGTATAATTTTACCAATGTAATTGATGACCAGAATATGAATATCACTCATGTTGTTAGAGGAGAAGACCATATATCCAATACTCCAAAGCAGATCCTTATTTACAAGGCTTTTAGCTGGGAGCCTCCAATTTTTGCACACTTACCTATGATCTTAGGCGAAGATAAAAAAAGATTGAGTAAGCGACATGGGGCAACTGGAGTGCAGTCATATCGCGATGAAGGTTTTCAACCAGAGTCCCTTTTAAATTACCTCGCTCTATTGGGGTGGAACCCAGGAACAGAAGAGGAAATAATGGGTCTAGATCAATTGGTATCAAAGTTTGATATTTCTAAGGTTCAAAAAAAAGCAGCGGTATTCGATCAAAAAAAATTGAATTGGATCAGTTCACAGCATTTGGCATTGCAGAATGATCAGGATATCTTAGATCGAATAAGGCTTATAAGTACCGAATGGGGGATAAAAGAGGATAACTCCTTTTGCCTTTGCGTCATAAATATTATGAAGACCCGTTCGAGATCCTTAGTAGACCTTATTGAGCAGGCAGGCTACTTTTTCAATGACCCTTCCAGTTTCAATGAAAATGATGTGCAAAAAACATGGAAAGAGGATTCTCAAGTCATCCTAGAAGAGGTAATTCAAATGCTGGGCAATATAGATGATTGGACTGCTAATGAGCTTGGACTTATCTTGAAAAAATACATGGAAAATAATGGGTATGGTTTTGGAAAAGTAATGAAACCGGTGAGGTTAGGGTTATGCGGTAACTTACAAGGTCCATCACTATTTGATATAATGGAATTATTGGGAAAAGAAGTAGTCATAAGTCGTTTAAATTATATAATAAAAGAATTTTAGGCTATGAGTGAAAGTAATACTGTAATAAAAAACTTCATCCAAAAGATCATTGATGAGGATAACCTATCAGGCAAATGGAGTAACCGTGTTCATACTCGATTTCCACCAGAGCCTAATGGGTATTTGCATATCGGACATGCAAAATCTATTTGTCTTAATTTTGGTATCGCCGAAAAAAATAATGGAAAATGCAACCTTCGCTTTGACGATACTAACCCAGTAAAAGAAGAAGACGAATATGTAATATCCATTATTGATGATGTAAAGTGGTTAGGCTTTGACTGGGAGGAGAGATTGTACTATGCATCAGATTATTTTGATCAGATGTACGATTATGCCTTAACACTTATTCAAAATGGCGATGCATTTGTTTGCGATCAGAGTTCAGATCAAATGAGGGACTGTAGGGGCACTCTTAAGCAACCAGGAGAAGAGAGTCCTAATCGTAACAGAAGTATAGAAGAAAATCTTGAATTATTTCAGCGTATGAAAAATGGAGATTATCCGGATGGAGAGAAAACGCTGAGAGCCAAAATAGATATGTCGCATTCTAACCTAAACATGCGTGATCCGGTCATCTATCGTATTTTGCATGCGTCGCACCATAGAACAGGAAATAAGTGGTGTATTTACCCTATGTATGATTGGGCTCATGGTTTAGAAGATTCCATCGAAGAAATCACTCATTCTATCTGTACGCTGGAGTTTGAAGATCACCGCCCTCTCTATGACTGGTACTTAGAAAAACTAGACGTTTATCACCCTCAGCAGATAGAGTTTGCAAGGTTGAATCTTAATTTCACCGTTGTAAGTAAGAGAAAGTTGAAAAAACTGGTAGATGAAAAACATGTTGAAGGGTGGGATGATCCACGGATGCCAACACTTTCAGGGTTACGCCGGAGAGGATATACTCCATTATCGATACGTAATTTTGCAGAAGGGGTAGGAGTTACAAAGCGTGATTCAATTATTGATGTTGTAAGGCTGGAAAATTCTCTTAGAGAAGAATTGAACAAGACAGCACCACGCGTGCTTGGAGTTCTGGACCCTCTCAAAGTGGTAATCACAAATTATCCAGAAAATAAAACTGAAATGCTTGAAGCGATCAATAATCCTGAGGATGAAAATGCAGGGTCAAGGGAGGTCCCTTTCTCAAAAGAGCTTTATATTGAAAAGAATGATTTTATGGAAGACCCACCTAGGAAATTCTTTCGTCTTGGTCCTGGAAGAGAGGTTCGATTAAGGTACGCTTATTTTGTGACCTGTACAGATATTATCAAAGATGAAAATGGAACTATAAAAGAGATACATTGTACTTATGATCCTGAGACCAAAGGTGGTAATGCTCCAGATGGTAGAAAAGTAAAGGGGACGATACATTGGGTCAGTGCAGAGCATGCTATTGATGCTGAGGTTAGACTTTATGACCGTCTTTTCAAAAAAGAAAACCCCGAAGAGGGGGGTGATTTTTTAGATGCCCTTAATCCAGATTCGTGTAAAATATTACCAGATAGCAAATTAGAGCCATTATTATTAGAGCCAGAATCAATTATATATCAGTTTGAGCGTTTAGGATACTTTAAAAAGGATGATGTTTTTTCATCTAATGGAAATAATGTTTTTATCCGAGTTGTGTCACTAAGGGATTCTTGGGCAAGAATGATGAAACAGGGCTCAGGTCAGTGATAAATCTAAATTGGGTTGGATTAAACCAATGATTACCCCTAACTTGGGTCGATGAAACCATTCATACGGATGCGCAAAGTTCTTCCATATCTGACTTTTTTATCCTTTGTTTTTGCAAAGGAACCATATGCCTATCTCTATCTTTTACCATTTGATAATATACAAAATGATCCGGCTGTGGAGTGGATAGCCGCTGGTTTGAGTGATATGGCTCGTGAAGAGATGAAAAATGTATATGGTGTACGGATCAAAACAAAAGAAGATCTGGAGACAATCATGAACGATCGTTCACTCATGTTAAAGCAGCCAAGAGGGTCTCGTAATCTTTTAGTATTAGGTAAGTATAATCGACAACTGGATAAGGTACACGTTACCATCCAGGTAGTAGATGTGGCGAACTGGGAAGAACTTGCAAAGTCGCAACTCACTGAGGTCTATACCCAGGTCCCAGCATTGAATAAAGCAGTTGGTTCTTCTGTCCATCAAATGGTCAAACCCTTTTTACCCGCTCAGCCCAAAGTTGCTATATCCCCCTTTCCAAAGTATACTGAAAAGACAGTTGTTAAAAAAAGAAACCCTGTATCTATGCAGGCAGAAAAAGTTGCATCCAGTTTAGATCAGCAGATCGCTGAGTTGGAATCATCCATGGAATTTCTTTTAGGTGCCAAGGCTCGAGATAAGGAGAGGCCTAAAAAGGATGTTTCTCGATTTGATTCTGGAGAGTGGACCATGGATTTTGATGTCGATCGCAAGATGGAAGAGAACCCCGAAAATGCAGGCAATACTCAACTGTTATCGGGCGTATTGGACCAACTACTGACCAACCCTTATGAAGTGGAATTACAGCGCCCCGAGTTTGATTATCATGAGGATGATGAATTGTATATGACCGTCCGTTTCCCTGTCATATACCGCCTGAAAGATAAAATATTAAAGGATATGTTATCTGGGCTACCGTATACAGGCCTAGAGCAAGATGGCACACTGACTATTTTCTATTTTGATAGAACTAAATTCAATTTTCCTAAACATCATGTTGATGCGATAAAATCTGGATCTTACAGGATCATACCTGTCATGAGAATATTCGATAAAAATCGTAATACTCTTATTCTTGTTGCAGATACGCCTGAAGAATATTGGCATTCCAGAAATAGTAATAAAGTTCTTTATATCCCTCAGCATCAGTTTTCACCATTGATAGATTTTTCTGTGGGTGGGTGGTCTATTCAGGTAGCTATGGAAACAGTAGATATTCAAGCAGTATATGAATTTATCCTGCCCGTTTCTGAGCTTGAATCACTCAGTAATGTTAGTCTAAAATTTATAAATGAAACTGACCTTAGAACATTTTTAGACCCTATTCTTTGAACAATGGAAGATAAAAAAATTGTCAACTAATATGAGAAAATCACTTTTTATTATTTTAATCACACTTTCATTTGGACAAAAGCTCGATGAAATAGATTTAGCACTACAAGAGCTAGAAACAATAGTTCAAATGGCATCACGGTCATCGCAGAGGGTATTTGTTGAAGATTTCACTGGTCTTCAGTGACCATACTGTCCATCTGCGAGTTTCGCAATATCAGAGATGCTTGATGATTATCCAGAAACATTAATGAATATCGAATGGCACAACTCAAGTTTCACCCCTGGAAATTCAGATTTTGATATTCCAGAATATAGCTCTAGAGCCTCTATGTATGGAGTGGGCGGTATTCCTCATACTCAATGGAATGGTGTACAAGAAACGGTTGGAGGTTATCCAAATGGTAACTGGGAACAATTCATAGGAACTTTCACAGCATTATACAATAATATGGTTGGGAATGATACCCCTTATGAAGTGAGTATCAATGGCTATGCTGGTTCAGAGGTAAGCTACGAAGTAGCAGTTTCAATGGATTCTGATATGAGTAGTTCCAACCAAAAAGTTGATATATTTGTAGTCGAAGATAATATATGGTCATATTGGACAGGTGCGAGCCAATATCATAATGCAAGGAATGTAGCAAGGGATTGGTTAGCCACAGAAGATCTGACAATTAGCTCAGAAGGTGAATCACAAATATTCTCAGGTAGTTTTGATCTTGATGAGGATTGGAATTCAGACAGTGTAAAGATCATTGCAATTGTTCAAAACTATTCTTCAAAACAGATCTATCAGGTCACCGCGGTAAATATCAATGATATGAACCCGGATATCGATGATGATGGTATTTTGAATGGAGAAGACAACTGTATAGATATCTTCAATCCAGGCCAAGAAGATAGTGATAGTGACCTCGTAGGCGATCTTTGTGACCCCTGTGATAATTTAGTTTATATTGTTGGTAATATAAATGGTGATACAGATGATGCGGGAATTCCCGTTATCGATATTATGGATGTTCTTTCTTTAGTGGATTATTTGTTATTTGATGATTCCTATGCTTGTCAGGATCCAACAATGAATTTTAATAATGATGAGTTTATAAATGTCGTTGATGTAATAGCATTGGTCCAGTATATTTTAAACGACAACGATTAGGCTAAATAGTTTATGAAACCAATATTTAGATTTACTTTTTACTTCTTCTTCATAATAAATCTTATATTTGCCGAAAGTGCGGATATTGGGAATACCATACCGGATCTTAAGATACGGTTACTTGATGGTACGACCACAACTATACATGAACTCGTTGATGATGGTCCTCTTATGATCGATTTTTGGGCTACATGGTGCGTGCCATGTAAAAAGCTAATGAGATACCTAGACCAGTACCATCAGGATTATTCCAGTGACGGATTCAAGGTCTTGATGATCAATACAGATACTCCCAGATCAATGGGTAAAGTAAAGTCATATGTTAGAGCTCAAGATTATAAATTCTATATTGGAATGGATCCTAATAAAACGATCTCAAAGAAATTAAATGGGATGGTAATGCCCACTATGATACTTGTAGACAAAGGTGGCGAAGTAAAATGGCGTCATCAAGGCTACATATCAGGAGAAGAAATTGAGGTGAATAACCAGATCAAACAACTTTTGGAGAATAATCTTGAAGAAACATTTGAAGACTAAGATCTTAAAAGAAGCATTTGTACTTATAATTACTACGTCATTTATTTTCGCTGATCAAGTAGATATGAATGGAGCTGTGAATTCAAATTTTGGAAACAGTTACGGATTTTACGACTTCTCTGAAAACATACTTGATCTAAATATATTTTACAATGACCTTCAAGGTTGGATCCAGTATGAATATTCAAATCCTCCTGACATTGGCTTTGGGAATAATGATATAAGAAAATTTAGGCTTGAATACTCAACGGGAGATTTTATCCTAAAATTGGGTGACCTCTATGAGTTCTGGGGGAGAGGACTTCTCCTTAATCAGTTTGATGATCAAGTGACTAATTTTGATAATGGCACCAGAGGGTTGTTGATCGAGTATGACGGTGGCTCTTTTTCTGCAAGTCATATGAATGGAAATTCAAGTATATGGAATATGGGAGCAGATACAAGAACGCCGGAATACAATAATATTCATAGTATGATGGCAAATCGATTAGAGTACAACAGAGGTCTTATTGCATTAGGTCTTACCCAGCTAAGGTCAAATGAGGAACATGATGTAAATTTTGGTCCATCTGTTTTGGTCAATCATGACCTTAAAGGTGCCTACGCTACATGGTCAGGCGGCAATGCAGATCTTTTTGTAGAGTACGTAGATAAAGTTTCAACAGAAAAAGTAACTATGTTTGGTACCATACCTAATGATACTTTGCTGAAAGGGCATGGCTATTATCAAAATTTTAATTTTTATTTTGGTAATTGGGGTATCTCAACTGAATACAAACGGTATGCTTTTGATAAAGCATATGGTGATATAACGTCTGATGATTATGGGAACCAGATAGAATACCAACAGATGCCAACACTTGGTAAGGAACATAACTCTACCTTACTTGGTCGCCTGACACACAACTATAATTTTAATGATGAAAGAGGGGCGCAAGTTGAGTTAAATGGATCGCTTTTTGGATTGTCCGTAACGGCGCAATACGCACATCTCAGTCGAAATGAGACATGGCAGTCAGTTGGGTCATTTGAATGGACAGATAAGGCTATTGATGGCTTTCTACCAAGTTCAGACATATCTGCTTTACCATATTGGGAGAATTATCAGGAAGTCAGTGGGTACGCATTCAGTGATAAATTATATTTCAAACTTGGTAGGGGTTCAAATAAAGAAATTTTAAAGACTATACGATATTTTGAAGGTACACAGGTTGATATTTCATCTGTAGATACTTCACTAACATGGGTCTATGATACACTTGTCTGGAATGATGAGACATATTTTGATTCAACAGAAGTTGAGCTTTATGATACCAATTATACATCTCCTTTTAATGTTGAGTCCAAATTATGGCAACAAAGTAAAGCTTTTACGATTCCCCTAGAAGTAAACTATATCTTTGATAATGGATATACTGTTGGTCTGGGTTTTCAGTACCAAGAGAGAGAGAAGGTGAACAGGTCAAAGGGTAATGCTACAACATTTAATGCTGGTGACTCATCATGGACCATGTATGACCCTGACGATTATTCAAATACATATGATGAGACCGTAAGTCAGCTTGCAAATCCAGATGGTACTGTAAAAACACAATATAATCGGCTGATTTATCTATCTATAAGTAAAGCTCCTAAATGGTCTTTTACTATTACCCATGATATGACCAATGCATATGAAGCAAGCTCACCATATGACCCATACTATAATCCACTTGAAGCATTGATCTCTGGTGATCTAAAATACTTTACAGGAAAAAGGAACAATATTGAACCACCCAGTTGGATACAAAATCGTTGGGTCTCCGTGGAGTTTGCCTATAATATCACATCATCACAAAGACTCTCAATTATGTATGGCTCTATTCAAGGCGGGCTCTTTTGCAGTAATGGTGTTTGCAGACTTATACCCCCCTTCAATGATGGGGTTAAGATCAGTTACAGTGCTAGTTTCTAAGTTTGCTCTATTATACGAAGAATGTTAGACTCTACAGTTAATTTTAATGAATTTTTAATAATTAAAGTAAAAAAATGAAAAACGTATATTTAATACTATTGATATCACTACCCTTTGCACAGCAATTGGACCCTATTGATATGGCCGTTGAAGAATTAAGAACTAGAGTTGAAGCTGCATCAAGGTCAAGTCAGCGTGTTTTTGTTGATGATTTTACAGGATTAAACTGACCATACTGTCCATCCGCGAGTTTCGCGATTTCAGAAATGTTAGATGAGTTTCCTGGAACCCTAATCAGCACTGAGTGGCACTCAGCGGGCTATACGCCAGGAGATTCTGACTTTGAAGAGTGTTATTATTATGACAACTTTGGAGGCTGCTACGGTGCAAGAGCTAGTCTTTATGGCGTAGGAGGCATCCCACATTCAGAATGGAATGGTATTTATGACCTGACAGGCGGTTGGGCCAATGGTAATTGGGAACCAGCATATAATTATTTTATCGGGTTTTATAATGATCTTATTGGAACTGAAACCCCCTATGAGATCATTATCAATGGAATAAAAGATGGCTCAACAGTTAATTATGAGATTACTGTTTCTATGGATGATAACTATTCTGTCCAGAACCAAAAAGTAGAAATAATAGTTGTAGAGGATAACATTATGTCATACTGGGCAGGTGCAAACCAGGACCATAATGCAAGGAATGTAGCAAGGTATTGGATAGGTACTGAAGACCTGACCATCAATTCAGCTGGGCAATCACAAACTTTTTCAGGATCATTTGAGATAGATGAAGAAGCATGGAACTCTGACAGTGTTAAAATTATTTCAATGGTTCAGAATTATGGGAATTATGAAGTATTTCAAGTTCAAGAGATAAATGTTAACGAATTTGATACGGATCAGGATGGTGTGGCCAATAATGAAGATAATTGTATGGCAGACTATAACCCTGGGCAAGAAGATATAGATGGAGATGGACTAGGCGATGCATGTGATCTCTGCGACAACACAAACATATACATTCCTGGTAATGTCAGTGGTGATTATTGGTATTATGATACTAGTAGCCTAGAACCAACGGTAACTATTGATGTGTTTGACGTTTTAAAACTTTCGGAGATTATCCAATCAGGAGAAGAAGAAAGTTGTGGATATCAAGCCGGCGATCTAACTGGAGATGGTGATGTTAATATAATTGATGTTATTGCACTTGCTTCCTTTGTAATGGAAGGTGCGTTCTAGTTTTAATTTTTAAATTTAGCATAGTTATAAAAAAGGTGGTTCTTGCAACCGCCTTTTTTTATAGACTTTTCCCAACGTTATTAATTTATTGAAAAATATAATTTTTTATTTTAAAGCTCATAATATTAACTATTGAGTTTTATATGTGTTTTCAACTATTATTGTGTCATCCTGAATTGAGAACTACCAAGAGGTTAATCATGAAAAAAGCTCGCTCAATAGCACTTTCAATTATTACGATCACATTTATTTCTACTTTCCTATCTGCACAGGCACTTGATCATAGACACATTGCGTTCGAGAATCTACGCATGGCTGTTATGAATGCTTCTCAAAGTGGTCAAAATGTTTATGTTGAAGACTTTACAGGTCTTAACTGACCATACTGTCCATCCGCGAGTTTCGCGATTGATACACTTCTAAAAGAATTCCCAGGTACATTACACTCAATTGAATGGCACAGTCCAACTTACACTCCAGACTCCTCTGACTTTTTACTCCAACCAGCTTTTTCCATGAGAGCTGGTCTATATGGAGTTAATGCTTACCCGACCACTGTATGGAATGGTGTGCATAATCAGGTGGGTGGAGCCAGTGGTGGGAACTGGGAATCCATATATCCAGGATATTTAGAGTTATATCATGAGCATTATGACCTGCCATCTGCATTTCGTCTTGGCATATCAGGTGAGTATGAGCCTGGAGATAATGAGGTCAATTTTAGTGTAGAGATACTAATTGACAATGATATTGATACTACTGTAAACATTGAGAATACCTATGTTGAAGTATTCGCTGTTGAAGATAATATTTATTCCTTCTGGGGGAGTATTGGGCAGTGGCATAACGCCAGGAATGTAGCAAGAAGGTACGTCACAAAGAGTGAAGCTAATAAGAATCCAGTTTCGGTAAGCGAAGCGGGACAGTCAGAGATCTTTGAGCACAATGTCCTCTTGTCAGATGCCTGGGAGCATTCGAATATTAAAATAGTTGCTATTGTGCAACAATTTCAAAGTGAAGGATCTGACCATCCCATTACTCAAGCTCAAACAAGAAATATAAATAATCTAGATCCTGATCCAGATGGTGATGAATTGACTTATCTTTATGATAACTGTCACTATGTATACAATCCTGGTCAAGAGGATGCTGATGGAGACGAATATGGAGATGCCTGTGACGCATGTAATGGACTTGTAAATATTCAAGGGAATGTAGACCTCGATGCTCATGGAGAAAACTTTACTCCGATTATTGGTGTGGCTGATGTTTTAGCACTATCTGATCTTCTTGATGGTAGCGGGCTTCCTCCAAATGATTGCCAGTCTATAGATATGCTTGAAGATGGAACAATAAATAACTTCGACCTGATAGTACTGGTAGATGTGGTAATGGCAGGAGGCTAGTTACTAGTTTCTTTAAATATCTTAAAAGTATAGTCGGATTGTTCTTGCCTAGATCAATAGAATCAAGCACATTTAAGTCATGAGAATCATTTTTTTATCAAACCTTCGTTTATTTGTATTCACCGCGCTTGCATTAATGCCTATTCAGGCTCAACTGCAGGTTGGAGATATTTCCCCTGATTTTAGTGGCCCACTTTGTATGAACGGAGAAGATGTTAATCCTGATATCGTAATGGGTGATTACTGGAGTTTATTTGAAGAAGGAGATGGAAAGGTTACTTGGATAAACCTATTTACATCTTGGTGACCATCCTGTCAGGTGGAGGCTCCACAAACAGAGAGTATATGGCAGGACTTCTTAGCAGAAAATGAAAATTATCTCAATATAATTGCCAATGGCTTTGACTGGACATCCTACACATGTGCAGGATGGGCCTCAGCATTTGGTATTACATATCCTATGATAGATGGCGGATCAAGTGGTGGAGAAGCGTGGAGTCTATTTGGAGATGGTTATATTCCACATAATGTAGTTCTAGATCATAACCATGAGGTCTTATACACTTCTTCAGGATATAATGAAGGTGCGATCATGGCTGCTATAGAACTTGGGTTATCATATGTGCCAAGAGATGAAGATGGAGATGGGGTAATGGATAGTACCGACAATTGTATTGATATCCCTAATGATGACCAATTAGATCTTGATTTGGATGGCCTCGGTGATGCTTGCGATATTTGTAATAACTTAGAAATATATGTTACTGGCAATATAGATGGGTCTGTTGGTATGACCGATCATAATCCAACCATAAATCTGTTTGATATACTTCGTTTGTCCGATATTGTCCTCTTGGGTGTAGATGAGGGTTGTGGCTATGAGATCAGTGATATTAGAGAAGATGGTGTTATAAACATTCTTGATATTATTACATTGGTACAGTATGTCCTTTATGGTGAATTACCAGATGAGAATACAATTGCTTTGCCGCCTAATTCATATATCGTATCGGAAAATAATTGATTTCACATTTTTGGCGGCCCTGAATCAGCTAGTGCCTGAGAAGTCATTTATTTATTAAGTAAATTGTAAAATAAACAATTCCCCTTTGTTAAATTAGGTGACTGTCATTAGTCGCCTTTTTTTTTAATGATAAAAGCTCATGCTGAATAATAAAAAATATCTGCACAAAAGCATCATCACCTTAATGGCCTTTTCTTGTTATATTTTTGGTCAAACCGATTTTTCCTTCAAAAATATATCTGTTAAGGATGGGCTTGCTGAGAGCACTGTTAAGGTAATTTATGAAGATCGGAATGGTTTCATGTATTTTGGCACTGAAAATGGCCTTGATGTTTATGATGGCTATGAGTTTACAAATTATCAAATGAACTCATTCAATGAATTATCACTTCTCGGCAATAAGGTCTCAACCGTTTATGAAGATGCCAGTCATATGATTTGGGTTGGTACAGAATTAGGCGTCAGTAAGTTTGATCCATCAAAAAGAAAATTTTCAAGGCCTATTGATCTTGAAAGAGCAGAGCTCATTAATTCTGAAACTATTATTGATGACGATCAAGGTAATATTTATATCAAATTGAAAGATAGTGGTTTAGTTTATCAGTACAATAGTGTTGATAGCGTATTGACATGTTTTAATTGTTCAGATGAATCAGTTATATATGATGAGATGGTTACCATTATAAGTAAAGACTCCGATGGCACTATTTTAATTGGAACCAATTCTGGCCTGCGCTACTATGATATCAAGTCAAATCAAATTATCAAAGTAGGTATTGAAGCTGGATTAAATGATATAGCTGTGAATGCTATAGAGCGCGGAGCCAAAAACGATATTTGGGTTGGAACCTCAAATGGTCTATTCAAATTAAATGGTGGTCTCGGTGGTAGTATAGATGTTTATAGAAAAAGTAAACAGAATACGTCAATAGTTTCAAATTATGTTAAAGATTTGGATTGGGATGAAAAGAGAAATGAACTTTGGATAGCAACCCAAAATGGTATTTCTCGTTACATCTCTTCAGAGTCAAGTTTTTTTAATATCCAGATGACACCATATGCAGACAGTATAATAGAAAATGATATATCTGAAATACTTATTGCAGTTAAGTCAGGTCGTTTGTGGTATACTACTGAAAATCATTCTGGACTGAACTGTTTATTGGTGGGAGAAGATCCCTATTCTGAAGGTCCTCCGCCGGCAAACCATTTTGAGCATGACCCCATTGACAAAGCATCAATAGCGGATAATGAAATAAATGATTTCATTGAAGACAAAGCTGGCCATGTTTGGATAGGCACGGGACAAAATGGTATCAGTTTCTTTTCTTATGTTAAACCAAAGTTTGTGAACCATAGATATGATCAGGAGAATGAATGGGGTCTAAAGAGTGATAAGATCTATTCTATCACTACGCAGAGTGACGGCATGATGTGGGTCGCTACTGGTTTTGGTCTTGAAAAAATCTCATATGATGGTATCAGGGACCAACAGTATGAAAAGTCTCTCCTAAATGTCAACTATATAATCGACCTTGAGATCATAAATGATGTGATGTTGTGGGTAGCGACAGATCAAGGCATACTAAAGATCGATACTTGGAACGATTATGATGCTGAAAATATTATTAGGTTTTCGGAATCAGATAGCCTTCCGCCAACAAGACAAATATCAAATAATCTAGTTCATGATATTTTGCCCATTGAAGATAAGATTTGGGTTGCCACAGGATCTGGTATGGTGATAATTGATACAACAACCAATAGTGTCACAGATTTCAATTCAGATTTAATTGCAAGAGTTATTTCCCAGGACTCAAGCGGCAATATTTGGCTTGGAACGGAAATGGATGGACTTTTTAAGATTCCATATGAGCTATTAGAAGATATTGAAAAGGGAAAAGATTTTGAGTTAGAAGGGCATATCTTTGATAAAGCTTTTACTAGTGGTATTTCTTCTTCCCAGATAACTTGTATTACGGAAGATAAAAATGGAGTAATCTGGGTTGGTACTAATGGAGGCCTTAATAAATATGTCAGTGAAAAAGATAATTTTGAGCATTATTTTGTTCAAAATGGTTTACCGAGTAACTATATAACAGGTGTGGTTGTTGATAAAAATAATGGGCTGTGGATCAGTTCGAAAAAAGGAATTTCATTTTATGATCAGGTCAATTCAACATTCACCAATTACAGTCTTACAGATGGTATAGGTAATATAGATTTTCATAGGCATAGTTATGATCAGAGTCCAGATGGGAGCATATTTTTTGGTGGACCCATGGGCATAACATTGGTCAATCCGGCAGCATTGCAACTCAATGATTATCAACCACCCTGTGTGATTACTAGACTTAAGAAAACCTATTTTGATGATTCAATAAAAGAAATATACTCATTCAATGATTCTGATAATTCCAATGGGGGAGAGAGTATTTCAACCCTAGTGATCGATCATAGAGTAAAATCATTCAGTATTGATTTTGTGGCTCTCAACTATCATCAAACTGTAAAAAACCAATACAGGTATAAGTTAGAGCCATTTGATAGGGACTGGGTATCATCTCAAGGGTTACGTTTTGCATCCTATAATAATCTTGGAAGAAGCACTTATAATTTTATGGTTCAAGGCTCTAACGATGATGGGGTATGGTCCGCACCTGCAAAGTTAGATATCAAATTTACGCCACATCCTCTTTTAAGTATTTGGGCTTTCTCATTCTATGCAGTCCTTTTCATCATTGGTATATTTATTTTCATGCGTCACCGTATGCATAAACAAAAATATCAACTAGAGGAAGAACGACGTATCCAAGAGCTCGAGCAAGCGAGAGATTTCCAAATGTCCTTGATACCGCAAAACCCACCAGATCACCCTGACTATGATATTGCACTGCACATGAAAACATCCACGGAAGTTGGTGGGGATTATTATGACTTTTTTCCACAAGAAGATGGCTCTATGTATGTTGTGTGTGGTGATGCAACTGGCCATGGTTTAAATGCTGGCATGATGGTCTCCATCACAAAAGCAGGACTCTATGGATCAGACTTTGACACACCTGCAATTACAACCACACGTCTTAATAGAACTATTAAGGCAATCGACCTTGGTACAACTCGGATGTCTTTAAATATGGCAAAGTTTAATAATGGGTCTTTTGATTTCACATCAGCAGGTATGCCCCCGGCATACTTATATAAGCATTCATCAAAAGATGTGAATGAGATACTTGTTCCGGGGCTTCCATTAGGTTCAATGAAAAAAGCTGATTTTGATTTACATTCGTTTGATCTAGAGTCAAACGATGCTCTTGTTTTGATATCTGACGGATTGCCAGAGTGTGTAAACCATGAGGGTGAGATGCTAGACTATGAACCGGTCAAAGATTGTATTACAGTAAATGGCGATAAAACAGCACAGGGTATCATTGATTCTCTGATTGACCTTGGTGATGATTGGATGTCTGGTTTAATGAACGATGATGATATTACCCTTGTGGTAATAAAGAAAAAGTAATTTATTTTGAAACATAGGTAAAATTAATTGTGAAAAAGCTAATAATAATGATTGCGTTGATATCCTCGTTTTTATCAGCTCAAGATAAGGTACCAAACATAAGACTTAAAATGATAAACGGTAAGTACGCAAAATTATATGACTTTCTCAAAGAAGGACCTATGATAATTGATTTCTGGGCAACCTGGTGCGAGCCATGTAAAAAGCAAATGCGTTATTTAGACCTTTTCTATAATCATTTTAAACCAACTGGGTTTAATGTCCTTACAGTTAATACTGATTCACCAAAAAGTATGAGTAAGGTGAAGCCATATGTTCGTACAAAGGGTTTTGAATTCAATGTTGCCGTAGATCCAAATAGTCAGGTGAAAAAGAGACTTAAAGTACAGGAAATGCCCACAACGATAATTATTGATCAGGATGGTTCAATATTGTATCGTCATAAGGGTTATGTCCCAGGAGATGAAGTTGGTATCCTGAAGGCTATTACTGGAATTCTTGATAAAAAAGGAATAGAATACTTACCTCTGGATCTTGACAAAGTTCAAGCAATTAAGAAAAAAGAAAAACTTAATATTGATTTTTAGAATGAATAATCTGCTCAAATTCTTTTCTATTATGATTTTTTATTTTGTTGTTTTTTTAACGACATTAGTCAACGCGCAGATAAGTACAGGGGGAGATGCTTCACTTAAATTTGGTGAGAGTAAGAATAATTTTAATTATTCTGAGGTCTTGTTAAATATGAATGTTAGTAATGATTACATGACAACATGGTTTCAATTTGAATATAGTAACCCTCCTGAAATAGGTTTAATTAAAAATGGGTTACGAAAGTTTAGGGTAGATTATGTTGGAGATAATATTGAACTATCTGTTGGAGACATTTACAAAATATGGGGAAGGGGACTTATACTAAACCAATTTGATGACCAGGATGTAGACCTAGACAATGGATACAGAGGCTTAAGTTTTGGCCTAATAGAAAATGATTATTCATTAAATCTTATTGCAGGTAATTCCAATATATCTAACATTACTTCTGATTATATGTATGACCTTGACCTTGAAGTTCGAAAGCCAAATTATTTTCCAAAGCATTCCTTATTTGGTGGCGATCTTGAGTTCTTCCGTGGCCCAGTTTCTTTTGCAACATCTTTTTTGCAAAGTCGTGAAAACCATCCGATTAATGCTGGTATGCAGCCAGACAGCATCGACGTTATACACCGAATACATGGGCTAAGAAGTGGGTATGAAGGAAACTCATTAAGTGGGTATGTAGAATTGGCAAATAAATTAACTCTTCTACCTACATCTATGGGAAATGATGACCATGAAGATTTTAGACCCTATAATGGAACCTCCTTATTTGCAAATCTGAATTACTATTTTAACATGTCACCCTTTGATGGTTGGTCACTCATGATGGAGTATAAGAATTATAATGCTACAAAGATCAATCCAGACCAAAGAAATAATTATGTAAATAATTATGATATGAATTTGATCTTCACTCAACCACCTACAGTTATTCGTGAGCATAGTAGTGTATTGCTAGCAAGGCTAATTCCACAGGTCAATTTCAATGATGAGGTGGGCTACCAACTCTCACTTGTAGGGCCAGTCAGTAATTTAGGGTATTTTACTCTTAATTATCAGGCTGCTAGCAGGACCAGCTTATGGGCAAAAGAATTTCCAGATACTGTAAACGCGCTATTTAGTTCAAAATGGAGCAGCGATAGTTCTATAACTTATTTACCATATGATGATGATGTCACTTTCCCTTATAATGAGTTGTATGTTGAAATGGAAGGGTATATAAATAAGATACGATATCAACTTGGTTTAGGCTTTACAAATAAGATATCTGAATACCATTCTCTTTATAGTAGTGCTCAAAATAATAGCTGGGACGTAGGAGAGTCTTTTACAGATCTTAACAATAGTGGTACATGGGATCTGGGTGAGCCTTATGATGATTTATATAGTATCGTAAATGAAAGATTAGAGAATAAATATACCAATGCTATCACAGTACCAACGTTGTTTAATTATAATCTGGGAAATGGATTGAGTATAGATCTCAAATATGAGTACCAAAGGTTGAAAAGTGGTGTTAATTATAATTTCACATTGTCATCGGATGAGTACTTTGAAGATCTTGATGGAGATGGCTTATGGGATATGGCAGAGTTGTTTACTGATGATAATGAAAATGGTGTGTGGGATGATGCTGAAGACACTTGGTATGATCATTGGTTGAATGGTTGGATTACTGATGACCTGTTACCAGATTATGACACGAATGGCAATGGTGAATATGATATTGGAGAGCAATTTTCTGATGCAGATGGTGATGGTATTTGGGACCCCGCTGAAGCTTTCACTGACCTTGATGGTGATGGAATATGGGATGATGGAGAGGTCTTGGACGATATGAATAATGATGGTGTATGGACACCAAAAGGAACTTACGTAGATAGTACAAGATCTAACTTTTATGCCTATGATGGCGATAGCGATGAAAAGCTAGCTCAAGAATTTCAAAATAATCATATGTTAACTATTGGCCTCGGGAAGTCACCTAATTGGTCTTTATCATTGACCATTGAATCAAGTTCAGCATATGAATACGGACCTCAACCTTTAAGCATATCTAACCCTCTAGAAGATCTTCTTGGCAATATAATGGATATGGAAAACAAATGGGTAGCAATCGATCTTATGATAAATATCAACTCAAATACACGCCTTGATCTTATGTATGGGACCTTAAGAGGGGGTGTCATTTGTAGTAATGGTATTTGTAGGTATGTTGAACCATTTGATGACGGATTCAAGCTAAGTTTGACTTCAGTATTCTGATTTAATCAAAATAATAAGAATTATTTCTAAAAAGAATTTTGCATTAATATTCGTATGAAAAATTTTATTAATGTAGCTAAATTTCATCCGTAAATCATAACCAAAAATAAACTCTCAGAAATATGAAGCAGCTCATTTCAATATTGATAATACCATTCTTTCTTAGTATTTCACCACTTGATGGTCAAGATGTTTACATGGAAGATTTTAGTGTACCTATATGTGAAAACGGTAATGGAGAAGATACTCTACACTTTTTTGAAGCATTTAATGGTGCATATAACGATTGTGGTTACAAGGTGGTATTTGCCACTCTTTTCACGTCCTGGTGAGGATACTGTTGGGGGGAGGCTCCCCTCACACAGCAGTTATACGACACATATAATGACCAAGGCCTTGAAGTGGTTGCATTTGGAGCTGATTGGGGTGAGCCATATACTTGCGAACAATGGATGAACTCATTTGATATTACATATCCCATTGCTGACTTTGAGACTGGCATGCCTAATTGGTATCAAGAAGATATACCTATCAATCTACAGATGCATCAAATAGGTTGGGGCCTACCTTACAATATTATTATAGACCATAATATGGAAGTCATCTGGGGGGGCGTAAATGACCTTGCTGAGGAAGAAGTATGGGAAGAGGCTGTTACAATGATAGAAAGTGCTCTGAATCATTTGAATGTGGAAGCACTCGTTGATAATGATGAAGATGGTACAGCTAATGAATGTGATGATTGTCCCGACTCCCATCTTTATGCTGTAGGAAATTTTGATTTTTCAGAAGAACTCGTAGTTGATGGTCTTAACTTTGTATATGCCCCTAGCATTGAAATATATGATCTACTTTTCCTTTCAGATCTAGTTAGCAGTGGTGATGAAATTTCACCATGTTATGTTGAGGCGAGTGATTTTACTGGTGATAATGCTCTGGATTTAATTGATATAATGGCCTTAGCTAGCTATATAGTAGAGGGTAATTAGAAAAATCATGACCATTAAAGCTCGATATGATATGCTTAGAAAGATACTTTTTTTTTACAATGCTCTATACATTGGCATATTCACAAGGTAAGGTTCCAAATGTACGTCTAAAAATGTTAGATGGTAGTTCAGCAAAACTCTATGATTATCTCAAAGATGGACCTATGATCATTGACTTTTGGGCAACCTGGTGTGAACCCTGTAAAAAACAAATGCACCATTTAAATAAATTCCACCAGCATTTTAAAAATGCCGGATTCAAGGTACTAACTGTTAATACTGATACTCCAAAAAGTATGGGTAAGGTTAAATCTTATATTAGGTCAAAGAAATTCAAGTTTTTCGTAGCCGTAGACCCCAATGGGCAAGTAAAGAAAAAATTAAAAGCAGAGCTGATGCCGACCACGATCTTAGTTGATACTGATGGTTCAGTTCTCTACCGTCATCAGGGATATTACCCTGGAGATGAAGATAAAATATTAAAACATATCACGGACTATCTTGATGCAGCAGAAATAAGCTATGATCCGTATGATGCTGAAAAGAAAAAACAGACAGCTAAAAAGCAAGTAGATATAGATTTTTAGACGAATATATCACTTTTTAGATTCCTACATATAGATTTCAAATAAATTAAATATTTAATGATGCCATTTATTTTTAATATGCGCCCGTAGCTCAACTGGATAGAGTGTCTGGCTACGGACCAGAAGGTTGGGGGTTCGAATCCTCCCGGGCGTACTTATCGACAAACCCTTCTTTTTAGAATGGCTTTTTCGTTTGATGGAAGTTTCTATCACAATAATATCTGATTAATAAAATGAACAAAGAACAAATAAATAAATTCACCTGCAAATTTGAGGATAAGGAATTAGAGAATGAATTTCTCCTCACCCGATGGAATAAGGTTTGGACTTACATAAAGATTCTCCTTTATTTTAATGTGCCTCTAGGATTTATGATAAGGATAGATGATATTTTCATTCGAGGTGCGGGAATGAATCCGTATTATCTTGCTTATCATGCATTTGCAATTATCCTTCTGATCGTTTTTCTCACCTCCTCCGATCAAAAGAAACGAAAATATCATCAGACTTACTTTTTAGTTGAAGCAATAGGGTTTATGAACTGTGGAGCTTGGACTTATTACTTTTCTGATATTCAGTTTCCAGTAGGTGCTGGCGTCATTCCAAATATGATAATGATATACCTTGTTATTTATCCATTCAATTTAATTAACGGTGTAATTGCCACTCTCGGCACTGCAATCCCTTTTGCTTTTCTTGTTATATCGGAAGGCAATATGACACCGGACCAATTGTCTTATGTTTTCATTCTTCCCTTTATTTTCCTTTTAATGAATAAACACAGCAGAGAAATAGATTATAGAAGAGATTTTTTTCAAAATAAGAACCTAGAATTAAATCGAAAATTGATGCAACAAACATTAAAACGTTATTTTGGGGAGATACTTACGGAAAAAATGTTGGATAATGAAGGTGAGATTCAAGGAGACAATATTTGGGTTTCCATATCATTTACAGACATTGCAGCTTACTCAACTATTATTGAACATATGTCGCCTGAAACCGCCGTAAAATTCCTAAACGAATATTTTTCTGCAATGCATGATGTCATTGAAAAACACAATGGACAGATCATTAACTATATTGGTGACTCAGTTATGGTAGTATTTGGTGCTCCACAAAAGTTAGAAGATCACGAAATAATTTCTGTGAAATGTGCTTTAGAAATGAGAGAGAAGTTATCTGAATTAAATGCCAGATGGGATGAGACAGAATTCTCAAGATATTGGAAGAATCATGGCATTGATGGAATAACAGCAAGAACCGGAATACATACCGGAAGCGTCATTGCTGGTAATATTGGTAGTGACAGAATGTTACAATATAGTACAATTGGTGATACTGTTAATGTTGCTTCAAGGTTAGAGCAGAGGAATAAGGAGTTCGGTACTAGCATACTTTTCTCACAAAAAATATATACATCTCTTACAAAAGATCTCTATGATAAATCAGAATATCAGGGAGAGATAAGCCTAAAAGGAAGAGACACAAAAACAAAAACATATAGTATTTAGATTGATTGTTTTTATTTCATGTCCATCAGCTTAAATGATATGTTTCAAAATTAGGTGTAAAAGCTTTTCAGGCCTTCTTATAAAGGGTTTTTTATTAGAATTTTTTATATATAAATATTAGATTATCATCAGGAATTCAATTCGTGAAAATTAAACTAATCATCACATTATTTTTAATGACGCTTTCTAGTGCGCAAGTTTATGATGTGGGCGATTTTGCACCATCCGATTTTGGACTTCCTTGGTGTGGTAATAACCCAGCTGGTGATGATAGTTTATTTCTCAGTGCATATAACGGAGCTATCAATGAAACAGGCCGTCCCTATGTCATATGGTTAACTGCTTTTACAACTTGGTGAGGTTATTGTTTGACGGAGGCTCCTGTCACTCAAGAATACTTTGATCTTTATGCTGATTCAGGATTAGTTGTGATTGGAATGGGAGGCGACTGGGGCCAACCTTACTCCTGTGAAGGGTGGGTAGACAACTTCGGTTTAGGTTACCCCATAATATCTGATGAGGATACCTACAATGAATATGAATATGGAGGTTTAGGAACTAATTTATTTACAGATACTTGGGTTCCATATAATATGATAATAGATCATACAATGGAGATAATTTATTCGTCATCTGATTATTATGGTCAGGAAGGATATGACCTAATTTTCGATAAGCTCTTTGGCGCCTTAAATAAATGTACTCTATGCACCTGCTCAGAAGTTCTTGGAGACATTGACCATACTTATACCATTGATAATGAACCTATCATTAATATAATGGATTTGTTAAGGCTCTCGGATCTTATTACAACGGATACGCGAATGAACCATTGCGAGAGAGGGCAGGGAGATATTACTGGAGATGGTGTTTTGAATACGATCGATCTTTTTGCTTTTGTAACCATGATCTCAGAAGGTGCCTTTGATAACTAAAAGAGTTTTATATATCATTTCTAAATAGCCTCACTTCGTGGGGCTTTTTATTTTTATTATTATTACTTAATAAAGAAAAAACACCTTTTTTTATTTAAATATACATTTTATTTTAAATTTGCCTACGACATAGCCCTGTTCTTATATTTAGGCGAGTCATTGTACTCACGAGGTAAGACAAAAATTAATTAACAGCTGGTAGCTACAGGAGTAGTCTATCAAATGCGGAGTTCGATATGAGGGAAAGATCACATATTTCCATCCTAATTCGTGCTGCACAGTTTTTTCTGTGGGCATGTCTTTCAGTTTTTATAATCTTACCATCTCCCGACCTCTACGCCCAAGATCCAGAAGATGATGTAGAAGAGTATTGGGGCGATGATGACGAGTACGAAGAATATGAGGATGAAGATGAATATCTTGATGATGATGAGTATGAAGATGATGAAGAGTATGAAGATGATGAAGAATATGAAGATGATGAAGAATATGAAGATGATGAAGAGTATGAAGATGATGAAGAACTATCAGATGAAGCAGAGAATCTAGGCTATACCATCGACCTAGCCTTAGGGTCACCCAGGTTCGTGAATCCAGCTCTGATGAACTGGAACTCAAATGTTGATCTGAGAGCAAGCGTTGAGTTTCCCCTCCTTATGCAAGTTATGGGTGCAAGATTTCGTTTTGGTGCTGAGGTTGGTTCTTTCAAGTTTGAGAATGCAAAGTTCAGTACTGTTGGCGATGATGTAATTAATCTTGGAGAGACCTTTAGTGGTATAACAGCGATGGGTATCATCGCTTTTCCTGCTGGTCCAGGAAAGATCAAAATTGGTGTTGGTATGGTTGGCTCTTCAGCTGGGTTCTCTATGGAGGCATCCTATGGTATTAGAATTGGCACGCTTGAGGTTAGAGGGGGAATACGTTCTACCGAGACCTTAATGGCAAAAACATCAGAGTCTGTAGAATTGGGTCGTGCAGGTTGGATGGATGGTCAGATCGTTCTAGGAGTCAATCTCTAACCGACCATGTTTATAATTAAAAAAATATTATTTTATTTTATGAGCACACTAAACAGAAGAGACATTGTTTCTATGTTGGTTGGTATACTTAGTTTTTCTCAGCTAGTAGCTGCAAGTATTGATATCAGATTATCTAATAATAATACTTTTGGTACAAGTAGTCGTGGGTCATATAATATTGATGTTTCGAATACAGATAATGGTGGTGTGACAGGTGGTATTGTTGTTTTGATCACTGATGCAACGGTTGACCATGATTATAAAGTATATGTACAATATCATACTGGGGCTCCTGCTAATTCGAATCAATGGTTTTCCCAGCAGATCAATGAGGCAGGAAATACAAAGATATCGGTTGGAACAGATGGTACCGCTACTCAATATATTCCTCATGCTGCTATTGAAGCTTCTGACGATTGGCAAGGAACTGATTATGATGGTAATGTGACCTGGATCATTGTGAATGATGATCTTGATGATGATGACGAGCCTAATACTGCGAGCGGCACACAACATTACGAGACATATGATTTTGATATGATCGCACCGACCATATCAAATCAAACCATATCGGCACCTAAAGATGCTCCTTTCAACCAGACCTATCCACACTATGCTAAGGAAGGTGACCAAATCAAAATGATATTTACCTCGGACGAAGCTATTAGCACTCTGACAGGTAACTTTCATGGGAATAGTAATATCTCAGCACAAAATTTAGATAGTACGTCTCCTTATGCTACTATAAATGCAGTCAATACTATGCCTGACGGTTCGACGGTCACGTTCAGTTTTATTTTAAAAGATTCCAATGGTAATTCGGCAACCATTTCATCAACGGAAAATAGTTCAAGCGTAATCACAGACTTTACTGCGCCCGATATTAATAATGGTACAACATACTATACATCTATGGTTACTGGAAATGGTGATTATTTTGCTAAAAGTGGTGACAACGTTGTACTTTCGATAAAAGCAAGTGAGACCCTTGTGCAGGGTAACTTTGATAATAATAATGCAACTGATGAGAGTGCCTACATGGTCTTTAATGTGGGTACATCAACGAATGTCACAGTCACTCCAGCGCTTTCCGGTATCGCAGGCAATAATAGCTCAGAGTTTACTTCCACAGTGACAGTGACAGATGACAATGAGACTTCAAATACCTATGTAGATTTTTCAATTACTGGTATATATGATAGAGCTGGAAATGAAACAGCCATCACAGATGATGTGCCGACCATTAATGATCGAGTATACTATGATAGTACAGACCCAACCATTGAAGAAATGTCTCACTCAACACCTGCCAATAATGCTAATCCAAACCCATATCGAGCAAAAAATGGAGATGCTATAAAACTGACATTTGCTGCTAGTGAATTATTGGACTACAACTGGGATGATAATATAAATACACAACCAGCTCTGACGTTCCAAGGTGGGGGGGGGAGTGGCAATTCATTTAATGCAAATACGATAGCTAGCGTTAGCAACTTGCAGAACTTTACTGCCACTCTTAATGATGTTGCTGGCTTATCAGAGGGTCAATTGAATTTTTCATTAGCGTTTAGAGATCGTTCAGGTAATCAAGCTTCAGCTCATACTGCATTGACCAATGAAGGTACTAGAATAACGATTGACAATAGTGCTCCTACGATCGACAATCTAACGATTGCATCTAATTCAACAAGTAATACTGCATTTGCCAAGCCAGGTGAGAGAGTAACAATAACTATTGATGTGAATGAAGAGCTACGGAATTTATCTCAATATGAGATCACAGATTATGATGATGGAGTAGCAGGGACCATAGGTGGGATAGAAGCAGAGGCTACCATGCAAGGAGGAACTGGTGGCCAGGTATGGATCTTATCAGCGATCATGGGTGATTCACATCCCGAGGGACTATTAGAGTTTTCAGCAACATTGACCGATATGGCAGGCAATACTAAGGTTGTGACTCAGGCGGATATTACCTCAGGTACTTCAGTTACATATGATAAAACAGCTCCGACCATTGTTAGTGCATCGATACAGTCAAATAATGATAACACTACTTGGGCAAAGGTAAGTGATATAGTAACACTTATTTTTGAGGTTAACGAGAATTTAAAAGAAGATCCCACCGTGTCTATTGCCGGTGGTGCTGCCACAAAGGTGGGCGTGAATGTGCGTACCTACACCTATACTATTACTGTGGATTCCGATGATCATGAGGAAAATATTCTCGACACAAATCCAAATACAAACTTCACAATTGATTTTACAAATGAGGCAAATATAGCTGGGACCCAATATACTCACGCGAGTGATGGCGTTGATGGGACAGTCACTATAGATTATACTCCACCAACTCTAACAAATGTTTATATAAAATCAGATAATACTGTAGATACATCTTATGCAAGATCTGGTAGCAATGTAACTCTTAAGTTTAAAGGCGTTGATGCACTTAGCTCTGGTTTATTGAGAGAGGATCTTATAGTAACATTTGATACGGGTGCTGGTGGGGCCAGTTTGAATGCCACTGAGAATGGGGATAATACAAACGCGAGTTGGACCGCAACCTCCGAATTGGGAGCAGGCGTTCTTGAACAAGCCCTAACGTTTTCAATCGCTGGTTTTAAAGATCTCGCAGGGAATGTAGGGACTACAGTGACTGATTTGTCAGGTGGCTCTCAGCTCACCTATGATCAAACAGCTCCTACATTATCTGCTCTTACAATGGCTTCTAATAATAGTAATAGTAACCAATTATCCAAGGTTGACGATGCCATTACTATGTCAATGACTGTTAATTCAACGGTTGAGCCTAATGGAATACAGTTACCAGTTGTTACCATCGCAAATAGATCATCAGCGGATGGAGACGTTACCATTAGGAATGCTGCAAATGATGGAAATGCTAGCCAGGGAGATCTAGTATTTACAGCTAATTATACGATGCAGGATGCCGATACAGAAACTGACTCCGTAGAATTTCAGGTTGCATTTACCGATCTAGCAGGAAATGTTGGAACAGCGGTAACCTCATTGGTCAATGATCGTGGGGTTAGTTTTGATAAAACTGCACCAGATTTTACCAACACAGCCATTAACTCAAGTGTAACCATTACGTCAAATAATGGGAATGGTGATCCTACCATGGCTACAGTTAATGACGTTATTACTCTCACTCTTACATCTGCAGAGGCACTTAAGGCAGCTACAAAACCAATTGTCACTATACTGGGTGTAAGCGCGGCTGTAGGTGCAGATGCAGATAATAAGGTATTTACAGCAACGCATACTATCACTGGTAATGAAACGGGTATCACTAATAACCAGGTCATCTATTTTAATGTTGACGCTGGATATACAGACCCGACAGGGAATACTGGGTCTGCTATCACTCAGGCAGCAGCTTCCTTTGCAAATGCTACACTTCGTTCTACAAATGGGTCTTATGTCATTTATGATATTACTGCGCCAGTTTTTGACCCTGTCAGGATCAAGTCTAGTAATGCTAACGACTCAACTCTGGCTATAGCAGCTGATGTTATTACTCTTACCATGATATCAGATACGCCTATAAAAGCAGCTACTAAGCCAACAATATCTATTGCTGGAAATGTAATCCCAGATGATGATATTACTAGAGTTGGAAATACAAAGTTTGTAGCTACTTATGCTATGCAAAATAATACAAATGATAATACTTATAATGATCCTGATATAGTCATTCCTATCTCCGTAACAAATTATGATGATGCAGCGGGTAATACAGGGATCGCTGTAACCAATACTTCTGACCCGACCAATAGTTATGTTGTGTATGACAATACCAATCCAGACCTACAGCAGGTGACCATTGCCTCTAATCTTGATGAAGATGATCCCTCTCTGGCTATCCCAGGTAGTACCATTACGCTTCAATTTATAGCGGATGAGGTGGTTCAGGAGCCAACTGTAACGATCGTGGGTAGACCCCCTGATAATCTAACTGGTTCAAATGGTAACAAAACATGGACAGCGACTATTGTTATGTTGGAGGATGATAGTGATGCTGCAGACCCCATACCATTTGCTATATCTTATTCTGATCTGGCAGGCAATAATGGTAGTGCCTATGATCAGACTGGAACTACAGATGGCTCTAGCATTAGTTTTGATAAGACAAAGCCTGCTCTTAGTGCTATCTATATGGTTTCTGAAAGCTCAGATAGTAAGGATAGTACTTATATAAACCCTGGTAATAATCTTAGTATTCGCTTTAAAGTGAGTGAGCCACTCGCAGCATTGGATATTTATATGAATGCTGCAAATAGAGGTAGATACCCCACTGTTGCTGATGACGCTATAACGATCACAAAACTTACGGAATGGAATGGTACATTTGAAAAATGGAAAGCGGTATGGCCGGTAAATGATGGTACAGATGATGATGATGGTGCAGGGGTTGTCATACCTTTCACAATTGACTTTACAGATTTAAATGGCTATAGTGGAGACCAGGTTACTGAGACCACAGACGATGTCTATGTGACCTATGATAAGACTGAACCCAGTGTTCAAGTATTTACCTACCTCTCAAACAACAATACAACTACTCTTGCAAAAGCAGATGATATCATCACGGCTAGTTTAACTGCTAGTGAACTGATCCAGCAACCCTCTATCAAGATAAGCACTGCTTCAGTAGATGAAAGTGCTGGCGATACGGATAGATCATGGACAGCCACCAAGACACTAAATACTGATGATGTGGAAGGGCAGGTAGAATTAAAACTGGTCACATTTAAAGATTATGCGGGCAATGTGGGTAGAACGTCAGATATAAATAGGACGACAACAACTGACGATCTATATGTTCAATATGATAAAACAAAGCCTGTCCTAACAAAAGTGAATGTATACAGTGATAACAACTATAGCAGCAATACAATGGCCAAAGTACAGGACATTGTTACCATTGAAATTTCAACGGGTGCTGATGGTGAGCTCATTTCTTCACCAACCGTTAGTATGATTGGTAATACACAAGATGTGACTGTCACTCCTAACACCCCTAATGCAGTCAGTGACCAAACATGGTTGGCATCAAAGACGGTTGTTACAAACCATTCTGAGGGTGAAGTTGAATTCTCAATTACCTGTACTGACCTTGCAGGTAATGAGAGTGATGCGGTTGCTGTCTTGACCAGTGACACAGATAATACAAATGTCACTATTGATAGAACAAAGACCGATCTGTCTGGATTAACCTTGGATATGGTCAATGATTCAGATACGGGTATTCAAGCATATGATGAGGATGGCAATCTCAATTGGGTTGGTAAAACTGATAACTTGACTAGTGTACAGGCACCGACCTTTAGCATATCTGGATTAACAAGTACTGCAAGTGCATCTGGAGACTCCATATACCTTATTATAGATAATGGCACCGCAATCGATACAACTATAAGGTCTAAGGTAAATGCAAATGAAATGAACTTCACTGTTCCTTCAGATCTTGCAAGTCAACTTACGGCATATTCTGCAACAATTGTGACAAAGGATCCTGCAAATAATATTTCTGATCCTACTACAGTTCTTAAGTTTAGGATTGATACGGATCCACCAGCATTAGGAAATGCTCCAGACCTTATAGCCACACATGATACGGGATTTGCAGATGATGATAATGTGACAAACAATAGAAAATTCACTTTAGATCTCGTAGGATTGGTCGCAAATAAACAAAATGTTATTGATATTTATTATGATGCTGAATCAGCAGGCGTGGATAATTTTCTTGTAGTGGCTGATGTTATGATGGAGGTAGACAAAGACACTCCATTAAGAGATGGGTCGGATACAATTTGGGTCAGTCGTTCTCTACCTGATGATAAGTATACATTTAGTTATACGGTCACTGATTCTGCGGGGAATGTCTCCGCTAAGAGTGCTACCAATGTTATTACTGTTGACAGAACGGTGCCATCTACGCCAGACACACCTGATCTTACAGTTGCAGCAGATAAAGGAACCTCAAATTCGGATAACTTGACCAACTTAGAAACTATCATTTTTAATGTGACAAGTATGGCTGCAGGGGATAGTGTGCATGTTATAAATTCAGGGAATGTTGTAGTAGGTCGTGGATTTGCAAATGGCCAAACGTCTGCTGAAGTTACTATCGCCGGGATCACGGAAGCTTCGAGCAGTGACTTTAAAGCGTATGCTAGAGATCAGGCAGGGAATATATCATCTTCATCAATCAATGCCTTATCAGTTGTTATCGATCAGACAGCACCATATATCGATGGATTTACTGTGAATGACAATGGAAACTATACTGATCTTGGAGAAAGTCCACCGATGGTTGTCGATCTTAAGGCTGACTCAGATACGGGGACCTCCTCGACCGATGATCTAACTAATAATAACAAGCCAAGCTTTACTCTTTCAAATCTCACAGCTACGGACTCGGTATTCCTTTACTTTAATGATGATTCGATCAAAGGATATGCTTCAGGCACGACCCATGAGTTTACCATACCGGATGATAAAGAACTGGCAGATGGAGAGTATAATTTTGCAATGAAGGCTAGAGATTATGCTGGAAACCTTTCAGCCATTACAACAATAGATGGGACAAATATTATTCCCGTGACTATAGATACAACACCATTTACTATCTCTACAATTCCAGATATGACACCTGGTACGGATACAGGTATAAACTCAGAAGATCAAATTACAAATAATAGAGCACCTACTTTTACAATGACCGGTCTGCCAGCATCTGCTGAGATCATCCAACTCTATGTAGATGGCATTTTATCTTCTGCATCAACAAAAAATGCAGATGTTACTACACATGAATTTGCATTAGGCTCTAATCTCGATGAAGGGACCTTTGATATCACATTTAAAATAGTTGATGCATCGGGTAATGTTTCTGCTGCAAGTGAAGCGCTTAGCATTACGATAGATTTTACAGCTCCAAGTGATCCAGGTATTGTAGATCTTGTTGATTCTGATGATACAGGAGTTTCTAGTTCAGATAATCTGACCAAGAGAGCATCTATGGAGATCACATCTTCAGGTTTGACAGAAGGTGATTATGGTAACCTTTATAGATTAGATGCAGCAGATAATCTTGAACTTGTAGAGCAACTTCTAGTGGATGCATCTGGCACATTAACTTATACTGCTACAAATGATGCTGATGGGGTTTATCGTTTCTACACAAATATTGAGGATGTTGCAGGTAATAAATCTAGTAATTCAGATAATACTACGATCACAGTTGATCAAACAGCTACAGATGTTTCATCCGTTGAGATCGATCTCGATACCAGTTCAGATACTGGAAGGGATAACGTTGATAATTTGACAAATGATAAAACCCCGACATTTACTATAAATAATACAGTTTCCGGTGATTCAATTCTTATGGTTTTCAGCAGAGTTTGTATCGATCAGGCGGGTAATAATATTCCTGGTTGTGATGCCTCATTGCCAGTTGCACCAAATGACACCTTAAGGGGTAAAGCAGCTGGTGCATCTATTTCATTGGTAGCGACCACCTCACAAATAGACAATGATCTTCCAGATGGATTATATACCTTATCAGTATTTGCGAAAGACGATGCAGGTAATTACTCTTTAGCTTCTCCAGAGTTGCAATTTAACCTAGACACTCAGCCAGAGCCCATTGATACAGACCACCCTGATTATCCTGATCTTCCAATTCCTGATTTAATGGCAGCATGGGATAAAGGATTATACGATAATGATAATATCACTAATAATCAAACACCTCGTATCTTGATGGAAAATGTAACTGATTATGATTATTATGTCCGTCTTTATGTATTGACAGGAATTCAGAATCGTTTAGTTGCTGAAAAAAGAAAGGTTTTTAATCAGGATACTGTTTCATTAAAGATTCCAAACGCGACCCAAGATATGAATGGGGATGGTAATACAGATGCTGAAGATTTTTGGCTTGTTGAAGGTCAGCATACCATTCGCTATACGATAGAGGATGATGCGGGTAATGTCTCTGGTTTTAGTCAGCCTCTTGTTATTGCTATTGATGTGACCAAGCCTGCAACGCTTGGTCAGCCTGACCTTTTAACATCAGATGATATTGGAGAATCAGATTCTGATGACCTTACAGCTCCGTTAATAGCAAATGGTGCTGAATTTGATAATCAAATTCGTATCAATATTGATGATGGGAACGCACTTCCAGGGTATAAATGGGTGCTTTATTCATTTTTGGATGTGGATGGTGATGGAAATTATGCAGCTGCATCCGATTCGGATCTTTTGCGTCTAGATTCATCTCTTGTGCCTGGCGGTAGATATGAAAAATGGTATTGGAATAATATCTCTAATGGTCTAAATGCCGAAGATCTACCACCCGCAGACTCAACTTGGGAAGGGGTCTCTGACCTTGATACAGTAGGCGTTCCTGCCACTGGAGATTATTATTATACGAGTCAGCAGGTAGATTCATCAGGGAACAGATCCGTTTATAGTAGTGGTCTACAAATAACAACGGACTTTGATGCACCAACACATACAATTTCTTATGAAGAAGGGGGTAACCCTAGTGACCTTCTTGTAAGGTTTGAAGATGGTGCAGTTGATGTTATAGTGGATTATTCAGAGCCAATGGATGATCTGGTTGATCTTCCAACTATATCTTTTGTTCGCTATGCTGGTAATGATAATTTAGCTATACCCGATGCAACTCTATCAAAGGTTGCTAATGACGATCAAAAATGGACCTATGCAATTCCTGTCGACACAGAGGGCCTAGAAACAAACAATGGTCTTATTAATCTTTTAAATCTTGTCGGTAAAGATCGAGCAGGTAATGCACTTTCATTTAATGATGCTCAGGTCACAATCGACAATAATGCTCCCCAGTTTACCCAGCTTTTTCCAGCATCTGGCTCATTCAATAACGTTTTGAATAATTTTGGTTGGACTCTTTCAGAGGATATAATCTCAGGGTCTGTGACATTTACTAATTCCATAGGCAATGTCATCGAGACCATTGCTCTATCAAATGGAGCTAATGCTAATGAATTGAATACTAATCCTGCGATTGATAACCACCAGTTTAATGGCGGAGATCCTAATATAACCGAGGATACATATACCGTTACTTTTACAGGTACAGATCTGGCTGGCAATATAGGTGAGACCCTTATCAACAATTATACCTATGATATAACCCCACCGACTGTCCAATTGTCATTTAGCCAATTGGTTGCAAGTGTGGATACAGTTGTCACTGTCATCTCTGACTTCATTGAGGATATGTCCTTCACGCCTCAGATCTCAATTAATTTCCAAGGCGATTTGCATGATATCAATCTATCAGAAATGTATATAGCAGGATCTTGTGATTGTTTAGATGATGAGGGAGTGCCTATCCCTGATTGTATTGATGATTCATTTTTAGAGTGTGAGCCTACTGGAGGAAGTTGGCAAGAGGGAGTAGATTCTAGTCTATGGGCCTACGACCTAATAATACCAGAAGATATTGTTAATAATGGTGGAGTCCACTTTAGTTTATCTGCAAGCGATCTGGCAACAAATGCATTAGACTCAGACTCTACGAGTAACAACTATGGTGTGACAATACTTAATAACGAACGTCTTGTGATCGATAATACAGTAGCAGTCGCAAATTTCACCTATCAGAATCTTTCAAATCCAAACCTAAATGATTATGCGGGTAACCCAACTACCATTATGGGTGCAGGTGGAGACAATATACGTATTACAATACAACTGAATGAGTCAATGAACCCAACAGCACCCATTCCAACTATGAATGCTGTTTTTGGTGGTGGTAATGATAATGCAACCCAGCTTACAGAGATCGCGTACACTTTGGTAGATGGTGATGCTGATGGTGTTCAAAATAACTATTACATATTTGATCTAACACTGCCAGATCTATTGGTTGTCATCGATGGAGATACGACACCAGTTGATGATGGATTAGTAGCATTTGAATTCATTGCAAAAGATAGGGCCAATAATTTTGTAACTACTCAGAATGACAGTAATGTATTTATAGTGGATAATATACATCCTACTGACTTTTCGACTGGTTTACTGAGCGTGCATGGTATCAATCCAGTAGAAGGATGGATAACCGGAATAATAGATAGTGTAGGAATACAGCTTCCTATACCAACTGCAGGTGAGGATATTAGTCTCTATGAAGGAGGCGAGGTTCATTTTCAATTCAAGAATTTAACGCGTGGTCTTTTCTGGCAAACAGTAGCTCCCGAGGCAAATCAGACTGATGAGCAATATAAAATATTAGCGGCTGGGGATGACATACAATTCTATCGACATACGGCTGAACTTTACAATGTGATGACCCAGGGTGATGATATTATCGGCGGTGATTCATTGGCAGTAAGAGGCGTTATAATTGACCGTTATGGAAATACAACATATGGTACACCCAGCACGACCCGACTTGCATATGACCCTAGCGCACCTGTCATTGGTGAGATAGTGATTGGGAATAATACTAATTTTGGTACGACGATATATTCAAATGATACAGCAAAAGTTGATTGGACCCCATTTATTGAAGCAAATGAATTTGAATCCGGACTAGATAGATATGAGATCAAGATAGAGAGATTTGATAATTTAGGTGCCTCCGATGATATTTTAGTGGAATGGGCTAGCGCTCTAAGGGAAGTTGATACGACCATAGTTGTGGTCGACCCGGAATCAGGCGAAGAGCAATCGGTTGATACATTACTATACCTATCTCAAACGAAATATTCAAATCAGTTCTTATTAGAGCATAAGCATCGATATATTGCTAGTATTAGAGCATTTGACATAGCTGGTAATATCTCAGACATATTATTATCCGATACATTGATTCGATTTAATACTGCTCCAGACATACAAGCTATTCAGGATGCTGTGTTATTTGAAGATAATTATTGGACTGATTCTGTACAACTGGTCGACCCAGACCTCACTGTACTTCAGGGAGACTCTTTTAGATATGAAGCAACGACAAATCGAATAGTTGGAGATGCAGCCACAGGTGAAGCTAGTATTGATCAAAATGGATATTTAGCATGGACCCCAACCCAAGATGATACAGGCTCTTATACTATTGAGGTCCTTGTAACAGATAATTACGATTTAAAGGACACGCTATTTTTACCACTTACGGTCACGGCCGTCAATGATACTCCAAACCTTGCTATCCTGGACCCGGATAATATTAAAACCTGGGAGGAAGATACGGAAGAAGCAGTTACTATTAATCTTAGTAGATATATCACAGACGTTGATAATGAGATCACAACAGAGATTGAATGGTTAGCAGTGATACTTGACACATCACAATTAGATGAAGATTTTCCCCTTGGGCAGGTAATCCCTGGCCCTAATGTTCCATGGGCCCTACATGCAAAACTATCCAGAGAATATTTAGGTTTTAATATTAATGATGCTGCATCGTTAGGTTCTAATATGTCTTCAAAAACAATACAAATGATCAATAATAGTAGAACAGTTCCTCATCTCTCCGTAACAATCGATACCCCGGGGGATTCAGTGATAGCTACATTTTCAAGTGATTCAAATTATTATGGGGACAATCATAGGGTTATATTTATAGCAGAAGATCTTGCTGGTGCTCAGGTAAGAGATACTATAATTGCTAATGTTACTGCAAAGAACGATCCGCCAATAATATCAGATCTTCCTGATATTGAAGTCATTGAAAATGACTCTATCAAACTGGAATTTGGTTCTTATACAACCGATGTAGATGATACATCCTTGACCTTCACCATAACTGCAATCACAAATGAAGATATGATAACTATAGATCCACCAATGTTGATATCATATAACCTAGGTGATTCTGTTACATTTACTCCTCAACCACTTTTTTCAAATGAAGCAATGATAAAAGTAGTCGTCTCTGATGAAGAATCTTCTGACTCTTCGATATTTAAACTAGATATATTGAGGGTTATTCGTCCTCACCTTGCAGTATCTGTGGTACAAAATAATGCTTTCAGTAAATTTTTACAGGTTATAGTCACTGATACAGTTTCTAAAACGGTAAACTTATCCATGGAGGTACAAAACCAGGATGTCTCTCTCGATACAATTGCAACACATACTTATACTGGAGATTTGAGTTTTGAATCATCTGGTAATTATTCAATTGATATTTATGCGAATGCAGTAGTCGGAGACACGACTATCAGTGAGACATTTGCTTTGGCGGCAGGTCGGGCTTCAGGTCGTTGGTACGGATCAAGTTATGATGGAAGATTTACGGTCATTGGAGACCCAGGTGCTATTCCCTTTGATCAGCCATTTTTGATTGCTGATTCAACTTTATTTGAGGCAAGTTTCTATGATCAAGCTTCCTATGTATTGGGTAATGAGAATTTCAGTTTTAATCAACCCATCGAGGTTAGGTTTGCTGGTGAGAGGGATGATCTTGCCATTTACAGGAGAAAGAATGGTGTAACATGGGAAGAACTGCCTTCATTAACACTAGAAAGTGAAATTTTCACTCTATCCCATGAATCAGGTTATTTTAGATTAGGGCCCAAAACAATTATTGTCCCTGAACAAACAAATATTCATCAAAACTATCCGAACCCATTTAATCCGACTACAACTATCATGTATGATATTGGTTTGCTCGATGGATTAAGCCAGAATGTTACTATAAACATTTATAATCTTCTTGGTCAGCAGATCGTTACACTTGTCGAAGATCAGGACCAGATAGGTCAATTCAAAATTCAATGGGATGGCTATGATAAATTTGGACAGCAAATGTCATCGGGTGTCTATTTCATTCAGCTCAGCACAAAAACAGGAATTGTCAAGAATAAGAAAATGATGTTAATGAAATGATCGATCGTATAAAAATCTATTTTTCACTAGTTGCATTAACTACTTCAGCGGTATTTCTTCCAGGATGTCGAGGAGATGTGATTCCAACAGATAATGATATGTCAAGTTATGGTTGGAATCTTTATGAAGCAGGAGAATATGTTGATGCACTTGATTGGTTCACAACAGCTATAAAAGAAGATTCTTCTCACACGGATGCGTATAACGGTGTGGGTTGGACCATGGGGCATTTAAGGCAAGCAGATTCATCTGTATATTACTTTAATGAATATCTTTCTAGAGATTCATCATCATTCGAAAATATTCTAGATTTTTATGCAGGTTTAAGTTTTGGTTATAATGCAATTGGAGACGATGAGAATGCGCGTCTTTATGCGGAGACTTATTTCTTTGGAAATCAGAATGCGGAAATAGGAGACCCAGACTGGTGTTTTTGTCATAAAACAGATATCAATCAATTGGATGTGAGACTCATTCTCGCTGTTTCAGAATATCGTATGGGGCTATTTAGTGACTGTCAAACATCAATCAATCAGGTTTATAATGATCTCAATACATTAGATGGGTCACAAATACCAAATGGTGAAGTAGATAATAGTGGTACCCCTCTAACTGATGAATACCCTTTAAATTATGATTATACTACCATTTCAGGTAGAACATACCTTGCAAATCATTTATCCATCTTACAGGCTCAATTAGCGAGCTCAAATGGCGAAAATGGGCTAAAATGTACTGAGAATGATGGGCAAGGCGGTGGTTATTGTGAGTAAAACCATTAGCTGATCCTCTTTTATCAATTATTCTGATCAAGATTGGATAAAAAAAGCACTTCGTCTTGCTGAAAAAGCATTTTCACTGGGTGAGGTCCCTGTCGGTGCAATTGTTGTTAAAGAGAATAGAATCATTGGCCAGGGTTATAACCAGCGAGAAGGATTAAACGACCCTACGGCTCATGCTGAGATCATAGCAATTACTGCAGCAGCCAGTACAATTGGAGATTGGCGTTTGAATGATTGTACGATATACGTAACAAAAGAACCATGTCCAATGTGCGCTGGTGCTATAATCAATTCAAGGGTCTCAAAGCTTATATTTGGGTCATATGATGATAAAAAAGGTTGCTGCGGGTCTTTATACCAATTATGTGGAGATAAGCGCCTAGAGAGCATTACTGCTGTAAAGGGTGGCGTATTGGATGAGCAATGTTCTGCAATATTAAAAGAATTCTTTCGCCTGAAGCGTAATTAGATTACTTTACCATAAAATCAACAACAAATCGTATAGATAGGGTATCGGCTTGTTCTGATTTATTACAAGGTATCGAGATGAATACAATAACAACAATGGGTCTATTTGCCAGGCTTTAGCTAATTTATATAATACCACAAAATGTGGAATGGAATTATATACAATATGGTATTAATTTTTCTGTAATTCAAAAGAATCGGCTAGGAAAACATTTTTATTAACTTTCCCTGATACTTTCGCAACCCTTACAGCATTACAAAATCCATCTTTAGCATGGGAATCACCATGGTCCTCTATTCCTGTTCCTTTTACATTGAATGCTTTCTCATTTACTTGTATGGCAAGGCTACAATCTTTGTTATCCATTCCAAAATTACACATTCCGCAAGAAGCTAAAACGAGTCCACCTATATCACCATCTTCACTTATTTCTGTAACAAAATCACCATCTGGTTTATTAGCCTTTTTACTGGTCACATTACATGCCCCACACCCTGCATAGGACAACTCTAAGGGAAAAAACATCGCGATTAAAATCATTAAAACTAAATTTTTTATCATTACTAGGCTCCTTTTATATTCTAGTTAAACTACTCGGCTAAAGTGGTTTGGATTAAAGCTTCTAACGTACCCTGGTCATAGCCACTTGCACTATATCTGATGGTTTTACTTTTATCAATCAAGACATGATATGGCACTTGACCATCAATAGAAAATTGTTGTTCAACCTCTCCAGAATTATCATTTGCAATAATATAACTAGCACCAAACTCTGTCACCCAAGATTCACAAGTGTAAGGGTTGCCGATATCTTTTCCAGCTGATATCACGAGCAGACCCTGGTCAGAATACTGCTGGTGGAGGGATTCAAGACTTGAGACATGACCTTGGCAGGTGCTACACCAAGATGCAAATAGGCTCAATAAAACTACTTTGGATGCATCATTATGGTCATAATCAATATTGTCATTAGCACATACACTTAAAACCTCAAACCCTTCAAATGTATCACCAACTGCTAACGCGCTGGAATTAGTAGAGTTTGAGTTATCATTACTACCCGTCCCTGAATCACAATTAAAACAAAGAAAAGCAACACATAACCATATTCTTTTTTTCATAATCTTATTTATTACCCATTTTTCCTACCCTTAATATAGTTGCTTGCAAAACATTGTCACAAGTCGTCTCATTTTATGGCCAATAATAAATATTATGATAAACTAAAATACACCTGAATAATTAATGAATTATTAATTAAAGGGCGAAATAAATTTTGAATAGAGTAGCCATTTAATAGAGATGCATTTTGCAAAAATAAGTTGAAAAAATCATTTGACACTTTAGTTCTGTTGTAATAATTTATGAGCGTTATGAACGATATATATAACTATAAAGAGAGAAAAAAGTACCTGAAGTCAGTACTGCTTAACCATGTCGCATCAGGGTTCTGCATTCTGGAGTTTGGTCTGTCCAGTGCATCAGTGCCCACCAATCCAACGGTAGTAAAATCCTCAGGGTATAATTTTACTGAAGCCGCGCTAGAAGGTCTCAAAGGTGGCCTCCACAAGACAGCGGTGCAAGGCCCACGTTCTGGAGATGAGAAGTATAGACTATCTTTTTACTTCAAAAGATCAGCATCCTTAGCTGCCTAAGATTAAAAGTTTCTCTCAACATCAATTACTCTTCCCGAGAGTATTTAATCTAGTGAAATTAAACTGGCTAGAATTTCCGTCGCTTATCTAACTTCTATTTTTATTTCTGTGCGGAGAGAGAGGGATTTGAACCCCCGAAGGGTTTGAACCCTTGCTGGTTTTCGAGACCAGTGCATTTAGCCAGACTCTGCCATCTCTCCTAATAATGTGTTAAATTAAAGGGAAGGAACTTATCATAGCACTTACCGAATCACAACTAGCGGAACTAGAAGAATACCTAGAGACTATCTTAGATTTATATTCTGAAGATGAATATGAAGAAATGGTTGAAGATATTGTTTATCATTATTGTAAAAGAAAATTTGATATTGAAAGAGAGGAATCAGTGAGTCTCTTTTATGAAATCGTTGAAAAAGGACGCAAATAATTATGTCTGATATATTAATCAATCAATCTGTCGCTGTTCTATGTGATGGTAACAATATTGAGAGAAGTATACATGAGATGTCAAAGAATCCCAAGGCAATGATCAATTTTGATCAATTGATCCCTAAACTTTTGGATGGTAGAGGATTGAATCGACTAATATACTTTAGAGAGGGGAAATCCATTTCTGGAAAATTTGCTGAAAGGCTTCATCAAAACTATTATGGTTCAGTAGTACCTTGTCATAAGTCTGCTGATATCCCGCTATCGATAAAGGCAACTCAATTAGCATCAAAGGTTGATACCATTATTATTATGTCAGGAGACTCAGACTTTGTTGAGCTTGTCGCACACCTTAAAGCTGAGGGCGTACGTGTTGAAATAGCAGCAGTCAAACAAAATACTGCAAAGGTTTTATTAGCTGAGGCTAACTATTATCATGAGATCACAAGCGATGATTGGTTTATCTATAGGGGTTCAAAAAGAACGAAATAATTCTTGTTTGGATTTCTAGCTGTATTTTTTATTTTTTCCAGATGAATCAGATTTAAATTTCTAAAGTATCAATGATAAATCAACAAAAAACAATACTTAACCAAGTTCAAATGTCAAGCAATTATCAAGCCCATGTCCAGTATTCATAAATTAGTACTTGTCCATATGATTACCCTAGGGACAGTTTTAGCCTCTGATGGTTCAGACATGTCGTGGTTTGAAAAGCTGCTCACTTTCTTAGTATCTGGGGCTCTAGTATTTTCTCTGATCAAAGGTTACTTAACAGTAAATAAGATCTGGAAGCGTCGAAAAAATGAAGAAGTATCAAACAGTATCTCTATAGTTGCTGCTATGCTTGGTTTTGTTGTTGGTTTTCCATTTTTATTGAATGCCTTGATCATTACCCAAGACTACTTCAATGCTGCAAAAAGTGTAATAGCACTTTTTCTCGCAACTGTCTTTACATTGATAGGTACAGGATATTTTGTGGATAAGAATAGAGGAGTTGGTTTTTTAAAATTACTGGGTCAAGCACTAAAATTAGAGGGGAAAGAATCTGGAGATCTTATATCTGACATGATCAGACCAAAGGGAGCTAGGAAGATCATTGATATTCTTCAAAAACTGGCTGCCATAGATGATGATATAGCTAAAGAAGAGATTGAGCTCATTGAGCAATTTTCTGAGAAATGGGGAATAGATGTTCCTGACCTCACTCCTGGAAAACCGCAAGAGGTTACTAATCTTGTTGAGCTTAAAGGCCTTGTACAATCATACCTTGATGAAAGTCCAGATACAGATGTTGCAGAGGGTCTTGTAGACCTTATTAACCTAATGGCTGAGGCAGATGACGAGGTAACAGAAGAAGAAGCAATGGCAGTAGCAGAATTCACAGGTATGATCGCTCATTACGTTAGTAAAGAAAAAGGCGGAGAGATGGAAATGTTTGAGGTCAGTATTGTACCCCAGGGAGACCAACAGATGGAAGCTGTACGAGAATTATTACCTGAATTAGAGATAGTTGAATCCCGTGGTGGTCGTGTTTTTAAGGTTGGTAAATATTTTTCAGAGGATTATGCTGAAGCAGTCTGTGAAAAATATATTCTCTTAGGATTGTATTCTAGTTCATCAAAGGTCAAAGTAGACCTTGAAAAGGCATAGAAGTTTAAATTTAAAAAATAATTAGAGCTCTTTCAGATCTTTAAGTAGCTGTTGTAGCATATCTTTCGCATCACCAAAAACCATTATTGAGTTATCAAACCCAAATAGTTCATTCTGGATACCAGCAAAACCAGTATTCATTGTTCTTTTATTGATAATTACTGTTCTGGATTTATCTACATCAAGAATTGGCATTCCATAAATGGGAGATGAGGTATCGTGCCTTGCAGCTGGGTTTACTACATCATTTGCACCCAAGACAAGTGCGACATCACAATCTTCAAATTCAGGATTGACCTCATCAAGGTCTTTAAGTTGTTCATATGGAATATTAGCTTCTGCCAATAGAACATTCATATGCCCAGGCATTCTACCTGCCACAGGGTGAATAGCATAGAGGACCTGCTTATCTTTGGACTCAAGAAATTCAGCAACCTCTCTAATTGCATGCTGAGCCTGTGCGACTGCTAGCCCATATCCAGGGACTACAATTATTTTTTCTGCAGCATCAAATATCATCGCTGCCTCTTCAGTCGAATAACTTTTTATTGAAACCTGTTTTCCCGAGCCACCTTGTGATGATTCTTGTTCAAGTCCGACTGCACCAAAAATCACATTCGCTAGAGATCTGTTCATCCCTTTACACATTATATTTGTCAAGATTAATCCTGATGCTCCAACCAGGGCTCCTGAGATGATCAATCCATTATTCATGAGAACAAACCCTGTAGCAGCTGCAGCGATACCAGAATAAGAGTTAAGCAGAGATATCACAACTGGCATATCCGCGCCCCCGATAGGGATGGTAAGGGTGATTCCAAGGACAGCGGAAATAATTATAATCCCATAAAAAAGGTTCATTTCGTTAGGTTCTTGAACTAAGTAGAAGCCTAAGATAAGAAGTCCTAGTGCGAATAAAGCATTGATTACCTGTTGTCCTGGAAATACGATANGCTGTCCACTGATNAATCCTTGTAACTTACCAAATGCAATAAAACTACCTGTGAATGTAAGTGTCCCTACAAAAATTGATACAACGATAGTACCCATTGTAAATGCTGATATGTCNCCAGTTTTTAGAAACTCAGCTGCAGCTACAAGCGCTGAGGCGCTGCCNCCAAAACCATTGAAAATTGCAACCATTTGTGGCATCTGNGTCATTTCAANTTTCAGAGCAAAAGTTGCACCAATTACCGATCCAATTATCATACCTATAAGTATCATCTGGAGGTCTATTTTACCNTATGATAANAGAGTAGCAAGTATAGCTATTAGCATGCCTGAAGCNGCTATAAAGTTTCCATTACGAGCTGTNTTAGGGTGGCTTANCTTTTTTATACCTAGGATAAANAATACAGAGGCCAGAACGTAGAAAATATTACTATAGTTCATTGAATATCCTATTTACGNNTGAACATCTTTAACATTCGGTCGGTTACCATAAAGCCACCAACAACATTAATAGTAGCAAATATTACAGCTACGAGGCCAAGGTATGTTCCAACGCCTCCATCGATCGTTGTTGAAATGATAGCNCCAACNACTGCAATGCCAGATATTGCATTTGAGCCACTCATTAATGGAGTATGAAGAGTTGGAGGTACTTTTGTAATGATNTCAATNCCCACAAAGATCGCTAATATGAAAACAGTTATTATATTTATATCCATNTCTATGCTGTCAGGGTTTCTTTTGTTGGTTTGTGTGTGATCTCACCATTATGGGTGTACATTGACCCAGATATAATTTCATCTTCAAGGTCTAAGTTNAATTCTCCATCTTTAACCATATAAGTTAACAAAGCCGTAACATTTTTTGCATANAGCTCACTTGCATGCACTGGCATCGTCCCTGGTANATTTGATGTCCCATCAATGATNACTCCATTATGTGTTATGGTCTCATCTTTTTTTGTTAGCTCACAATTACCACCATTTTCAGATGCTAGGTCCATAATAATAGATCCGGATTTCATTGCGTCTACCATAGAAGTTGGTATCAATATGGGGGCAGGTCTACCTGGAATAAGGGCAGTNGTAATAACAACATCTGCTTTGCTAATATGGTCATGGATCAATTGTTGTTGAAGACGCTTGTATTCATCTGAGGTTTCCTTGGCATATCCACCTTCNCCAACGCCTTCATCCTCACCAGCTTCAACCTGAATAAATTTTGCTCCAAGTGATTCGACCTGCTCNTTAACAACAGGGCGTACGTCAAAAGCCTCAACCTGGGCTCCTAGACGTTTGGCGGTTGCTATTGCTTGTAAACCTGCTACTCCAGCACCAAGAACAAGTACTTTTGCAGGTCTGATGGTACCAGCTGCGGTCATGAGAAGCGGCATATAAACACTTAATCTACTTGCTGCCATCAAAACAGATTTGTAGCCTGCGATATTGGCCTGAGATGACAGAGCATCCATTTTCTGTGCAAGGGTGGTCCTAGGTACAAGATGCATAGAAAAACCGGTCAGAGACCGATCCCTCATTGCCTTAACAGTATCTAATTCCCTGGTTGTTTGGCAAAAAGAAATAATGGCAGCATTAGGTTTAATTTTTAATACCTGTTCATTTGAGGGAGCCAGTACCTTTATAATAACATCTGCTTGAGATAACAGCTCATCCTCCGATTCCACGATATTTGCACCTGCATCTTTGTATTCTTGGTCACTAAAATATGAATTCTGCCCAGCCTTTGATTCTACATAAACCTCCATACCAGATTTGATAAGGTCTTTGATTGTTCCGGGTGTGGCCGCAACACGGGTCTCACCATTGATATTTTCTTTAGGTATGGCTAGGTACATATACGTTGGTATTATATATCATCTTTATGAAGGGTAGGAAATTAATATAGGATATAGTGAACTTCATCCTGAATTCCACAATTTTTAACTATAATTTTGCCCCCTTAATGGTATTTAGATATGCGGAATAGAATATACAGATTCGTTATAATCACAAGTTCATTTATAATGGCAGATACGATTTATGTGCCAGATGACCAGCCTACCATACAGGAAGCAATAAATATATCTACCGATGGCGACTCAATTTTAGTCAGTCCAGGATTCTATCCTGAATCAATTGATTTTGATGGTAAGGCCATTTTGATNTCATCACTCTACCTCTTGGAGGATGATTCGCTATTGGTTGGTGCAACGATCATTGATGCCCAAGAGAATGGAAGTGTGGTCACATTCTCTAGTGGAGAGANCACTCAATCGATCATTCAAGGATTTACTCTTCAAAATGGTACGGGCAATGATGAAGANCCCGACGATAATGGTTCATACTATACTTATGGTGGCGGTATTTATTGTCAAGGTAGTGATCCTGTTATTAGGGACTGTATCATACAAGATAATACTGCAAATGAAGGCGGCGGTGGTGGAATATTCTGTTATAATGCATCTCCAAAATTTTATGGATGTAGTATTAATGGTAATGAAACGGATGATGTTGGAGGCGGGTTATACTCTAGAGTTGACTCTAGCCCAGAGTTCTACGACTGTACCTTTTTTGAAAATACAGCAGAATTTGGAGGCGGTTGCTATCTGAGAAATGAATCAAGTCCTATCATGGAAAATGTAGTGTTTAACCAGAATACTGCTAATAATTCAGGAGGTGGAATTACACTAAAAGATGATGCTGATCTTCAGGCAGAACAAGTTTTTATTTTCAATAATGAGGCGGATGGTCTNGGTGGAGGTCTTTATGTCAACAATGCTGATCCGCAATTCTCTTTCTCTCTGATAGCTGATAATGTATCAAGCTCCGGTGCCGGCGCCTATATAAGAAATAATTCAACAGTAGATTTTACAAACCTGACCATGGCAAATAATTCAGCAGGGCTCTATGGTAATGGAATTTACATGAGGGATAATTCGGATGTTAACCTGCTCAATACTGTTCTCTGGGGGAATGGCACTCCTCAAATTTATTTTAGATCGGAAGGCACAGAAGTTGAGCTAGGTGTGTTATACAGTATTATCGAGAATGGAGAGGATGGTATTGAGACCAACGATAATGGTGAACTGAATTGGGGTGCTGGAAACATCGAAGAAGAACCTTATTTTTGTAACAGTTCCGCAGGTAATTACTATGTAAGAGAGAATTCTTCATGCATTGATGGTGGAGCTGCAGGTGCACTGATCGGATGTTTTGGAGCGGGGTGCGGTCCAGTTAATGTAGGACCAGTCTGGTATGTTGATTCAAACGGTAATAATGCAAATGATGGAAGTCTTGAGGCGCCTTTTGAGACTATTTCCAGGGCCGTTCTTTCTGCAGTAAATGGTGATACCATTCGACTTAATCCAGGCGTTTATACAGAAATGCTCGATTTCGATTCGAAGACAGTCGTTCTAGAGTCAAGAGCATTTTCTGAAAATGATCCTAATATGATTCTGGAGACGTATTTTGCACCTGGTCAAATCGGAGGAAGTTGTCTTCTCCTAGACCAAACATCAAATAATAATGCAACAATTAGAGGTATATCATTCCGTGGCGGTTCCCACCCATATGGCGGTGGTATAGCGATAATAAACTCAACCCCTACGCTTGAGCATATTATTGTAGAAGAAAATACGGCTGAGATAGGCGGTGGTATCTATATTTCTGGTTCAGATCCTGTGCTCAAAAATATCACGGTTAGGAATAACGGTGGTAACTTAGGTGGTGGGATATATGTGACAGAAGGTTCTCCACTATTTGAAGGTGTCGTGGTCGAGAATAACATAGCCTATTGGGGTGGAGGGTTTTATTTTGAAAATGCTGAACCGAGCATAAGGCATAGTGCAGTAAAGAATAATGAAGCATTTATTGAAGGAGCAGGGTTATACCAGAATGGTGGTATAAGTACAGTTGAATGGACAGCTTTTGAAAAAAATAATGGTTATGATTATGGTGGTGGAATAGTTGCATATCAGGCATCTATTGATCTAGACCAAACTACGTTTTCTGGCAACACCTCAGGTGTAGGCTCTGCCATGGCGTTCTATAGCTCTGTTGTTACCGTAAAAAACTCAATAATATGGGATAATGATGGTCCAATTTTATACGTACCCGAGTCTAGCGGTATCACCTATCTTGATCTCGGGTATTCTGATATAACAGGGGGTGAAGATCTCTTAGCGGATCATCCAAACTTAATATTTACCACTGAAGGTGGTATCATTAGTCAAGACCCTGAATTCTGCTTTCCTGAAAATTTTATTTATAATTTGCAGGAAACCTCCATATGCCAAACTGCATCTGATTCATCTGGTGTGATCGGAGCGTATTCTTCTGTCTGCGGTGTCCTAGCTATTGAACAGCCTGAAGTTGAGCCAAATAGTTTTGCTCTTTTATACAATTACCCAAACCCATTTAATCCAACCACCAATATCAAATATACCTTGACCGATCATGGATATTATGCTCTGGCTATCTATGATGTTAATGGTGGTCTTGTAAAGAATTTAAGATCGGGTTATGGAAGTCCTGGAGAGTACACAGTCCTCTGGGATTCTACAAATGATAATGGCCAGAAAGTTGCCACGGGACTATACTTTTATCATCTATCAACTAAGTCGAATACTTTAAAGAATAAAATGATCTTAGTCAAATAGTGATATAACGCACAGGGGGTATCAAACAAGGTTCCCATATTACAACCCAAAGATGTATATTTAGCCCATGCATAGGGCTAGCCAAAAACTCCTAAAAATCTCATTATTTTCCCTCCTTACACTTTTTGCGACTGCAAATGGGCAAGGTCTATCCAATTTTTTAGGTCATTGGACTGGCTTAGAGTTGCTTGATTCGCCTAATCTGACCTATGATAATAGAAATATATCTTTGATCGTGAGTGAGGGTGGCGATAGGGATGGATTTCATATTTATACCTCGTCCTGTGATTTTTTATACAATGAGGACCTAGATTGGGCATACCATTACTTTGGTTTTGATAAAGAATATACTCAGGTCATTTTTCTTAGACGGTTCATAACCCCACTTGGTGTGATTGGCTATGAGGAATTAGTCTATGACCTAACGGAATGGTCAAATGAATCATTTGTCGCTGAATATTTATCAGATGATGGGGGGACATATCATCAAATCAGAATGGATATTGATATTTTGAGATCCCAAAGTCTGATTCCTTGTTTTGTAAAGCTTAGCCAAAATTTTCCTAACCCATTCAATCCAACAACAAGCATGTATGTGTCTGTTGATAAGGAGTCTAGAGGTAGTCTGGTGATATTTAACCTTAAGGGCCAAGCTGTTCGCACACTTCACAAAGGGAGATTGGTAACAGGTATAACAAACTTTATATGGGATGGTAATGACAATTCTGGTAGACCAGTAAGTGGAGGAACATATATTTATCGCTTAATGTTAGATGGTGTTTCCAGCCAATCCCAAAAAATGATACTGCTTAAATAAGCTCATATCATTAAAAAGAAATATTTTATTATAGTTAGATGAAAATTCTAAGTTCATATTTTCTATTATTTATAGCCATATCTACTCTTAAAGCGACATGGTTTGATGACATTCCAAGGACCATCACTCAGCCTAGTGGCGAGACCATTTTTTGCTTTGTTACTGGAGACCAGTATGCACGTAGATTGCATGATATAAACGATTTTACTATTGTACTAGACATTGAAGATGGATACTATTATTATGCAGATAAGGGACCGGATGGAGGTCTTATTCCCACTGACCTAAGGGCAGAACTTGGTGATCCGCAGAGTATCGGATTAGAGCCAGGGTACAGTTCGAGTCAAGAAATATATAATAGGAACAAGGAATTCTATCAACGTAGTCAAATGGTTCAGGGCAGAAGAGATGCTCCTAGTTCGGGAGAAATAGCACAAATCAATGTCTTTATTCGTTTTGCAGACGATCCAGATTTCCCTTTTGACCGTGCATATTATGATGCAGTTTTTCAAACAGAGGAAGATGAGCCATCTCTGAGACATTATTTTTGGGATGTTTCTTATAATTCATTACTGGTCAATACATTTCACTATCCGGGTACATTTGATGGGTCTAATACCTCATATGTAGATGAGTATAACAGAAGCTACTATGAGCCATATTCCAATGCAAATCCTGATGGGTATGAAGATGCTACTGAACGAGCACAAAGGGAGCACACGCTTCTTGCAAACGCAGTTAATTCGATAACATCCAGCGTTTCTCCACTGATTGATGTTGATGCGGATGATGATGGTTTTGTTGATGCTGTTTCATTTGTTATATATGGTACACCAGGAGATTGGGCCGATCTATTATGGCCACATCGTTGGGCATTATATAGTCAGGAGGTATTTATAAATGGGTCTCAAGTATATGACTATTTATTTATGCTTTCTGAATCATGGTATTATAACGTTGGAGTGCTCTGCCATGAGTTTGGTCATGTTCTAGGTGCACCAGACTATTATCACTACAGTGGAGGAGGTGCTCCTACTCCAGTAGGAGGGTGGGATGTCATGGCATCGAATGGTAACCCTCCTCAGTTTCCTAGTGCTTTTACAAAATGGAAATATTTTGATTGGATCGAACTTGAAGAACTAACTCAAAGTGGTACATACGCTCTAAATCCACTCCAGAATCAGGATAATACAGCTTATAAGATTCCTTCACCAAACTCTGACACAGAATATTTTATTCTAGAATATCGAAAACAGGAAGGAATGTATGATGTAAATACTCCAGGGTCAAGATCAGGTCTTGTGGCCTACAGGATCAATACGGAGGCTGGAAATGGTAACGCCCAGGGACCACCAGATGAGCTATATGTGTATCGTCCTGGCGGCGATCTGAATAATACTGGGAATTTTGATCAAGCGCCCTATGGTGCCGACTATGGCCATACGGAATTAAATGATGATACGGATCCCTCATGCTTTCTCTACAACAATGGAAATGGATCTCAAGGCGGCTTGAATCTATACAATGTTTCAAATTCAGGTGATTTTATATCCTTCACTGTTTCATTTGGTTCGCCTATCATTTCTGTAGATCCTTCATCATTGAATTTCGATCTCAATGCAGGAGAGTATGAGGCCCAAACCCTTACTATTTCAAATATTGGTGAGCCAGAGACTGTTTTAAGTTATGAGATAGTTGTTTCAAGCTCGGGTTCATACCTCAATCCTCAGGGTGGGCCAGATGGAGGAAACTACTACTGGACCACATCCGTAGATGAGCCTGACATGTTATTTGAATGGATAGACATAGAAGATGAAGCGACACAACTCACTTTTTCAGGGAATGATCAATTTTCATCTCAACAAATTTCACTTCCATTTGATTTTCAATTTTTTTCAGATACATATAACTATTTGCAAGTGAATGCCAATGGATGGGTTGGCTGGAATAGTGATAATGAGACAGTTTGGGAGAATGGTGAAATTCCTTCTGCTTCAATGCCATTCCCTGCTATCTTCGGTTTCTTTGATGACCTTAATCCAAATAATGATAATGGTAACGAGAATTCCTCCGGAGACATATACTATCATGCTAATAATGATAGGGTTGTAGTTTGGTTTGATGATGTAGTTCGATGGGAAGGTACGGCAGGTTCGGGTACATATAATTTTCAAATTGTGTTGTATTCGGACGGAACATTTAGGTGTAATTACGATCAGATGACAGGTACTACGGACCAGTCCACTATAGGCTGGCAGAACCAAAATGGTCAACAGGGCACTCAGGTCTCACCCGTTGGTGAGGGTTTTGTTTCTAATAATTTCTCTTGGGAGGCTAAAACATACTCTTCAGAAATAATTCCTTGGCTCTCGCTTTCGTCAGATAATGGTAGTTTAGATGGTGCTATCTATGGCGACCAAGCAACCAGTATCTATGTTCAAGCAACCGCTCTTGGTCTTGAGCAAGGAGATTACTATGCCTCTATTAATGTGGTGAGTCCTACGGCTGATCCAGTTGCAGTGCCGATTTCTCTAACGGTTACAGGAGATAATACGACTCCTACTCTTCCTTATATCAATATATCTACCAATGATGATGGCATTGTTGATTTGCCTGATAATGTAGATCCATTATTTTCTGCTGTAGCAACGAGGTATACTCATATTGTTGCACCGAATGAGGACCTCATTCAGATATTGATCCAAGATGACTTTACAGATGAACAGATTCTACATTCTAGGCGTGTCCTTGAATCTTATCTGGTAGATATTCCAGGTAGTGAATGGGGCAGCAACAAGGTACCTATAGCTAATGCGATCGCGACTACCAATGCTATTCTTTTCTTATTAAATGATGAAACTGAGTATGATAATCCAGATCTATTGGAGCTGATCGATTCAGGTGTCCAAGGTCAGGACCTTCTTGCAACTGAGGTTCACCCAGAGGGAAGCTCAGCTTATATGAATAGTTCCCAAAGGGATGCTACCTATGAAGAAGTATTGCATTATGTACATGGATATGGTATTCAGTTGGTAGCTCCAGGCATGCAAAATGCTATTGAAAGCGCAATGTCTGAAGCAATAGAGAATCAATATTATGAACCACTATCTGACCTTCCAGTTGAAGACTATGACGAAGAATACCTTGCTATGGGTCTGGAATGTTATTTTGGTCTATGGGAACACGATCCATCTGGAGATGGATACTGTGGCGATCATGAATATGCCTTTATTAATAGAGAGACAATGGCATCGGGTGATCCTGAGCTATATAATATTATCCAAGGGTTTTTTGGAGAAACATGGGAATACACAGCCTCTCTATCAGTAACATTCAGTAATGATTTTCACCTTAGCCTGCAAAATAATTTGAATTATACATTTCGTTCGCAGTACCTAACGGATATCACGCTTAATGGCGATGCGGCTATTAATATTTATGGCAATAATTATGATAATAATTTTCAGGGCAATATCGGGGATAATATATTTTTAGGTTCAATGGGTGATGATATTATTTATGGTTCAGAAGGGGTTGATAGGGCAGTATACACAGGTGTTCGTGATGATTATGTCATAATTCCTCCTTATGCGACTGACGACTCTTCTTATCAAATAATTGACCTTGAGCCTGACAGGGATGGAACAGACCAGCTATTTGATATAGAAGAAGTAGAGCTAAATGGTACAGTCTTTAGTATCTATGAACTTCTTGGGTTGGATGTTAATCAGATTCCCAATAATTTCGCCCTCCATAATCCTTACCCAAATCCATTTAATCCAAGGACCCGGATTACATATAGTGTGGCAGCTTACGGGAAGGTTGAGCTCAGTATCTTTGATCTGAGCGGGAGACTTATTAGGACGCTGAGAAACGCGCCTATGGGTGAAGGAAATCATGAAGTCGAATGGGATGCAAAGGATAATGAAGGGAATCAGGTTTCAACCGGTGTTTATCTTATACATTTTGCGAGCGGTTCATTTAAGGGCACACAGAAGGTGTTGCTGCTCAAATAATTTGAGCAAAGTGTGAGTAAAATCACACTTTTTATCGTTTTCCTAGTGAGTAGGAGAAAAGTATATTATATCTCAGACAATTCAAAGATTTGTAAGTAATTGATAATATTAAAATAAGGATATATCAGGTATGAAACTAAAACGGAGTACTCAATCTGGTTTTACCATGATAGAGATCATGGTTGTGGTTGTTATTGTGGCAATACTTGCGGTGATAGCATTACCTACCTATTTAGATTATGTTAAAAGCTCATATGCATCTGAGGCAAGGACAGTGATGTCGAATATTAATAATGCATCAAAAATGTATTACCAGACCAGGGGTGATTGGCCCTCAGAGATAGATGAACTCGAAAGAGCAGGTCAATTAGATGTAAGTCGTTCAACAAAGCTCAAGTGGTCATTCGATCTACAGCTAAGCGATCAAGGTGGTCGAATAACTGCAACGAGTACTGAAGAAATGTCTGGAGGAGCAGGTCACCAGGTAGTTTACGATGCTGATCTAGGAAAGTTTACAGGGTATGGCTCACCTGAAGGTGAATAAGCCTTCATGGATCTAAATAAGCTACTTAGTTATTCCGTCGACAGCGGAGCATCAGATCTTCACCTGAGTGTTGGTTCAATACCGATGTTGAGGATCAATGGTACCATGAAGCCACTCAATATGGACCCACTCAAGCAGGAGGAAATGGAATCTATTATTCCACAGGTACTGGATGAAGATCAGATCCAGCTTTTTGAAGAGAACAAGGAGATAGATTTTTCTGCTAGTCTGGAGGGAAAAGGTAGGTTCAGAGTTAATTTTTTTAATCAGATCAAAGGGCTAGCTGGAGTATTTCGTACCATTCCAGAGGTCGTGAAAGATTTTGATGATCTGGGTATTCCACCTGTTTTAAAGAACCTAGCCCTAATGGATAGGGGTCTTGTGTTATTAACGGGCCCTACTGGCTCTGGAAAGAGTACCACCCTCGCAGCAATGGTAGATCATATAAATACCCAGAGAAGTTGTCACATAATTACAATTGAAGATCCCGTTGAATACTATCACGAGACAAAAGAGAGCCTAATCAATCAAAGAGAGCTTGGTGCAAATACACATAGCTTTGCCAACGCGATGCGCTCTGCTCTTCGAGAAGACCCTGATGTGATCTTGGTTGGTGAGATGAGAGACCTGGAGACAATCTCCCTAGCTTTAACTGCTGCTGAAACTGGACACCTTGTACTTTCCACTCTTCACACATCAAGCGCTGTGAAGACCATTGACCGGATCATTGATATTTTCCCAACAGGCCAAAAAGGGCAGATTAGATCGATGTTGTCTGAAAGTCTCGAGGCTGTGATCGCTCAGAAATTGTTAAAAACAAAAGACGGAAAAGGTAGACTTCCTGCGTGTGAGGTCATGATCGCAAATACTGCAATTCGCAATCTTATTCGCGAGGATAGGATCTACCAGATACCATCAATCATTCAATCTGGTGGCGTAGAGGGAATGCAGTCACTTGATCAAGATCTTCAGAGACTTGTATCAAAGGGCGATATTGAAAGGAAAATGGCAGAGAATATCGCAGAAAACCCAAAATTATTTGCTCAAAACGTACTATGACCTTAAAAAAATCTAGTTCAGGTATTGGGTTTATCGAGGTGATGACAGCTACAGTTATTATATCGATTGCCTGTATAGGTCTTATGATGGGTGTTGTACATGCAAGAGGCGAGCTACATTCTCTTGAGATAAAAGAAAGAGCAACAGAGGAACTGCTTAATTATATGGAATATTGGAAAGGACGCATCGCTGATGGGAAACTATCGCCATATGAGCTTGCAGGAGATCCAGATGGCGATGAGATATTTTTAGTTGGTGGTTTAGGACAAAAGAATTCTATCGAGGCACGATTGTACTATGACTTTAGAAGGCTCAATAACTTCAATGACTATGGGACTACAGATATGACCCGGTATGAGCTAGAGTGTTGGATAAAATGGGGTGATAGATTTACCTCACCAACCGGAAGATATGCGGGAGACACGGGTTATGAAAGGCGACTTTCGACTATCATGACCAAGTTCGAATTATGATCGTAAAATTGCTAAGGAGCACTAACGCCGGCATGACACTTTTAGAGTTGTCTGCAGGAATCGTCGTAATATCAATAATTGCGATCGGAATGACCAGTGGTGCTCAAGCTGTTATGCTCCATTATCAGTCGGATACAGTAAGACAAGACCTTAGACAGTACGGTAATAATATCATGCGTGAGATCGTTCGTGAACTAAATCTTGCACAAAAGGTTGAAATTGATAGTTTTAATGGTTTTGCAAGATTAAGACTTTACAAGTACTACACCGATATTTCTCCTGAACTAGTTGTCGCTTGTGATGACAGGTCTGGAATACAGTTCAATAGCGATGTTCCTGTTGATGGAGTGCTAAAGTTTCCAAGCGAAGGAGTGTTTCGAGGCCCAAATAAAAGAACGGTCTATGTTGATGATTTTGTGGTTGAATATGATATGCAACCTGGTCTGGGCTCGGACACATTTAAGAATTCCTACATGACACTTTCCCTTGTTCTTGCCATGGAGAGTGATGTCATGGATGAATCGTTTCAACCCGTCAAGGAGCAGCATATTTATCGCAGATCTGTTTTTATGGGTACTGCATATATTCAGACAAAAGTTACAAATGCGATGGGAGTAAACCCTGATGCATAGGTTTTATTCTAAAGGTAGTGCAGCACCACTAGCACTTTTATTTACGCTTGTGAGTATGTCATTTACAGTTGCTTACTTGAAAAACTCATTTAGTCAGGCTGCTATGGAGAAATACAGGTACGCTGAGTGGAAAGCTCTCTATGCTGCTGAGGCCGGTCTAAACGATGTGGGAGTAGTTGTTCTTCCATACATCACCTCTGATACACTCCTAGTAAGAAATGGTGTTAGTTATGGTGCAGACGAGAATAATAGACCAATCGGTATGTATAAGGATATCGCTTGTTCCACGCAGTTATTGCCAAATTCAACAAGGAAAGAATACATTGCGTATTCAACTGGTGTTGCAGATTATATCACACCAAGCGGAACAAATGTTTCGATAGAGAGAAGGGTATTCACCTCAATGCGACCACAAGGCTTTGAAGAATTCATGTATTTTACGCATGAGGAAGAGCCTATAGGTCCTGGCAATACAGGTAGTGTAAATTTTTGCGGTTCGGATGAATTAGATGGGAAGGTCCATACCAATGGAAATATGTCTTTCTGTCAATGGTCGTGCGCCACATTTAATGGTGAGATCAATGTAACCTATGAAGCAGAAGAGCAAGGAAACCTATTTAATGGAAACCAGAATTGTATAAACGACTATTTAGAAGATGATGAACTTGTTATAGATACTGTTCACCAGATCATATATCCTCCTCAAAATTCTACTGAGGTAGCAAAACAGAATGCCACTAAAACGTTTGTGGCTGACACAAAGCTATTTAGACCAGGTAAAAAAGATACTCTGGTTATGACAGAAATAAACTTTGTTGAGGGGGGCTACTGGGCCGCGCAATGGACATACAATATTCCACCCATCGGTAACCCACCAGCGGAATTCAGTTTTCAATACGATAGTTTGGCAAGTGGTCTAGAGACTGATGATTTTCATTTACACCTATTTCCAAATGAATTTGATGGTACTGCAAATACGTATAACTCCAATTTCTTGGTAATGAGCGGTAATACCCTCGATGGTATCAACCTTTATAGTCTCGTTTCTTCTGGTGATTTTGAGATAGGTGATGGAGACCAGATTTTTATTTTTAACGAGGATAATTCAAAAGTGATATCATTTATCTCAAGCGGAATAGCTACTCTTGGTACAGATCGTCTAAGAGTATCATTTTACGGTGAGACCCTAGCATATAATGGCCCTGAAGGAATTGGTTTTAATGATGATGAGAATATCACCTTTGTCAATGCGAGTGCCAGCGATGGGCTAAATGAGAATGTTGAGTGGAACAACCAAGTATATTATCATGACCATGATCTAACAGAAACAAACCCTGATGGTTGGACTGGATACTGTGAAGCTGGAGGCAGGCAACATTTTGATTTTGATTATTGGACTGCCGGTGGCACATCATGTGATATATTTAATTGTCCCGATGAGATCTACAATAGTGAACATGTATTCATGAATAGAACCTTCTTTTCTACAGGAAATTCCCCACAGATCATCTATATAAAGGGAGGACAGGTGCTTGTCCGCGGAACGGTTGATGGACAGTTTACAATCGTGACAGATGATTATACTGAATATAGAGTTCACTCTAGTACTAATACTGTTGACAGGGTCTGGGGAAATATATGGTTAATAGATGATGTGGTTTACGCCGACTCCTATACATCTGGTGCGGTTGTACAGCCTGCTTACGGTGGTTCAAATAACGTCCTTGGCCTTATAGCTGGAGGTAGTGTTATCATTGCGAATACCAGACCCAATGGTTCTAGAGATAGACAATTTGGTCAGGATATCAAGATCAACGCAGCTGTCTTAGCAATGAATGGAGGATTTATTTCACATTATTGGCAGAATAGTACAATTGGTCACCATGACCCTATTCTAGGAGGTATCTATAATCTTCCGATAGCTGATGGTCGTGGAGGGCATAGAAATTATTACCGCAATGAAGATCAGTCTGGGGCCCATACCAATGACAATACTGGTGATTATCGTGGATATGTAAAGCTATGGGGATCCATAGTTCAGTTCAGAAGAGGATATATGAAAAGAAATACAGGCGGGGGTAGTCCCTATAATACTGGTGACATTGGTTATGATAAGAATTACAACTATGATTATAACCTTCGACTCAATCCACCACCCTATTTCCCAGATCTAGAGAATACAAACAATACAGTTATTTTAAAAATGGCCTCCTATGGCGAGGCGAGGAACCAACAGCAGGATTAGGGAAGAAATATGTATCTAGGATTAGACATAGGCAGGCAGTACGTCAAAATGGTGGCAGCCGATAAGACCAAAAATGGATATAAACTGATTGATGCAGGCTCTAGGCTCATACCCGACCCTAACTCTGCGTATGACCCCGAGAAGATCGACCAATCTCACTATGTCATAGCAGTAAAAGAACTATTTAGGCAACAAGGGCTTAACCCTAAAAAAGCAAAAGTTATGATTTCGGGAATCAATGGGTCTTCTGCAAGTATTAAACAGATCACGACCATGGAGATGCCCTCTGATGAGCTCAAATCTGCCATGACGTTTGAGGCTAGAAAGCATATCCCAATGGATGGTACTGATGCAGTGATCGACTATCAGATATTGGGGTCGAACAAGAAAGAGGTTGATAAGATAGATGTTGGCCTTGTAGCCTGTACAAAAGGGGTTCTTAACAACCACATAGATCTTTTAAAAGAATGCGGTCTTAAGCCAGGTGTAGTAGATGTAAATCCAATTGCAATGAGCAATGCATTCTCATTTATAAAAGACATGCCAGAAGATGGCCTTGTGGTGATGCTTGACATCGGTGCAATTTCATCAACGCTAGTTGTCTATGGCAAAGGTGAACAGTTTTTCACAAGGGATCTTCCTATTGGTGGTCATCACTTTGTTAAAGAATTATCTGAAAAGAAAGAGATAGGCTATACTGAGGCTCAAGATCTGCTTTTTCGAGATGGTATCACATCTACAAAGGCTGATACCTCAAGCGAAAATATAGATCAGGTAGGCATTGCAGAGCGGACAGTATATGATAACCTAGTAGAGGATATGAGACGATCTTTAAGGTTCTATGCAAAACAGACAGGCCAAAGCTTTTTCTTAAAGATATTCTTAACAGGTGGAGCTGCAGCAACGCCGGGGCTTACGGCTATAGTCAATGAAAAATTAAATATCGAATGCGCTGTTTTTGACCCATTCGATTCTGTGGATGGTGCTGGTGATATTTCAATTTCTAATCCAAGCCAGTATACAACAGCACTGGGGCTAGGGATTCGAGGAGGAATGGACCTTGGATAAACAATATATAGTTATAAACCTAAATAAAGCAGAAAGTGCAGAAACTCGCCAGGCAAGGGTACGTGAGCAAGTGCGTTGGGGCGTATTTGGTGTTCTTATTATCTTGTTGCTGGGCGTAAATGTTAGGGTATGGATGATCAGTTCTGGTTACGACGGAATAATTGATAAAAAGCAAAAAGAGATCTCGCGCCTAAAGGATGAGATCAATAAACTCCAATCACAGGGCAAGAATCTATCAAAGGATGATATCCTTTCATTCGCAGACTTAGAACAAGATCGCTTTCTATGGGCCAAGAACTTGGAGAAAATGGGAGCTTTGACTCCTGATGATATCGCGATCACTGGTTTAAGATTTAAACGTCAAAAGCTTATAATACGAGGAATTGCACTAACGTTTGAAGATCGAAAAGACTTCGAGATCATCGATGAATATGTACAAACCTTGCGTAATAATAAAGAATTCTCGATCAACTTTAGTAAGATAAAGTATGTAGGTCACAGTAAAGTAAGTGTTCGAGGGCAAGATATTGTAAGATTTGAAATAGAAGCTAGCTCGAAAAAGGGTGGGAAAAAGAATTTTTCCTAATTACTAACTATGGCTGAAAAAAGAAATATTATTCTATTTGGATCAATGATCTTATTAACAATCTCATACTGGTTGACTGCGTCAATTCTCATTGGTGATAAACCTTTTGAGATAAGGGTCCTTGAGGAGGAGCAGCAAGAGCTTAATGAAAATCTGATAAGCGCTCAGATCCTGGCTAGTCAGTTGGATAGGGTGTTTACATTGTTTCAGGAAAACCTAGCGCTTTCAAAAGCAGATTCTCTTGCAGATGATGCAAGTTTACCATTTTTAAATAATTTAACAGATGTGCTAGAAGAGTTAGATATAAAATTATTGGGCATCAAGCCTAAACCTCGCATCGATAAAATTACTTACTTCAAGGCGCCTTATATTGTCACCCTCGAGTGTTCTTATGACCAATTTGGGAAATTCCTTTCAGAGTTAGAGCGCTCACCAAGGTTAATTACCATTGATGAGTTTGAGGTCAAAAATGGAATTGAAAGGATCAAGGCGAACACCGATGAAGAAAAATTAATATACCAGGAGTTTGTAGTGAGTCTATCGACAATCACACTGGTAAAATCAAAGAGCAAGGTTGTATCATGAGTGATAGGTCGGTTACTATTTGGAATCTTATTGTAGGGTTTACGATCTTAAGTTTGGTCGCTACTAGTTTTAAACTTTTTCCAATGAATAAAAAATATGATCGTTTAAAACAAGCTGCAGAGGACCTTCAATTCGGAACTGATAAAGAGCTAGAGAATATTATCTCTTATCTTGAGGAAAGACTTGAAGACCGTAGTGAATTTGAGTTTAAAATCAATAATACTCCAATGCTCCTCACGAATGTTCTTTCTCTTGCAGATGGATCTGGTAGGCGAGTGAAGCGTAACAGAAATGCGGTAAGAGTTGCTTTTGTGTATCAAAGAGAAGACCATTTTCAGGCACAGATCGATTATAGAGGTAAGGCATTTACTGTTGGGGTAGGAGACACTATACCTAATATTGGTACTGTTGAACAGATTGATGGTACAAAGGTCATTATAAAAACAAACAGTGGAAAGAAATCATACCCTGCGCCAGGTTATGAACCATCAACATAGGATATTGGAAAAAATTATGAAGGAAAAGCGTAATATGAAATTTATGAACTTTATGATCTATTGTGTCATTATGGTCATTTCGATACAGCCAATTTATGGTCAGCCAGGTACAACTGAATCAAATGAGGATAATACTTTGATCACGATTCATGCAGAGGATGCATTCCTGCCGAGTATTCTTGCTATCCTCGCTAAAGAAAGTGGATATAACATCGTCACTGATCCTAATGTGAACAAGCAGGACAAGGTCTCTGTTCATTTGGATGAGGTCCCCATTGAGCAGGCAATTAATCTAGTGGTCAGGGCTGTAGGGCTGAGCTATGAGGTTGTTGGAAACTCATTCCTTATAGCAGATCCTAAAAAATTAAAAGAAGAAGTTGGTGTTACTTCATATGTGGTCACGCTAAAGTATGCTGCTGCTGCAGATGTAAAGAATCTTTTGCAGGATATTTCAGAGCAGGTCCAGGTTGATATTCCAGGTAATAAGCTTCTAGTGAACGCCTCTCCAAAGAAAATAGCAGAGATTATCAAGGTGGTTGAGAGTATTGACGTTCCAGCGATACAGATCATGCTTGAAACAAGACTGATCGAGGTTGCTGCAGACGTTGAGGAACAGTTAGGTCTAGATTGGTCCAAAATTTCAAGCTATAGCACTATTCTAGCAGAAAATGGGGTCCCCTTACAGGAAGGGGGAGGCTCAGTGGTGCCTGATGATCAGACAATAGGGCAAAAACCTGCTACAATGGGATTCAATAGATTAAGTGGCAAAAAAGATGAGACCGCTATAATACCCAGGTATTTTAGTAGACAGTTGACAGCATTTGACCTCACCCTAGATCTACTTCTTAGAAATAACAAAGCAGAAGTTCTAGCTGATTCAAGGCTAACCACCATTAATGGAAGAGAGGCTAATATCAAGCTTGTCGATATCGTGCCATATATTCTGAGTTCTGGAGGCGTAGGTGGTCAGGTGCAGGTTCAGAAAGAGGAAGTTGGTATAAAACTTAATATTTTACCAACCGTAAATACCGATGGTTATATAACTGTCAAGGTTGAACCTGAGGTCTCAACTATATTTGAATTCATTGGCCCAGATGCTAATATACCAAGAGTTAAGAGTAGAACATCATCCACTACTATAAGGGTAAAAGATGGGCAATCCATTGTCATAGGTGGGCTCTTAAGTAATGATAAAAAACAAACGACCTACAAGGTGCCGATACTGCATAAGATTCCAATTATTGGTAGCAAATTATTTACATCGCGAGGTGTTATAGAACGCAAAACAGATCTGGTCATTCAAATTACTCCAAAGATCATTGAAGATGCATATACTGGAATAGTCAAATCTCAAGAGGTGGCTGAATACGAGAACTATGTTAATAGATCTGTAGCTCCTAAAAATGAAGCTACTAGCGTTGGTCAGGATGTTAGTGGAGATGAAGAAATAGACAGTCCTGAAATACAACAAGGTAAAGGAGAATAGTATGAATTTTTCTAAAATTATTAGTTTTCTATCATTCCTTTTCATATCGATATTTACTTTATCATGTGACGATCGTTTACCTGAAGAAGTAGAAACTGCAGTTGAGACAGGTTCGCTATCCTTGGCCCATGTTTTCGTACATGGCGAGACATCTAATCCTATCATAGTCGGTGAGGTTTTATCAGATGCTGAGGCAAAAACTTCAGTTATCGTTATAGCCAGACTATTGGATGGAGAGGGCGTTGGAGCTAATGGAAAATCACTACAATTCTCTTCAGATATTGATGGCGCTTTCGACACCAGTGATCCATCAACAAAGTATGTGCCGAATTTTAAGGAATTTGGTTTCCCTGAACTTGGTGGAAATGGGTATGCATTTGCTCGTTTTACACCGAGTAATGGTGCCGAAAAGATCGAGTCCACCGCATCCTCGGGTGCTATCATAACGGTAAAATACACAAGTGATATCATTGATAATGTAGAATTCTCAGTTTTTAGTCAAAAAGAGCAGGTCTGGCCTTATACAATGAACATTACTGCAGATGCCCAGATAGATCTTGGTGGAAGCAGTCCCTATGAAGTACTCCTTCAAAATGCACACGGCGATGACCTAGATGGGGTCCTTCTTAATATAGAATCAGCTAATGGTAGTATTATTTGCGGAGATACATGTTTTACCGATCCTACAGGCATGATAAATACAACCTTCGAATCTTATAGTTTCAGTGAAAATGTAGGACCAGGGCTGGTAAATACCTCTTTCTATCACCCGGCTATAGGAGACACAGTTACGGTTTCAAAACAGATCGTTATCGGTACAGAAAGCGCAGTTGGATCTTGCGCCTATATTGAAATACCAGCTTCCAACCCAAGTGAAATAGTTGTAAAGGATGGAGGTGGAATTGAATCCACAGATATCAAGGCAGAGGTATATGATAGTAATGGAAATCTTTTGACATCAGGTGTAACAGTTAATTTCAGGCTAGAACCCATTCTACAAGGAACATATTTGAATAGTCCAGATCAGACCTCAGTCAATGTAGAGACGGTCAATGGTGTGGCGACTGTTTCGCTGAATAGTGGTACGGAGCCAGGTCCTGTAAGGATCATTGCGACAGCAAATACTGTAGAAACATCCATATGCGATACTCTAAATGATGCCTTAGAAAGTATAACAGTTCCTGTTATCATTTCATCAGGAGCGCCATACCATATTGAAGCAGAGTATGATCCAAACAGTACAGAAGCTATCGGTGGTGGATTTTATCAGACAGAGTGTGCTGCTATTGTTTATGATAGATGGTACAACCCAGTTGAAGACTCTACCTATGTATATTGGTCCATTACTCCCTTACCGCCTGATACGCTAATTGATGCATTTGTAGAAGGGGTTAGTTATACGAATAATGAAGGCATATTGAGTGGCCAAGCTACCTCTGGGGTTGCGAGATCAAATATTGTTTACTCCACAGACGCTATCGGAGACATAGGTCAGGTGCGGGCACTTACATTTGGTACTGATGGTGATTCTGTGGCATCCTATATTAATGAAGACCAGGGTGATGCTACTTTATTCTTTTTACCTGGTCAGGTCACCTTATTAGCAGAAGCCACATACTTTGACTTTACTCTTGAAGGTACTGACCTTGCTGAACTGCAGGTCAGTGCACTGGTCATTGATTTTTATGGTAACCCTGTAGTCGATGCACCCGTTGCTTTTGGTGGGACTGGAGTGCTCGGCTGGAACGAATTAGGGTATGAGGCCTATACAGATGAGGGCGTTCTTGGTGCAGGAGTAGGAGATGGGTGCTTCAGCTGGCGTGATTATGGAGCTGATGATGATCCTGAGACCTTGGACATGGGTACATTTAATCAAAGACATGATTCTTTTGATACAACAGGGAATGGTATCTACGATACCTCAGAGGTTTCAGAGCCATTTGATGATTTTGGACAGGATGGCATAGAAAACACTTTTGATGAAGGAGAGGCGAACGGATTCTGGGATGGATATTCAATGATCAATTGTGAGCCTGTAGTTCGAACAGATGAGGACGGTTATGCAAGGATCCTAGTTCAATATGATCGTGCATTATGCACATTGGCAAATATAGATGATACCCAAAACCCACAAGTTTGTACATGGGATGATTTTACCTCAAGTCTTACTGCAACCCTTATGATTCCAGAGATCACCACAAGCGATCCAATAGATATTCTTCTGGTCAGATCTCCATCATCTGATGAGTGTCCTTAATAAACTACAATTATACAGATCAAGGGAATAGAAAATGAGCGCAGATTTTAATCCACAATTTTCAAAACTTGGTGAGATCCTTGTAAATAATGGTAAAGCAACAGAGAGCGGGATTAATGAAGCTCTCGTACAACAAAAAACTACCAATGAAAAGATCGGTACAACATTGATCGAAATGGGTTTGTTGGAAGAAGATGATTTTGCAACGGCCTATGGTCAGCAACTAGGATATAAAAAAGCAGATAATTTTATTCTTCTTGAAGCAGACTCTGAAGTGGCTGCGCTTATACCTGAGGATTTTGCCCGCGAGAATAGAGTTCTAGGTGTTAGCAGTAATGATACTACCATCGTGGTTGCAATGGAAGACCCAGAGGATGTTGTCGCTATTGACTCAATCAAGAGACTAACGAGTTTAAACCCTGATATTTTAGTTGCAGGTCCCAGCTTACTTGAAAAAGCATTAGATAAAGTTTACGGTGAGATACAAAAAACCGCTGAGGTTGAACAGACCATTGATAGCATCACCGTTGTATCAGGTGATGAGGGCTCACAGGAAGAGGTTGACCTATCACCAGACAAGGCATCTGAGGAAGATGCACCCATTGTTAAGCTGGTCAATCTTATTTTTCAGGAATCGATCAAAGAGCGTGCTACAGATATTCACATTGAGCCAATGGAAAATCAGGTCTACATAAGAATTAGAATTGATGGTGTATTACAAACAATCATGACACCGCCTATTGCATCCTTAAGTGGCCTGGTAACAAGAATAAAGATATTATCAAACTTGAATATTGCTGAAAAAAGATTACCACAGGATGGAAGATTTTCTGTTAAAGCGCCTGGTAAAGATATAGATATTCGTGTATCAATTTTACCTACAGTCTATGGTGAAAAAGTTGTAATGAGGCTGTTGGATAAAACAGGATTCGATTTTAATCTAACATCTCTTGGTTTTCCTAAACGAAATCTTAACACTTTTAAAAAAGTCATCAATCAACCATATGGTATGGTCGTGGTGTCTGGACCTACCGGATCAGGTAAATCAACATCTCTCTACGCAGCTTTAAAAGAGATCAAGAGTGAAAAAACCAATATTACAACAGTAGAAGATCCTGTCGAGTATCAATTAGATGGTGTGAATCAGGTACAGGTGTTTGAGGATATAGGTCTCACCTTTGGTTCGACCCTGCGTTCTATACTGCGTCAAGATCCAGATGTCTTGCTCATTGGTGAGATAAGGGATGGTGAGACTGCAGACATTGCTGTGAAATTTGCATTGACTGGGCACTTGGTATTTTCTACTGTGCATGCAAACGATGCTCCGGGAACTATTACTAGGTTATTAGATATAGGTATAGCTCCGTTTTTAGTGGGTTCATGTCTCAACCTTGTTATGGCACAACGTCTAGTTCGAAGACTTTGCAATAACTGTAAGGAGGAATATGTCCCAAGTAAACAAGAATTAGGTCTAGTTGGATTAGATCCGAGCAGTGTCCCTAAAGCTCTTTACAAAGCTAAGGGGTGTGCTGAGTGTCGTAATACAGGATATAAGGGAAGGCTAGCCATTTTTGAGATGATACCTATGGCACGTGAATTGCGTAAGCTTGTATTTGACAATGCTAATGAGGATGAAATACGTCAGGCTGCGCTAGATAATGAGATGGTCACATTGAGAGAGGCTGGTCTTGAAAGAGTTCTCGATGGTACAACCTCTATCGAAGAAGTGTTAAGATCGACTGTTGAGGATCTCTAGTGGCAGTATTTAATTATTTGACCAAGGATCCTGAGGGAAAGAGAAAAGAAGGAGAGATCCGTGCAGACTCCCTTGATACTGCGGTGCAGAAATTATCCGCTAATGGTCAAATGGTCATTACTCTTAAAGAAGTAGATGACACCTTTGATTTTCTTGGTCCATTTATTGATGAAATACAATTATCAATAGAAAAAGCCAAGAATAGAATCCCACTTTCTAATATTGTATTTTTTACCCGGCAGCTTGCTACAATGTTTTCTGCAGGCCTTACACTTGAGCGTGCTATACAAAGCCTAGGAGTCGAAGAGAAACATAGAAAATTTCAGAAGATATTGAACACTGTCAGTGAAAATATTCGTAAGGGTCTTAACCTTTCAGAATCCTTATCAAGGCATCCAGGTGTTTTTAATACTTTATTTGTTGCGATGGTAAAGGCTGGTGAAGTGAGCGGTAACCTGAATGAGATCCTTGAGCAATTATCTTCTTACCTTGAGAATTTGGATGATACACGTAGAAAGGTAAAGTCAGCGATGAATTACCCGATTTTCATGATCCTATTCCTCATTGCTATGCTGATGGTAATGCTCTTGGTGATCATACCTAAATTTTCTCAGGTGTATTCTCAACTAGGAGCAGGGCTTCCTGCCGCTACGCGGCAAATGATCGATTTTAGTACCTGGTTTGGTAACAATATTGGTTTTCTTGCTTTTTCAATTTTTACAGTCTTTTCTATAATTTGGCTCATATCCAAGACGCAGCGAGGTGGTTACACTCTAGATACTATTAAACTAAAGATCCCAGTTTTTGGTGCATTAATTGAGCAATCTATATTGAATAAATTTTGTAAGACATTTGGTATTCTCATTGGTGCAGGCGTTCCAGTTCTTGAGACCACTGCTTTACTAAGAAAAGTAGTTGATAATAAAGTCTATGAAAGAGCTATAGATGATGCATCCGATCTTATAAGGGACGGATATAATATATCAACGGCACTTAGAAGGACAGAGGTATTCCCATCTATACTGCTACAATTAGCATCCACGGGTGAAGATACAGGAGAATTGGATGACCTTCTGGATAGAGCTGCAGACTACTACCAGAAACAGGTAGATGCACTCGTTGATAGAATGACAACCCTTATCGAGCCTTTACTTATACTAATGGTAGGGGCAGTCATAGCTTTAATGGTTGTACTCACATATCTGCCTGTATTCCATTTGGGGTCGGCTCTGCAATCTGGATTATAATATGGGTCAGGTCTTACCAATCATTGGTGGTTTGATGTCCGGACATGGAATAAAGCATATCGTCAACTGGCTTTCTATAGATGGATATGAAATGAACATAAAAGATCCGAGTATGGAATTCATTGGCATGGTTTCATTCACATGGGCATTCTATAGCCTTCCCATGAATGAGGCTTTTATATTTTCATTCATTGTGACTGTATTGGCTGGAATTGCATTTGTTGACCTAAGAACATTCCAGATTCCTGTCGTTTTCATTCTTATGGGCCTAGCCATTGCATTCATTGCCATAATACTGGATGTGATATTTCTAAGTTCTGCACTTTGGGGTATATTTGTTGGAGCAGTCATACCACTAATCATTATGGGAGCATTATGGTCGGTCACAAAACGTCAGGGGATGGGGTTTGGTGACATACAAATGGGTATAGTTTTAGGGGCATGGTTAGGGCCTACCAGAATGGCCATAACCTTATTTAGTGCATCGGTTTTGAGTTTATTAACCTGGTTAGGCGTTTCTTTAGTAACAGATTTTGATAAAGACAGGGCGATGCCAATGGCCCCGTTTTTATCTATTGCAGGAACGGGTACTTATGTTGGTAGTTTCTACTATCCGGAATTCTTTCATTTATTGATATTATAATAGAGGCAGACATGACAAAAATATGCGGTCGGTTATGGATTATTGCAGTTTTCAACATTTTAGTTGCATCAGAAAGCTCTGACGTAAGCTTCAGCGGTTTTGATATTACCAATATGGAAAAACAACTCAGTTTTTCTATTCCAGGGTTTGAATTAACTGAGGTGGATAAAAATGGTACTTTCTACATTAAACCAGAAATATCTGGCGCAGGTTCAAAAGTAGAGTCTGGTCAGCCTGATATTCCAACAGTCTCTACCTTTTATGCCACAGAGCCTGGTAAATCTTATACGGTCGAGGTTTCTATCCAAGAGTCTGAAACCATCCCTAATGTGGAGGTCCTGCCGTTTGAAAGCTGGGAACCTGAGCTAACTGGGAATTTTACCAAGGGCACTGTTTATAATCATGATATGACCTTCCCAGATCAGATCGCTACAGTTTCCGAACCTATGGTATTTAGAGATATTGTAATGGTTCAAGTTTCATTGACACCCTTTCAGTATAATCCTGTGACAAAAGAATTGATGATCATTCACAGTGCTGACGTAGAGTTGTTAGAGTCAGGTACTGTCGATATGCCATTTATACCGCAGAAAAGATCGCGCGAATTTGAAGCTTTATATGAATCCTTAATAATCAACTATAGTTCTATGTCCAGGGATGAAGTGGACTATCAACGTCCTTGCATACTCTACGTTTTACCGAACAATATTGGTAATCTCCTAGGTACAGTAGAACAACTCATGGATTGGAAAAAAAGAGTAGGGTATGACGTGCAATATGTCTCTTCTTCAAACGTTGTAAATAATAGGAACAATCTAAAAGATTATATCGAAGAAGCGTACGAGACATGGGACAACCCACCTGTGCATGTAAATATTGTTGGCGATGCTACTGGTAGCTATGATATACCCACATGGACGGAGTCATATAGTGGCTACAATGGCGAGGGTGATCAGCCATATACTACCCTAGAAGGTGGGGATGTATATCCTGAGGTTTTCATTGGAAGGCTGAGTTTTTCTTCAAGCTCACATTTAAATACGATCATCAGTAAGACGCTGAATTATGAATCAAACCCCTACATGAATGAAAATTGGTTTCAACGTGCCTGTCTAGTAGGCGATCCAAATACTTCAGGTATTTCTTGTGTTATTACAAATGAGAATATACATGAGATGTTAGACCTTGCTGGTTACGAAGAAGTCAATACAGTTTACAGTGGATCTTTCCCAAGCCAGATGACATCAGGACTCAATGAAGGTGTCTCTCTTTTCAATTATAGGGGATATTACGGTGTGAGCGGTTTTGGATCTAGTGACGTGAATAGTACGTCCAATGGTTTTATGTTACCAGTTGCTACTGTGATCACATGTGGAACTGGTTCATTTGCTTCTAACAATGAGGCCCTCAGTGAATCTTTCCTTAGAGCAGGAACATCCTCAAATCCAAAAGGTTCTGTTGTCTGTATTGGAACTGCAACACTTGGCACGCACACAATGTTCAATAATATTGTTGATATGGGTTTTTATTATGGTGCATTGTTAAAAGGCCTTGATACACCCGGTGCGGCACTGATGTATGGTAAAATGATGCTCTATACGAACTATCCATCAAATCCGAATAATTACTGTCATATCTTTACGCATTGGAATAATCTTATGGGAGAGTCCTCACTTCAGATGTGGACCGATTATCCCGAAATGACAACGGTCACGCACCCATACATGGTTACTACCGGTTCAAACTTTATAGACATTACAGTAGATAAAGATAATGGTCCTGTCGAAGGTGCATGGGTGACAATTCTTATGGAAGACGAGATATTTGAGTCTGGATATACCGATGCCCAAGGATTTGTTAGGTTACCAGTCACATCATTTGAGACTGGAGAGGTGCTCGTCACTGTTACTAAGAAAAATCATTATCCATATCAAAACTCATTCCAGATACATGACCCAGGCGTAGCCATCGGAGTTGGTTCTTCACCCTACACACTTTATGATGATGGTTCAGGTCAGTCAAGTGGTAATGGTGACTTTGTGGCAAATGGTGGTGAAGCAATAGAAATCTATGTAAGTGCTAAGAATTATGGCTCTGTGGATGCAACTAATGTAATTGGCTATTTAGTATCAACCAGTGGCAATGTTCTCATTGATTCTACAGCAAATATGGTAGAATTTGGTGATATTGCATCTGGTGAAACTATTAATGGCAGTTTACCGTATCTAGTAGTACTGAATGATGGTTTAGCGCAAGGTAGTAATCTTGATCTCATTGTCAACTTTGTAGATAATGAGGGTGGAAATTTCAATGGAGTACTCGATATAGTTGCACATGGCAATTCAATAAGTGCAAGTGATGTTGATGTACTTGGTTCAGCTAGTGATGTTCTAACGCCTGGAGAATCTTCATATATCAAGATCGAATTGAATAATACTGGTTCAACCCATGCAGTGTCGATATCCGGCACCATAACGTGTGCATCACCTTTTATAGAAATAATAGATGATAGTGGGACATGGACCTCAGTTAATTCTGGTGGGTCGTCATTTAATGGTAATGACTATTTTGAAGTAAGCGCTCTTGATGTGACAATTCCTGGAGCTATCGCACATTTGATCGTTAGTCTTGAAACTGAAGATGGCTATTCAACTAATTCTATTATTGAGGTGCAAATAGGACAGCCTACTGTTAATGACCCTGTCGGGCCAGACTCCTATGGCTACTACATATACGATAATGAAGATATTAACTATGTTTTAGCACCAACGTACGATTGGGTTGAGATCGATGCCAGAGAAGGAGGTCCAGGAACTCATCTAAATTCGCTTACAGATAATGGTAATAATCAGGATGATGTTCAGACGATCAGTTTGCCTTTTACATTTAAATTTTATGGTCAGGAATATGATGAGATCAGTATCTGTTCAAATGGCTGGATCGCTATGGGTGATACAGACCTTGAATCATTTCGAAACTATCAAATTCCTGGGGTGGGTGGTCCAGCTAAAATGATAGCTGTTTTCTGGGATGACCTTAAATTATCAAATGGTGGAAGGGTCTACACTTGGCATGACCAGATAGAAAAGAAGTTCTACGTAGAATGGTCAGAGGCTAGAACATATCAGAATAACTCACTTGAAACATTCCAAGCGGTTTTATATGACCCTAGCTATTATATCACCCCTACTGGAGATGGTGAGATTCTTCTACAGTATAAAGAATTCAATAATACATCTTACGGTTCCTATAGTTGGGATCAGACCCACGGACTTTATTGTTCAGTCGGAATAGAAGATCATACTATGTCAAGAGGTCTTCAGTATACATTCAATGATACCTATCACCCCGCTGCAATGGAATTATCAGATGAAACAGCTGTATTGATCACTACTCGTGGAAGTGACATGAGATTAGAGGGTGATCTAAACTATGATGAGGTAATAGACATCTATGATCTGATGTTATTGGTAGATTTTAACCTTGGTTATGAGGGACAGGTAAATCCTTTCTTTGGAGATATTAATGGAGACGGCATGGTCAATGTAATGGATCTTATATCTCTGATCCAGATGATCATGGGGTACAACCAAGAATAAAAAGATCCATTTAAGATGTAATGGCAACTATTCCTCTTATTGTGCTTGGCGCACTTGCTTTTGCACTATGTATTGCTGGCATTCTTGAATTTCAATACCATCTTCGCTCTCTGGATGCTATACCGTTAAGGATACATGTCAATGGCACTCGGGGAAAGTCTAGCGTAACTCGGCTTGTCGCAGCTGGACTGCGAGAAGGAGGACTTAGAACCTTTGCGAAAACTACGGGAACCGCTCCAAGGGTGATCGATTCAGAAGGCAAAGACCGTATCATACATCGTTTGCGTTTGCCATCTATAGGCGAACAGGTAAGATTACTTAGTTATTTTGCCTCAGAAAGACCACAGGCAGTGGTCATGGAATGCATGGCAGTACAACCTCAATATCAATGGATAGCTGAGCATCAAATGGTTAGATCGCATATTGGTGTCATTACTAATGTACGTCCAGATCATCTAGATGAAATGGGGCCAACAGAAGATGACGTGGCTTATTCCTTATGCAATACCATTCCCGTTGATGCTATCCTTATCACTGGAGAAGACCAGAAAAAAGATATCTTAAAGGAAGTTGCAAGCTCAAATCGTTCAGATCTTATTTTTTCTGATGATCAGTCAGTTACTAATGATGAGTTAGACCAATTCACCTACATGGAGCATCCTTCGAATGTTGCAGTTGCGCTTGATGTATGTAAAGAGGCAGGTATAAGTCGAGACATCGCTCTAGCTGGGATGCATAAAGTACAGCCTGATCTTGGCGCACTTGTGGCATGGAACCTAGATATGAAGGAGAAAAGGCTGCAGTTTATAAATGGTATGGCAGCAAATGACCCAGTATCGACTCTGCAGATATGGAAATTTGTGATCGATCGTTATCCAGCTGTTGGCGGCACTTGTGTGTTTTTTAATTCAAGAGAGGACAGACCATTAAGAACACGCCAAATGGTAGAACTAACTCTAGAAGAAATAAAACCTGATCACTTCATTATAAGAGGAGATAAAGTTACCTCTGCTATAAAAGGATTAAGCCATCATTCGCCGAAAACAGATGTAAAAGTTGTCGGACTAGATGAGCCCTTGAATGAGGTGGTGGATCTTCTAGAAAAACTGCCAAATGATACATTGATATATGCTATTGGTAATCAGGTTGGCGCTGGACAAGATATATTACAATTGATATCAGAGTACAAACACCATGGTTGAAATAAGCATCGGTTTAGGGATATTTCTTAGTTTAGTACTATCAGAAACACTAGGTGTTACTGCTGGTGGAATTATTGTTCCTGGGTATATTGCTTTATATTTGCATGAACCCCTGCAAGTATTGGTAACCTTCTTTGTAGCCATATTGGTTTGGGCAATTATTCAGGGTATGGGGAAAGTGATGTTTCTCTATGGCAAACGCCGTATTGTTTTAGCCCTTATACTTGGATTCTTTTTTGGGTATATATCAAGAAATTTTATTTATCTTCCACAAGATATTGGTTCTGCAGCTGTTATTGGTAATATTATCCCAGGTTTGATAGCAAATTGGATGGACCGCCAAGGAATCATTCGAACACTTTCTGTTGTTTTGCTAACTGCTGTCATGGTGAAACTATCTGTTATATTGCTTTTTGGTGGAGTACTTTTTGAATAATTATAAAAAGCAACCCTTCATACCTGCTATCCAGAAAACCTCTACTTTGGTATTTTTATCATTACTATCTCTGGTATGCTTTCTTATAGCGATCAATACTCGGACCATCAATGTTTCTGGCTCTTATGAACAAAAGGTTCAAGCAGCAGAGCTTATGAAAAAAGGAATGGATGTACTTAAAGGCAGTAGGATGGAGTCAGGTGTATTCATTGATATTGAGAACGATCCAAATGAAACAGGATTGGTTGGAAGTCCTTTTAGTTTGATCACAACAGATGAAGGTGATCTCGACTCTAAATTAACCACATTGGACCCTAATCTTTCAGCTGGGATTGTTGATCTTATGGTCCAGCTAAATTTGAGCTCAAAAGATACGGTCGCCCTCCTGATGACTGGGTCAATGCCGGGAGCGAATATAGCGGTTTTAACTGCTTGTAAGGCCTTAGGTATTCATCCCATATCTATTACAAGTGTTGGCGCGTCTCAATGGGGAGCAAATCAAGTTGATTTTACTTGGCTTGATATGGAGAAAATTCTCTTTGAAAATGATCTTATACCTACAAAGAGTATAGCCGCATCAATCGGTGGTCGCAATGACATGGGTAGGTTATTATCTCCTGCAGGGAGAAATATCATAACAGATAACATCCAATATCATGATATACCAATTATACGCAAGGATAGATTAGCAGAAAATATTGAACACAGGATGGATATTTTTTCAGGTATTAAAAAAATAAGTAATTATAAAGCGGTCATTAATGTTGGTGGAGGTGTGGCCAGCCTAGGTACTAGTTTTAATTTAAGGCTATTACCGCCTGGTGTGGTTATCCGATCAGATATCTCAAATATTGGGCGACCTGGTGGAATTGAAGGGGTATTATCTAAATTTTTAAATTCTAATGTTCCGGGTCTACATATCCTTAATATTCGACCGCTCACAGAGCAGTTTAAGATGCCATTTGCGCCGATTCCGATACCTGAAATAGGCAATGGTAGTTTATATGCAGATGAGCGTTATAATATATTGGTTGCCGCTCTGTGCCTCTTGGTGGTTAGCGGCAGCGTTTTTTCTGTTGGATTACATAGTAAACGAAAAATAAAAGAACATTTATTACAGCATGAACCAGATAGCTTATTATAGAACACTAGTACTTTTTCTAATCTTTTCTTTTTTGCCTTTAGAGGCCAAATTAATTAAACCATCAAAAAGTGGCGATGAGAAAGAGATTTTGATAATCAATGACAAAAGGAGGCTCTATTATCCGCTCAAAAGAGAAAGTATTCATTATGCTATCGAAGGTCCTAGTAGAATAGAGTTTATTTCAAGATATCCAGTTATAAAAAAGAAGAAAAAAAGTCATTCATTTCAATACTCTATTGTTTTAGATGGCAAAGATACTGTCAATGTTAAACATCGCTACAAAGTGCAAAGATCGATCAGGTCCGTGCAACATCCTAAGCATAATTATACATATTCAGGTAATTATTTTATAAATCTAGACAAAGGGTCACATACTATTGAGCTTTTACCAGATGAAGATCAAAAATATCCTGTTCTAATTCGTCTTATTACCAAAGAATTTGAATCCCTTGGAAAGAGTAAAAAGGTCTTAATGCCCATGGTTCATAAGAGTGCAGTCCAATTGGAGACCGATGGAAAAATAATTAACTATTTTGAATGCAGTCCTGAACTTCCCTTGCAAATTGAAGCAAAAGGTAAAAAGACAATGCGCATTATGACCCGTCTTCAGTTTTCTGAGCAAATGGGACAGGAAGAAGCATATCGTTTAAGAGTAAGTGAAGGGAATAAGATCATTGGAACTTATTATTTTAGTACAGAAAGGTCCTCCGCATCACAGATCAAAGGAAGAATGGATAAAGTCCCCGGAAAGTGGAGGTCTTGTGAGTTCAATGTTCCCAGGGGAAAACACCGGTACGACCTAGAAGTTTTAGATAGGGATAAAGTAGTCCTCACCCGTTTTATACTTTACTAATGAATACATATATTAAAATATCATTTACTATCCTCATTCTTTCAAAAATATGGGGCAGTACACCTATTGAATACACCTTAGCGGTCACTGGTGGCTATGATGATAATGTTTTACGGTTTTCACAAAATGAGATCAATGAGGCTGTGCAAGATATCGGTATTATGGGTGGCTCATCTACCTTTGATAGCTTTATAACAAGATTTAGCCTATATGGGACAAAATCATTCATATACTCAAGATCTCATAGTATTGATATTAAAGTGCTTTATTCATCTTCTAATTATAGGAACACACCTGAAAAGAAATATTGGTCTGGTGGGTTTGATGTCTTATACAAATGGGGTTCGTATAAAAATATCAAATATTCACTCCGGCATTTAGACCAGTTTTACCTTAGACACTACGTCAACAAAGATATAAGTAATGAACAGCTGGAACCTTGTCTTTTTACAGATAGAAATCAAAGTCTCTTGCTGTCTCAACGCATATCTAAGCATTCATGGATGAATGTTGGTGCTGGATATTTACAAAGATATTATGCAAAACCATTTATTGAGTTTGACTTGGATATATTCTATTACAAAGCCAAACTGAATTATAAGATCAAAAAGACCGGTACTATTTCACTTCAATTAAATTACGGACGTGCGGTCAACGAATCACATTTTCTACCTGAAAGACCCAGTAGTTTTAATCGTTCATATGAGACTGTAGAGTGGTATGCTCCAATTAAGGTAAATAAACAGGTTCCTTTCTTTAGAGAGATAGGATTATCAACTCGTTTCGAGAAAAGAGTATATGATGCCGAAGACCCTAACGATCCTTTACATGCAGGCAGAAGTCATTTAGACTCTAAATACGATATTTGGTTTAAAAAGAATATAACTGAAATCGTTGATCTCACCTTATCAGCAAGATATAGAACACGTCAAACTGACTCTGAATATGACTGGGTAAAAGATCTTAAGAGTTTTGAACAAATTCAATTTTGGTTAACGCTTAAATGGGATATGATCTATGATAATTATTAAAAAAAATATTGTCTCTCTTTTCATTATAATTTCATTATTTGGTTGCATGGACCCCAGTAGTGAGGACCTTTGGTCTATATCGATTGATGCAACATTGCAAACAATTGGATTTGCAAGAGATGTTGACATTGATGGTAATTCTGCAATTATTGCAGCTGGTCAGTCTGGAATTCAGATATGGGATCTACCAACCCTATCAATGTCTAGCGGATTTACTGGGTATGAGGAAGGTGGTACATTTCTTGAATTCAGTGATGTATCTCTTGTTGGTGTAGATACTGAAAACAATCTCATATTTGCCTCTGAAGCAAATGATGATGTGAAGATATTTCACCATGATACCAATAATGAACTCGCATATAGAAATACAATAATGAGTGCAAGAACAAAGGATTTTGTATCCTTTTATACAATGCCAGGACAGTTTGTTATGTATACGGCAGATAATGATGATGGTATGAAATGGCATTATTATAACCTTGATACTACAAGCTCATTTGGTATTGAATTCATTGAATGGACACCGTTCGGGGGTTCTGAGATCTATACACCTGGGAAACCTATGGGAATTGACTCAGATGGCTCTAGCTATATTGCAATGGCTGTAGACCAGCTTGGAGTTGAACTTTTTTCCATTGATTCAGTCGGGTCCGTTCCAGAATTAGTTGGTAGGATAGACACCGAAGGTAATGCTGAAAAGGTGACTATGGTGACAGAAGGGGTGTATGTTGCCTGTGATGATGCAGGTGCTGCATTCATTCCAATTGAAAGTTTTTCATCAGATAATATGACTTACCGTTTCGCCGAAGATCTTACAGTAGACCATATAGCAATTAATGGAAATATTGCCTCTCTTACATTAGGCTCGAAAGGCATTGCTCTCTATGATGTGTCGGATCCGACGAGTCCATTAGAGAAAGGGATATTTCCAGTTGGATACAGTTATAGATCGGTATTCTGGGAAGATAAGATATTGGTCTGTACTCGTGAAGGATTACGGGTCATTACCATTGAGCAGTAATAAATTAAATTAAATATTGAGGAAGGTATAAAATGAAAAAGGTGGTGATTGGTGCCAGCATAATATCATTTATATTAGCGACTGGTTTTGATACAGAAGATGGCGCTGCAATTAGACAGGGTGTACATATCGAATGGTATCGAACAGTTTCTCCTGGTAATAGTGGAGAAGCTATTTTTGTATGGTCTGATACCAGGTATGGTATGAGAAACATATTTGCCCATAAGATCAATCAAGACGGTGAACTTCTTTGGGGTGAATTAGGAGCCATCGTTACAGACCTTCCAGGCAGGCAAGAGGATCCTGTATCTATTACTGACGGAAATGGAGGTGTCTTTGTAGCTTGGGTTGATTATCGTTTCGATGAGCAAGGGGATATATTTTTTCAGCATCTTGACAATAATGGTGACATCTTACTTGATTCAAACGGTGTTGCTCTAGCTCAAGTAGAAGGTAAGCAAATAACCATTAATATGTGTACCGACAGCCTGGGTGGTGTTTTTGTTACTTGGCAAGATAAGCGAGGAGGTGTAGACGACGATATCTATGGCACGCACATATCATCTGAACACGATATCGTTTCACCAGGGACTGGAGTGGCTATTGTCACGGAAGGGGGAAACCAAAACGCAAAAACCATTGAGTATGCGGGCAATTCGGAGGCATTTATTGCTTGGGCGGACTTTAGAGAAGGAGCCAATGCTGATATTTATGGTCAGCGTCTGAATGCTTCAATGGAAGCTATATTTCAAGAGAATGGAATACCTATCGCTTCTACTGAAGAGCAAGAGCTTAAACCACGTGCTACTTTTGTGGAAAATACAACTTCTTTTATTGCCTGGAAGAAAGGTGATGAGGATTCACGGGTTTTTTACCAATTCATTGATGAAAACGGAACGGTATTCAGTGACGATAGAACTATATCAGACAACCAAGCTCTTCAAACTGCTCCAAGAGTAAAAAGAAGTGCAACAGGTGAAGTCTTTGTTAACTGGAAAGATCTAAGAGATGATCCAATAGATGGAGATCAATATTTTCAAAAAATCAATACAAATGGTGATAAGCAGTGGGGTGATGGAATACGTCTGGACCCTGTTGATGATGTGGATTTCAGCGCACGATTTTCAGCAGATTCCAATGGAGACCTGAACATTCTCTGGGAGAGGGGAACATTTCCTGATGTGGATATATTTTATCAAAATATTACTTCTGATGGGAACTATAGCATTGAGCAACCTTTAGCAATATCTGATGCATCAGGCTATCAATTTGCACCTATTCTTGTAGGGAAAATTGAAAATGGTCTTTTCGCTATCTATGGAGATCAAGGTTCTGGAAGTATCGATCTTAAGGTGCAGAAGGTATCTTCAAACTTCTCAGCAGAATGGGAAAATAATGGCCTTACTGCTATGCTGGGTCTAGATGGTGATGTTAATTATACACATTCATTTCCAATATCTGAAGACGACCTTTATCTGGTTTGGGAGGATAACAGATCTTCAAAAAAAATATATGGTTCTCGTCTCACATCTCTTGAAATTCAAGATGAAAATGGTAGGCAATTAACCTTTGGGGATAATTCTTCTTCAGAAACAGATTTCTCAATACCTAACCTGTTAAATGCATCAAGTGGAATATATACTGCAACATTTGATGGAACTTCCTCGCCAAAATTCATAAGGGTCAATAAACTAGACGAAGGGTTAAACAATGTCTGGGATGAAAGTGGAGTAGCCCTAGATGCAGTGTTTGATATGCGTAATGCGCTTTTAGTTGAGACCTCAGATGGTGTAGGGTGCTTCTGGTCAGAGAGTAGAGGATTTAATTATGATGTATACTATCAGAAACTAGATACTGAAGGTAATATAACACTACCCAGTGAAGGTGTAGAGCTGGTGGATTCAAATGGAGACGATTACATATTGTCCGTGATTCCTACTCCAGATGATAAATTTATGATATTCTGGATGGAAGATGCTTGGCCAGCAGCATCTCTTAAGTATTCAAAGATGGATGAAGAAGGAAATATAGAGATCGGATGGAATCCAAATGGTAATAGTTTGAGTAATGCTTCTTCTGATTCCAGGCACTTACAGGTCAAGGTAGTAGATGATCAGAGTGGTATGGTTGCTGTTTGGATCCAAAATGGTAATTTTTCAGATATATATGCTCAATCTATTGATTGGGATGGTAATGAAGCATGGCAACCAGGTGGAATACCTGTTATTGAGGCAGATAATGACCAGGTCAATGTTTCATTTGAGTTTAATGAATCTGGAACCCACGCTTTCTTAGTATGGCAAGATTATCGAAATGGATCGGATTTTGAGATATATGGCGAAGTTCTTAATCTTGCAAACGGAACATTGCAGCAGGATGAGATACAATTTTCTGTTGATACCACAGATCAATATAACCCTCGCCTGGCCTCATTACAGGATAATGAGTTTCTAGTAATTTGGGAGGATGAAAGAGGCTATTATAATGATGATCCTTTGCTGATCAATGGAGTAGATCTCTATGCGAGTGGATATGTTATTGGACAAGGAATGACAACCGCAATGAACGGTATTCCAATATGTATAGCATATCATAAACAACAAAATGTGAATATAACACATCTTTCTGGGGAAGAATATTTTCTGGATTGGATCGATTTTAGAAGCTCGGGTAAAGAGGACCTTGCAAATTATTATGGTAGGACACTTGTAAAAGCGAATATCCTTTCTACAGGAAATTCTTGTGATAACTGCCAGACACCAAATGAGTTTCTATTGAAAAGTGCTTACCCGAATCCTTTTAACGGGAAATTGAATTTTGATTTTGAAATGCCCAGTGAGCAAGCAGTTCAGTTTCAAATTTACGATCTGAGGGGCAATGTTATATATGATAGGTTGATACTTCCTGGAAATGCGGGTGCATATCGTGTCAGTTGGGATGCAAGAGATCTCAATGGCCAAAATGTATCTAGCGGTATATATTTATATAAGTTTAAGTCAAGTGGCACAATAGTTAAAGGTAAGGTGACATACCTAAAGTAGAAAATGAAGTATATTCTGCCAATAATGCTTTTTCTGCCGCTGTATGCTCAGTCATTAGATGGTCGGTACCATACTACGGAAGAGATCTATAGTTATCTTGATTCATTGGATCAATTAGAAGAGCTTGAAGGTTGGTTTCATTTAGATACCATCGGGTTCTCAACTCAAGAGAATATTCCTATTTTGGCAGTGCGTATATCAGATAATGCACATGTAAAAGAGGATGAGCCTAGAGTATTATTCGTGGGGCAGGTACATGCAGAGGAGATTTTAGGAGTCGAAATTGTTTTAGATCTTATTAATGATCTTCTTTTTCCTGATGCAAGTATCTATACTCATATGAGTATCCTGAAACAATATCTTGATATATGGATCATACCCACTGCAAACCCAGAAGGTCTAAATGTAGTTCATGAAGAACTAGATCTTAGTTATCGTAAAAACAAAAGAGATCTTTCCCCGGATGGTCCTTTCCCAAATGGACTATTTGATTATGACCCTTCAATAGGTAACGACATTGATGGAGTCGATCTAAACCGTAATTTTAGTTTTAACTGGACATTTGGCGATACGTTCCTTGAACCTGATAATTCTGACTATGCTTCTCACTATGATTATTATAAAGGTGAGGAACCTTTTTCAGAGGGTGAGGCAATTGCAATTAGAGACCTTGCATTAGATAATGATTTTGTTTTTTCAATCGTGTGGCACAGTTCCCGCTCAGGTAACCTTTCGGAGAAGGTCTTTACATCTTGGAAATGGGAAGAAGTAAAAGAATCTCCAGATCTAGCTATTATGAAATCCATCGCAGATTATTTTGCTGGATCGATCAGTACTGAGGATGGTACAAGTACTTATCTTTCTGTTTACAGTGGTTCACGTAATGGTAAGTTGCACGACTGGTTCTATAGAGAGACAGGGTCCATTCAATACCTTGTAGAGTGTGGGACCTCTAATCTGCAACCTGATAGCTCTTTAATTGAGGACACCATCGATAGGAATAAACCAGCTATGATATATCTCATGGACCGTGCAATAGGCTATTATACAGATGCAGCCCAGATAACGGGTAATATTCTTGATGCCTCAACTGGTGAGCCTGTAAAGGATGTGAACGTTGAAGTAATAGAGCACTCAGGTTCCGTATTAAAACCCCGATTAACTAATGAATTTGGGCGTTATAGACGTATACTGGATGTAGGGACTTATACTTTTTCCTTTAGAGCTAAGGGCTATTTAGATCAAGAAATATCACTGGTTGCAAATAACAGTGCCATCACCGAGCATGATGTATATCTAGAGGTTGCCCCAACTCATCAATTAAATATTAGATTGGTACATGAGACATTTGACAATAATACCGTCGCTGGTACGATCAGTAATGAGTTTGAAACAAATGAGATACAAATATCAACAGGAGATAATATAATTAATCTTACAGAAGGATATTATGATATACGATTTTTTATGGACGGTTCCTTCATGCCCTGGGAGCGATCTATTCATGTAAGTTCTGATCAAGAGGTATCTGTACCTTATCAGACTGGTAGCGTATATGATCTTAGCGACTCTTGGCCGTGGCCCAATTTTGAGGGTTCTTGGTATATGGATCACTTAGGCACCTTAAGATCTCAAGAAGGACAAATGTATGACAATGGTGACTCTCTTTTTTCAACCTTGTGGATGGAATCTGAATTGATCGATGTATCAGGAATGAACCGCGTTGTTTTGTCAGTTTTACACCGTTATGAAACTGAATGGGATCTTGATAGGGCCACAATATCACTTCTAGATGAGAATAATATCGTTTTGGGATCTATGTCTTGGGCGGGCGATCAATGGATGGAATTAAGACCTGACCTCATTACTGCAACATCTGAAGATGGATTCACTTCTGTAAAAGTACGGTTGGAATTTGCACCAGATCAGACAGTTAATTACAGAGGCTGGGAGCTATACACGTTAGATCTTTTTTCTACTTTTGATAATTATTTGGATGTTCAGACCTCTACTACAAACAATGTACCAAAGATACCAATGAAGATAAATGGTATATATCCCAACCCATCCTTCGGAAGAATTCAGGTTAATGTAGGTCATTATCCTGGAGGTTCTGCGAAAGTAAACGTTTATAATATATTAGGGCAGAATATATTTTCAAAAATTATTAATAACAGGCCTAATGGGAAGCAGATAATAGATCTAGATCTTGCTCATGTGGATGGACTTATGACGAGCACAGGTATGTATTTTATAAAAATTCAAACTCAAAAAGAACAAGCGGTAAAAAAATGCATTATACTAAAAAATTAATATTACTTATTTTATCATTTTCACTTCTCCTTAGTGAGAATATATCCTTTAGAGGGCACGCAAAGGATGAGCTAATAGGACAAAAGATTCCTCTATCCTTTGTGAATATGATCTCAAATAATTATAACATATTGCCATCACAGATCAATCCGCAGAGGGGCAGCTATATGATAATCGCTCCGGATGGTGTTGTAGGTTACCTTGGTGATTTTGTCTCATTCAAGAATTCACAGGGATACGACGTCTATCTAATTCCCTTATCAGAAGCAGGTGGTTCAGCCGTAGAAATAAAAAATACAATAAGCAATACACTTTTGGATGATCCTATGCTGGAATATGTTCTATTGATAGGTGATGTGGATGGCTTTGCTGAGTTCCCATCATTCTACTATGGTCCAGAAAATGACGTATCAGACCAACAATATACTCATATTCTTGGAGAGGATAATACCCCGGATGTTTTTATCGGACGACTATCGATCGATTCATTGTCAGACTTAGCTGTAATATTATCAAAAACAATACAATATGTAAGAGAACCACTAGCCTTTGACGATAATTGGCTTGATCGTGGACTTGTTGTTGCCGGTAATTACGCAAATACTTATCCTATACCGATTACTCCCAAATGGACATCATACTGGTTAATGGAGGAACTGCTAGATTATGGTTATAGTGAAGTAGATACTGTATTTTACCCACCAATACAACAGGGTGCACCTTATATCATTCCATTGATCAATAATGGTGTAGGTATTGTTAATTATAGAGGGTGGGGTGATGCGAATGGTTGGCATTATCCTGAGTTTCACGTTGATGATGTAAACGACCTTAATAATGGATGGCTTACACCTGTATTTATGAGCTATGTTTGCAACTCCAATGATTTTGCAAACAACGTTGATCCCTGTCTAGCTGAAGCTGTTTTAAGAGGTGGTACCCCTACTGTACCAAAAGGTGGGGTTGCATTCATCGGGCCGTCAGACCTTCATACCAGTACTAAATATAATAATGTCATAAATGCCTACATGTATGATGCTATGTTAAACTATGATGTCGTGGAACTCGGTCCAGCGATGCAGGCAGGGCAGTGGGGACTTACAAAGGAATTTCCGGCACAAAGTGGTCCAGGTGAAGCACAAGAATTCTATTCAAATGTATACAATATTCTTGGTGATCCATCCCTGCAGGTTTATTTGGATACTCCAAAAGAGTTTACACTTACATCAAATTCCATAACCTCCACTGATAATTTTATGAGCGTTACTGTTTTGGATCCAGATAGTTCCCCCGTAAAAAATGCAGTGATCAGTGTAATGGTAGAAGGTCAGCTCATTGGTAAAGGTATAAGCGATGATAATGGTAAATATGCAGCCTCATTAGATATAGCAGGTACACCAGTTCTTGATATTTATGCAAACAAAGCTGGCTTTATTCAAGGGCATGAAGCTTTAAGTGTTCAAAGTTCTCAAGCAGATATAGTGTTGACAGATGTAAATGTAGTAACAGAAAACAATATTGATAAACCAGTGCTTGGATCATTGACCAGTCTATCAATGACCTTCTCAAACGAATCAAGTAACTCAGTTGGCGCTTTCAATTGTAATATCGCATTTTCAGAACATGTGATACCTGATGTCATAGACATAGAATTACCTGCTTTGGAACCAGGAGATATGGTTACACTAGACAATGTTGAGTTTACTGCTTATGGAACAGATATAAGTAATTCAATCATTGGTGTCATAACAAAAGAGGATGGAAGCACACTCTGCGATTTCGCAATTGATTTTGAGATGCCTGTTTTTGGGTTAGAATTCGATAACCAACCCATCCCTGGAAATGAATTCCAACCAAGTCTACTCATTACCAATTTCACTGAAGGTTCTTATTCTGATGTTTCCATCGAATTATTAACCCTTTCTGATGGCGCTACAATATCAGCTAATGGTTCAAATCAGCTTTTTACTTTATCACCATTTGTGACCTCAATACATGAAATAAATTATAGTGTATTGCTTGAGTATGTTTCATACGGAAGTGATATTACTTTTATTGTAGAATTTCTAAAAAATGGAAATTCATTTCATTCTCAAGAGATTGAATTAAGCATTGTGCCTCCTTCAAATAATTATCCAGTTGCACCCAATAATTTTGGATACTGGGCTTATGATGACACAGACGAAGGATACGAACAAAAACCAGTATTTGATTGGATAGAATTAGATCCAAACTATGGTGGGGGTGATGGGACACATTATCAGTTAGATGATGATGACCATGTGGATGTGGAATTACCATTTCTTTTTAAATATCATGGCCAAGATTATGATCAGATAACTATAAGTTCTAATGGGTGGACATCATTTGAAGGTTGTGATATTGATTATTTTTGGAATATGTCTATTCCAATGTATATGGGGCCTAAGGCGATGCTCGCTCCATTCTCTGATGACCTTGAGACAATCGATACTAATAACGATGGACAAATTGATAAATGGGTAGATGTATATACATCTTATGATGATTCGAACGGCCGATTTATAATTGAATGGTCGAGAGCATTAAATGGCTATGATGAAGTGACGGAAGAGACATTTGAGATTATTCTTTATGATCAGAGTGCAATGCCTACAGAGAGCGGTAACGGCGTAATTGACTTTCAGTATCTAGAGGTTGAAGATGTTGATGTTACAAAGAATTATTCAACCGTTGGTATCGAAGCACCAGAAAAGAATTATGGACTACAATATGTTTTCAATAATGTGTACTCGCCTGGAGCAGCACCATTAGAAAATGAGCGTGCTATTCGCTTTACGACAGAAGCCCCTTCAAACTATGTTGCAGCATTAGAAATGGATAATAATTTTTCTCCAGAAACATTTTATCTTGGTCCAGCATATCCAAACCCATTTAATCCAGTAACAAATATTGATCTAACAGTTCCATTTACAGATAAAGTATCAATATCAATTTTTGATATTCTTGGTAAGGAGGTCTCAATACTTCATAATGGGACATTGGTAAGCGGTCATTATCAATTTACATGGAATGGAAATAATAGTTTTGGACATTTACTGGCATCGGGTACTTATTTTGTCATGGTGAGTTACAGAGATAAGATTGAAATTCGGAAACTGCTTTTGCTCAAGTAATGAAAAGAAAGATTTTCATTTACTCAACCTCATGGTGCCAGCCTTGCAAGTTGGCAAAAAAGCTTCTTCAAGAAAGGGGACTGGACTTCCAAGAAATTGACATAGAAGAGAAAGGTTGGAGTAGAGAAGATCTATTTGATATTACAGGAGGAAGAACTGTCCCACAGGTTGTGATCAATGATGATACAATAGGTGGCTACGATGATCTAGTAAGATTTGACCAGCAAGGGAAATTGTAGATTTGTTAAAAAAAGTTATTCAATCAATAAGGGTTTTTGCTTTGGCGGGAACCCTTTTTTTATTTCTGGACTGTGCGGGAAGAATCAAGCCATGGAAATTTCCAGATATTTACTCTCTAGATGTAAGGATCTTTGATACAAGAGAGTGGTCTTCAAAAATAAAAAGAGAAATGAGTGATCTTGATAAACTCATGAAGCGCGAACTTAAATATTATATAGATAAAGATCTTAGAATATACGATAGACTGGAACCTAGCTATGCAAAAATGAAAATATCCGTTTCAAAAATTGACAGTATCAGTAATGAAGTATTCATTCTATACAATGAATTGAAAAGCTCTAGTAAAGATAGTCTAGATTCAGTTCCCGCAGATACAACAGTATCTTTTAGAAAAATTATTGAATCTAAAAGTAGGAAGATACAAAAAGCACAAAATGAATATCTAAAAGGTCTTAAAAAACTAAAAAAAGGTTTTAAAAAAGATCAAAAAAGACTATTGTTTATCGAAGATGAATACCTCCCACTAAAACAGATCCTCTTTGATATAAAATATAAGCGAGATGCCCTCCAGCCTGATATTAAAAACTTTAATAAAAAGTTAAATCAAGCTCTTTTTAATGATGATCGGTCTTCATACTCCAGAGATATCATAAAAGCTTCAAAAAAGTTGGAATCATATAGAGTAAAAATGAACCAGTATGAAGATTTCTTAATGAATATCGATAAAGTGGCTTATAAAGAGAGCGGGGCATTCGTCATACTCACTTCATCAAAGAAAAAACCTATGAAATATATGGTACGCTATGAGAGTGGTCTCAAGGAGTATCTAGAGATAATAAGTGATATACGTAAGACCTGCGAATCTATTTAGCACTATTTAATTATTTTTTGAGATAAATGATCTTTTGAGTGGATTGATGTTTAGCACCATCTACTTGAATAAAATATATTCCATTCGAGACTCTTTGTCCTTTGTCATTTTTGCCGTTCCAGATAAAAGTTTCTGTTTCTGGTTCATAAAAGTGTTTTGATCTTCTCCAAATTTGGTGACCCATAAGATCGTAAATAGTAGCATAGATCAATTGCTCTGTAATAACCTGAACATTGATAGAAACTGAATGGCCGAATGATGGGTTTGGAAAAGGAGGGATAAAAGTATAATCTTCTGAAAATCCATCTGATAACTGTATTCGATAATCCCAATTAAATTGATCGGTATCTATGGCAGATAGGACAAGTGATATATAGTCTATACCCATTTCAGGGTCAATATTCAGATCGGACCCGGTCCTGACTGACCATTCTTCTTTGTCCTGATATTTGATGATCGATGAAAGTGAAAGGTCACCGCTTAATTCTGTTAGTTGTATTCTTAGAGGAGCTTCAGTAACTACATTATAGTATAGGCTTTCATATAAGTTTAGGTTCTGTCCCTCCTCTGTTTCTATTTGACCTGAATTAAAAATAAGTAATTCTTCTGGAGGTGATTCAACAACCTCTCTATATGCTTCTGATTCGCTGTAAGAATAGATACCTGCATTTGTACTAAGTATTCTATTTGCTATTCGCATTTTTAAATATGCATCTTCAAATGATGAATTATATAGACTTAAGGCATTATCAACTGCTTCGTAGGTCACATCTCGGTTTGGATTAGAGAGGTCTCTAGAATTCTCCCAGCATGCTTTGATCGTACCAGGACCGCCCAGGTGTTCATCAATATATTGAAATAAGATAAATGTTCCATACATATGACTACTTTGGTCATCTATAGGCCTATCGGGATTGGAGAACCATGCTGGCATATAGCGATATAGGTCATTAATTCCATTATAAAGTTCATCTTCGCTCCATACTGCTGTAGCCTCCATAAACCATAAACCATGATCTAATGCATAACAATTATAATCAAATTGAATAGAATGAAAAAACTCATGTACTGCAGTTACTTTAATATTTTCAACCTCACTGAGAGAATTGAACTGGGAGGAGGAATAGGAATTACGCATTTTGATATAGCTGAGACAAGATGAACCAGAACCTTGAGCTACCGTATAGCCAAAGTAAAAAGATGGTAAGTTCTCTATGATCACCTCATAAAAGCCATCAGGCCCCATCGGTGGCTGATCAAAACCCATTGTATCAATATGAAATGACCAAACCTGTTCAAAAATATCACCCATTTTTATTACATAATCAATATTTTCAACAGCATTATTGCCATCAAGAGTATATTGAAATCTAAAATGATCAGTGTCATAGGATTGATCTAGGTCATAGTTAGATACACTAATAGTATTTCCTTCAACCTCAAACCCAATTTCATTTAACCTTGCCTGTTCAGTATTATCAAGACCATTAGGACCTTTTCTCAAGATATTGTTAATATGNGGTGTGGCATGAACCGGCCCATCNCTTTTCATTAAAATATTATAAGATTGTTTTACACTGATAGATGTACCAGTCATCGATGCAGTNGTAATAATGAATAAGATCGATCTATTTATCAAGTTCATCTAACCTATCTTTATATTTATACCTCAGATAGATTCCCATGCAAATAAATGCNATGGCGCAGAAAATGGAAAAATATATCAAANTGCTNCCTTTCATATGATCTTTAATATTTGATCAATTAAAAATGTAGACAGCAAAATAAAGGCGCCTATGTTTTTCTGCCTTTCACCATTCTCTTGAAGTGCCCCTGCAAGAGTTACGCCAGTTCCTGTTAAATAAAACCATTTCTTAAGTCCCTCGGGCAAACCAGCTATTTTAATATATTTATTTTCTNTATTCATTGGGTCTAATTGTGAAAGATATTCNGTNGAGTAATGTAGTGATGCCATGATGCTATTACTATTATTGATNNTTGAAAATTCATAATNCTCTATGGGNATATTCAATCTCAAACCTATCTGGAATGATTCGTTGCCTTCAATTACCTGAAGATCCAATATGCCTTTTTGCAGGTTTCTAGGTTTTAGTTTATTTGTATCACCTTTTACCTTGTAGAGTGTCATATAAAACCACCCCGAGTTAGCCTGCCATGCTGAAATATTATTCTTATCAGGTATGGAGTCCATATTTAATATTAACAGTATACCATTTGATTTTGCTTCTATTTCTATAGATTCTAAAACAATATTTTTTGANAANGCTGTTGATACAAAAATAATAACTAATGCAAATGTTCTGTGTTTAATAAGTTTCATCTTGATATGAGATTTTGTCTAATCTCGATTTAGCCTTTGTTCAGTTTAAAGCTGAAAGGTAATTTTATTAATATAAATCTGTCAATAAATGAAATTTAAATCCACACCAATCATNGCACTGATCACCTTAAGGTTTATTATTGCTCAGCCTGAAGAGATAGACCTAGATAATAAAAACTCAAATACCTCGGTCCAGGGTGCATTTGGCGCGGTCACAATTGANGGGAAAATATGGAATCAAATTGCACTTAGGCCAGTAATGCCATTNGGTAAATTATCTGTAGCNTTTGACATGGTTCTNTATATAGANCAAGATGGNAANATNCATGATGANGANTGGGATTTTTCTTCAGGTGAAAAAGTAAAGAATACGATNATNGATAAGATCTATTATGTACGATATGGAAATCGTTGGGATAAGAATTATTTTAATGTGGGAGCTCTAGATAATGTAACGATGGGGTATGGCATTCTACTAAACAACTACAGTAACACTCTTCTATATCCACAAGTACGCAAAGTAGGTATGGAATTTCGCACTCGTGCTTTTGATGTTAATATTCAAGGTTTTACTAATGATTTCAAGGAAAATATGGGTCTAGCAGGTNTAAGGCTATCTGCACCTGTACCANACGGATTCACTGTTGGTGTTTCTTGGGTTGGTGATAGGAACCAATACTTGGGTCTACGTGATCGAGATGATGATGGTCGCCCTGATCTGGTTGATGATTTTCCAAATAATAAAAAATGGTGGGTAGACACNGATGGAGATGGTTGGGCAGATAATGATACCTTGAATGAGTATGATGTTGATGGAGATGGATGGACAGACTCTAGTTTTACTTATCCGATTTGGGGTATTGTGATAGATCCAGATGGGGTCTCAACAAAGCCTGAGCCCATTAATATTAAAAAGGAATCAGAATCATTTAATTCATTTGCGCTTGATGCTGGNATCCCAATTCTCAGAGAGGGTTCTATTTTAATTAATGCTTATGCTCAATATGCTGCTCTTTTAGGCAAAACAACAAACCCTATTGATAGTACTGAGGTAGATGCTGGTTTTGGTATTGTTCCTCTTGGCCTTGCTGCAAAATTTGGTCGTGCCAAGTTTAACTTTGAATTCCGGATGGTACCAGATGGTAATTTTGAATTTGGTTATTTTAATCGATCATATGAGGTGGAACGTGCTACATTTCAGAGCATCACTGGCAACCAAGGAACCATAATTACCAAATCAAAAAAGCTTGGCACTTATGGTAAACAGAACGGTTTTTATTCATCATTAAATATTGACCTGGGTAGCCTTTTCGATGCGGGAATGGCTTTTCAGAATCTAAATGGGGAACAATATAATTCAGAAAGTAATAGCTTTGAAGAGGCATCAAACCAAAGTTTTACAGCAATATTGCGGTTGAAAAAATCTATCAGTAAGATAGAAAAAGCATCTTGGTTCTATCAACAGAGAAATGTACCAAATCCTTTTGATTTTGAATATTCAGAATCCACTATTATGGGATATAATATAGGACTTAAACTTGGAAACGGTATGGTGCTGACCTACATTTTCCGCCGTACTTTCCAAGACATGAATGGGGATGGCGATGTGGTAGATAATGGTGAGATGATCAATATGACCAGCGTAGAAACCAGTTTTTCATTTTAATATGAATTCTAAAGATATACGTAACTCCTTTATCCAATATTTTGAGAAAAAAGACCATAAATTTCATCGTAGTTCCCCAGTTGTTCCAATAGATGACCCAACGCTACTTTTTACAAACGCTGGAATGAACCAGTTCAAACCTATATTCTTGGGACAGGTGGAACCAAAATATAAAAGAGCTGCCAATAGTCAAAAATGTATTAGGGTTTCTGGTAAGCATAATGACCTTGAAGAAGTTGGCGTAGATACATTTCACCATACCTTTTTTGAAATGTTAGGCAATTGGTCCTTCGGAGATTATTATAAGAAAGATGCAATTGAATGGGCATGGGGTCTCTTTACTAATGAGTGGAAATTAGATAAAGAAAGGTTATGGGCGACAGTATACGTAGATGATGATGAAGCTTTTGATCTCTGGACACAGGTCACTGATATTAAACCTGAAAGAGTGATCAGATGTGGTAAAAAAGATAATTTCTGGGAAATGGGTGAGACAGGACCTTGCGGTCCATGTTCTGAGATACATTACTATGTTGGTGACGATCCAAGTAATCAAGATCCTAGTGGTGTTAATAGCTCTGACCAATATTGGGAATTATGGAACCTGGTCTTTATTCAAAATAATCGATTAAGAGATGGCACTTTAGAGGAGCTCCCTCAAAAACATGTCGATACAGGCGCAGGCCTTGAAAGAATCACTACAGTTTTACAGGGAAAGACCAGTAATTACGATACAGATCTTTTCTTACCAATTATAGAAAAAATTCAACAAATTGCTAATTCCTCCTATGTTAAAGATCCTATACCTCATAGAGTAATAGCAGACCATATAAGGATGCTGTGTTTTTCAATAGCTGATGGTGCATTACCATCCAATGATGGTCGTGGTTATGTATTAAGACGAATTTTGAGACGTGCTGCAAGATTTGGTAGAAGGCTTGGACTAGAAGATCCATTTCTATACAGTTTAGTTCAAGAGGTCGTTAGTATTATGGGCGAAACTTTTCCAGAGGTCATTGAAAAACGGTCGCATGTAGAAAAGGTGATTCGCGCTGAAGAAGAATCATTTAACCAGACCCTTGATCGAGGCATCAGTCATTTTGAAAAAATCGTTCAAGGTATTGACAGTTCTGAGATCAGTGGGCAGGATGCGTTTAAATTATATGATACATATGGCTTTCCTCTCGACCTAACACAACTGATGGCTAGAGAAAAGGATATGAGAGTAGATGAAATAGGTTTTAATGAATCTATGGACCGACAAAAAAAGCAAGCAAAAGAGGCAGGTAAATTCAATCAAAAGACAGATGATCTTCAGTGGGTCAAAGTAACACAAGGTGATGATTCAAAATTTGTAGGATATGAAGTTATTAAATGTACTTCAAGTATTAGACGATATACTCAAATAGAGGATACAGTTCTAGTGATATTGGAAAAAACTCCATTTTATGCTGAATCAGGCGGACAGATAGGTGATATTGGTACTATAAAGGGTGCAGATATTGACCTCAGAGTATTAGATGTGAAAAAAGAAAATGAGAGTTTTCTACATATATGCAAAGGTACCTTTAGTGAAGGAGAAGGTCAGGTTGATTGTATTGTTAATGTTCGGCATCGCAATTCAGTCAAAAAGAACCATACGGCAACCCACCTTATGCATAAAGCTCTAAAAAGTATTCTTGGGGATCATGTTAATCAAGCTGGGTCCTTAGTTCACTCTGATTATCTTAGGTTTGACCTGACTCATTTTGAGAAGATCACATCTCAGGAGATCAAAGATGTAGAGGGAATGGTAAATGAACAAATATTGTTGAATACCAAACTAGATGTTAGCCTCCAAAGTTTTGATGATGCGAAAGAAGCGGGTGCAGAGGCACTTTTTGGTGAAAAATATGGTGATGAAGTGCGTGTTGTTCAGGTTGGAGATTATTCTATGGAACTTTGCGGTGGTACACATGTAGACCGTACGGGAGATATAGGCTCCTTCAAAATAACGGAAGAATCTTCACTATCCTCGGGAGTTCGCAGGGTTGTTGCAGTTACGGGTGAAAAGGCAGTCTCTAGGATGCAGGTCAATGCATCTATCCTTAATGATCTTCAGTCTCTGCTCAATACTCCACCAGATGGAATGGTTGAAAGGATAGAAGGTTTGTTTAAAGAGAAAAAAGATCTAGAGAAAAAATTAAAAAATCGTACTTCTGCGCCATCCCAAAGCAATTTGATCAATGAAGCAAAAATCATTGGAGAACACTCAATTCTTGTAAAAGAGGTAGAGGTCTCAAGTATGGATGAACTTAAACTGATGGGTGATGACATCTTTAATAAGATGTCCAGTGGAGTTGCGGTTCTATTTTCAAAGGGAGAAGAAAAACCAATGGCGGTTGTTGTTGTATCAAAAAATTTAAATAACAAAGATATCCTAGCTGGTAAGCTTGCAAAGGATATTGGCGGTTTTATGGAAGGAGGAGGTGGCGGTAAACCTCATTTAGCAACGGCCGGCGGTAAAGATAATGCTTTTATCGCCACAGCTATTAAATTAACGCAAAAGTTAATCAACGATACAATCGATGGATAGATTAAATGCAATATAAACAAGTAGAAAAAGATTATTTTATTTATATTGAAAAAAATGAAAGAATAATGGACACCATGACCAAATTTTGTATTGATAAAGGTATCAGCAATGCAAAAGTATCAGGTATCGGTGCTGTATATCTAACAGAAATAGGTGCATATGATACTATTGCAAAAGAGTACCTGAAAAAACAATATAATGATGTACATGAGCTGGTCAGTTTTGAAGGGAATGTCACGTTAAAAGATGGGGCTCCATTTTTACACGCACACGTCGTACTATCCAATCATGAAATGAATACCCTTGGTGGGCATCTATTTGAATCCACCGTTGCTGCTGTTGGTGAATTCTTCTTGAGGAAATTTGATAATAATGCTTATCGAGAACTTAATGAAGATGTTGGTCTACCTTGTATCTGTCTTGAAAACAGGTTTTAGTGCAGATGAGAAATATTATTAAAACAAATAAAGCACCTGCCGCAATTGGTACCTATAGCCAAGCGGTTGAGTCGAACGGGATTCTATTTACAAGTGGTCAGGTAGGTATTGATCCTGAAACAAGTGAAATGGTGGAAGGTGGTGTAGCGGATCAGGCAATCCGTGTATTAAAAAATATTTATGCAATCCTATCTGAAAGTGGTTTAGACAAGACATCCATAATCAAATTAAATGTATTCTTAAAAGACCTCGATGATTTTTCTATCGTGAATGACACCTTCAAGGAATTTTTTGGGGATAATGAATTTCCCGCAAGGACAACAGTCGAGGTTTCAGAGCTTCCTCTTGGAGCATTAATTGAAATTGATTGCATTGCCTCTAGGTAATTTAGATCTGGTGTCTCGTTTTCTAATAATTACTTTACTGATATCTGTTGCTGCGGGAGAAGATCCAGAAGAATTAAAGCAAAAAGATTCAAAAAAAGCATTTGTCTACTCATTAGTCCCGGGAATGGGGCAAGCATATAATGGTAAATGGATCAAATCTGCTTTAGTAATTGGATTAGAGGTCTCTTTATATATATCGTGGCAAGATAATGCTAATAAGTATAAAAGATTCGACCAGAGTAATTACCCATTAAGCAGGCACAGATACATGGAAAAGAGGAATAAGTATGCTTGGTGGATTGGAATTATTTATTTTTACGCAATGATAGATGCGGTTGTTGATTCACACTTACATTCGTTCAACGACCTTATGGATGAACCGATCAATAAAGAAAATAACAAAGAGATAAAATATGCAGAATAGAGAACAATGGGGATCAAAACTTGGTTTTATATTGGCCGCATCTGGTTCAGCGGTTGGTATAGGTAACATATGGAAATTCCCCCATATGGCTGGCCAAAATGGTGGAGCAGCATTTACTTTGGTTTACTTACTCTGTATCCTAGTTGTCGGGCTCACTATCGTTATTGCCGAGTTAGCGATTGGCAGAAGCACCCAGTTGAGTCCAGTTGGTGCTTTTGAAAAATTAGCCCCTAAGACAAACTGGAAATGGGTTGGTTTTTTAGGAGTAGCATCTGCATTTGTCATTCTGTCGTTTTATGGTGTCGTCGGAGGTTGGATCCTCAAGTATATATTCGTATCAATAACGGGTGGATTTGATTCTTTGAGTAATGATCCTGAAGCAGCAAAAAGTTTATTTGTAACATTCACTGGATCTACATGGTCGCCTATATTATTTCAGGTTTTATTTATGGCTCTTTGCGTTTATGTTATTGTTAATGGAGTGAAAGATGGAATAGAGAGCTGGTCAAAGATCATGATGCCTATTATTATCATACTTTTGGTAGTATTGGCAGTTCGTGGACTAACGCTTGAAGGAGGAATTGATGGTTTAAAGTTTCTCTTCTTGCCAAGGTTTGAAGATCTCAATGCTTCTGCTATTGTCCTTGCTCTAGGCCATTCATTTTTTACGCTCAGTCTTGGAATGGGGACCATGATCACTTACGGCAGTTATCTTAATCGTGAACAAAACCTTCTAAATTCAGCACTTTGGGTCCTTGCATTAGATACTGCGATAGCAATGTTAGCTGGTGTAGCTATCTTTACAACTGTATTTGCCCTTGGCGCGGATCCTGCAGGTGGAGCGGGACTAATATTTTTTATTTTACCTTCCGTATTTCCTCAACTGGCATATGGCTCTATATGGGGGACTCTTTTCTTTTCTCTACTTTTCATGGCTGCGCTAACATCAGCTATTTCTATACTTGAGGTCGTTACAGCATATTTCATCGATCAAAAGGGTTGGTCTAGAAAAAAGGCCACGATTCAATTTGGAGTGGTCATAACTATTGTTGGTGTCTTTTGCTCTCTTTCTTTAGGAGGAGGAGTCAATATAACTGGATACTTTGGAGATACATTCCATCACTTTTTTGGTGAGACCTTTTTTGATGTCATGGATAATCTATCATCTAAATACATGTTACCGATCGGCGGGATGTTCACTGCTATTTTTATCCTAATGAAGTGGTCAGTCCCCTCATTTATTAATGAGATCGGACAAACTATTATTGGCAAAGAGAAAGATGCATCCTTAGTATCTGTTTTATGTGGTACAGCCGCAATAGTTGTGGGCTTTATCATTTTAAATGAGATCATTGCTAAGGTGACAGGAAATGCTATCATAGGTTAGTATAATGCTCTTAGAACGTATATTACCTACCAACTCTAGATTTTATAGCAAATGGCATGCTCAATTTTCTGCTTTTGGAGAAAAAATAGATGCACAGGGCTGGATACAGCTGTTTACAATATGGACCTTGATAGTTGCTGGAACGGTAGTCTCAATGGATTGGAACGATAGATATGTCTATTGGGAGTGGGATGGCTGGTTAGTCGGTTTGCTGAAACTTATGTTTGTTTCGATCATTTTTTTTATATACTTGAAACCAAAGAAAATATGGACCGCAGGATCAGCAAGATTAAGTAACAAAAAACTTGGTATCAATTCGCTTACAGCCACTTCATTACTTTTATTTGGCTATTATACCCCTTTTTATCAATCAGATTTATATCCAGTTTTCGATTTCTCATATATTTTTGGTTTCATTGGTTTGCTACCTTATCTTTTAGCGTTTTTATCATGTCTGCTGGTTTTTCAGTTTACAATTGAGTTAGATAAGGAAAAGGGCGTCTGGAAAGATCTTCAGTGGGATAATAAGTCTGAATATTTTTCTGCATCTGTATTACTCATGGTTTTAGCGGTGTTATTGGGTATATACTTTAAAGATCCAGTTATCAGCACTGCTGGTGCAGTAGCTACGCCATTTTCTGCCATCGCGCTCATTTGGCCAAGTCATGTTAGACATCTTCAAAGGGCTAGATTTTATCCCCTTTTTATTTTTGCCATGTTCATATGTGTTAGGGCACCATGGTTTCTAATACCACTTGTAGCTTTATTTGTATTACTACGGACTGTTAATTATCTAAGATATGGTATCGTATATCCATCTTTTGGTGTAGACTTTTTAGAAGAAGAATAATATGTATGATGTGATCATTGTTGGTGCCGGGCCTGCTGGTTCGACTGCCGCACTATATGCTCATAGATTAGGATTAAATTGTATCTTACTTGATAAGGCTGTTTTCCCTAGAGATAAGATATGTGGAGACGCTCTCTCTGGAAAAAGTGTAAGACTGATGAGAGAATTGAATCTACTTGAGGGTGTTGAAGAATTAGAAGGGTCTGAAATTAATCGAATCACATTTGGTAGCCCTTCCCACAGCCAGTTTGATGTACATCTAAAAGGAAATAAGAATAATGATTACATAACAAAGGGCTATGTTGTTCCAAGAAAGATATTTGATAATTTTCTATTTAAAAAAGCTGATGAGCTTACTGAAACTCGTCAGGGATTCATGGTAAATGATATAATTTATCAGAATGATAATATTTCAGGAGTTAAGGGCACCAATATTGAAGGTAAGGAAGAAATATTAAATGCTCCTGTCATTATGGGCTGTGACGGAGCGAACTCGATCATAGCTAGGAAACTGGGTTTGTATGAAATGGATATGGAAAATACAGCTGTAGCGATCAGGTGTTATTATGAAGGTGTCGAAGGATTATCCAACCAAATAGAGCTACATTATGTCAGTGAGGTAAAACCTGGATATTTTTGGCTATTTCCCGCTGGTAATGGTAAAGCAAATATAGGTATTGGATTAAGCAAGAATGATGCAAAAAAAGAAGATAGAACTCTTAGGCAGATCATGGATGAAATTGTACAATCAGATTATTTTAGATCCCGTTTTGGGAATGCACGTCCACTTGAAAAGCCTGTTGGTTGGAATTTGCCTTTAGGTAGGATCCAGAGAAAGAACCATGGAAATGGATTTATGCTTTTAGGGGACGCAGCTGGTCTTGTTGACCCTTTTACTGGAGAGGGTATAGGCAATGCAATGGTTGCAGCAAAACATGCCATGCAGGTAGCGTCGAAAGCAAAGAATCATAAGGATTATTCAGAAAGATCTTTTAGTGAGTATGACCAATTGCTTTGGGATGATATTGGCGGAGAGCTCAGAACAAGTACAAAACTTCAGAGTCTTGCCAGATCCAGCTTTTTATTAAATTTTGTGATCAATCGAGCGGCGCGTAATGAAGAGGTCCAATCAATAATTTCGGGGATGCTTTCTCATGAAATACCCAAGGATGAACTCTCTAGCCCAATGTTCTACCTAAAAATACTATTATCCTGAACAATCTGCTTTGGAAAGAAAAGAGCTACTAAACAAACTTGATCTATCTCGTTTTATAGCATTTGATTTTGAGACCACCGGTCTAGATCATTATGAAGATAGGATCATAGAAATTGCTGCTATAAGGTTCGAACATGGCGTTATCACTGATCGGTTTGTCACTCTCGTAAACCCAGAAAAAAATATTCCCGCATTAATTACTGAGATCACAGGTATTTCTGATTCAATGGTGCGTAATGCACCTACAGAAGAGACGATCATTGATGATCTTCTAGATTTTATTACAGGTGATCCACTTGTGGCCCATAATATACATTTTGATGAAAAGTTTCTTTCGCAGCTTTGTAAACGGTTGGGTAGAGAAGAGGTCAATAATACAAAGTATGATACTCTTCAGCTTGCGCGCAGTTTACTATTTGAACAACCCGTTTTTAATTTAGGTGCATTATCTGAATATTATGGATTGTCGTCTAAGGGTGCACATCGTGCAGAGAATGATACAGAAAACACAGGATATATTTTTCTTGAATTGATCGATGAGGTATCAGGGTACCCACTGGATATCATATCTAAAGTCAATGCTATGCTCAAAGGCTCTAGCGTACCCAATCAGCAGTTATATATAAGCTTAGGCAACGAATTAACAAAAATGGGTAACGTCAAAACTGGGATCAATAAGTTTAAAAGTAGGCCTGGCTCTAGCCCAAATACCTTAACATGTGAAGGAACTAGGAATATTTCAGAGATCACTGCAGAAGATGTATTTGGCGTTGATGGTCTATTAAATGATGCACATCCAAATTTTGAATATAGATCTAATCAAGAGAAGTATGCAAAAATGGTTGATGATGTTATAAATGAGGATGACAGTATTGGCGTAATAGAGGCAGGAACAGGTCTTGGTAAGTCAATGGCTTATCTGTTTGGTGCTGTTCGAAGGTCTTTTAACTTTGATGAGATGGGTCCTACTATTATCGCTTGCAATACAAAACATCTCCAGGATCAATTATTTCATAAAGATCTTCCCTTGTTAGCGAAAGCATTGGATGTTCCCTTAAAGGCAGTGCTTTTAAAAGGAAGAAAAAACTATCTTTGTAAGACAAGATTTAATTGGTTGACATCGGACGCTAAAACACTAGACGAAGTTGACCTTGAGGCGTTGATACCCATTTTATTCTGGATGTATTGGACCAAGACCGGAGACTTGGGTGAATGTTCTGGATTCTTCAATGCCCGAAGAACATGGTTAAAGTCTATTATTTGTAGTGATTCTGGCTTCTGTAGTGGGGAGATATGTAATCGGTATAATGGATGTTATTATGGCAAGCTAAAAAGATCAATATTCCAAGCTCATGTTATTGTTATCAATCATTCACTATTGATGACAAATATTTTACAGCCTGGGTTACTTCCAGATTTTAGTTCTGTGATCATTGATGAAGCTCATAACTTAGTAAGATCTGCTTACGATCAATTCAAGTTAGAATGGAGCGAAAAGCAGGTCACCTACCTATTGCAGACCGTCGACCCATCATTTCCACGTTCTGCACGCTGGAACAATATACTTCACTCTATCAATGATATTAACTCTGAGGTTGGTGAGCAAAGGGAGCTTTTAAAAAAAGCTGTAGATGAGACCAAATATTTTCTTAAGGATCTAATGGATGGATTGACAAATGATAATCAAGAAAGATTTTCGCCAAATAACTCGTATCAGGATCAGCCTATACTGGGCAATATAACCAAAACATATTCTGCGGTTCAAAATGATCTTAAGAATATGAAATTTGGACTTGAAAATATCTTATCTGTATTGACTAGAATTAAAAAAATGGTCCTTGAAATGGATACATCTCGTACTGATTACCCGATACTCCATGCAGCGATTGATCGCGGTATAGAAACCATGACGGGTTTGTCTACAGTATTGATTACTTTAACAGAGAATCAAGATTCAGAATGGGTCTATTGGATGCAGGGAGAGTATAGATTCCCTAGGAAGAGTAAGGAGAAGTTGATCTTGTCGCTTTTTGCCTCTATGATAGATGTTTCTGATACATTGAATAGGACATTTTTTGAAAAAATAGGAAGCTGCGTATTGACATCAGCTACATTGAAGGTGAATAATTCGTTCGACTACTTCTTGCGAAGAATCGGTCTAGATAGTATCGGAAATGTTAGAACTAAAGAATATTTAAGCCCATTCATATATAATGAGCAAGTTGGTTACTATCAATATGCGGGTACTAGAGAATTATCAAATAACCCTGAAGGCGTTGGCGATATGGTTTACCATCTTCATAAACAGTTTGATAAAAGGATTATGGTTCTATTTACCTCAATTAAAACTTTAACAGATACAGCAAAGTATTTACAAGCTAAGCCAGACGGGAGGGACCTTCCACTTTTTGCTCAAGTTCGAGGAGCTTCTAGGCCATCCATCATTAAAGGTATGCACCAACAATCAAATGGTATATTATTTGGTACAAACAGCTTTTGGGAAGGAGTAGATCTACCAGGAGATCTATTAGAAATACTTATTTTAGTGAAATTACCATTTGATGTGCCGAGTGAACCACTTGTTAGATCTTATTCTGAGTTGATCAATAAAATGGGTGGTAATAGTTTCATGGACTACAGTTTACCTGAAACTGCGATCAGGTTTAGGCAGGGATTTGGGCGACTAATACGTACAAGTTATGATGCCGGAAAATTTATCTGCTTGGATAACCGCATTGTAATAAAAAGATACGGATCTATTCTTAGTGGATCCTTACCCGTCGAAATGGTACCTTTTTCAGAGGTCCATTCAATACAATAATCAATATCTATCTTTTGAATAAGATGATATAGGTCTCTAAATTCATCGATGGAAACCCTACGTGTTTCAACAAAAAACATAACCTACCGAGATTTTAGGCCATTTTTCAATGGACCAGTGCGCGTTTCTCTCACTAAAGAAGCCTCATCAAATATCAGCAGATCAAATGCAAGATTAAACTCGATCCTAAAAAAAGAAGAAACCATTTACGGGGTGAATACCGGTTTTGGAAATTTGAGTCATATTGCCATTTTACCAGAAGATCAGAAGCAATTACAGATAAATCTTATAAGAAGTCACGCAGCCGGAACTGGTGAGCCCCTAGATTTGGGCATCGTACGTTCAGTCCTGTTCCTAAAGTTACTCACTTTTGCGCATGGGTATAGTGGCGTACGGTTAGCTTTAGCTAATAAGATAATTCAATTTATTAATAAGGATATTCTTCCACTGATCCCTGAAAAAGGATCAGTAGGCGCAAGTGGTGATCTTGCACCATTAGGTCACATGGCCCTTTCACTTATCGGTGAGGGTAAGGTTTTCTATAAAGGAAAAAAATATGTTACAAAAACAGCACTGAAAAAAGCAAATGTGAAACCGATGGTCCTTGGTCCTAAGGAAGGTCTTAGTCTTATTAATGGTACACAGGTATCTACAGCGTTAGCCATTAAGGCTTGTTTAGATGGCGAAATATTAATAAGAACTGCGGATATAGCAGGCGCGCTTTCAGTAGAAAATAGTTTTTCAAGTCGCAAGGTCTTTAGATCTGAGATTCATACTATTAAAAAACACCCAGGCCAGATATCATCTGCAAAGAACGTCTATAAAACTCTAAATGGGAGTGAGGTGGTACGTTCGCATGATAACTGTGGCAGGGTTCAAGATCCCTATAGTTTTCGCTGTATACCCCATATTCATGGCGCCTGTAGGGATTCCTTCATGAATTCAGTAATGATAGTGAATAACGAAATTAATAGTGTCAGTGATAATCCTTTGATTATGGATAAAGGCAATATTGTAAGTTCTGGCCACTTCCATGCAGAGCATTTAGCGCAGGCAATGGATACAATTGGGATAGCATTTTCAGAACTTGGAGCTATTTCAGAGCGTAGGACTCACTATTTTATGAAAGGAGTTGGAGATAGTATTCCACCTTTTGTTGCATCTGATCCAGGAATTGAATCTGGATATATGATAGTCCATGTTACTGCTACTGCACTTGCCTCAGAAAATAAAACACTTGCACATCCCGCTAGCATTGATTCACTACCCACCTCTGGTGGGCAGGAAGATCAGGTTAGTATGGCACCTTGGGCAGGGTTTAAACTTCTCAAAATACAAAAGAATCTTAGCAATATTCTAGCGATTGAATTCATTGTTGCGGGTGCAGCAAATAATATTATATCAAATGATCTTAAACCCGGGAAAGGGACGGCCCCTGTGATAGCCTTCCTAAATCAGAACTGTTCATTCAATGCCGGGGATAGACCAATGTCCTCTGAAATTAAAAAGGTTTCAGACTCGATACTGTCGGGTCATTTACTACAAATTGTTTCAAAATATATAACTCTGGAGTAGAGTATGAGTAATCGTCCACCATTTAAACAGGGATTTACCTTTGATGATGTTTTATTAGTTCCTCAGGAGTCAAGTGTTTTACCACGAGATGTTAACCTAAGAACACGATTGACAAATACAATTCAACTTAATATACCAATCTTGAGTGCGGCTATGGATACAGTAACTGAGAGTGATATGGCAATTGCTCTTGCAAGGACCGGTGGCTTGGGTGTGATTCATAAAAACCTAACGATCGAAGATCATGCGACTATGGTAGATCGAGTAAAGCGTTCTGAGAGTGGTATGATTTTAAATCCAATAACTATTGACGAGTCATCAACAATCAAAGATGCAAAAAAGATCATGTCCGAGTACAAAATAAGCGGTCTGCCTGTAGTAAAAAATGATCGTTTAGTAGGTATCTTGACAAACCGAGATATCCGTTTTGAAACCAATGATAGTCTTAAAGTTTCAGAATGTATGACATCAGAGAATTTAGTTTCAGTTCCTGTGGGCACATCTTTAGAAAAAGCTAAAGATATTCTCCAAGAGCATAGAATCGAAAAATTACTGGTTGTAGATAAAGATCATAATTTGACAGGATTAATTACCGTAAAGGATATTCAAAAAAATGAAGACTACCCTAATGCATGCAAAGATAAAAATGGCCGCCTTAGAGTTGGAGCTGCAATTGGAGTCTCAGGTGATGCCTTTGAAAGAGCAGCACAGCTTGCAAGTGTGGATGTTGATGTGATAGTAATTGACACTGCACATGGTCATTCGAGAGGCGTATTAGACTCAATTAATAAAATTAAAAATTCACATCCTGATATATCCTTAATAGCTGGTAATGTTGCTACTGGGGACGGAACGCAGGCAATGATAGATGCAGGTGTGGATTGTGTGAAAGTTGGTATTGGCGCAGGAGCTAGTTGCACAACAAGAGTGATTGCTGGAGTGGGAGTGCCACAATTAACTGCCATAATGGATTCTGTTGATGTTGCCCGAAAAAATAATATTCCCATAATTGCAGATGGAGGACTTCGTTATAGTGGAGATCTTGCCAAAGCAATTGCCGCAGGAGCAGAATCTGTNATGNTNGGTAGTTTATTNGCNGGTATGGATGAAAGTCCNGGNGANACNATTCTTGTANGAAGGCCGTCAATATAAATCATACAGAGGAATGGGNTCAATGGGAGCGATGGAGAAAGGAAGTGGAGACCGATATTTCCAGGAAGGTGCAGAAGCAACAAAATTNGTTCCAGAAGGGATAGAAGGTATGGTCCCATACAGAGGACCAGTACGCAATACAATACATCAATTGATTGGTGGTATAAGATCTTCCATGGGATATTGTGGATGTAGTANNATAGAAGAATTTGGACTCAATTCAAACCTGATTCAGGTTACCTCAGCAGCGCTGAAGGAAAACCATCCTCACGAGGTAAGNATTGTAAANGAAGCACCTAATTATCAGGTGTCAGAAGGGTAAAGGTTTAAGATTTAACTTAAAGAGTTCAAATGACGAGTGATTTGAGACTTACGTCTAGCACCTGTATTCTTATGAATAAGATTCTTGCTTACAGCCTTGTCAATAGTACGTACTGCATTTCCATAAACTTGTTCAGCATCNGCTTTAGAAGTTGTAGAAAGCACATTCTTTATGTGNGTACGAAGTCGTGACAGACTTGCTACGTTTCTAGCCCGTCTTTTCTTGTCTTGTCGTTCTCGTTTTATTTGTTGCGGATGTCTATCCATTGAATAANAATTCCTTAATTAAGAGCCGGGGATTTTACACTCTCTTGAATTCAACTGTCAATAACCTGTTTAGTAAGTTTTTTTCTTAGATATGATAAAAAANGTAGAATATTTTATTTTTTTCAAACATGATATATAAAATTTGAAAAGATNTATATGAGTGGTATTTTTTNATATGAAGAAGATTGATCTATTACAATCTGTATCTTTATTTTTTGATCTNTCAGAAAAGGAGCTTGGATATATTGAAGAAAAAATGGTTACCAGGCGATATGAGAATGGTAACTATATCTTTTTAGAAGATTCNGAGGGCGAACAGTGTTTTTTTGTAGCTAAGGGAAGTGTAAAGGTTACAAGATTAAGTAAGGATGGTAGAGAGGTTATACTTACAATGCTTAATGCTGGAGATTTTTTTGGAGAAATGTCTCTACTAGATGGAGAGTCACGATCAGCGAATGTAATTGCCCTTGAAGAGACAGAAGTATTAACACTAAATCGTGAAGATTTTTTAGTGGTACTTCATGATTATCCCACTATAGCAATCCAANTAGTAAAAGAAATGGCAGGNCGCCTAAGAAAGAGTGATAGGCAAATTGCAAGCCTATCTCTGAGTGATGCCGAAAAACGTATTACGATGTGCATAATAAGATTTGCTGATGACCAAGGTGTTATCAAGAATGGAAAAGTAAGCATACCAAAAACTCCCATACAGCAAGATATTGCGAATATGGCAGGAACATCCAGAGAGACTGTATCAAGAGCTCTCAGTATCTTAGAAAAAGAGAATCTTATAGAACGTAATGGTCGAGAGCTTATTATTTTAGATTATAAAAAATTTATCAAGGAGTTTGATTCATAAATGCATGAATCCCTTATCCATGGGATCTTAAAAAACGAACATGGATCAATATCAAAAGCAGTTACGCTTATTGAGAATGGCGGAACTGAAATTGTTCCCTTATTAAACAATATACATGAATATTCAACAAATTCAGTACGTATTGGTATTACCGGACCTCCTGGTGCAGGAAAAAGCACTATAACTAATGCGTTAATTGAGTTATTTCTAAAAANTAANAAAACTGTAGGAGTCATAGCAGTTGACCCAACTAGTCCCTNTTCTGGAGGATCTTTATTGGGTGACAGAATTCGAATGAANCATTATGCATGGGATGATAGGGTCTTTGTGAGGAGTATGGGGAGCAATGGTGAGTTGGGTGGCCTAGCAAGAAAATCACAGGATGTTGGTGATGTTTTAGCAGCCAGTGGAAAAGATGTTGTCCTTTACGAGACCGTAGGAGTGGGGCAGAGTGAACATGATATTGTAAAAGCTGCAGATATATGTATAGTGGTCCTAGTACCAGAGTCTGGTGATGAAGTACAGATGATGAAAGCAGGTTTAATTGAAATAGCAGATNTATTTGTGATCAATAAATCTGACCGAGAAGGCGCGGGTCGNNTATCATCTATGCTGAAAAATGTCCTGCATAATTTTAACCCNGAGGGAAAAATAGAACCTCCTGTTTTTAGTACAGTTGGTACTGAAAGAAAAGGGGTCCAGAAACTTTATAAGGGCATTTTTAGTCACTTGGAAGCTATGANAGAATTAGGATATTTAGATAAACGAAGGCTCGAAGGGTACCATCAAAGAGTCTTAGCATTGGTAAGTGAGACCCTAGAAGCCGCATTCTGGACAGATGAAAAGATNGCGCTACTAAATAAAGTATCTGGTACTTCTGATATTGTNGTAGCTCCTCACGCTATGGCCCAAAATCTAATGAGTAATGAAAATGAGTAATGAGAACTCAACTGAGATGGGATTTCTGGAACATTTAGAGGAGCTCAGGTGGAGATTAGTTAAGTCATTAATAGCAATTATTATTGGCTCAGNTCTATCTTTTGGTTACATAGATGAAATTTTAAATGTACTCCTATACCCAACAAATAGAACAAATAATGAAATAAATATTCAAGTCCTTTCAGTTCAGGGAATGTTTCTTATTAAGTGGTTTATCTCATTTATATCAGGTTTTATAATCGCTTTACCACTTTTAATATATCAGTTTTGGCAATTTATAGCTCCCGGACTTAAGGTAAATGAAAAGAAGTTTGCTTTACCATTCGTTTTTTTTGCATTTACTTCATTCATATCGGGTGTTTCATTTGGCTATTTTGTTTTAATTCCTTTTTCTCTTGAATTTTTTAGTGGAATTGGTGCACCACATGTGGCAAANAATTTTTCTATACAGTATTANTTTAGCTTTTTGACTTGGCTTTTGTTGGGTGCTGGTATCATTTTTCAACTGCCAGTCGTATCATTGGTCTTATCTGCTATANGAATACTTACACCAGCATTCATGAGACATTACAGGAAACATTCAATAGTTGTGATTATGATATTGTCATCATTTATTACACCTCCAGACCCAGTCTCAATGCTCATAATGACTTTTCCTTTGGTGTTCTTATATGAGGCTAGTATTGGGGTTTCATGGCTTGTAAATCGTAATAGAACCTGATTGAANTTCAATTAATTATCTAAGTATTTTAATATAGTAATGCGTAAGGATATAGCAACTCTCAAGGAGATCACAGCTCCGATTTTAGATGATATTAAAATATTTCAGGATGAATTTGAAAATGCTCTTAAATCTGAGGTACGCTTAATTAATTCGATCTCAAAATANATGATTCGAAATAAGGGTAAAAATATCCGTCCTATTTTGACAATATTATCCGCAAGGNTGTGCGGTGAACCAACCCTTAATAGCTATAAAGCAGCTGCAATGATGGAATTATTACATGTAGCGACATTGATACATGATGATGTNGTTGACGAAGCAACACTAAGAAGAGGAAAACCATCAGTTAATAGAGTATGGAAAAATAAATTATCCGTTCTCATGGGAGATTTNATTCTAAGTAAAGCACTTATTAATATGATCGGACTTAAAGATTTTGAAGCTCTAGAACAGATATCAAGCACTGCAGAGAAGTTAAGCGCTGGTGAAATACTGCAAATTGAAAAAAGTATCACACGTTCAATGACAGAAGATGTATATTTTGAAATGATTGGTCAAAAAACAGCTTCATTGATTGCGACAAGTTGTGAGCTTGGTGCTATTACAACCACAAAAAGAGAAGATGATAGACTTGCCACGTATACGTTCGGTCAAAATCTAGGTATGGCATTTCAAATAAAAGATGACCTTTTCGATCTACTGGGAAGTGAAAGTGATACTGGAAAAAATGGTGGAGGTGATGTCAAACAAAATATGATTACTCTACCANTAATTTTTGCTAAGGCAAATATGTCTCGACTTGACTATCGCCAACTAAAAAAGCTTCTAAAAACAAAAAAGAAAAATAGGTCTACTCTTAATAAAATATCAGGTATCGTTGAAGAAGCAGGTGGAATTGATTATGCCAAGAAAAAACTAGATGATTTCTCAGNGCTCGCTCTTCAGGCAATTGACTCCTANCCAGATTCTGATTTTAAAANNTCTTTAGTTGANTTGGTTGCTTTTAATTCATCTAGAATCAGATGACNTCAATGGAATTTGATCAGAAGATNCTGGTCATTAGATTTAGTTCTNTAGGTGATATAGTTCTAGCTACTTCTGCTTTAAGAACCATTCGAAGCTCTTATCCCAAAGCTCAGATCACATTTTTGACCTTGGATGAGTATACTCCATTGCTGGAATACCATCCTGATATTGATTTTCTCCTATCAATAAATCGAAGATCTAATATCAAGGAGTTATGGGACTTTAGTAAGTACTTAGGGAGGAAAGGTTTTTTGCAAATTTATGATTTACATAATTCTTTACGTTCGAAAATTGTAACATTTCACAGCAATGCTCCNGTCTATCAAGTACGAAAGCCAAGGTTAAAGCGAGCAATGCTTTTCTATCTCCACCTTNATCAATTTGAATCAGAATTCTCAACAAGAAAAATGTACCATCAGCATATAGGTCCCATTTGGAGTGATGGTGATCCTATTCCGCCGACATTATTGCGTTTAAGTAGGAATGAAATAAAGACTTCTAGTAAACTACTTGTATCAAACGGGATATTAGATGAATTTGTAGCTTCAGTCCCGGGAGCAGCATGGAGACAAAAACAATGGTCAGCACAGAAGTATATTGATACTCTAAATCAATTGAATGTACCCGTGGTATTGATTGGTGGTGAAAAAGATAAGATTTGCCAAGAGATCAATGAGGGATTAAATACGTCAGTTAACCTAGCTGGAAAAACAAGTATTAGAGAAGCAATGGCAATTCTAGCTCTAGCAAAGAATATTATTGGTAGCGATACAGGACTTATGCATGCTGCTGAAGCGCTTGGCAAACCTGTATCTATGATCTTAGGACCAACATCAGTTCAAACAGGTGCAGGTGTCGCTTTGCCTCAGTCTGTTAAAATAGAAAAAGATATCTGGTGTCGACCCTGCTCACAAAATGGAAGTTTTCCTTGTTATCGAAAACAACAATTCTGTATGGACTCTATTGAACCTCATAATGTTATACAATCATTAACCTAAAGTAATTAATTGAAAGTATTTTGGGTATTGCTGTATAATGGATTTATTTATCCATTGATCTTTGTTTTCGCTTTAGTTATTTCAATTTTTGATGAAAAATTAAGGAAAAGTATCATAGGAAAATTCAAGTCCACTTCCCTATTAAAGCAATACTTTAAAAAATTTAATGAACCACCTATAGCTTACTGGTTTCATGCTGCAAGCTTGGGTGAGTTCTACCAAGTAAAACCAGTCATTGATGGGTTAAAAGAAGTGAGAGATGATATCAAAATAATTGTGAGTTTTTCATCACCTTCAGGTTATGAAAACTCAATCAATGAAAGTATCGATCTGAAAATATATGCTCCCTTTGACTTTCCGTGGAGTATTATCAAAGCACTCAATATTATGAGGCCCAGAAAGATTATTTTCGCTTCATATGATATATGGCCAAATATGATCTGGCTAGCGAAAATTAAAGGAATTTATACAAATATATTTGCGGCACGCATTAAACATAGGTCTCCTAAGTTAAGACCTGTCTTAAAACAGTTTTACAAGTCAATGTATGCTTCCATTTCTTCTATCTATACAGTCTCTGAAACGGATAGTGTTGGTATAAATACGATTCTTGGCCTCAATAGCAGCCCTTTTGTAAAAGTGCTTGGTAATCCGAGATATGATACTGTTATGAAAAGTTCTGAGGATGTCTCTTTGCAAAAAACAGATAGTGTCTTAAAAAGAGAGAAGCGTATCATCATTGGTAGCGCCCATGAAGAAGATGATGATTTTTTGATACCAGCATTGGCGGATTTAATGGAGGAACATCCCGATATGAAAGTTCTCTATGCACCTCATGAACCATCACGAACAGCAATAGATCGTATAAGTAAAAGATTTAAAAAGTCGGGTTATAGGAACACCACCTTCACTAAAAAAAGTGATATGACGCTATCTTCAGACCGGTTAATCATCGTTGGAGTTGTTGGCGTCCTTTCAAAACTATATTGGCAGGGTATTATTGCTTTTGTTGGAGGAGGTCTATCAACTGGAATTCATAATGTGATGGAACCAGCTATCGCTAGGCTACCAGTTCTTTTCGGACCTAAATATCACCATGCACACGAGGCAGAAGAATTGCTCAAATTTGGAGGCGGGTTTTGTATTAATGGTCAGAATGAATTTCATGATAAAATAATTCAACTTCTTAGTGATAGAAAATACCTTAAGTTAACCAGTCTCGCCGCAACCGATGTAATTCATAAGAATTTGGGTTCATCTTCTCGTATCATACGGAATCTTCTGAATGACTAGATTAGAAGGAACAATATACTTCAGGAAGTTCAGAGAAGATAAACAGGCTTTTAACTTTTCAAAAGGGATCAATATTATTTATGGTGAAAGCGGTGTTGGGAAAACTCACTTTTTAGAATCAACGCAAGGAGCTAAAGAGCAAAGTAAAAATAACTTTATATTAAACTATTTATCAAATGAGCTTAAATATTATAGGGTATATCAAAACCCAGACCATCAGATAATTGCATCAACGGTAAGTAAAGAATTAACCTTTTCTGGAGAATGCAAACTCCTAGATCCCGATGAATTAGAAAAAGTATTTAAATGGGGTATGAGTTGCCTGCCAGCTAGTATTAGATCTAGTGCAAATCCTGGCTATCTTTCCGGTGGTGAAAAAGAACTATTAAATCTGGTCACAGCAATTGATTTTGATCCTGATGTATTATTGATCGATGATGGGTTCTCATTTTTGTCAGAAAAAAATAAAGCTTATTGCGTAAAGATGCTCCAAGACTGGGCTGACAATTCTGATGGTATCATCATTTGGGTAACCTCCCTAAAAGAAGATTTGCAGTATAGTGAACAGTCTTGGATACTAGCGTTGGATTCATTTAAACCATATAAACAGGATGAAAAAAATAAATATTCATCCATAAATATTCCGGGAGGGGACCTTAGTCTTGAGATAGACAAATTGAACTTTCATTATGAAAATTCATCAAATATTTATTCTGACCTTTCTTTTCATGAAAAAAATATTCGCTCGCTTGGGATTTTCGGTGATAATGGTACAGGCAAGACAACTTTTGCTGGGTTATGCTTCGGTGATCTAAAACCAGTGAGTGGAAATGTTGACCTATTTATCGATGGAAGGTCTGATCTTAAAATAGGTTATCTGGATCAGTTTCCAGAACACTTGATACTCATGAAAAAGGTAAGTGAATTTTTTTCTGAATTAAAGGAAAAAGAAATTTTTGATATAGCATTTGAACAGACATTCAAAAATCGTCTAACTCGGTTTGGTGTCCAATGGGAGCATATTCAAAACAAAGGAGCCGATGATATTCCCTGGGCAGTATTAAGAATATTTTTGGTTGTATTATTATGCCATTGTAGGTTTGATATATTAATATTGGATGAACCAACATTTGGATTAGGTTGGGAACAAAAAGTAAAATTGCGTTCGTTTTTAAGAAAATGCATGAGCCATATGCATTTTATGATTGTCTCCCATGATAGAAAGTTTGTCCGGTCTATCTGTGATAAAATAGTCGACCTTGACCTTTTGACCTTGGAAAATAAGATAATTGAAATAAATGAAAAGACCAAATCTCAAAGATCGCATAATTAATGATCCGACAAGGGTGCTGACCCTTGCGAATTTAATAAGCTTACTCAGAGCTTTTTCAGCAATCCCTATTATTTACTCCATGGCCTATCCAGAATGGAACTGGTTAACAGGTATTCTTATTCTCTTAGCGGTATTATCAGATGCCTTGGATGGTTATTTTGCTCGCAGGGCTAGATCAGTTACACATTTTGGAAAATGGATAGACCCAACAGCAGACTTTATTGTCATCATCTCTATATTGGTATATCTCGTAGGAGTAGGAAAATTTCCTGGTTGGTTCTTTTATTTCTACCTAATAAGACATATGACCATAGCAGCATTTGCAATTTACTGTATGAATTATGGATACCTAATACTTCATGCTAATTGGTGGGGTAAATGGGCCACGGGTATTACCGCTCTTGGCGTATTTTTACACATATTTGAGTTTTCTGCATTACCTTGGTTAAAAATGACCTCGATCTATAGTGCAACATTCCTACTGATAGTGAGCATGTTTCAATATATTAAACAATTTATCTTATCAATACGGGCAGGCAGTGTTAAGTAAACTATTTAAGGCTCTAAGTAGATCCAGAGGAGGTATATCACATGCCCTAAGCAATCTACTTTTAAAGGGGCCTTCAGTGAATGAATTAGATAAGCTAGAAGAGACACTCCTTGAAACCGATATGGGGTATGATACTGTTGAGGTCATAACGAATATAGTAAGTAGATATCCTGGAAAAGATCTAAAAAACACTATCAGGGATCAACTTATAGAAATACTGCCATTTCAGGCCGAACTCAAAATTGATAAAAAACCATGTGTTATTCCTATCGTTGGTGTGAATGGTTCTGGAAAGACCACCTCTGCCGCAAAATTAGCTCATATGTATATGGAAACGGGTTCAGATGTTACCCTTGTTGCAGCAGATACATATCGTGCAGCAGCCGTTGATCAGCTTAAAATATGGAGTGATAGAGTAGGTTGTCGACTCATATGTAATGAAAATAGTGGAGAGCCTACATCTGTTCTTTTTGATGGACTTGAATCTGCAGATGCGCATGGAAGTGATATTGTCCTAGTTGATACTGCAGGCCGTTTACATACCAGTTCTAATCTGATGTCTGAGTTAGAAAAGATGTATAGGGTCATGGATAACCGTTTTTCTCAGTTCAGCGTTAATCCCTTAATAGCCCTAGATGCTTGTATTGGACAAAATTCTTTGGTTCAAGCAAAAGAATTTCACCAACAACATCCACTTAATGGTGCTATATTGACCAAGCTAGATGGGACAGCTCGCGGTGGAATAGTTTTTCCTCTTTTTAGAGAACTTGGAATCCCAGTTAAATTTATAGGTGTTGGAGAAAGCCTTGAAGACCTCGCACTATTTGATCCCAAAGCATATGTAGATAGTTTATTGGGTATAGAAAATAAATTGAGTGACAATGAAAGATAAAAAGACCTTAAACCTTATCAGCCTAGGCTGTGCTAAGAATTTAGTTGATTCTGAAATACTCCTGGGAGGGTTGGATAAGACCAATGTTAGTATCACTAAAGATCCTGAAAAAGCTGATACAATTGTTGTTAATACCTGTGGGTTTCTTGATATAGCCAGAGAGGAATCTGTAGACACAATTTTACAGGCAGCTGAAATGAAAAGAACAGGCTCTCTAAAAGAATTAGTTGTGATGGGTTGTCTCTCTGAAAGATATCCCCAAGAACTGAAAAAAGAGATTCCTGAGGTAGATAGGATATTTGGAAGTAATGACCATCAACAGATCGTTTCATTTTTAACAGGAAAAGAATTTGCCAAGGATGATCCTCTATTTTTTCGTTCATTAATGACCCCAAGTCATTATGCCTACATAAAAATAGCAGAAGGATGTGATAATGGATGTTCTTTTTGTAGCATTCCTATTATGAGAGGGCTACAAAAAAGTAGAACTATTTGCTCTATCATGAATGAGGCGGAACGCCTTGCTTTGAATGGAACTAAAGAATTATTGGTTATAGCTCAGGACTCAACATCCTATGGGTGGGATCTAGAAAAGAAGGTTTATCTCAGCGACCTTCTCAAAGAATTGAATACTATTAATGGTATTGAATGGATTCGTGTTCATTATGCACATCCAGCCCATCTATCCCAACGCATAATAGATGCGATCGCCAGTTGTGATAAGGTATGTAATTACCTAGATATGCCCATCCAGCACGCTTCAGATGATATGCTTAAAGCAATGAGAAGAGGCCTAGGGCAGAATGGAATTAAAAATCGGATATCTAGGCTAAGAGATGCAGTTCCTAATATTGCACTACGCACAACTCTTATTGTAGGTCATCCAGGTGAGACAGAGGATGATTATCATCAACTAAGGGATTTTGTAGAAGAAATACGCTTTGACCGACTTGGTATCTTTACCTATTCAGAAGAAGAAGGCACATTGGCAGCAGATCTCAAAGATGATATTCCAAGAGAAGTAAAAGATAATAGAAAAAATGAGATCCTTGAATTGCAGCATGAGATCAGCCTTGAAAAAAACGAATCCTTCATCGGAAAGAGACTCAGAGTTATAATTGATGAAAGTCAAGGTAATGTAACTGTCGGCCGATCGGAATATGATTCTCCTGAGATAGATAATATTATTCATATCAAAGGTACTGCTGAGGTTGGCGTATTTCATGATATCCAGATAATCGAAGCCAACGAATACGAATTAATTGGTGAAATAATCCAATAATCCAATAATGTTGAGTCAAAAAGACAAGCTTAGACTAGCAAAGCTTGCAAATATACTTTATAAAGCAAGTAGAAAAGTAAGAATACTAAGCCATTTACATTGGCCCGTTTCTGTTCGATATAATTTTTTCAGATCGGGTTCAGAAAAATTACCAATAGTCTCATACCCACCTTTCGATGCCAAACCAGTGCGTCACAGATTAAGTACCGCTATGAAGTTGATGGGCGACACTCCTTATGATGAGTGGTTTAAAACAAAACTCCAAGATATAGAAGCTGGAATCAATTTGATAAGTAATTGTGGTGAAAAAGAATTCTTTACTATATCTTCAAAAATTTACGGAATACCAAAGGGTAAACTACGTGATGGGAAAACAACTCCGCTAGATCTTGCCAATCGTTTTTCATTAATTATGGAAAATTATAAAAATAGCCCTAGAATATTGAATCATGATCTTTTGAGCGCTGAAGAGCTAGGAAAGATCATAAAGAAAAAGACCAAGAGTATTTTTGGAGATGAAAGTCCAGAGGTATTAGTTGTTGATAATATCTCTGCTAAAGCGACTGCAAGTTCAAAAAGAATTAAGCTGAGAAAAGGAGCAAGTTTCACCCATAAAGATATTGACCAGCTATTTAATCATGAGGCACTAGTTCATGTTGCAACTTCACTAAATGGAAGAGCACAGGAAAAAATAAAACTTTTAGGTGCTAACTACGGAGCAATTACAAAAACACAGGAGGGGTTAGCTGTTTTTTCAGAGTTTATTACAGGTTGCATAGATATTGAACGTATGAATCGTATATCAGACCGAGTAACAGCTATTCAGATGGCAGTCGATGGAGCAAGTTTTATTGATGTTTTTAGATTTTTTAAAGATAGAACTAGACTAAAAACTGAAGCTTTTGAGAATGCACGCAGAGTTTTTAGAGGTGGTGTAGTGTCAGGGGGCGCACCATTCACAAAGGATATAGTTTATTTAGATGGAATGATCAGNGTGCATAATTTTTTTAGAGCTGCTGTTAATAAAGGCAAGTTAGATGCTTTAGAGATGTTATTTGCTGGTAAGATGAATCTCGATGATATACCAATCATCCTCAAAATGAAAAATGAAGGGCTGGTCAATAAGCCAAAATATTTGCCATTCTGGTTGAAAGATATAGATCTTTTGGTCAGTTATTTTTCTTTTTCTGGGTTTATTAGCTCGATGGAAATAGGTCCCACTGATGACTATTATGAACAGTTACTTTAAATATAGAGGAACAATTCTTAAGCTAAAGTGTTATATTCATTAAAGGTNTATTANATTAATTAAAATACTGTTGAGGAGCATATGTACAAAAAATATTTTCTTCCTATAATCNCTATATTTATTTTCATTGGATGTGCAGGGTCTAAGACCAAACCACTTTCAAATAAAGATTTACCAGATTGGTATTTAAATCCTCCAAAATTTGAGGATAAGTTTGTTGGCGTTGGCGACGCACTTCGTCCACAGTTTAACTTGTCAAAGCAGGTAGCCACTGAGCGAGCTAGGGTAGAGGTAGCGAGAGCAGTAGAGACNACTGTCAATTCCGCTCTGAATGATCATATGCAGGCATCAGGAATGGGCGCTGAAGCTAGTGCTACAGAGTTTACAGAGTCTGTTTCAAAATCTCTTGTCAATACTACACTAAAAGGCTGCACCATTGAAAAAACGGAGATATTTAAGGATAGGGTCTTTGTAATGGTTACTTATGACGCAAATAAAGCTAGGGAAGCGTTGAAGGCTGCAGCAAGAACAGAAGCAAAAAAGGAAGAAGCGCTTTATAATGAGTTTAAGGCTCGACAGGCATTTGATTCACTGGATCAAGCAATAGACCGTATAANAGGTTCCTCGAGTGTTGCTGGCCCAGAGTAGATAATTAGAGCAGAGAANTAATTGCTCTCAGCATTTCTTGATACTCTTTTTCTTCAAATAGTCTGGTTAGGAATACGATCTTTCCATTCTGGTCGATTACGATATTTCTTGTAACTCCAGCATTTTTATCAGCAAANAAACCGAATATATCAGCACCTGGGTCTAGCGCGAGGGGGTATGTTGTTCCTATTTCTTCTTGAAATTTAATAACCGTCTCTAGCGGCTCATCTCTATCAATCCCTATAAGTACTACGTCCTGATCTTTATACTTTTGCCAGACATCTTCCTCGAGGTGGGGCATTTCCAGCCTACATACGGAGCACCAACTTGCAGTAAACTGGAGGACAACGACTTTACCCATAAGATCTGACAACATTTCCTTTTTTCCTGTTGTATATACAATCTCAAAATCAGGTGCCATTTCTCCGACACTAATAATATAGCCTCTTTCATCAGAGCCCCTCTTATTNACCAATTCAATAAAGGGTTTACTTCCTTTTCTTAAAGTTCTTTGTTGAGAATTGAAATCAACATGATATAAACCAAATTTCATGTCGTATCCTTCAGCCCATTCAAAATTATCCATCAGGCTCCAGTAGAAATAACCGCGAATATCCAGCCTATCTTTTAGTGCTCGATTCATGGCATATAAATAGCGTTTAATGAATGTAGGACGAATTTGATCATTTTTATCTGCCAGACCATTTTCTGTTACATATATTGGNACATTTAAATCACTAATGGTGTGTAGCGCCCTGTAGAAGCCTTCAGCATACATTGCATAATCCATATCAGTTTGAATGTCTTGTTCACGTTTCTCAAAAACAAAGGGTTCATTTGGGTTCAACCGNCCCTTAACATGCATTCTCGAATAATAGTTCAGNCCAATAAAATCAAGTGNNCCAATCGCTTTGGAGTTTGACATCTTATTATTAACCATACCTGGTAGATAGAATGATGATTCTCCGCTCTTAAGAAACTGCAGAGGCTCATTTGTATATATATCATTCAATAGTTTGCTGAACGTCCAATCTAGAATATGCCATCTACGGTAAGGATCAAATTGAAAAATGTTTTTCACTAGGCCTATCTTTTTAGTCTTTGCCCCAGGGAGTGATTTGAGCCTATGGTAAACNTCTACATGGGCATTGAGCATGTTCTCTANTACTTCTCCTGCAAGAACNGGATCTTTCTTACCTGGAGGAAAGATACCATTGAAATAACCCTGTGCAACGAAAACGGATGGTTCATTAAANGTACACCATATAGGCACAANATCTTGTAAATAATTGAATACNATCTCCGAAAATTCTATAAAATGTTTGGAGTTCTCTGCTTTTTCAAATGCGCCTAGTTCTTCAAACCAAATTGGATGTGTAAAATGGTGAAGAGTGACAACAGGTATAATNTTTNCNTCTANNAGTGATTCACATAGTTTTCTATAATGGGATAATGCATCTTGATTAAAAACATCATTTTCAGGTTCTATTTTTGACCACTCGACAGAGAATCTATAGTGGTTTACACCTAATTCTTTCATCAGCTTGATATCNTCAGGATATCGATTCCAATGATCTGCTGCTATTCCTGATTTATCATTATTATGAATGCGAGAAATATTATTCTCATCCACTGAATGTTCCCACTGATACCAATTGTTGTTGGTGTTATTTCCTTCTACNTGATGTGCNGCTGTTGCNGTACCCCAGGCAAAAGANGAGGGAAAGTGTATATCNGATGTGTTTATCGATTCCCAGTCCCAATCAATTTCAGGGTCAGAGATTGAAAAATATACGACAGGTATAATCCATAAAAGAGCGATGGATACAATAGAAGTTGCAAATATGAAATTAGATCGCTTCAGACCTTGAAACCGTTCCTTCTCATCCAGTCATCATTAGGAAACTTGGTCATATAATTGCGAATACCGTCAGGTAGAATGACTAGACAATTTTTATCGTTATTTAATTTCACAGCTGCCTTGAGTGCCGCAACCATTGCAGAACCTGAAGATCCACCACACAATAATCCTTCCTCTTTAATGAGTCGACGGGCCATAATAAAAGATTCTTCATCCTCAGTTTTAACGTATTCATCAACCAGTCCNTTATCTAGAACATCAGGAATGAAGTCATACCCTATGCCTTCTACTAGATATGGTTCTACTTTTTTNCCTCCTCCCAANATGGAGCCTACTGGATCTGCACCCACAATAATAATATCGGGGATCTCCTCTTTTAACTTTTTTGCCACACCTGTTATAGTCCCACCAGTGCCAACTCCCATAACAACCATATGCAGGTCTGTGCCAAAATCATCCAGGATNTCTTTGGCAGTGTTATCATAATGTGCATCTGGATTAGATGGATTCCCATATTGGTCAAGAATATGAGAATNAGGTATTTCATTCTGTAGCTTTTTTGCAACTCCTATATGACTTTCGGGGTCATCAAATGCAGCCTCNGNNGGGGTGCGTACGATCTCAGCNCCGAGTGCTTCCAATGCAATTTGTTTTTCACGACTCATTTTCTCAGGCATTGTTATGATACANTTGTAGCCTTTTACTGCAGCNGCGAGTGCAATGCCTTGTCCTGTATTACCNGAGGTTGGTTCTATAAGTGTATCGCCTGGTTTNATCCTTCCAGACTTTTCAGCATCTTCAACCATATTCCAACCAATTCGGTCTTTGATGGATCCCCCAGGGTTAAANAATTCACATTTAGCTAGAAGATTNCAGGATAGATCANTCCCTATAGTATTTACTTTTACAANAGGGGTATTACCGATNGTAGTTAATATGGTGTCATGTATCATAAAGAATGATAAATAAAAATTATCTTTTACATCAAATTGCTTACTATAAATTACAGGACTTCAATCTATCTTAACATGGAAAACATCATTGCTAAATGAGTCAAAAAAATTAACCGGTCCATTCCTTATAGACCTAAAAAATAAATTTCGTGAGATCGCTGGCGAGGATCAATTGATCGATATTAATGAGTTCAGGGACGGGTTAGAACTTGCTAATCATAAAATATGCGATAGGCTCTTTACTATTTTCGATAAGGATGGAAATGGATCTATTGATTATAAAGAGTTTATGGACACAATAGAGTCAATGGTTGGTGCATCAGATGCAGATAAGATCCGTTTTGCATTTCAATTACATGATCTGGATAATAGCGGTTTTATTGACAGAAATGAGTTGAAGATACTTATTAAACAAAGTTTTGCAGAAAACCGATTAGATTATGATGATTTTCAACTTGATTTGCTTGTAGATGAATTTTTTAAACGAGCTGATAAAGATCTAAGTGGCACGATCGATTATAATGAGTTTCTTCATGTTGCCAATGATTACCCTGAGTTTATGGAAGGTTTTGCAGTTAATCCTTTACATTGGTTGATACCAGATCGCTATGAAAGTATTGATGAAAACGTAAACAAGCGATCGAAGAGTTATTTTAATAGCAAGATTCAGGTTCAAGATATTGGACTATTTCAGTGGCTATTGATACCTCGCCTTATTTTTCTATATAACGTTCTGATAAACAGAAAAAAGAATCGTAGTAATGTAGGCCTTCAGTCGGTGAATCTGCTGCCATCAAAAGTTTTAGAATTAACTATATCATCTCCGAGTAATTTCAATTTTGAACCAGGTGATTATTTGTATCTGAATTGTAAAGAGATTTCAGTAATAGAGTGGTATCCCTTTAACATTATTAAAAAATCTGAAGAGGGAGACCTGGTTCTTCATGTAAAATCAAATAATTATTGGGCAAAGAAATTATATGATTCAACGCTTGATATGATTGGTAAAGATACCTCATTAAATTGGAATATAAGAATTGATGGNCCATATGGCTCNTCGAGTAGAANTATTTTAGANACAGAACACGCTATNNTAGTNGGNGCNGGTCANGGAATATCACGNATAGCACCNATTCTGCAAGATATAACAATGAGACTTAAANATGGTCATGATGAGGTNAGCCTTAAACGGGTNGANCTATACTGGCTTATCGANGANCAGTCTTATTTTGAGTGGTTTACAAAAATGTTAAAAGATATNGAGGATGATAGNACNTCAANGTTTTTCAATTACCATATNTACTTTCTGGATCGANNTCCNGANGANATNTCTGAAAAAATGATGTACATATCAACAAATGTCAGNGATAGGCAGACNAGCCTAGCTCTNNTAAATAATCTCTCAGATAGAACTAGATTTGGGGTTCCTNATTGGNAAAGAGAATTCAGTGAGTTACAANTATCAATGGGAAANTTAGATAGTAAGGTTTTTTATAGTGGGCCATCACAATACNCTAGGTTGTTAAAAAAGCAAAGTAAGAAACTTGGTATTACTTTTAAGCAGGGGGCATTCTAAAATCGACATGAGGGGATAGATATNATCCCCTCATGATTTTTCTACAACCATCTAGCTGATCGTGATNTCTTTTTCTTTGGGAAGAACATGCTCATGCTTAGGAAGTTTTATCTCAAGAATTCCATTCTTAAATGAAGCTGATATTTTGTCTTCATTTACAGATTCTGGCAGATTGAAAGTTCTGTTGAATGAGCCGTGTCTTCTCTCACGATAGTGATATCGACTATTTTCATCATTGCTTTCGTTTTTAGATTCACCTGTAATCATTAATTTTTGATCAATGATATTTACCTTGATATCTTTCTTGTTAAATCCTGGTATGTCAGCATTTATCAGAAAGTTATCGTGTGTCTCTTTAACATCAACTGCCGGACTCCAGTCCTCATGGTCGACAGGAAGATTCCAGTCATTACCAAAAAGAGAATTTACCATACTATCCATTTCGTTAAACAAGCTTACAGGTTTAGGTGCCCATTTTACTAGTGTCATTTTCGACTCCTTTTTTGATTTATTAATTATTCAACTTATTATGTCAATTTCAGTGCCAAATTAAAAAGTGCTTACTTTTTAACACATAGTACGCATAAATGACGTATATAAGCATCATTAGGTCTGTTATTAATGCCGCTATGGCATATATTGTATATTTTTGTGGTATTTAAATTGCCTTTATATCTTGATCAGCAGCATTGAATCATTATAGGATACAGATTTAATTTAAATCGTTAGTTATGCTTTATTATTAATATCATCCCTTTTGTTAAAGCCTCAAAGAGAGAACCATTATGAAATTAAACGTAAATATTAAAGAATTATTAAGTGCCGTAGATGTCCCTGCTCAGTGGGTAGGTATCAGAGAAGTATTTGAAGCGCACACACCCCGAATGATACGCGATGGTGTGCCTGTAGCTAATGCAAGATCATCCACTCACGGTATTATGGTTGAAGTATTGGTCAATGGGCAATTCGGCTATTATGGTACACCAGATATGACAACAGAAGGCGCAGCTCGTGCCGCAAAGAAAGCTTACAAACAAGCGCAGATCGCGTCAGAGCATGCTCTCTACAGTTTTGACGAGACAGCAAGGCCATCCTTCCAAGGTGAATACTGTTCACCATTCACAAAAGATAGAGAATCATTATCTGCAGGGAGTCTTAATGATCTGTTACTAGATGCATACAAAAACCTTAAGGTCTCTGAAAAGATAGTCAGTGCATCTTCTCTCTGCCAGGTGATAGAGACATCATCCAGATTTGCAAGCTCGAATGGAAGTGATATAAACCAGGAATTTCTAATGCTTGAGTTTGACCTTAGCGCCACAGCAGCAGATGGTACAAACCAGCAGACAAGAACTTTTGGTGGTATGCGTGGTACATGCAGGCAGATGGGACTTGAGTATTTTGATAAGTATGAGATCATGGCAAATGCGAACCGCATAGGAGAACAGGCCCTCGAATTATTAAATGCTGATGAATGTCCAAATGGGGAGATGGATGTTGTAATTGCCCCTGATCAGATGATGCTACAGATTCACGAGAGTATTGGACATGCCCTAGAGGTGGATCGTATTCTAGGTGATGAAAGAAATTATGCAGGATGGAGTTTCGTAAAACTTGAAGATTTTGGAAAACTTCAATATGGATCTAAGCTTATGAACATCACCTTCGATCCAACCCTCGAATCAGAGTTTGCATCTTATGCCTTCGATGATGGAGGATTGAAAGCAACAAAAGAATACCTAATTAAAGATGGCCTTCTTGTAAGAGGGCTTGGTGGTAAGGAAAGTCAGATACGTTCGGGATTAGATGGAGTAGCTAATTTTCGATCTAGCGGATGGAATAGGGCACCCATTGATCGGATGGCTAATATAAACCTAGAGCCAGGAGATTCAACATTTGATGGACTAATTGGTCATGTAGAGAATGGTGTTTACATGGAGAGTAATAAATCATGGTCAATAGATGACTACAGGAATAAGTTTCAATTTGGTTGTGAGTATGGAAGACTTATTGAGAATGGTAAATTAACAAAGACGGTAAAAAATCCTAATTACCGGGCAATTTCAACTCCTTTTTGGAATAGTCTGAAAGGGGTAGGTAATAGAGATACCTTAGGTATCTATGGTACGCCAAATTGTGGTAAGGGAGAGCCAAATCAATCTATAAGGGTTGGGCATGCTTCTCCCGCCTGTCTTTTTGAAAATATTCAAGTTTTTGGAGGCGTATAATGGAAAAGATATTTAATAGCCTAGGTCAATCACTTTTTAGTGAATTAAATGATGGCGAAGATCTCATACTTTCTTTTTACGGAGAGAATAGTCAATTTGTCCGTTTTAATAATGCTTCTGTTAGGCAAACTGGGCTAGTTGATGACGCTGATATAGGTCTTAAGTTCATTGCAAATGGTCGTACTTGCGGTGGAGGTTTCACTGTATCAGGCAATTTTGAT
>NHCZ02000011.1 GCA_002167345.2 bacterium TMED46 | reverse complement strand
CTACAGGCAAAGGACCTTGATGGCAACAACCTAGACCTAGAATCACCCTGGGAGTTCGTTTCATCGCAGCCACCTAGTATTATAAAAGAACCCTTTGTGCTAGAGTTTAGAAAGGAAGTTTATAAGTCTAGGTATATATATAAAACCCTGCTCTTTGATCCATATAACTACACTACCATTGTTGACATAGACCTTTCAGGAATAAGAAATGATATTTTTAGAGATGTGATGTTTGGCTGGCAGGGGGGTCTGGCATCAACAGAGAAGAACAGCGTAGATGACAAGTCCTATTTTAAAGCGTATGCTTATATGGGTGGCGAGCTCGAAGAGCTCAAGGGAAAGTCCGGAAAGGTTGAAGAGAAAAAGTTTTCTGGTGAAACAGAGTGGCTTTCATTAAGGACAAAGTATTTTACCTCATCGCTAATACCACATTCTCCGGCAGACGTTAGAAAGTCTGCCCTCTTCTCCCCTGGTGACTCACTAGAAACATATGATGTATACTTTACCCTAGACGCTAACGCTATTCCCTCCTTCACCCTGTTTCTTGGCCCGCTTGAATATGAACGCATTAAAAACCTTGGTGCTAACCTTGACTCAATAATGGACTTTGGCTGGGCATTTATAAGGCCTATTTCGAAAGGTGTTTTATACTCTCTTAAGCTTATGCACAACCACATACCCAACTATGGCTTTGTTCTGATTGTTTTTGCCTTTCTGGTTAAGCTTCTGGTTTACCCTTTGACCAAAAAAAGCTATCAGTCTACATCGGCAATGCAGGCGATACAACCAGAGGTAAATGCCCTAAGAGAAAAGTATAAATCGAACCCAACCAAACTTAACCAGGCAACGATGGAGCTTTATAAGAAAAAAGGTGTAAACCCGCTTGGTGGGTGCCTGCCAATGCTTTTACAAATGCCTCTACTCTTTGCTCTATTTATCGTATTTAGAACGACAATTGAACTAAGAGCTGAGCCATTTATTTGGTGGGTTAAGGACCTTTCGTCTCCAGACATAATAGTCAACCTCCCGTTCCACATACCGATATACGGGTCTCACATAGCAGCCCTGCCAATCTTTATGGTTGTATCTATGTTTGTCCAGCAAAAAATGATGATGACCGGTGGAGCGCAGGCTGCTCAGCAAAAAACCATGCAATATTTTATGACTGCATTTTTTTTCCTGATATTTAATAGCTTTCCAGCTGGTTTAAATCTATACTACACGCTTTTTAATGTCTTAACAATTGCTCAGCAGAAACTGGTTCCGACAGAAACCACCAAGACAGAGTGATTACAAAATGGAACAACAGACAATTGTTGCTCAAACAACCCCAGTAGGGCAGTCAGGGGTTGCCTGTATAAGGCTCAGTGGCCCAAAAGCTTTTTACCTGGCTAGAAAAATTTCAAACCTTAATGAAAAAACACCACACCGAAGCGCTTGCTTTTCTCCAATCTATGATGAACACATGAACAAGGTAGATGATGGTGTCTTTGTTTTTTTTAAATCCCCCCTCTCTTACACAGGAGAAGATGTTGTAGAAATATCATGTCATGGTAACCCATATATTTCTGATAGAATAATTCAAGCAACCACAGCACTTGGGGCTAGGGTTGCGGAACCGGGTGAATATACTAAACGGGCTTTTTTAAATGGTAAGATAGATTTAGCCCAGGCAGAGTCTGTTGGTCTACTAATCTCTTCAAGGTCAAGAGAAGCCGCAGAACATCAGACAAAGAACTTAAGTGGGGCCGCATCAAACAGAATCAAAAAAATGCAGCAGGAATTAGTAGCTCTGTTGTCTCGCCTAGAGTTTGAGTTCGATATTTCAGAAGAAGAGGCAAACCTTAGCTCTCTTTCTTTNGGTCTACTTAGGTCTATAAAAAACAATTACTTAGAAACCAACAAGCTAATAGACACCTTTGCGCTAGGGCATGCATACACAAGCGGATTGAGGGTTGTTATTGTAGGTGAACCCAACGTTGGGAAATCAACCCTTATGAACTCTATTTTGGGTAGCAACAGAAGTATAACAGACTTTGCGGCCGGAACAACTCGCGACACCATTACCGCAGAAATCATTATTGGTGGTATCCCAGCAACCTTTGTTGATACCGCGGGGATACGCCGAACCAAAGACCGTGTAGAGCTTGCTGGTGTGGATAGAGCGCTGTCTGAACTAGACCGGTCCGACCTTGTTTTATCAGTGTTTAGCTTTGACACCCAAGAGGTTGAAAATATTGATGATATGTTAAAAATATCTGTTTATAATAAGTCTGATAGAAAAAAATATTCCGGGAATAAACGTTCTGTCATTTCGGTCTCCGCCCTTAAAAACAAAGGAATTAAAAACCTAATAAAAACCATTGAAAAGACCCTTAAGGACGCCCGGCCATACAGTGAAGACATATTAATAAATACGGAGCGCCAAAAGAGCGCGCTCCAACTCTGCTCTTCTTATTTGGAAAAAGCCATCGACAATCTTGACAATAGCCCCCCATCCCTAGAACTTGTGGCAGCTGATCTTCGGGCTGCTATAGATAGCCTTAGTTCTTTTTTAGGTAAAACCACAACTGACGAAATCTTAGACAATGTTTTTTCAACTTTTTGTGTAGGAAAATAGTTTCACGTGAAACAAAGCACCTACGATATTATTGTAGTAGGCGGCGGTCACGCTGGCGTAGAGGCCGCTCTTATTGCGTCTAAAATGAACCGCTCCGTTCTTCTGGTGACAATGGATACCAACGCAATAGGAAGAATGTCTTGTAACCCCGCTATTGGCGGACTTGCGAAAGGCCAAATGGTTCGAGAAATCGATGTGTTGGGCGGCGCTATGGGCCTGCTTGCCGACAAGGCAGGGATTCAATTCAAGGTGTTAAATAAAAAGAAGGGGCGAGCGGTTTGGTCTCCAAGGGCACAGGTTGACAAAAGNGNATATGAGTCTCTTGTAAGAAAGAGCATTAANAATAGCAANATAGANCTATNCCAAGGAGAGGTTGTCGCAATTGTTGAGTCTNGAGNAAGGGTTAAGGCTNTNGTACTTAAGAGANNAGACNAAAATNAAANCTAANTCTGTGATAATAACGGCAGGAACTTTTCTTTCGGGCACAATTCATATTGGTGAGAGNAAAATTAAAGCAGGGCGAATGGGGGANGANCNATCAGAGGGNCTNACAGAAANNCTCGAANNGATGGGTTTTAATTCTTCTAGGCTTAAAACTGGAACCCCACCGCGACTGGACAAAAACACTATTAATTGGGACAAGGCTGTCTTAGCAAGCGGAGACAGAGACCCTGTTCCNTTTTCTTATTCAACCAAAAGNTTTAATCCCCCCAACACCCCGTGCCACACGCTCAAAACAAACANNGANGCCCACGATATTGTTCAAAACAACCAGGACAGGTCTCCTATGTTTTTAGGAGATATTGGNGGNGTGGGACCAAGNTATTGCCCATCAATTGAAGACAAGGTTANTCGNTTTAAAGACAGGGANTCACACNTCNTGTTCTTAGANCCTGAGTGGGCCAACTCAGATCAAATTTACCTCAATGGATTTTCTACAAGCCTCCCAGAAGAAACACAGATAGCCGCGCTTAGAGAAATTGAAGGTCTTGAAGAAGTCGAGTTTTTTAGGCCTGGCTATGCAATAGAGTATGACTATTTCCCCCCCTCACAACTCAGGACTACCCTAGAAACAAAAGATATTAAAGGGTTGTACTTTGCAGGACAGATGAATGGCACATCCGGTTATGAGGAGGCAGCCGCCCAAGGGTTGGTCTGTGGTATAAACGCTGCTATTTCGGAGAACGATGGAGAACCCCTGGTTTTAACAAGAGATTCGTCATATATCGGCGTTATGATTGACGACCTCATAACAAAGGATGCGCTAGAGCCATATCGTATGTTTACCTCGAGGGCTGAATACAGACTCCTGTTGAGGTTTTATAACTCTTGCGATAGGCTTTTAGGTATAGCAAAAACAAAGTCATCTCTGGGAAAAGACCGGCTTGAGACCATGGAAAATATTTTAAGACACAAGGAAGGACTTTCCCTGTCTCTGAAAAACCTATCTTTGCAACCCAAAGATCTCCTTGGCGTTTCTAGCCTTAAGCAGCAGACACCTGCTCGCGATGTTCTAAAAAGACCAGAGGTCTCTATTTTTGACCTCCCCGAAAAAACAACTCTTTTAGAAGGCTGCCTTGAGCCTTGGCAGAAGAAGGAGGTTTTGTTTGATGTTGAGTCAGAGATTAAATACAGAGGCTATATTGACAGGCACATTAAAGAGATCCTGTCTATGAAAAAGAACCAGTCTGTTTCAATATCTAAAGATGTAGATTATTTTTCTATCCCAGGCTTATCAAAAGAGGCAATAGAAAAGCTATCTTTTGTCCGTCCAGAAAATATGGGTCAGGCAATGAGGGTTTCTGGGGTCACCCCCACAGATATGTCTGTCTTGGGAATACATCTTTCAAAGACCTAGGGTTTCACGTGAAACACTAATGGTTTTCCCAAAACAAGTACTGAATAACCTTTCTGGGGGTGTTAAAATTTCCGGGCTTACGAAACCTTCTATTGGCCTGTTTCTTTATGAGTATTTAAACTCAATTAGTAATGCCGTTTTGGTTGAGATGCCCTCAGGGGATGAAGCTTTTGCTCTTTATAGTTTGTGCTTAGATAGCGAACTGGGTTGTTTTGTTTATTTTCCGTCAGAGGTGCCTCTTGAGCGGGTGCCGGGATTTGGTACAGACACGCTTCGGTTCAGAAAAGAAGCAATTATAGAACTGTCCTCGGGCAGACCCACGTGTTGTATTGGTACGAAAAGTTCATTTATAGACAAGTGTCTTGATAGTGGTTTGTCAAAAAAAATAGAGCGCTTTGCGATTCACACAGGCGAGGAGCTTGACAGAGAGGCCCTAATTGACAAACTGATTACCATTGGATACAAACGAACACCAATTGTATTAGAGGCCGGCACATTTACAGCTCGCGGTGATATTATAGATGTGTTTCCAATGCACTTTAAAACACCTTTTCGGGTGTCTTTTGACTACGGCTTGGTTGGCCAAATCTCCCTCTTTGACCCAGAGTCCCAACTACCAAAAAAGAAGCAAAACAAAATACTTTTCGAAGACCTGAGCGTTTCACAAGTTGTTAATAATACTAATCTTATAAGTGTTTTCTCAAAAGCAGAGCGCCTTTTTGTATCAAAAGATGATGGGCTTATTTCAATACACAAAGAAGGGGCGTCCGAAACAGAGAACCTTCAGATGGGTGTCGTGAAACCAAAAAAACAAACAGAAGAACTTCGTGTAAAAGAAGTCTTGAGGTCTAGTGCGCGCTTTGCCAAGTGCTATTATATTGGGAGTGGCGACAAGATGGGGGAGGCCATTCAGGGCAGGCTTGACGGGTTCGAATTTTTAGAAGGAAAAGTTCAGACTGGTTTTTTTTCAACAAGCCTAGGGTTGTTTGTGTTGTCGGAAAACGACCTTTTTTTCACACACAACCACAAAACAAGGTGGGACAACGCCCGCTCCCAGCAAGACCGGGGTTTAAGTAGGGGGTCCGTATCTAAAATGGTTGTTGGGGAACACCTGGTTCACAGGAGGTTTGGCGTCGGTATTTACCGAGGAGTTGTTTCTAAAAAAGAAGATGGTCGGGAAGCTGTAGAAATTGAGTACAAAAACAATACACGCGTTTTTGTTTCTCTAGACCAACTGTCTTTGGTCCATAAATATATTGGCTCTGGAAAGAAACCATCGCTTTCGCAGATTGGTTCTAAAAAGTGGCAAAGAGAGGTTGTAAGGACCAGAAAAGCCATCGCAGAAATCGCACAAGAACTAATAACTCTTTACTCCAATAAGAATGTGGATCGAGGATTTTCTTATACACCAGAAAACGAGCTTGATGGTGAGCCGTCAAGGTCTTTTAGTTTTATCGAAACAGCGGATCAAAAAAGAGCCATTAAGGAGGTGCTCTCTGACCTCGATAAAAAAGAACCAATGGATAGACTTGTTTGTGGTGATGTTGGTTTTGGAAAAACAGAGGTTGCAATTCGTGCAATTTTTAAGGTCTTTTTGTCAGACAGGGTTTCAATTGTTTTGTGCCCAACAACAATTTTGGCCGACCAGCACTACATAACATGCCAGGAGAGACTTGGTTCGCTTGGGATAAAAATTGCTCTCTTGTCTCGCTTTAAATCAAAAAAAGAACAGACCCAAACAATTAAAAAGTTAAGGTCCGGCGACATTGATGTTTTAATTGGAACACATCGAATTTTATCAAAAGATGTTAAGGTGCCAAAGCTTGGGTTGTTGATAATCGATGAGGAGCATCGTTTTGGTGTAAAAAACAAAGAGCAGGTTCGACTAATAAAAGAGAGAACCGACGTTCTTTCCCTTACCGCAACTCCAATACCTAGAACCCTACAACAGTCTTTGGTTGGACTTAAAAACATTAGCACAATAAAAACCCCTCCTCGCTCTAGGCGACCGATTTTTACATCGGTTAAGTATTTCAACTGGTCTACTATTTTTACAAGAATTGAAACTGAGCTTGCCCGAAACGGCCAAGTTTATTTTTTAAACAATGAAATTGGCTCAATTCCTTCTATAGTGGACAAAATAGGAACAAGATTTAAAAACCACATTGTTGCTGGAGCGAGTGGAAAGATGCCCCCAAGAGAGCTTGAAAAAACTGTTTTGGGGTTTTTTAATGCTGAAGTAGACGTTTTGGTTTGTACAACAATTATAGAGTCTGGGTTAGATGTTACAAACGCAAATACAATCATAGTAAAAGACGCACAAAACTTTGGTCTTGCACAGCTTTACCAAATTCGTGGTCGTGTTGGAAGAGGTGGGCGTCAAGCCAGCTGCCTACTTCTGGTCCCAAAAAAGAAACTAGACAAACCAGCTCAGGAGAGGTTGCGAACACTAGAAAAAAACACAGCCCTTGGGTCTGGTTACAACATTTCAATGAGCGACCTAGAAATTAGGGGGGCCGGAAGTCTTTTTGGACACAGACAAAGTGGACACATTTCCGCTATTGGTTTTCAAATGTATTGTGACCTTTTGACCCTAGAGGTTGAAAGGTCCCAAGGTTCAAACCAAACAACAAAAGCACCACCTGTTATTAAAACAAATAAAAACCTGGAAATCCCCGAGGACTATATTGAAGACCCCTCTTTTAGGATAGACTACTACTATAGAATTTCTTGTGCAAAAGACCTAGAGGAACTATGTAAGATTGAAAAAGAAATTTTGGAAATATTTGGGCCTTTGCCCAAGAAAACAGAAGAGCTTCTTGTTGTTGCTCGCTTGAGGGTTTTGTTTTCTCCAACACCTGTTGATAAAATTTATTCTAACAACGGCAAGGTGGAGGTTTTTATAGACTCTCTTGAGGGTTTAGAAAGTGCTGATAGCTTTTTTAAAGAGGTGGCCTGTTTCACCCATAAAGACGTTGACAGNGTTCGGTTTCAAAAGCGTTCAAAAACTGAGTTTGTGGTTGTTTTATATCTAGAAAATGACAGCTTGGGCCTAGAGGCGCTTTTTTTCTTTGTTAAATTGTTTGATGACCAAGTGGTGGTTTAAATTAATTATCGTTTTGATAAACTCTTTTCTTCTATTTTGCGCCCTGTTTATTTTTTCCTGCGACAGCNGGCAAAGCACAGACGGTGCGGTTATTGCACGAGTTGATGATCGAAAACTAACATCGCATAACATAGACTCTGTTTTCTCTTTTTTTAGCCTTGATAACAACACCCTACCCGCTCTTATAGAAACCTGGATTGACAACACCATTCTTTACGAAGCTGCTGTAGGTGCCGGCTTTAATAATGATAAGTCTCTTATAAAAAAGCGAGATGACTTTTACAGGGCCCTGGTCGTTTCTTCTTTTTTAAGAAGTGAGTCCGAAAAGACCATTCAAATAACAAAGGAAGCTGTTCGGTCTTACTACAAAACCAACAAGAAATCTTTTATTAGAAACGAAGAGGAGGTGTCTGTTAATCACTATACCACGCTTATTAAGGAAGTTGGAAAAACATTAAGAAGGGAGGTTTCACAGGGTAAAAATCTTACTCCAGACACATCAAATTTTACAAGAAGTTTGGAAAGCATTAAAAAGGGGCGGCTTATTAAAGAGCTAGAAACACNTCTTTTTTCATCCCGCNATCGCATCGTGGGGCCAATTAAGGCAGCGGACCGCTTTCATCTCTTTAAAATAATAAAGAGGTATAAAAAGGGTTCACAAAAAACACTGTCTGAGTCTTATGACGAAATATATCAAAGGCTTTATAAACAGAAAGCGTTTCAAGTTTCTGAGTTAATTTTAGACAGCCTTAAACAAACTTTGAACATTTATATAAATCCGGAGTATCAGTAATTATGCGGTTTTTAATACCAGTAGCAACCTTGTGTTTTGTTTTTTCACAACCACCACAATATATAGATGGGGTTGCTGCAATTGTGGAAGATCATATTGTTTTAAAAAGCGACTTGATGCAAATGGTGAATATGGCAGCAATACAAAACAGGATTNATCCACAAAAAAACCCAGAGGACTTTGCTGCTTTACAACACTCTGTTGTTGAATCTATGATAAACCAAAAAATAATGCTTGAAATGGCAGAAATAGACTCAATAACTGTTGATGAAAAAGAAGTAAACCAAGCTCTTGACCAACAGATAGAGATGCTTGTTGCTCAAGCAGGGGGAGAAAAAAGGGCTGAAGAGGCACTTGGTCAATCTTTAAATGATTTTAGGAGAGAGTTTTGGTATGATATGCAAGACAGGTTGGTTTCTGAAAGATATCAGCAAGGGCTAATTGGTTCTATAGCGGTAACCCGGAACGAAATCGAAGAGTTTTTTACAACATACAAAGACAGTCTTCCTGTTATGCCAACACAAACTAAGTTGAGACACCTTCTTATTACCGTTACTCCGAGTGAAAAAGCCAAAAAAGAAGCTCTTTCTTTTCAAGATAGTTTAAAGCAAAAGATTCTTTCCGGCACACCTTTTGAAACAGCTGCAAAAGAAAACTCTCAAGACCCAGGGTCAAAAAACAACGGAGGGTCTTTAGGGTGGTCAAAGAGGGGATCTTTTGTCAAGGCGTTCGAAGAAGCTGCTTTTACGTCTGAAATAAATCAANTAGTGGGTCCTATAGAAACAGGTTTTGGATTTCATTTAATTGAGACACTTGAAAGAAAGGGTGATAAAATACGGGTTAGACATATATTAACNACCCCNAANCTGACAAAAGACGANACTGAAAGGGCTTTTAATTTCGCAACCTCATTACAAACTGACTCAATTAANACTCTTGAAGATTTTAATATTGCAGTAGAAAACCATACGGCTGATGAAACAACCAAAAAGATTGGAGGAAGCCTTGGTTGGATAGACCCTCTTAACTATGTTGTTCCAGAAATAGGCCAGGCTATAAAATATATAGATATAGGGTCTTGTAGTCCGCCAATAAATTCTTCTATGGGGTTTCATCTACTCTGGGTTGAAGATGTAAGGGTTGGCGGTAGGCCAAACCTAAAAGACCATTGGCCAGAAATTGAAGGAATGGCCCTAAACAAAAAGAAAATGGACTGGTACGAAAGCTGGATAGCCTCTGTTCGTAAGAATTTCTATGTGGAAATTTTAGAGGGGTAAAAGTATTCCCCATAGTTTTCTACCACCTCGGNTTGAAAANCCAGNAAAACTAAAATAACGTTTTATTCTTAATATCTGTGGGGTTTTCAACAACCTTATACACTTATCCACATAAAGTAAAAGATTAAATAGTTTGTTTATTTGACATAGAAGAGGGNTTTATTATTCTGTCTTGCTTTTATTTTCAACATATAAACAGGTTATATAATAAATATANATTAAAATACATTATATATTATATTAAGANTTATGGACTAAGTCCTTTTTGANAAATAAATTCCTTTACATATCATAGNTAATTAGACCAANCTCTNCTAACCTCAATTCAACTAAAAAATTGGATTAATAAAATGAAAACAATTACACATCTACTCATAGTTTTTACTATCATTANTTCTGGGTGTTCAAAAAAAATAAATAATTAAACTGCCAGTAAAGANATNTNCAAAAGANACTTTAAAATATTANATAGAAACNGAAAATAANGAAGGNGAAATNTTGGGTTATGATGCTGTTCATAACTGTATAAAGGCCAATGGCGGATTGAGCGCTGAGGAATAAAAACAATCCCTTCCCAATTTTGGTTCCNCCTGGNTTGGTGAACTTCAAAACCAAGANNATATAACAATTGTGGTGGTTAAAAAAAGTAACCCTTTGCAATAAAAAGTCAGATNTTTAACTTNGACACNAACCATCTTCAATAACTATAAAAAACGAGCCAAGTTATGAGTGCCAAAAAACCAACACCAAAGGTAGAGCTTACCATACCCATTATACCTGATATGGAGCTTGCGGCGACCAAAACATCAGAGGTTGTTGCTAAACATATGGGTTTAAGCGAAGAAAAATCCGCAGAAATAAGCATGGCTCTTATTGAGGCAACAATTAATGCNTTTGANCACAGCGAGAGCAAATCATCAAATGTTGAAATTCACTTTGTAATTCAAGGTGACACTCTTGAAATAAAAGTAACAGACCACGGGAAAGGGTTCGACAAATCTCAGGTTGCTATACCAAACATAGAAGAAAAACTCGAATCAGACCATAAAAGAGGTTGGGGTCTACAGCTAATCCAAGAATTGATGGACTCTGTAGAATTTGCATCGACAGAAGATGGGACNACCGTCACAATGACAAAGAAGAAAANATAAATAGGNAATAAAATGTCAGATTTTAATACAGAAACAAGAACCGAGGGTGACATTGTAATAATCAAAACCTCAGGATACTTAAACAACGTTGGTGGAGAACANGTATCTGAAGTTTGTTATAAAGAGATGGATGCCGGTANAAANCTCTTTCTATTAGACCTNGAAGACTCAAAGGTTGTTAATAGNATNGGNGTATCAATNTTAATTGAAATAATAGAAAAACTTCAAGATGTTGATGGTCGCCTAGGTTATTATAATCTTGCTCCAATTGTTGAAAAAACATTTAATATAATGGGCCTTACAAAATACTCAACAGTGTTTCAATCAGAAGAAGAAGCCCTTGGGGGCATGTCCTAGGTTAATGTCGAACCTTGCATCAAGGCCAAACAGATCAACTTGAGTACTATCTCTCCTCTCTTGATGAGTTAGGNGAGGTTCTAATCAATGCTGACCNNGCTCGGTCAGTCGGGTCAGGAATTTTAAGGCTAACCCTTGGAACGATNATGGCGTCGAAAGGCGCTATTTTTTTATACAACAACAGCGAAAACAAGCTGTCTTTTTTATCTACAAAAGGGGTAGAGGAAGAAGAACCAATTGCCCCATCAAAAGCTCTTTTAAANTCTTTTAAAAAATACAGGCATGGCCANGCCCTTTTAGTTGGCGATGAAAAGTGGATCACCGGCCGTTTTAAAAAACACTCAAGGAAGCTAAAAACAAAAGCAATTCTACCCCTTTATCACAAAGAAAACCTCTTGGGTCTTCTCTGTATTGGTGAAAAGTTTATGGGAGAAACCTATACGGAAATAGATTTAAAAATATTAGAGATTATTGCTAACCACCTCACAAAAGCTCTTTATAATTATCAATTAATTGATGATGTCGAAGAGAAAAAAACCGAACTAAACCTAAAGCTCCTTGAGCTCGAAACCCTTTTTGATATTAGCGTTGCAATTAGCTCAGTTTTAGATGTGGAGGAGTTAGGTGAAGAGGTTTTGTGGAGGTCTGTTGGAATACTAAACGCCTCTAAAGGCTTAATGCTTGTTCAGAAAGAAAGTAGTCCCATTCTTGAACCTGGTGCAAATTTTAATTGGGGTGGAGATATGCCCCTGCTTTCAAAAAAGCTTACAACGTTTAAACAAATACAAGAAACAAGCAGAGGAATTATTTTTTCAAGCGACACGCAAAGCACAATCCAAAAGAAACTCAAAGAACAAAACCTTATTCTTGCACCACTTAGGGCAAAAGAAAAAACGCAGGGTTATATGATGTTGTGCGACAANGAAACAAGAAANGGGGTTCAGCCATTTAGCGATATNGACCTTGACCTTTTAACNGCCCTTTGTAACCAGGCTGCCGTTGCAATGGATAACGCCAAACTTTTTAGGGAGATAACAAAAGAGAAACANTTTAATGAAAGTATATTGGGAAGCATCGCGACAGGGGTTATAACGCTAGACACCCTTGGTGAGATTGACTCAATAAANACAGCNGGGCTAAACATTTTANAAACACAAAAAGAAAAAATAGTGGGAAATCACTACATGTATCTTTTTGAGAAGGACGAAGAAATTATAGAGCTAATAATGCTTTCAGAAACAGAAAACGAAACCAAGTCTGANCAGAATATNTCCCTGCGAACAGTATCCGAAGANACAATTATAAATATTTCTGTTGCTCCACGCATAGACCCAGAGGGAAACAAGCAGGGGTTGGTTNTAGCNATAGAAGATATTTCAGANGTTAGTAANGTTAAAAACACATTTAAAAGATATGTNTCAAAACAGGTNGTCGATGAGCTGTTGGATGACGATGCAAAACTAAACCTGGGCGGTGAACAGCGTGAGGTTACGATNCTCTTTACAGATATAAGAGGTTTTACATCAATGTCTGAAAACATGAAGCCAGAAAGAGTTGTAACAACGCTCAATGAATATTTNTCTGATATGATTGATATTGTTTTTAAAAACAACGGGACTCTTGATAAAATAATTGGAGATGAGTTAATGGTNTTATATGGTGCCCCACTNGCGGGNAGCGATGATACCCNCAGGGCGGTTCAGACGGCAATTGAAATGCAGGAAAGAATTAAACAGTTAAACCTTGAAAGAAAAAAAAGAAAAGAGTCTCCAATTTTAGTGGGGGCTGGCATTAATAACGGCTTGGTGGTTTCAGGCAATATTGGGTCTCGGGACATGATGGACTATACGGTGATTGGGGATACTGTAAACGTTGCATCAAGGCTATGTGCTGCTGCCGGACCAGGAGAGATACTTGTGTCCGAAACGGTCTNTAANGAAACAAAGGAAGTNTATTCNTTTTCAACCCTTGAACCCATAAGGGTTAANGGCAAGGCGAAAAAGGTCCCTATTTTTCTTGTAAAAGACTAAGGCGCCCTTTCTAATAAACTATATTTTTAAATCAAAATAAGAGTTAAAAACCTTTTTAATAAAAGTACCAATTTGGTATTTTTGNCATGACCAGCAGCANAAAAACANTTAACCTTAAAGACTGGTCTTATAGTTATTCTTTACATGAGATTTTCTACATCCAAAACCGAACTTCAGCAGGCCCTACAAAAGCTATCAAAGGCCTCTCCGACCAGGTCCACCCTACCGATACTTGGCTGTGTTTTAATTGAGTCCAAAGAAGAAAAGACAACACTAAGGGGAACTGATCTGGAACTAACCATTGAGGTCGAAATACCTTCTAGTCTAGAAGAAGGNGGCNTTACAGCNCTTCCTTTAAAAACACTTTTGGACATAACCAANGAGTTGCCAGAAGCCAGGCTTACTATAACCNTTGATGAAAGAAATAGGACAACTATTGAAACCGACCTTGGTAAATATAATCTAATGGCCAAATCGCCAGAGGAGTTTCCAGCTACGCCAAATCAAAAATCACCCCAAAAAATGTCCATCCCAGGAAAAACTCTAANAGATATAATAAACACAACAGCATTTGCCGTCAGNAAGGACGAGCTTAAACCAGCGCTGACCGGTGTGCTCTTTCGAGTTTCTAGGTCAGCAATTACAGCCGTGTCTACAGATGGTCACAGGCTTGTTAAACACATTCGAACAGACTACGGTTCTGATAGCTTTGAAGGAGATTTAATAGTTCCAAAGAAATTTTTATCTTATATGTCTTCCCAGCTTTTAGAAGAGGATGTCGAGTTGTCTATCGCAGAAAGTCATCTTGGTGCAAGGGTTGGAAACGACCATGTTTTGACAAGGGTTATTGATGAAGCCTTTCCAAANTATGAGAGCGTTATTCCAAAAGAAAACAACAAAAGACTTAAGATTGACAAGGAATCTCTTCTAGGTTCAATTCGAAGGGTCTCAATATTCTCAAACAAGGCAACCCACCANGTTGCCCTGTCTTTAAGCAAAGACTCCTGTGTTATTTCCACCGANGATCCAGAAAAGTCTTCAAAAGCACAAGAGACGATTAAAGCAGAATATGACGGAGACCCCATTACAATTGGTTATAATGCAGAATATTTAAAAGATGTTGTTACACACACAAGGGGGAAGGTNGTTGTGGTTGATTTAAGCACCCCAGTGGGTGCCGCCCTTTTTAGCCCTGTTGAGTTAGAAGAACANACAGAAAGCATCATGCTTCTTATGCCNATTCGACTCAATGATTAATTATGAGCAGANCAAACACCNTTGTCAATATCAACNCTTTCTCTTTCTTCCTTTCGCAACCACAAAAATAAAGANTTTGACTTTTGCAAAGGGNTAACGGTGTTTTGGGGAGATAACGGCTCTGGAAAAACATCCGTTTTGGAGGCAATACACACTCTTTCTATTGGTAAAAGCTTTAGGACGCACAGACAAAAAACCCTCGTGAGGAACGGTGATAGGCGCTTTGTTTTAAAGGGAACTTTTTTATCTGGGAAAAAGAGAGATATGGTTGCCGCCCAATATGATTTAAGCTCTGGTCAAAAAATAAAGCTAAATGGAAAACTCATACCAAACAGNAAAGAGTTAATAGGAAAAAACAGTGTNGTTCTTCTTTCTCCAGAAGAACAGAACATAACCAAGGGTGGCCCAGAGTTCAGGCGNCAGTTCTTTGATAAAGTTTTTTGTGTAACAGACACCCCATATTTAGANNCACTTCAGAAATATGGGCGGATTATAAAACAGCGCAACGCTACAATTCAAAGAATAAACGAAGGTAAAACGAATCTGGGTGAAATAGAAAGCTGGAATAAACAACTATCGCAAACTGGCGCCTATCTCTGGAAAAGAAGGGCTGAGTTTATGGCGNGTTTTAACAGGTCTCTCCAATGGTTGTTAATGAAAAACAAAGAAACGCTTGAAATAANTGTTAAGTATNCNGAGAAAAGCCTAGACCCTGTTNGGTATAGCGAAGAGCTAAAAAAGACACAAGAAAAAGATATAAGGATTGGAAGGACCACTTTTGGCCCACATCGTGATGATATGGGTATATACTGGCAAGGTAAAAGCCTCCGAAACCACGGTTCACAAGGAGAGCATAAATTATGTCTTGTGTTTCTGAAGCTTGCAGAAGCTGTTTATATAAAAGAAAAAACAGGAAACAGCCCAATATTGTTATTAGATGANCTATTTGCAAAGCTTGANNTAGAGCGGAATAAAGGATTGGTAAATTTGTTCCACATTATGGATAAAGAATGGGAAGAGAGCACCCAAACCATTATAACAACAACAGATATGATAAATCTTGAGAACAGCGGAATGTTATTGGGTCATAAAGAAGTTAAGACACACCACCTGGAAAGAAAATGCAGCACATAGCCAGCGCTTTAAAAAANCTGATTAAATCTAATGGACTACAAAAAGGCCTTGACCAACAGCGGGCTGTGGATNTGTGGCCGGAGGTCGTTGGGGAAAGTATNAACAAGAACTCAGAGCCTCTTTCTGTTGAAAATGGGGTTCTTTCTATTAAAACAAAAAACTCTGCCTGGAGCCAAGAACTGCAGCTGCAAAAACCTCAAATACTTGAAAAACTAAACAAAAAGCTAGATAAAAAAGTTATAAAGGATATTCGATTCGTATGAGCTTAGAAAACCAAAAACAATATAGCGCAGAAAGCATCAAGGTCTTAGAGGGTTTAGAGGCGGTAAGGAAGCGTCCAGCGATGTATATAGGGGACGTTGGTAAAAGAGGCCTGCACCACCTTATATATGAAGTGGTGGACAACTCAATTGACGAGGCTCTAGCTGGATATTGCACTAAGGTAGTAGTAACCTTTAATGCAGATGGGTCTGTCACCGTTGATGATAATGGTCGTGGTATTCCAGTAGACATGCATAAGGAAGAAAAAAAACCAGCNTTAGAGGTTGTGATGACGGTTTTACATGCAGGTGGAAAATTTGATAAGGGTTCATACAAGGTCTCAGGAGGTTTGCATGGCGTTGGGGTTTCCGTAGTTAATGCTCTATCAGAATGGTTGTGGGTTGAGGTAAAGCGAGANGGGAAGATACACCGCCAGGATTATAAAATAGGCGATCCACAAAACAAGCTCAAGGTAACTGGCAAGGCAAAAAAAACAGGAACAAGGGTCTGTTTTTATCCAGATAGGTCAATTTTTAAAGTAACAAGTTTTGAATATGATATAATAGCAGAAAGGTTAAGAGAGTTGGCCTATNTAAACAGTGGCTTAGAGATAGTGTTGCAAGACAAAAGGGTAGATGATGGCGAAACTGACTCTTTTAAGTTTAAAGGGGGCCTAAGCGACTTTGTTAAATACCTTGATGAACAAAACAACCCGCTACACAATAAGGTAATTACCGTGAGCAATGACAGTGGAGAGGTCCCCGTCGATGTTGCCCTTCGCTATAGCAACTCATATAACGACAACATACTTACGTTTGTAAACAACATAAACACGATTGAAGGNGGAACACACCTATCTGGTTTTCGTTCTGCATTAACTAGGGCGATGAATAACCATGCATCAAAAAACAACCTCATAAAAGCAAAGAAGAATGAAAAAATATCTCTTACCGGTGAAGATTTCAAAGAGGGGNTGACAGCAATATTAAGTATTAAAGTGGCCGAACCACAGTTTGAAGGGCAAACAAAAACAAAACTTGGTAANGGCGATGTAAAAGGAATTGTGGACAAGGTTGTCTATGAAGGTATTTTAGATTTTTTAGAACAAAACCCGTCTATTGGAAGAAAGGTAATTGAAAAAGCCCTATTGGCGGCTCGAAGTAGAAACGCAGCTAAAAAAGCCAGGGAGCTTATTCGTAGAAAAAGCGCCCTAGGTGGTTCGTCTCTGCCTGGAAAGCTTGCAGATTGTTCAAATAGAGACCCCAGTTTTTGCGAATTATACCTTGTNGAGGGTGACTCAGCGGGAGGTTCAGCTAAACAAGGGCGNGACCGAAAAACACAGGCCATCTTGCCCNTGCGAGGCAAGGTGATCAATTCTGAAAAGGCAAGAATAGACAAGCTCCTTTCAAACAATGAAGTACAGTCAATGATTACCGCACTTGGTGCTGGTTTTGGTGGTTCTCTTGACGAGGAGGGGGAAAGGTCCGCTGGGGACTTTGATGTTGAAAAACTAAGATACCACAAAGTAATTATTATGACGGATGCCGATGTGGACGGATCACACATACGAACGCTTTTGTTAACCTTTTTCTATAGAAAAATGAAAGAAATAATTGATGGGGGATACTTATATCTTGCACTGCCACCTCTCTATCGTGTAGCACAGGGGAAGAAAGAAAACTATGCGTACGATGATAACGAGAGAGACTTAATGATTGAAAGAATGGAGAAAGAAAACAAAAACACGAAGGTCTCTATTCAGCGCTACAAGGGGCTTGGTGAGATGAACCCTGGCCAGCTCTGGGAAACCACAATGGACCCAGAACGAAGGACCTTGTTGCAGGTTACGGTCGAAAGCGCAGCAGAAGCGGCAGAAACATTCCAAAATCTAATGGGGTCCGATGTAGAGGCTCGNAGAACGTTTATAGAAAAAAATGCAAAATTTGTTGTGAATCTTGATGTTTAAAAACCGAGGATAATTAAATGGTTGATTTTAATAGGGACAACACCCTTCCAAGGGATATTGTTGATGAAATGAGAGAAAGCTATCTCAATTACTCTATGTCTGTAATAGTTTCAAGGGCCCTACCAGATGTTAGAGACGGTCTTAAGCCTGTACATAGAAGAATATTGTATGGTATGAGCGAGCTTGGNTCGAGTTGGAACAGGCCTTATAAAAAATCTGCAAGAATAGTCGGAGATGTTCTAGGTAAGTATCACCCACACGGTGACAGCTCGGTTTATGATGCCCTGGTTCGCATGGCTCAAGATTTTTCTATGAGGTATGAGCTTGTGGATGGCCAAGGAAATTTTGGNTCTATTGATGGNGATAATGCAGCTGCTATGAGGTACACCGAGTCTCGAATGACAAAACTGTCTAGTGAGATGCTCAAAGACCTCGATAAAGACACGGTTGATTGGGAGCCAAACTTTGATGAAACCCTGAAAGAACCCTCTGTTTTACCTTCATCTGTTCCAACATTGTTAATCAACGGATCAGAGGGTATTGCTGTGGGAATGGCAACCAAGATTCCCCCGCACAACCTGATGGAACTTGTTAATGGCATTGTAGCGTTAATAGAAAAGCCCGATATATCAACAAATGGATTAATGGAGCACATAAAGGGACCCGACTTTCCCACAGCCGGTCTTATTTTAGGAATGGACGGACTAAGGGAGGCTTATGAAACTGGTCGCGGAAAAATAAAAATGCGTGCCCGCGCTCATATAGAGTCTAACAAGAACGGCAAAGACAGCATTGTAATAACAGAGGTTGCATATCAAACCAATAAAGCTAATTTAGTTGAAAANATTGCAGATTTGGTTAGAGATAAAAAAGTTCAAGGAATTACAGATTTAAGGGATGAGTCAGATAAAGATGGCATAAGGGTTGTGATTGAAACAAAACGAGATGCCGTGCCAGAGGTAATATTGAACCAGCTTTATAAACACACACAGCTTCAGGATACCTTTGGTATTATTCTCCTTGCCCTAGTAAACGGTATACCAAAAGTAATGGGCTTAAAGACCGTGCTACANCACTTTATAGACTTTCGCCATAATGTTGTAGTTCGCCGGACCGAGTTTGAGCTTCGAGAAGCTGAGGCCAGAGCACATATTCTTGAGGGGTTAAAAATTGCCCTAGATAANATCGATGAGGTGATCTCAATTATCAGAGAAAGCAAAGACCCCGTCATGGCTAAAGAAGGGTTGATGAATGGTTTTAATCTNACNGAGNTTCAGTCCCAGGCAATTTTGGATATGAGACTACAGCGCCTTACGGGCTTGGAGGTAGATAAGGTTGTAAAGGAATATAAGGAGCTCATCCAGCACATTGCTCACCTAAGAGGTATTTTAGAAAGCAAAAGCCAGCGAATGGATATAATAAAGTCTGAGCTTTTAGAGATACGAGACCAATACGGAGATGAGCGCAGGACAGAGATTATTCCTGTGGATTCTGATTTCTCAATGGAAGACATGATTGCTGAAGAAGAGGTTGTGTTAACNATTACTCATCAAGGATATATAAAAAGAACAGCACTAAATACCTACAGAACACAACGGCGTGGCGGTCGGGGGGTGCAGGGGGCTATGAGCAAAGAAGAGGATTTTGTTGAACACCTNTTTATTGCAAACACTCACAACTACATGCTCTTTTTCACAGACCAGGGAAAGTGCTACTGGCTTAAAGTGTACGATATTCCCCAAGGAGGTCGCGCTGCGAGAGGAAGGGCAATTGTTAACCTTATTGGGTGTGATNCTGGTGAAAAAGTAGAGGCGTTTGTTAGTGTTAAAGAGTTTGNCGATGACCATTATATAGTCATGGCAACGCGCAATGGAATTGTTAAGAAAACCGTGCTCTCTGCTTATGGAAAACCACGCAAGGGTGGTATATACGCAATAGAAATTCGGGAAAACGACAAACTTATAGAGGCAAGGATTACNAATGGNGANCATGATATCCTCNTGGGTACAAANGAAGGAAANTCTATAAGGTTTTCCGAANNCNANATTCGNNCAAGTGGTCGAAAGACNATGGGNGTTAAGGGNATAACACTTGGNTCTAAAGATGACNATGTTGTTGGAATGCTTGTTGTAAGAAGAGAAGGAACAATACTTGTTGCCACCGAAANGGGAATGGGTAAACGCACAGACATTATTCAATACAGAACTCAGACTCGTGGCGGGAAAGGNGTAATGACNATGCGATGNACTGATAAAACAGGTAAAATGGTTAATATAATGGAGGTTGTTGACTCCGATGACTTAATTATAATAACANANTCAGGTGTTTTAATGAGACAGCCCGTTGGAGACATACGAACAATTGGGCGAGTNACACAAGGCGTTAAGCTTGTTAAGTTAGATGANGGAGCAAGTATTTCATCAATTACAAGGGTGATAAGTGAGGATGNAACGCCTGGTAAAAATGATGATGCAACAGAAGACAAAAAAGACGAAGAAGCCTTTAGTGAATAAACATGGTAAATACAAAGGCGCTTCAAGAAACACTTTCTAATATAAGAGAAACCCAAGAATCATTTCAGCTTAATCACACGGTAGAGATTGTTGCGGTAACAAAAACACACCCATTTTCTGCGATTCAGGAANTATACANCAANGGNGTTGTATCCATTGGGGAAAACAGGGTGCAAGAGGCTGCGCAAAAATTTAGATCNTTTGAAAAAATGCCGAAAATGACAAAAAGGTTCATAGGGCACCTTCAAACAAATAAAGTAAAAAAATGTNTTGAGCTATTTGATACAATAGACTCTGTTGATTCCTTAAGGTTGATAAAAAAAATATCAAACCACGCTTTAAAATCAAACANAANAGTTCCTGTTTTATTGGAAGTAAACACAAGTGGCGAAATGCAAAAACATGGCTTCTTAACAAGCGAAACTGATGAGATGCTAAGNTGTTTTGATGAAGGGTCTATTCGCGTAGATGGTTTAATGACAGTTGGTCCAATGACAGCAGACAAAGAGAAGATNAGGGGTGCGTTTAAAAAGCTCAAGGAGTTGCAAACCGATCTAAATAACCGCCTTGGACACAACCAATTAAAAGAGCTTTCAATGGGTATGAGNGGAGACTATCAAATCGCAGTAGAGGAAGGGTCAACAATGGTTCGAATTGGTAGGGCTTTGTTCGGAGCGAGAAATAAATAGGCTTTTCTACAAACCCCTTAGGGGGTCTAGCCAAGGAATGACAAAATCTAGTACTCTGCGATAACTAAGAGTTATTTGCCAGCCGCTTANTCTCTGGTCTAAATCATCAGAATCCGTGTCAGAAAGCNCACCANAAAGAAACACAGACCTTTGGACACCAATACCAANACCGCCCATTTTTATGTTTCTTAAAANCCCGCCACCAAACGANAAGATNAGNGCTCTGGAGTTAGGGGCTTTTTNNCCATTCCAGTATGCCTGAGTTGTGTGCCTTAAAANGACNTTACCACTTATAGATGCNTTTATTTTCTGTATCTTTTTTGACAAAANCGTTAGGGCNCCATCATAGAGCTNTGATNCNTGGAATCCATGCTCATTTTCGCCAAANGGAATNTCTGTNGTCAGNGACCCACCAACAAAAACTGGATTTGTGTCNCGTTTTTTATAGTATTGCATTTCAAGCACTCCTTTGTGGGNACCCTCGCTTAGGCTAAAGTGTCGATGCTCTACCACGTCTTCTCCGCTTAAAAAGAAAGGGTCAGAAGTAAGTGTGTTTTTAGAAGGAATAACGAACCCCCCGCCAAAAAAAACTCGTTTCCCGGTTCCCTGCCCATCATTAAAAAGGAGATATCGAAACAAAACTCTAGTATCCCCAAGGATGCCCCCAGCCGCATTTACAAAGTTAGAAAGGCTGCTTTCATTTCGGTGGTGAATGGTTGTGCTGTCTCCGTCCCAGGTCATAACCCTGTTTCCAAGGGTTTGTGATATGGTCATGTTCCAGTAGTTCGAGAGCCCAATGGTAAGAGCCGGGGAAAGCATAACGCTAGTCAGCGTGCCACTATGGTCAAAACTCTCACCAGACCCCGGTAGAGCTTCATGCCACCAGTCTATATGTTGGTTGGCATTGTCTAGGTTGAACATCACCTGTCCCGCCCACAAACCTACTCCTTTGTCAGAATTGCCGACCGGCAATGACGGGTTTCCTCATAGGGCTCATTGGCCATTTAAGGAAACAAATAAAAAAAAGATAGAGATAAAATATTTCAAATTAATATTAGATTTTAATAGTATGAATTTAGTGTTATATGGGTTGTACCAACCAAAAAAATACAAGAGAAAAACCCCCATCCTTGGACACACTGTTTACGATCAAGGCGATTGTAAAATAATTGTTCCAAAGGAGTTTTCAGGGGCCTCAATAAACCCTAAGAACTTTATAGGGTTGAAAAAAAAGTTTAATGTTGAGTCTATAACAATACTGGACCGGCTAAAACCAGATAATGGACCAGTGTGTGTTTTGGATCATGTAAATCAATCTGGGTATAACTTTTTAATGGGGCAGACGCCCACCTCAGAGTTTCCGACATTTCCTGATATGTCAAACATTTACAATCAGATTAAGAACCTCGAGGGGGTGGTTGTATATACGGTCGGTCCAGACTTGTTTAGCGGTGTGGGGCCGTCTTCATTTATTGCTTCTGAATCGGTTGGATTGATTTCTCCAGTATGGCATTATATAGGGGTAAGCGTTTTTGCTAAAAACGATTATCTAGAAAAGTTGCGATAGCGCACAAACCAGAAAGGCTCTGAAAGGTTTCTTCTCCAGGCCTCTCTTACCACAGCCCCATAAACCCATCCCGCAAGCCACAGAGCTAAAACGGCAGGAATAACTATTTTTATAATCATAGAAAAAACAGCGAGTATCAAAATAAGCGTAAATGGGAAAATTAACAAAATGCTTATTAGTGGATACCTAGCCATTAATTCTTGTATATGTTTCATAATTCAGTCTTTTTATCAAAAACCCTCAAAAACAGTGCCAATGGTAACTTTTGGACAAAAAGGCATGCCTAGTACATCTTTTTTGCTACTTTTATACCAAGCGCTACATTATTTAGGGCAAGCGCAATATTTGCCTCCAGGCTCCTACCTCCTGTTTTCTTTGCAACAGACTTCAGAAGAAATGGAGTTACTTCTTTTCCTAAAATCTCCTGTTTTGATAACTGGACCAGCGCGCTTTCAATGAAATCGTCCATTTCGTTTTTGGGTATTTCACTTTTAGCTGGAATGGGGTTTGCAACAAGAGTTGCAGAACTATGCCCCACGCTCTTATTTGCATTAAATACGTTTATAATATCCTCAGGTGATTCAACCGCAGTGATTGGCACCCCAGATATCCTTGAATAAAAAGAAGGGAACTCTTTTGTGTTGTAGCCTACTGTAGTAATACTAAGTGTTTCTAAAAGCTCAACGGTCTTCGGGATGTCTAAAATTGACTTTGCCCCAGACGCAATAACAACAATAGGGGTTTGTGATAGGGCAATAAGATCTTGGGAAATATCAAAGGTTAGTTCAGCATCTCTATGAACCCCGCCAATGCCCCCAGTTGAAAAGACGGGTATCTCAGCAATATTTGCAATGTGTGCAGTAGAAGATACAGTAGTTGCACCACTCCACCCCCTTGCAATAGATAAACCAAGCGCGCCCTTAGATACTTTTTTAATAGTATCTGAACGTGAAATTTTATCTAACTGTTCTAGTTCCAGCCCAACGTGCGGAACTCCATCAATAACAGCAATAGTGGCGGGCTCAACGCCATTATCACGACACAAAGATTCTGCTTTTTTTGCGAAACTGAGGTTTTCTGGAAAAGGCATTCCGTGAGAAATGATAGTTGACTCCAGGGCCAGAATCGGCTCGCCGCGTTCTCTTGCGCGCATCACAGCATCCGAGTATTTAATATTCATACCTGTTTCAACCAAAACAATAATCTAATTTTCAACATGTATTTAATCTAAAATGAAAAAAATTGACCCCACACAATATAATCTCTTTTCAAGAGTAGACCTAAGACAAGGAAAGTCAAACGATATTTATATTGTTATCAATCGAAAAAGCCGGATAATAATGAAAGACGGTATAAAAATTTTAGAAATGGTAAAAAAGATCAACAAGGTAGATCGGAATAAGCGAGTGTCAGTGCTAACCTCGGCTCCAGTATGCAGCAAGACCAAACAGTTTCTACTAGATAATAACACATCGATCGACACTTTTTAGTAGTGTTTAGGTTCATATTCCCGCAAAATAAAAACATCTCCAAAGAAGTTTTTCGTATAGCCTATCCTGTTATTTTAAGTAACCTAAGCAGGGTTCTTATGAGCGTGTTCGATGTTGCTATGGTCGGAAGGCTCGGTGCTGGTGCGTTGGCGGCGACGGGTATGGGTGGAATGATGTTCTGGGGTGTTTTAAGCCTTGCGCTCGGTGTTAGAATGGCTGTGCAAACGGTTGCATCCAGGAGGTTGGGCCAGGGCCTAGAAAAGCAGTCTGGGACAGCCTTTCACAATGGTCTTGTTATGGCAACCGCCTACGCACTTCCAGTCTCTTTTCTGGGGTGGATGTTTGTGGGTAACATTGTTCCTTTTTTTGTGAACGATGCAGTTGCTACCCCACTAGCAACTCAATACACATCCATTGTTTTTATAAGCCTTGTTTTCTCAGCGTACAGCTTTGTTTTTCAAGGGTTCTATACCGGTGTAGAGAAAACAAAGATTCATATGACGGTTACAATTGTAAGCAACCTTCTTAATGTTTATCTAAACGCTGGATTGATATATGGTACAGAAGGTGTAAAATTTTTTCTTAATGACGTTGCCCCAGGTTTTTCATTTTTATCATATTTATGGCAATGGACGGAATTTCCAGCCCTGGGGGTAAAGGGGGCTGCAATATCAACTGTGGTTGCCTCTATCTGGATGGCGACCCACTATACATTATACCTTTTTTCAAAGGATATAAAAAACAGGTTTTCTGTTTTTTCCTTTTCTTTTGACCGAACAATGATGTCTCGGCAACTAAAGTTGGCCTTGCCCCTTGGTATACAAGAAGGCCTTATTGCTGTTGGTTGGGGAATGTTTTATAAGATCGTTGGTATGATTGGTTTAGTAGAGCTAGCAACAACACAACTACTATTTACCATTATGCACGCCTCTTTTATGCCCGCGCTTGGTGTTGGCCAGGCGTGCTCCACGCTGGTTAGTAAGTATTTAGGGGAGAAAAGACCTGAAAAGTCTGAAACCAGTATTAAAGAATCAATTAGGCTTGCACAATATATTATGGCAACAATGGGACTGTCATTTATTCTGTTGCCTAAACAGTACCTAATGGTGTTTACCAACGACCCTGAAATCATACAAATAGGCGTGTTTGGACTGCAGATGATTGGCGCGGTTCAGTTCCTAGATGCGATTGGATTTGTGCTTTGGTTTGCCCTGTCTGGAGCGGGAAACACGGTCTTTCCTGCTGTTGTCGAATCGTGTCTAACGTGGGTCATCATTGTTCTTGGAAGTTATTTGCTTGGCGTTGTGCTCCAGTTGGGTTTTAAAACACTATGGTTATTGTTCCCCATTTATATGGGTCTTTTTGCTGCTATAATGATATGGAAAGTATACCAGGGTGATTGGAAAGAGATACAGGTTTAAAAAGTATCAACTGGTTATGGATAACTATTGTTATCAGTTTAAATTTTAGGCTCTGAATATAACTTTAATTATTAATTACCTATGACAGCCGGCTATAAAGATCAAGATCCACAGGAAACACAAGAGTGGATCGAGTCCATTGAAGATGCGCTTGAAGAGCACGGGTACGAGCGCACTCGGTTCCTTTTAGAAACCCTTATAGGCTTTGCCCAATCCAAAGGGGCTCGCTTACCCTTCAACACATCAACGCCATTTTCCAATACGATCCTGCCAGGACAGGAACCCAAATACCCTGGAGACAGAGAACTTGAGCGTAAAATAAAATCCATAGTAAGGTGGAACGCGATGGCAATGGTTACAAAAGCCAACAAAGAAACCCCTGGTATTGGTGGTCACATTTCAACATATGCATCAGCGGCAACCCTTTATGAAGTTGCATATAATCATATTTTAAAAGGTGCAGACCACCCCTCTGGCCAAGACATGGTCTTTTTTCAGGGTCACGCATCACCGGGTATTTATGCCCGTGCTTTTCTAGAAAAGCGATTATCAAAAAAGAACCTGCACAATTTTCGTCGTGAACTATCTGAAGGCGGGGGGCTCTCATCATATCCACACCCATATTTAATGCCTGATTTCTGGCAATTTGCAACAGTTTCTATGGGCCTTGGCCCTCTAATGGCTATTTACCAAGCTCGGTTTATGCGCTATATGGATGATCGGGGTTTCGTTGAGGATACGGGTAGAAAAGTCTTTGCTTTTCTTGGAGATGGGGAAATGGATGAACCCGAATCAACGGGAGCTCTAACCCTCGCAAGTAGAGAAAGCCTTGATAATCTTATTTTTGTGGTAAACTGCAATCTGCAAAGACTAGATGGGCCGGTTCGGGGGAACTCTAAGGTGGTCCAAGAGCTTGAGGGTGCCTTTAGGGGTGCTGGTTGGAATGTGATAAAGGTTCTTTGGGGCTCTGAGTGGGATGATTTGTTTGAAAAAGACACAACAGGAATGTTTCTAAAAAGAACCGAGGAGGTTGTAGATGGTGACCTCTTAAAATATATTGTTGAGGGTGGCGCCTATATGCGTGAACACTTCTTCGGTAAATATCCAGAACTTTTAAAACTTGTATCACACATAACAGATGAAGATCTTGAGAGAATGAAATTGGGGGGGCATGACCCGGTAAAAATGTATGCGGCATATCAAGAAGCGATCAATCATAAGGGAGCCCCAACTGTTATTTTGGCCAGAACAATAAAGGGCTATGGCCTTGGTGAAGCGGGAGAAGGGCGAAATATCACCCACAACCAAAAAAAGCTCAATGAAGATGAACTTTTGTATTTTAGAGATAGGTTTAAAGTACCACTAACAGATGAGGAGGCCAGCAAGGCTCCGTTCTATAGATTTTCAGAGGATTCAAAAGAATATAATTATTTAGTTGAAAGAAGAAAAAACCTAGGTGGCTTTCTACCAGAAAGAATTAATACACCCGTTCCTATTGATGTGCCCGACCTATCGATATTTGAAGAGATGCTAGCGGGAACAGGAGATCGGGCTATTTCTACAACAATGTCATTTGTCAGGCTGTTGACCATCTTGGCAAAGGACAAAACCATAGGTAAAAACATAGTGCCAATTGTTCCTGACGAAGCCAGAACCTTTGGTATGGACCCCCTTTTCAGGCAGCTGGGAATATATGCACACGGTGGTCAGTTATACGATCCCGTAGATTCCGACCAGTTTCTTTATTATAAAGAAGCAAAGAATGGACAGATTCTTGAGGAGGGAATCAATGAGGCTGGGGCGATATCCTCTTTCATTGCCGCGGGCATGAGCTATAGCAACCACGGTATACATATGGTTCCTTTCTATATATATTATTCAATGTTTGGTTTTCAAAGGGTTTGGGATCTTATTTGGGCTGCAGGTGATATGCGTGCTAGGGGGTTTTTGCTTGGCGGAACCGCTGGCAGGACAACTTTAAATGGAGAGGGTCTTCAGCACCAGGATGGGCATAGCCACTTAGCTGCAGCATCAACACCGAATATAAAAGCATATGACCTTGCATACGCTTATGAGTTAGCTGTTGTTGTTCATCGAGGCATGCAAGAAATGGTAGAGGAAGACAAGGACGTTGTCTACTATCTAACTCTTGAAAATGAAAACTATATTCATCCCCCGATACCGGAAGGATTAAATGACGATATTTTAAAAGGCCTATATAAAATTCAAAGTACAGAAAACCCAACGGTAAGGATACTGGGTAGTGGCCCACTGATGGGAGAGGCCCTAGCAGCAGCAGATCTCTTAAAGAAAGATTGGGGTGTAGAACCAGGGGTTTGGAACGTTACAAGTTTTAGCGAGTTGCGCAGAGACGCTGAGGAGGTTGAAAGGTGGAACCTCATGAATCCGGACAAGCAACTAAAGAGGTCGCACCTTGAAGAGTCGTTAAGTAAAAACAATGTACCGACCATTGCAGTATCTGATTATGTGAAAATGGTTTCAGAACAAATTGGGCCCTACGTTCCCGGCCCGTATTACTCACTAGGAACCGATGGGTTCGGGCGTAGCGAAACCCGGGAAGCTCTTCGTAAGTTTTTTGAGGTTGATAGATATTATATTGTTTTAACGACCATAAGGGCTCTTGCCATTGAAGGGTCCCTAGGTTTGGACGTTGTCGAAAAAGTTATGAAAAAATATAGTTTAGACCCAAATAAGCCAAGCCCAATTAACGTTTAGGAAACACCTATGATCAAGGAAATAACACTACCAGACCTAGGCGAAGGGATAGATGGTGCTGAGGTAAGCGAGATCCCTGTTTCACCGGGAGACACTGTTTCGCCGGATGATACAATTCTAGTGCTAGAGTCAGATAAAGCATCAATGGAGATCCCCTCTGAGGTTTCTGGTACAATCTCTGAGATATTAATTTCTTCAGGTGATGAAGTAATCACAGGACAGCTACTTTTAAAGATAGAGGTAGCGGATGGTCCAGAAAAAGGTGAACAAATAAAAGAAGAAGTTGTAACACCGGAACCACAGCCAAAAGATGACCCGGCCGAGACCCAAAAGACAGCTCCTCAGTTAGAGACCCAGCCTTCTTCTAACAAAGGGGTTTTTGCGTCTCCAGGTGTGAGAAGGCTATCCAGAGAGTTGGGGATAAACCTAGATAGTATTAATGGCTCAGGGCCAAAAGGAAGAATAACAAAAGACGACCTTCATGCCTATATAAAACTTCAAATGGTGATGTCATCAGGCCCCCTTCCTCGGGTTAAAAAAGAAATAGATTTTTCTACCTGGGGGAATGTTGAGGTTGAAAAGTTAACCAGAGTTAATAAAATAACTGGAGAGCGTCTTCAGCAAGCCTGGCAAGAAATCCCACACGTAACCCAATATGGCGATGCAGATATAACCGAACTAGAAAACTTGCGTAAGAACCTAAAAGATGACGGCGCCAAAAAAGGGGTTAAGGTGACCTTCCTTCCTCTTCTAATGAAAGCAGTTGCCCTTGTTCTTAAAGAAATGCCCAAGTTTAATAGCTCCCTTGACCACACAGGTCAAAATTTGATCATTAAAAGCTATTATCATATTGGAATAGCTGTTGATACTCCAACCGGCCTTACTGTTCCCGTGGTTAAAGATGTAGATAAAAAAGGCATTTTGGACCTTTCAAAAGAATTGATGGATGTAAGCGAAAAAGCAAGGGGAAATAAATTAAACCCTGATGATATGAGTGGTGGAACGTTTACAATATCTAGCCTTGGTGGTATTGGGGGCACAAACTTCTCCCCAATAGTAAACCCACCCGAAGTTGCTATAATGGGTGTTTCAAAAAGCGAGTGGAAGCCAGTCTATGACCAGAAGACAAAAGAGTTTACCGCACGCTATATCATGCCATTTTCTATTTCCTATGACCACAGGGTCGTAGACGGTGCTTATGCAGCTGCTTTTTCAGAAAGGTTTTCTCAGGTTTTAAATGATATAAAAATCTTTAAAGAGTAGACAGTGTCGAATAAACAAAACTATGATATAGCAGTAATTGGGTCTGGTCCAGGTGGATATGCGGCTGCCTTTAGAGCAGCGGACCTTGGTAAAAAAGTTGTGTTAATCGATAGGGACGAACATCTGGGTGGGGTTTGTTTGAACAGGGGCTGTATCCCATCAAAAGCCCTGTTGCACATTTCTAAGGTTATAGATGACGCAGACCACCTATCTAAGATCGGCGTTTCATTTCAGGAACCAAAAATTGACATTGATGTTGTTCGGGCCTACAAAGAGAAAACAGTTTCCCAGTTAAATAAGGGAATTTCGCAACTCGCCAATGCTAGAAAAGTTCAGGTTCTAAACGGCACAGCAACCTTTCTATCAAATTCAGAACTCAATGTTGCTGGCGGTGAGGGCAATATAAAAGTGGAGTTTGATAGGTGTATTATTGCTGCGGGTTCAACAGCGGCTATGCTTCCAGGGGTTCCGAAAGACCACCCTTCGGTACTTACTTCTCGGACAGCCCTTGACCTAGTTGCTATACCTGAAACCCTCCTTGTTGTTGGGGGTGGGGTTATTGGGCTAGAGTTGGGGCAGGTATATTCTTCGCTTGGTTCAAAAGTCTCAGTCGTAGAGTTTTTACCCAACCTTATCCCAGGTGCAGATCCAGATATCGTAAAACCCTTACAAAGAAAACTAAACAAACAATTTGAAAACATCATGTTATCTTCAAAAGTAGACAGCGTCACAGCGCTTGAAGACACCAGGCTAAGCGTTTCAATTATAAATGAAAATGGAGACAGGGTTGAGAAAGCTTTCAATCAAATTCTTGTATCTGTTGGCAGGAAGCCAAACTCCGACCTTTTAAAGCTTGACCAAACAGACGTAGTGGTCAATGATAATGGTTTTATTGATGTAGATGTATATCAACGCACATCTGTAAAAAACATTTTTGCAATTGGTGACATTGTGGGGAATCCAATGCTTGCACATAAATCCACCCATGAGGGTAAGGTCGCTGCCGAAGTTGCCTGTGGTCATCCTGCAGCAATGGATGCTAGGGCTATTCCCAGCGTTGTATACACGGATCCTGAAATAGCTTGGGCGGGGCTAACAGAATTAGAGGCAAAAGAAAAAGGGATTTCTTATGAGAAGGGTGAGTTTCCATGGGCCGCAAGCGGTAAGGCCTTAATACTCAACGCGGCGCAAGGGAAAACGAAAATATTATTTCACCCAGAATCAAAACAGGTTTTGGGTGCTGGAATCGTTGGGCCCTCTGCTGGAGATCTTATATCAGAGGCGGTTCTAGCAATTGAAATGGGTGCAGACGTGGAAGACATCGCCCTAACAGTTCACCCCCACCCAACACTGGGTGAAACCTTTGCCGCTGCTTCAGAGGTCTACTCTGGGACAATAACAGACCTATATATACCAAAGAAGGGGAAAAAATAAAATGACCAGAACGCTTATCGTAGCAGCCTTTATTTCTTTTGTTGTTGCTCAACAGCCAAACCCAAATCAACCTACCCCTACTGGAGGTGCACAAAAACCACCACAACCGCCTAAGAAAAAGACGATGGAGGAAGCCTTAAAAGACAAAAAAGAGATACCAGGTTTTATCACCCTTTACCAAGACACTATAAATGGAAAACTTTTCATGCTGGTTAAAAAAGACCAGCTTAATAAGGAATATATTCATTTTGTCCACGGATTAAATGGACAAATTAATGCTGGAGTTTTTAAAGGTAGTTATGGCGGAGCTAGGGTTATTAAGCTCAATCGATATTTTAACAGGGTCGAGTTTGAAGTACAAAATAACTCCATGTATTTTGACCCAGAAAACCCACTGCATCGTTCAGCTGGTGCTAATGTCAGTTCTGCTATATTAGCGGCCTCATATATTGTTGCGGAAAAAAATGGTGAAGTATTGATAGGTGTTGATAATGTTTTTTTGTCTGAGGCGCTGTATCAGATCACCAGAGGATTCATGCCGGGAGGTCAAAACAAAAATCCGTTTAAAATTGGCAGGCTAGCCAAAGAACGAACTAAATATCTTTCTCTAAACAACTACCCAGAGAACACTGACCTTATTGTACAGTATGTGTATTCAAATCCTACACCGACTAACTGGGGCTCAGATGTGGGGCTTACTGACCCAAGGTCTGTAAACGTTACTCTTCAACATTCTTTTATCCAGATGCCAGAAAACAACTATGTTCCAAGGTTTGAAGATCCTAGGGTTGGGTATTTTGCGACACAAATCACAGATATGACATCTGCAGATGACCCCACCCCCTATCGCGACATGATACATCGTTGGAACTTAGAAAAAAAGAACCCGGGGCAAGCTCGCTCCGAAGTGATAGAGCCAATCACTTGGTGGATAGAAAACACAACACCTCATGAATTTAGGGGCGCAATTGAGGAGGGGGTTTTGGCGTGGAACAAGGCCTTTGAAAAGGCGGGACTCATAAACGCCGTTGAGGTTAAGACCCAGCCTGATGATGCAGAATGGGATGCCGGCGATATTCGTTATAATGTATTAAGGTGGACATCTTCACCAACCCCACCATTTGGTGGTTATGGGCCTAGTTTTGTTAACCCAAGGACCGGTCAGATCTTAGGGGCTGATATAATGTTAGAGTTTGTTTATTTCACCAATAGGGTTAAGTATGAAAAGATTTATGACACATTTAGTTCTGATATTGATGTTAGTGGAAGCCATGTGTGCCAAGCAGGCGAAATATTGCACAGGGGAAACCTCTTTGGAATGATGGTGGCTGAGTCAGTGGGTGATTATTCAGAGCTAGAACAACACAGAATTATTTATGAAAGTCTAGTGAGGCTCACTCTTCACGAAGTTGGTCATACCCTGGGACTTAGCCATAATTTCTTTTCTAGCCAATTACATAGTTTGAAAAATATACATGATAGGCATATAACAGAACCGCTTGGCTTAACATCTTCTGTCATGGATTATAACACATCAAATGTTGGGCCTAGCCCAAAACATCACGGACAGTTTTATACAACAACACCCGGGCCATATGATATTTGGGCCATTGAATATGGGTACACACCAAGCTTTGATAATCCAGAAGATGAGAAAGAAAGAGTAAAAGACCTTTTAAACAAATCAACTAAAAATGAATACGGATACGGAAATGACGCGGATGATATGAGAAGCGCGGGAAGAGGAATTGACCCGCGTATCATGATCTCAGATATGAGTGATGATGCAGTTGGTTACGCACAACAAAGAATGGATATTATAAGGTCTCTCTACCCCAACCTCCTTGATAAGTTTGAAGAGCCTGGCAGGTCATACCATGGGTATAGAGGTGCTTTTTCAATTCTAAATAGTGAGTATGCCACCTGTACAAGGATTATATCTAGATATATTGGAGGTGTTTATATGGACCGCTCAATGGCTGGTCAGGTTGGTAAAGAAAAACCTTTTGTCCCCGTGCCAAAAGATGAGCAAAAATGGGCCATGACGCTTTTGAATAATTATTTATTTGCACCCGACGCGTTTAAGATTCCCGAAGACATGTATAGTTATTTACAGTGGGAGCGAAGGGGCTGGAGTGGAACAAAAGACCCCAAGGTCCTTGACATGGTATTGCGTATGCAAAGAGGGGTTTTAAAGCAGCTTTTACATGTAAATGTTTTAAAAAGAATTTCTGACACAGCGCTATATGGTAATGAATACAGCCTCAGTCAAATGATGGGCGAACTCACGACCGCGTGCTTCTCTGCGGATGCGGGATCAAATGTTAATAGTATGAGGATAAACCTTCAGACGGAGTATACAAAGCAGCTTGTGATGATAGTACACAACAAAAAAGCTATATATGACCATATTTCAGTTGGGTCTGCTTTTGAAAATTTAAATAAAATAAAAAAATATGCATCTAGGTCTAATGGGGTTGACGAGCCCACCAAGGCGCACAGGAAACACCTTGTTTATTTGATAGACAAAGCCCTAGACACATAATTAAAAATGAGATATTACAATGAAAAACAAACTAGCCATTTCACTCTTAGTAGCCTTTTTTGGGTGTACATCTGAAAAGAAAACTATGCAGCACCCATTAGATAAGTCTGAAGCTCGAGCCTTCGTTTTAGAAAACGGATTAAAGGTTTATTTACTTTCTGACCCAGGTTTTAACCTTTCTGCAGCTTCGGTTTCTGTAGAGGTAGGAAGCTATGAAGACCCAGTGGACAGGGAGGGCCTTTCTCATTTTCTTGAGCATATGCTTTTCTTGGGAACTGAAAAATACCCAGATGTAGATGAGTATAGCACCTTCCTGAAAACAAATGGGGGAATGTCAAATGCTTACACCGCAAGAGACCATACAAATTATCAATTTCAGGTTTTACCCGACGCGTTCGATGGTGCCCTAGATAGATTCTCTCAATTTTTTATCGGCCCCTTGTTTACCGAGGAGTACACTGCAAGAGAGGTGAATGCTGTCAATTCTGAATACCAAAAAAACATAATGAGCGATGGGTGGAGACAGTTTAGGATGAATGGGCTCTTTGCAAATGAGAGTCACCCCGCTGCAAAATTCAACATTGGAAACCTAGAAACACTTGGTGATATAGACAGAATGGAGCTCATAGACTTTTATAGGGAACACTATAGCGCAAACAGGATGGGGCTTGCAATGTTAAGCACGCACTCCCTTGATGAAATGGAGCAGTGGGCGAGGAAACACTTTTCTGCTGTTGAAAACCACAACCTTCCAAGAAATGTTCATGATTCAAATATTATTGAGGGTAAAAAAACATTAAGAGTGGTTTATGTAGAGCCGGTCAAAGACATCCGAAAGATGGATATTCTGTTTGAGCTTCCCAGCACAAGAGATAAATACGAAAGTAAACCAGGTCGTCAATTTGGATTTATCTTGGGGCATGAAGGAAAAGGCAGCCTGTTATCTCACCTTAAGCAAAAAGGATGGGCTCTTACTCTTAGCGCTGGAACAAGGCAAGAGTCAAAAGAGGTTGGCCTTGCCACGGTGTCAATTGGCTTGACTGAAGCTGGGCTTAAACAATATAAAAATGTTTTAAAGTCAGTTGTTGGCTATATACAACTAATGAAAGATTCGGGTCACCAGCCACATGTTTTTAATGAGTTAAGCTCAATGGCATCATTGAATGAAATATATTCAAGTAAGGGTGAAGGAATGTGGAGAGCAACGAACCTGGCCAATGAAGCAATGATGTATCCNATTTCTGATGTTGGACGAATAANNTATATTTACAGAGATGNTAAACCAGGTAGCTATAANAATCTCCTATCCCAGTTAAANATTGAAAANATGATGGTTTATCTAAGNTCTAAGGGCGTACCAACAGANAAAACAGAGCACTTTTTTCAAATAAACTATTCATATNCCGAAGACGACGAGCTTTACAAAGAGCTCANCANACCTATTATATNTGATGATTTTATGGTCGCAGAANANAATCCNTTTATTCCAAAGAANGCATCGGTGCCAAANAGAGAATTGGCAGATGATGTATTTCCAAGCCCAATCATCGATAAGTCGGGTGTGAAATTATATTTTGGTGAAGACCATGAGTTTCTTAGACCCAAAGGGGTTATTGGGTTAAAGATCATGTTACCAAAAGACAAAATGAGTATAAAGCACAGGGTCTATTCAAGGCTTTACGCTGCCTGTGTAAAAGAGTCTCTTAATGAGCTTAGCTACCCTGCAAAGCAAGCAGGCCTGGATTATAATATAAGAGATAGCTACGAAGGAATATTGCTAGACGTAAATGGATATAAAGAATCCGCAATGAAGCTATACGAGTTAATGTTAGATCATATGGTTGACTTTTCTGTCACAGATGAACAATTTGATGCAATAAAAGATAAAATTGTTCGTGACTATGAGAACTTTGCGCTATCTGACGCACATCAACAAACAAGAGAGCTAAGCTCTGATGTTATGTTCGGCATAAAATACACATGGGAAGACGCACTTCCTGTTGTAAAAGAATCTTCTTTAAAGATGCTAAAGGAGTATAGCAACTCTCTTTATAGCAAGACCTTTGTAGAGGCGATGGTGTATGGCGACTTTAAAGAAACGGACGCAAGAAAAGCGGTCCAGTTATTTAATCGAAAGACAAATACAAAATCTATTGAAAGATCCCAAGCGTTTGACATCTCTTATTTGCAGTTTTCAGGACCTGAAACCATTCAGTACACTAATGAACTACTGGTAAACAATTCATGCTTTTTTAGAAAGTATTATATAGGTGAAGACTCCCCCGAAACAAGAGCAGTATCAAATATAATTAGTAAATCTATCCAACAGCCCTTTTATACTGAAATGAGAACCAATCAACAATTAGGATACATAGTTTGGTCATACGCAAGAAGCTTAGATGAAAGTTATTATCTTAATTTTTTAATTCAGTCAGGGGTGTATCCCGCAGACGAGCTAGATAAGCGAGCCAATGCGTTTATTGATACAGCTCCTGAGTTTCTAAGAGAAATGGATCAGGAGACATACCAACAGTTAATTGATTCAGCAATAGAAGAGCTAGAGAAAAAGCCAATGAGCATATCTGAAAGAGCGGCCAAGCTCAAGACCTTGATATTTGAGTACGAAGCTGACTACAAGAGGGACCAGAAAACCATCGAAGCTCTTAGGGTCCTTGATAAGGACTTTCTTGTTTCATACTTAGAAAAAGTACTCTCAAAGGACTCTAGAAAAATGGTGAACGTCCTTTCTTTCGCAGAGGGTCACGAAAACAAAACCAAAGCAAAAAACTCATTTGGTAAACTTAATAGCTGGAAAGCATCAAGGGTCTACGAATAAAGGATAATGCCTGCAGAGGTAATTCTTATAGCCGCGGTAACCGTTGATGGGTTTATTGCTAAGCACAGCCTAGAGGTAACAGCATGGTCAAAAGACCTACACCTTTTTAAAAAACAGACTATGGGGCACCCTGTTGTTATGGGTTCAAATACTTTTAAGACCCTGTCTGGTGAGCTAGGTGGAAGAGAGGTCCTGGTTGTATCTAGAGATCAAAAGCCTAAAAATATTTTATCAAGTATATCACACGATAGGTGCTTCATAGCCGGTGGTGGAAAAACATATTATAGGTTTATAAACCACATCACTCATTTATATATAACACCACACCCATACGTGTTTGGGGCGGGGGTCCCCTTGTTTGATGGAGACCTTACAGAAGAATTAGAATTGAACTTCCAAAAGATGATCGTGGTAGAAGAAGAAACCGGAATATATCAGTATCAATATGAAGTAATAAGAACATGAAGAAGGCCCTTGCTCTACAGCTTATCGTAATTGCTAGTCTCTTAAGGGCGTCTACTGAAAGCGGCGGAATTCTATCAGATAATCAAAAAGCCATGGATGTCTCTTATTATAAAATAGACATTAAAGTTGATCCTTATCGTAAAATAATTTCAGGAGAAGTAGAAATAACCTTTAGTCTTTTTCAAAAAACAGACCAAATAGAAATAGACCTTAAAAAGGGGTATGTGGTTTCAGGTGCCTCTATAAATGGAATGAGCTTATCCTTTGAGTATCAAGATAATAAAATATTAATAGAGAATCCTGATATTGGCCTTTTTTCTGATCATGTGGTTGAAATAAAATATAGTGGGAAGCCCCCCGAGGCATCTAATCCACCGTGGGATGGTGGATTCACATGGGAAACAAGCGATGACGGGAGTCACTGGGTTGGGGTATCTTGTCAGGCAAATGGTGCACATATTTGGTATCCTTGTAAAGAGCACCCTAGTGATAAGGTAAAAGGTGCTGATATTTTTATAACCGTACCAGATCCCTTAATGGCTGTGTCCAATGGGTTATTACAATCAGTGGAGTCGCAAAACAACAAATGGTCTAAGTGGCACTGGAAAACAAAATACCCCATAAGCACATATAATATAAACGTTACGATTGGGAATTTTAGCACCATAGAAAAAACCTCCTACCTTTTCGATAAGCCGCTATTATTGTCCTACTATGTCCTGCCCGAAGCAGAGTCTGAGGGCTTGGCATTATTAAATGAGGCAGAAGAACATTTGGAATTTTATTCATCATACTTTGGTGAATACCCTTGGATTGAAGAAAAATTTGGCCTGGTTCACACGCCGTATTCAGGGATGGAGCATCAAACAATTAATGCTTATGGTAACAACTATAAAAAAACAAAATTAGGATATGACTTTATTCTTTTTCATGAAGCGGGCCACGAGTGGTGGGGGAACTATTTAAGTGTTGCAGATTGGTCAGATATGTGGATACATGAAGGCTTTGATACATATGCAGAGGCAATCTACGTAGAAGACAAATACGGTCCTGAGTCTGCGAAAAGTTTTATAGATACTCGATTTAGAGGAAGCATTAAAAATAAATTCCCCATAGTTCCCACAGCACATGGAACAGCAAAACACAGGTCGGGAAATGATGTCTATTATAAAGGAGCGTTTGTATTGCACATGTTAAGATATCTCATAGGCTATGAGGTATTAAAAGAAAGCTTAAAAGAATTCTTACATATGCCTAAAGACCTTCCCCANAACCAAACATCGACCAAAGAGTTTGTGTCTTTGATAAACGAGAACACAGGNAANGACCTGANCTGGTTTTTCAACCACTACCTNTATAAAGCAGATCTGCCAATTTTGAAAATGAATCAAAAAAAATATAAAAATAAAGTTTATATTGATATTTGGTGGGATAACGATGGATTCAAAATGCCTCTAGACATTGTATATAGCGCATTTGATGGCCCTAGAGAAAAGAGACTAGACCTAAACAATTCACCAAAAAGAATTGTGATTCCAGAGGGGTCAACCTTAAGCCTTGATCCTGATAAAAACATTTTGTTTGAAGTGCTAGAATTAAATTAATTAAAAGAGTTTTAAATGAATCAGTTTTATAAAGTTTTTTTATCTGCTGTTCTTTTTTTAACGGTGTTATTTATATTGGTGATCAGGTGGTTTGACCACCCACTTCCTCAATACGAAGGACAAAAGATACTATCGCCTCTTGGAAAACAGGTTGATGTTTACACTGATAAGTTTGGTGTGCCACATGTGTTTGCAGACAACGAGAGCGACCTATTCTTCACTGCTGGCTATATAGCGGCGAGAGATAGAATGTTTCAGCTTTCAATGGTCTCTTTAGCGGTAGAGGGGAAGTTGGCTTCTGTCTTAGGCAAAAAATATTTAAGCACAGACATTTATTTAAGGACTTGGAAAATACATGAAACTGCGAAAAAGCTTATTCAAAACATGTCATCTGAAAACAGAGCCATATTTGAGGCTTTTTGTAAAGGAATAAATTATAGAATAGACGAGACAGAGAAGGACCCTCCGATCGAGTTTAAAATTCTGAACTTTAAGGCACCTGATTGGAACCCCGTTACCGTAGCGGGTTATGCCCGGTTAATGGCACATGAAATGTCGGGGTCCTGGAAACCAGAGATAGTATTTGGTGCGATAGAGGCNTTCTATGGAAAAGAAAAATTAGCAGAGNTAATGCCTAAGGAAGAAACGGACCTACCNACTATTGCTGAATGGAATACAAAAAGCCTAAAGCCTTTTTATGATAGTNTTATAAAGGAGGAGTATTTACTAAGGGATCTTTTTGGTGAAAGAACTGCAGACATTGGTTCAAATAATTGGGTGATATCTGGAGATAAAACGGATACTGGTAAGCCCTACCTTGCTAACGACCCTCATCTGGCATACACTCAGCCACCTAGGTGGTATGAGATTCATTTAAAAGGGGGAAGGTTTAATGTGTCAGGTGTNTGCATAGCCGGAATTCCTATGCCAGTAATTGGACAGAATGAGAACACCGCATGGGGGTTTACAAACACAATGGTAGATGACCTTGACTTTTTTATAGAAGAAATTAATCCGAAGAACAAGAAACAATATAGGCAAGATGATAAATGGAAGAGTATAAAAGANAGAGAAGAAAAAATTTCAGTTAAGGGTGCCAGGGATACCACAATAACAATACGTGAAACACATCACGGACCAATCATTAGCGATATACACCCTTTGTTAAAAAATGGAAAAACAGTAATGAGCATGGCATGGACAGGGCATTGGGTAACTTCAGAAATGGATGCATGGGTAAACCTTACTACGATGAAGGATTGGGATGACTTTTCAAACGCATTGGAGTTGTTTGGTGTGCCCGGACAGAATATAGTTTACGGAGATATAGAAGGAAATATAGGGTGGCGGCCCGCAGTGCATGTGCCCATAAGAAGAGAGGGCTTTTCAATGTTGCCCCGCCCGGGCAATAACAGTGAATACGACTGGAAGGGTAAGGTGCCCTATGAGGAGATGCCTTTTTTATATAACCCCNANAGTGGAATAATTTCAACGGCGAANAANAAAACTATNGACGATAAATTCCCATATTATATNAGNGGACTATGGGCAGANCCAAGCAGNGCAAAAAGAATTAAAAANAGATTNNATCAANAAGAANTACTTACTTTAGGCGATATGAAGTCAATTCAACTTGACCAAACAAATGAATTTGCAAGAGATGTGGTTCCGTTAATTCTTGACCGAGGGGCAGGGGAATATGACTTAGGGACTCTGCGGGCGATTAAGTTCTTGACGGAGTGGGATTTTGTGGAAGATGTTAATTCAGAGGCTGGATTAGTGTTCCATACTTTTATTTCAGAATTAATCAAAAATATTTATAAAGATGAAATGGAACTCATAGGAGATGAGTATTATAAAACATATTCTGGTTTAAAATACATCACAAATAGAAAGTTAAGGGAGTTGTTAAGAGGGGAATATTCATCATGGGTTGATGACATAGGGACAAAAGATAAAATAGAAACAATAGATGATCTAGTGGAGCGTTCATTTAAAGGAGCTTATAACTACATTGCGAAAACATATGGTGATAATTGGTCTAACTGGAAATGGGGCGATGCACACTCTTTAACACATAAGCACACCTTGGGCGATATTCCCATTCTTGACTACTTACTTTCTTTAAATGTTGGGCCTTTTAGATCTGGGGGTTCTGAGGGGACACCTAATGCAGGAGGTTACTCAAGACATAAACCATTTAAGCAAACATCGGGCGCCTCTATGAGAAGAATTGTCGATTTTTCTAATATGGACAAAACCCTATTTATACTACCTACTGGACAGTCTGGACTTCCGAATAGTCCGCATTATTCGGACCAAGCAGATCTGTATCATAGTGGCGAGTACAGAGTTACTCGGTTTGTTGAAGATAAAATAAAAATGAGCCCTGACTTCCGACATCTCAGGCTATTACCAGAATAAATGATATTTTTATTTTTATTGGCCACCTTTCTTTTGATACACCATCTTTTCTATTGGAAGGTATCGGACTTAAAAAAATATAACCTAAAAAAACCTGATTATATTGCACACAGGGGATTAAAAATTAACTATCCAGAAAACTCTACAAATGCATTCATTGATGCCCATAAAAACCAGTATGCCTGGATAGAATTAGATGTAATAGCATCTAAGGATGGGCAATTATTTTGTTCCCATAACCACGACCTAGAAAGAGAAACAAATGGAAGGGGCTATTTGAATGAGTTAAGCAGCAATAGCCTTAAATCATTAAATATTGGCATTTATACCCACGCAAGTGACCTAGAAAGGATGCCAACGCTAGAAGAGGTGTTCTCTGCCATCCCTGATGCAATGGGAATAAATATAGAGATAAAGTCTCATTATATGTTTGACTTCAGTACCGCCCGGGCATTACATGCATTTTTAAAAAAACGCCCAGTGCGGCGGGCTATAATTTCCTCTTTTAACCCATTTGTTCTAGTTTATTTTAAACTGTTTTATCCCAGTGTTATAACTGGGTTTCTATTTCAGAATCTAGAATATTTTTGGATGACCAATGTCCTACATCCTAGTTATATACATCCAAGAGCTGACCTTCTAGATAATCAAATGATCAATGTAGCAAAGAAGCACAACCTAGGTATTAACGTATGGACGGTCAATAATAAAAGGGCTATTAAGTGGTGTAAAGAAAAAGGTGTGGATGGAATAATAACAGATCTAAAGGTAAACAATGTTTAAAAAAATAACAGTACAGGAATTAAATAGTCAATTAGAAAAAAATCAAATAGAACTTTTAGATGTGCGAGAGGAGTTCGAATTAAATATATGCTCAATAAAAGGGGCAATCCATATTCCTATGCAGGAAATAGGGACTAGAATAAACGAACTATCTGATCTAGTTGAGTATGCTGTTATCTGCCATAGCGGTGTACGGTCATATCACACCTGTGAATTTCTTTATAAAAACGGATTTATAGTTTATAATGTGATCGGCGGGATTGATGAGTGGGCCTCATCAATCGATAATGACATGCAACGATATTAAGACCATTAATAATAATAGGTTAGATGTCATTGTAAAACACCATATTTGCTATACAACCCATTATTACAACACCTAGAAAGCCTTCAAGTACCTGAGTGTGGTCAAATACAAAAGATGGCGCGTATTTCAATCTTAGTTAAGCATGCAATGCCTAAAAAGGATTACATAATATGATAAGTTTAATTAGGATGTGTTTTTTATTTAAAACAACATCATTCTGCTGTGTATCAATAAAAACATTCTGTCATATAAATAATTAATACCATTAACAGTTATCATAATAAGTTACAAAGACCAAACTGGTTAAAAAACTCATGGATAGATATATAATGATTCATAAACATAATAAAATTAACAAAATACAAATTAAACTATTGAGACTTATATTTTCTATAATTCCATAAAAAGTGCTAGCATAAAAACTCAATACTTATAATAACTTGCATATCTTCTCCTTGTTACCAAAGTATTCATTAAATGTATGTCATGTTCATTTCATAAAAATAATAAACATGCCGTATAATCAATTCAATTAATATTTATAATTTTCTATCTAAAACCAACTTTCTTATTTTATTAAAATAAATTAAATACAAATAGAAAAATCAAACAAAGTTGTTATTCCAATTTCTTTGTATGTTGTCATATAATACAAAATTAGTATATAAGTTAAATAAAAACAGTAAAATAAAAATCGATACTACCCTTCATGACCTTAAAATATTTTAACCACTATTAAACTTCCAATATATACCTAACATAAATCTAATATAAAATTTGTAAAGTCAATTAGTGGAAAACTTGAAAAAACAAATTCTCATTATCGAGGATGAGCCGGATATTCAAGAATTATTATCATTCAACTTAGATAATAACGGATATAAGGTATATACTGCATCCAATGGTGAAAAAGGATTAGAAATTGCGCGCAAAGAACATCCAGATCTTATTCTGTTAGACCTTATGCTACCTGGAATACATGGATTAGATGTCTGTAGAATCATCAAAGGCGATC
>NHCZ02000010.1 GCA_002167345.2 bacterium TMED46 | reverse complement strand
CTAGGAACATTAATAAATAGAGAAGTCGGCCGTTTTTTTTCTGTTTATCGGCAAACAGTACTTCCAGGTTTGATATCTACTGCTTTATATATAGTTATTTTTGGATTTACCTTAGAACAACGTATCGCAGAAATTCAAGGTGTCTCATATACCATGTTCATTTTGCCCGGACTCATTATGATGAACACACTAACCAATGCCACATCGAATACAGCTTCATCTATGCTACAAATGAAACTATTACAACAATTACCTGATCTGCTTACAGCCCCATTATCGGGTTTTGAAATCTCCATTGCTTATATTGTAGGCGGAGCAGTCAGAGGATTAGTAAATGGAATCTTGGTACTAGTTTTAGGAATTCTTTTGATTGATATGCCCGTAAAAGACCCAATAGGGACTATTGGATTTATTTTTTTGGTTTCATGGGCTTTTTCTAGTATGGGTTTACTTTTGGGACAACTGTCTGAAAGTTGGGATCAGCTGGCAATGATGCAGAACTTTTTTCTTACACCTTTAAGCTTCTTAGGTGGAATATTTTATTCGATTTCGATGTTGCCAAATTGGGCACAAACTCTGAGTTTTATTAATCCAATATATTATATGATAAATGGCATTCGCTATACAACACTTGGAATCAGTGACTCAGAAGTTCAAATAAGTGTATTTATGGCTACAATTTTAACTATCGTTTTCACAGTTGCTTCTATATTACTTATGCAGAGTGGGAAAAAAATTAAACAATGAAAATTTGCTGGGCGATTCTACTAGCAATATCTTTTATTACAGCTCATGATCCAGACAAAGAGAATATTCAATGGACGCAATATTATCGAATAGGGTCCGTTTATTCTAAAACCCCAATTAATGTAATGGTATCGCAGGATACGCACGCTTAAAGCGAACAACGGAAAACTCATTTAATGATATTCGATTGTTCACTCATATATTTCAAAAAGATTCTGAAATAAAAATTAGAAATAAATCTAGCAGGCGATTTCTATCGTTCAATCAATTATATTCTTTTAATACATTAGTGTATGAAAAGAATACAATTATTGATATTGACCTACGGTACCATTACAATCAAGGTCTTGGTTACATACTGAAAAGTACAGATAAAGGGAATATCACTATAGAAACGGGTATTGCATTTGATAATTCAGATTATTTAAATACAGAACAAAAAACAACTTACATAAGAGGGGCAACCTCTATTAATCAAGATATTATTAATTTGTCTTTGAAATTTGAGATTGATTATTACTATCAAGTGAATGAAAGTCTTGATAAAACAGATCTTTCAAGATATCAAATCCTTGCAGAATCACAATGGAATCTTAACAAAAGAATTGGAATAGTTACCGGTTTTACATATGATATTCATGATAATGACCCCAATTCTTCTTTTTTCCTTACCATTTCGTTTTCCGATCCTATCAACTGGAAAATCTAATGCCACTAAAACTTAAAATATTTTTTTTCCTTATTTTTATATATTTTGTGACTGCACAGGAATTAGATGATGATATTACTCTTGAAAAAAAACCTTTAGTTATTCTACCTGCAAAAAATCATTATCATAAAGATGTAGCAGATAAAATAGTTGCCATAATTTCTAATCAGGCAGTGTCTGTTGGTCGATTTAATGTTATTGATCGTAATATTGTTAATGATATTCTTACTGAACAAAAATTTCAATTAACTGGGATGGTAGATGACGATCAAGTTATAGAGATCGGCAATCTAGCTTCTGCTAAAGAGGCACTAGTATTAGATATCATTCACTTTAATCAAAAAGGAGTACCCAAAGAAAAAGAAGAGAAAGAGGATGAAGAGGAACATAATACATTGTTTACGTGGATCGTAAAAACTTTAGTAAAAGAAACTATAGAAAACTCTCGTGAGCCTGACAGTACACAACTAGAAAATAACATACACACAGAATTTATGGGAAAAGTCACAATGATCAATTTAGTTACAGGGGTATCTGAATATTCCTTCAACCTAAATGCTGAATTTACAGGTGGAAACCGAGCTACTTCACTCAGTAAAGTATTAGACCAAGTTACAAATCAAATAAGAATGAAATTAAAAGATCTTTATATGATCACCAGTGAGATTGTAGAAATAAATGGTTCTGATGTAACGATTCTATCAGGTGAAAATCTAGGATTAAAAAAGGGGGCAATGTTTGAGATTTCATCAAAAAATAGAACGAAAACATATAAAGGTAAAAAAATTACAATTCCTGGAAAAAGAAGAGGCCTTTTACGTCTGACAAATGTGGGGCCTGACGCAAGCCAAGGAAAAATAGTACGGAAATGGCGTCCAATAAAGTCGGGGCATCGAGCCTATGAATTAAAGCNTCCTGCTCAAANAGCTGATGTTGTTTTTTCATATTATCCNCANAATAANTATCAATTGGGTGGTAGATTTTGGATTGCTCCATTTAATGATTTATCAGCAAGCATCAATTTATTAGCTGGATCAGTTAGAGATTCAAGAAATAAGATGGATGGATTTATTGGCTTAGGTACCGATATAACTTATACAATATTTTCAAATTTTGGCGTTACAGGATTCACATCACTATCTCTACCTGCACTTTTCCCATTTAGATATGATGATGATAATCATTTAGTTTCATCTATTCTTTCTGATCCAACCATTACAACAAACTTATCTATACAAATAAATTCTAAAACTGATATAATTTTCTCAAAAAATTATATTCATTCAACCTTACATGGTCCTTGGCAATGGAGGAAAGATACAGGGCAAACAGACGATGATGGGAAAAGTATTACCGAAACTGAACCAGGTGTCTGGAATGATGCTCCACCTGAAATCGAACTTAGTGGGTCATATTTTTCTGTTTCTGTAAGAATTTTCAACTTCTGATGAAATCTAAAAGGGGTTTATTAGACTTAATTGCAAATAAGGCTTTGGTATTTGAAAATCCTTCTCAGTCCACATATCTATTTCTTGCGCCAATCCATAGCTAAAAATAAAAATAGGTTCTGATATTAAATTAAAAGAAAGCCGAAGTTCCAATCCAGAAGTAATAATTGTATTTTCAGAATTAAAGTTGTTTTCCCATGCGTTTCCAAAATCTGAGAACAGCACAATGGATGGCATTCCAATTTTGAAAACCTTGATGGCTTCAAAAACATTAATTGGTAATACTGGAGTCCTAAGCTCCAGTGTCCCCATATAAGCCCTGTCTCCTCTAGAATATTCTCTATTATCTATCCTATATCCTCTAGGAGACATATACTCTCTTCCTGGTGTGGAAACCCCCATAATGTAAAAATTAGGAATATCAAAGATTCCCAAGGATTCCTGATTAGGTGGATCTCCGTCTAAAGCCTCAAATCTTAAACGCCCAAATATAGAAAAGGGACCGAGCTTATTATTTTTGTATGAATCAAATCTTAGCTTAGTGTAATCGAATTCGCCCCATATTGAAGTTGATGAATTTTGAAAGGATATATCCAAGCCATATCCTTGATTTGGAGTAAAAGTATTTCTCTTATGCCCTCTCTTGTTAATAAAAGTATAACTACATTTAATACTTCCTTCGTTTCCTTTATCAATTTCACTAAAAATAGACGATTGTGGAAGTGGGTTTTCAAAATACACATCTCTATTTACGATTTGTAATTCAATTCCAATGCTATGATTTGCCGAAAGTGACCTACCAAAGTTATACGGGAAACTACCCCACAAACTAAGTCCATTAAATGTTTCTATGAATGTCTGCTCTTTATTTAAAAATTGGATTTGAAAATTTGCATCATTATATAAATTTACACCCCAGATACCTTTAAATGGAAAACCAGTAAAGTTTTGATAGGCTACATAAATACTATGTATTGTATCATAATCTGTAGCATACAATATCCCAGTATTATGTCGTCCTAAAGCATCTGTAAATATACCATTATATAAAAAACTTCTATTATCTGGTAAAACAAGACTCCCTAGGTGTGTCAAATTTTTATGAAACCTATAACTGGTTTCATTTTTGATTTTAACATTCCTTTTTGGATCAATATTATGCAGCGGATAATCAGGCTCTTTATTACGCCACGATGCAAATCTTGGATTCATATTGACTGTAGTTTTTTTAGCTATTCTATTTGGATTAATTGAAACTACTCTAGCCGAGTCAACTGTATTGAGCGTCATAGCTGTTATAGTTGATGTATTCTTATCCCATTGAGTCCCCATTACCATATCACCAACATCAGTATTTTGAATTATTTCTCCTGTCTTAATATTATATGTGTAGAGATTTGGAGTAAAATCGTAAAGCCCAGTAAATGAGATTTTTTCCCCCTCTGGATGCCAAATTGGTAACAAGTCTCCCTCGCTGCTTCTCGTGATTTGTTGTGTTTTTTTTGTTTCGAGTTCCATCATGTATATATCCATATTGCCATCCGGACCGGATTTAGCAAAAGCTATCTTCTTGCCGTTAGGACTCCAAAATGGAGTGATTATCTGAGTATCAAACTCATTAGACGTTAATTGTTTTTTATTTTCTCCTTTTTTATCCATGAGAAATAATTGAGAGGTGGAATTTTTATGTGCAACATATAATATGCTCTCACCATCAGGCGAAAATTTTGGGTAATTAGCGCGCATGGATGAAGTGAGCAAAGTTTTTTTCTTTGTTTTTATATCAACCATCCAGATATCAAAAAGTAAACTTTGATTTTTCCCGTAACGGTATTTTGGATAAACAACTGATTTCCCATCTGGCGATACATCTAGGTTCATGACCAGTTCTCCAAAAACACCATAATCTAGTTCTCTTAATTTCCATTTTGCAGGAACTCTTTTTGGTTTCTTCCCATCTTTTTCTGACTTTTTAAGGCGTTTTTTCCATAATTTATTTTCTTTAGCCGTATCCCTTTTTGCAAAAACCAATGATAAATCTCTTTGACCTTTTGAAAGCAGGCCCATCATAACAATGCCCATACTATCAGGAAAATAATCAAAGGTTGCCACCCTTTTCATGGGAAGTTTATGAACTCTNCCAACATCAACAAGCCGTTCTTTCTGAGATCTTTGCCCATAAAAGAACGTGTTCATGTGTCTTCTCCAGTCTTCATTAAATTGTTTTAATTTTATTCCAGTATGTTTTTTAAATGAATTCCCAAAGAATAAAAACCCTGCTTTATTCCGATGATTTAATATTTTTACTATAGTAGAGTCCCCAAATCGATCTGCAAGATACAGACTTTTAGAAAAACCATCATTATGTGGGTCAGGTATTTTATGCAATGTGTTATTCACTACATGACCTTTGTGAGAAATATCATATCGGAAAGGGCGCCATTTTTCAGTATAGTATTCTGCAAGTCCTTCTACAACCCAACCTGGTACTCCAGCCATTAATGAGTGCATTAAATCAGGAATCCATTTAGGTCCTTTAGTAGCGTTGAAAAANACCAGATGCTGTAACTCATGTGCTAGTACTGTTCTTAACCATTTTTCGTCGCCATTCCAAAGTGCTGCATCATTCTGATCCACCCATATAATTGTATAATCACCTGGTGTGGCAAAACCATTTAAAACCTCATCCTCTGAAGTAAATGCAATATCTAACCTGGGTAAAGTATCTAACCCCATTTGTTGCATTAAAATAGGCCTGATTTGCTCTGCCATTGATGCTCCCCTTATGGCAATATCACGAATTCCTTCATGATAGTGAACATCAAAATTTTCAGTTTGGATCGTGTTCCATTTTAGTTCACCATGTGAACGATTATTAAAAATCCAAGTCCCCATAGCGTTCATTATTGAACAGANNAGTAATGATAACATTAATAAAGTTCTTACTTTCATTGGATAATAATTCCTATTCTATGTAAATCCATGATTAAGTTNCTTTGGTCTTTGTAATGTATCCCTTTTATTCCAAGCAATTGAGCGGCATGAACATTTTCAATTAAATCATCGATAAATACACATTCATTTGGTTTCGATTTACTCTTCTTTAATAAAATATCATAAATTTTTTTATCGGGTTTTCTACAACCTACNTCAAAGGAATAAATTGCACCATTTACAAGGCTTGGGAATAAATATTTTTTCACTATTTCATCCTGTATGTGCTTAGGGTTTGTGTTAGATAATAACCACAAAGAATAGTTTTTCGATAAATCAGTAAACAATTTTACAGTTTCTTTTTCGTCTCCTAATAACAAAGACCATGCTTTCCAAAAATCAGACTCTTTTAAACAGCAAGGTTGAGGCAAAGAATCTCTAATACCCCAAAACCACTCTTTATTATTGAGGTTCCCTTTTTCATACTCATTATGTAATTCCCAAGGAAAGCTGTTTGCAATATCTTTCTGATTCATATCTAATGAATCACCTATATATTGAAAAGTTCTTTCAGGGTGGATGTCTAACAATACGCCTCCTATATCAAACACAATAGTCTTAATCATATCACCACTCAAATGGACCTTCAATTACCGACCAAAAATAAAGACTAACTGTAGTTCTATATGGAATCCATTNCTCTGATCGTTNTATCATCATATTAGGATTCGGTAAACTTTNTAGGCCAAAATANATTTGAAATCCTTTTTGCATTGCAAGGTCAGTAGCAGGAAANATNTCCGGNCGATTTAANGNNAACATCAGAAACATTTGAGCTGTCCATAAACCTATTCCCTTCACTTTTATTAAGTTGGCAATGATTTCATCATCACTCATCTTATCAAGATTTAAATATATATCTGATTTATCTAAAAATGCTTGCGCTATATTATTAATGTATTCCGCTTTTCTATATGAGAGTCCAATCAATCGAAGTTTTTCAATATCAGTATCTAGTATTGTTTTTGGTCTAGGAAAAGAATTTCCTGAAAAAAAATTATTAAATCTTTTAAAAATTTTTCTTGCAGCATTACCACTCAACTGCTGATATACTATTGANCGTATTAGCGATTTAANGTAATTAGTTTCNGGTTNCAAATTATTAACCNGATANGANTCAAATANTCTTTTCANATCGGGATCCNTNTTTTTTAANTGCTTGATCGANTTGATCAAATTGAACTCGTCAGTATGATTCACAAACATAGATCTGCATCCCACTTTCTTCATCTATAGGCGACCCATCATAGTCACCCATTTTATCTTTTATAATAAAACCTGATTCAGATAATATTATATCTATCTCATGCGGATAAAACATCCTCATTTTATAATGATATTCTTCTGTGGTTACTTCTCCTTCTTTTTCAATAAACCATGTCAATTCATTAANTTGAGACTCTGAGTTATATTTATTTTTTTCCATTATTCTACATCTAGAATTCTCAAATTCAAAGTAACCTGTAGCAGGATAAAGTTTATCTTTTTTTCTATACAAAAATATTGGATCAGGAATGAAAATTGATAATAAAAAACATCCACGGTCAGATAAATGAGCATTAACAGAATCTAAACAATTTTGAGCATCCTTTATTGTAAGATTGTGTAAAAATGAATTAAATCCAATAAAGATAAAATCAAAATTTTTTCTGAGATCAAAAGCCCGCATATCTCCTTTCACAAACTTCGCATTATTGCCGAAGTTTTTTTTTGCAACTTCTATAAATTGCTGACTTAATTCTAGCCCTGTGTAATCTAAGCCTAACCTAATAATATTTTGCGCTAGGCGTCCTGTTCCCGAAGCAAGTTCTAAAACTGAGCCTTCAATAGATTTAGCTATCGAAGATATTAGATCTATATCCCATTTATAATCATGATGAATGGCATCGTACAGTTGCGGATTAGAATAGATATTCACTCAGAATTAAAGATGAAAAAATAATTAATCTAAAATAACTAGATCCTTTGTTGTCTTATTCAAAATCACACAGCCATCATCACCAATGATAACATCATCTTCGATTCTCACGCCTCCCCATCCCGCAATATAGATTCCAGGTTCAATGGTCATAACATTGTTTTTCTCTAAAACTTGATTGCTCTTAGGACTAAATCTTGGAGATGTATGGATTTCCAATCCTAAACCATGCCCAGTGCCATGAGTATAATAATCTCCGTAACCCATTTCCTTAATATATTCTCTCGTGGCCGCATCAACTTCTTTGCATGGGACGCCAGATTTTGCAGTGTCACAACCCCTCTGTTGTGCTTCTTTAACAATGGCATAAACCTCATTGTGCTTATCTGTTGCTTGTCCAACAACAGGCGTTCTTGTCATATCAGCATGATATCCAGCATACTTTGCAGCAGCATCTATAACAATAAAATCTCCTTTCTGAAATTCCCTGTCAGTTGGGATTGCATGAGGTAAAGCCCCATTTGGTCCTGTGGCAACTATAGGTGAATACGCTTCTCCTTCAGCATACTCTCTGTATTTTGATACCATGGTATTAGCAACCTGTTTTTCAGTGTAACCCGGTCTCAACATAGGTAATATCTCTTCGTAAACTTTATCTGTTACTTCTACAGCCGTGCGCAGACAGTCTAATTCATATTTATCTTTCACTGATGCTAAATCTTCAAGAATCATCGAAGTNTTTTCCCANTTTATAGCCGGNAAAACACTTTTCATATTTTNAAATTGACTATAACTCAAATGNTCACCCTCAAAAGCAACTTTTAAACCATCACANATAAGATTTTGNGTTTTTATCTGATTTAAATGAGGATCCATACTAATNAACCTTTCAAAACCTNTGACCTGTGTTTTTGATTGCTCNATATATCTGCCGTCCGATATAAAATATTGTCCATCCATTGTTATCAGACACGATGCCGCTGANCCAGTAAATCCAGAAATATANCGAATATTAGTGAGGTTTGTGATNAGNATACCATCCAAACCTTTTTTTGTTANAGTNTCTTTTAGATTTTGCTGCCGTTTTAAATAAATTGATTCATCCATCTAATTAATCCTTTTTTAAATTTTCTATTAATGTCTTTATAGTATCTCTTTCCAATGCTATAGATTTAGGGTTTTCCCCTTTTCCCTCTAAAACATCTAATACTTCAAGTGCCTGTGAAAACAAGCCCTGATTTTTTAGTACTGAAACTAGAGTAAAAGTTGCTAACCTTGGGCTCACTTTTAAGGGGTCCTGTAATTCATTTTTTTGTAATGTAGTATCACGTTTTAAACTGTTTGGATATTTATTTAGCGTTGAAGAGACAGGGTTTTTAATAGTCTTATGTTTAGGTTTTTGTTTTTCCCCAGGCTTAATATCCTCACTCCCAACTTTTTTAACGAAATCTTGTGCAGTTTTATGATTCGGATCTAAAGATAAAACGTGTTTCCATGATTTTAGTACCCGATTCGTTGCTCTTCCCAGTACTGTTTGAATCTCACAAAGTTCCAGAGCGGCTGCTAAGTGGTCCGGTGTATATAACAATAATTTCTCTAAAGTTTTTTCCGCAAGCTTTAGGTTCCCTTCTTGTTTATCAACCTGTGCTAAGATATATAGCCCTGCTGAATCATTCTTGTGATGTTTTAACCCAATTTCACAGACTTTTCTTGCACGTTTTAAATCATTTTGATCAAGGTATATATCGGCAAGAACTGGAAACAAAATAGTATCAAAGTGGTCTGCGAAATAAAGCTCAAGCTCAATTTGGTTTTGTAAATCCATACCTACCTTCTATTTTTATTTACCCATGTTGTTATATATTCTATTGTAGCTTGTACTGGAGTCCCTGGACCAAATAATTTTCCTACACCTTTATGCTCTAATTCTTCAATGTCTCTCTTGGGAATAATACCTCCACCAATTAATAGTGTGTTTCCAAGATTTTTTTCTTTCATAAGACTTAGTATGTTGTTAAAGATTGTGTTGTGTGCATTATTAAGGCTAGACAATGCAATGACATCTGCATCTTCCTGTAGTGCTGCTGAAACAATCATTTCTGGCGTTTGCCTTAGACCAAGATATATTACTTCCATGCCTGCATCTCTATATGCCGCTGCAAGAACTTTAATTCCGCGGTCATGTCCATCAAGGCCAGGCTTTGCCATAACAATTCTAATTTTTCTCTCCATATTTATACAAATTACAAGTGTATAGTTTTAAATCATACAATATGTTTATTTTTTGAGATTACTAACATATTGTTTGTTATATATAAGAACTCATATTATTTATGTTTTACTATCAATAATAAAAGTTGCTGGTCCTTGGTTAACCAAGTAAACATCCATCATTGCACCAAATTTTCCAGTACTAACTGGAACTCCAAAACTTTTCAAATACAAAATAAAATTTTTATATAAGTCTTTCCCAATTAAAGGTGGTGCAGCATTTAAAAAACTTGGTCTATTCCCTTTTTTTGTACTCGCACATAAAGTGAACTGACTAACTACTAGTATCGATCCATTTATATCTTTAATCGATAAATTCATTTTATTATTTTGATCAGAAAAGATTCTAAGCGCTATGATTTTATTTGCTACGTGTTCTATATCCTTTTTTTCATCTCCTTTTCTAACACCAAGAAGAACAACCATTCCAGAACCAATCTCAGAAATAATTTTGTTGTCTATTTTTACATTAGCTTTGGTGCATCTTTGAATGATAGCAATCATAAGTTAATTTATCCAAACATTGTCCTTGCCATATTTAGACCTTAAGAGATTTATAAAATTACTTGATGAAGAAACAGATATATTGTGTGCTAAAATTTTAAGAGGGCGCGCAGAACCTTGGTTTGGTAAGTGAAATATTATTTTACAACTCCCTCTGTTTTCTTTGCAGATTATCATAAGATCATCAATATCATTAGAATTGGTTTC
>NHCZ02000009.1 GCA_002167345.2 bacterium TMED46 | reverse complement strand
CAAAAACATTCAAATGATTACGTTAACCGGATTTGGATATGAAAAACAACTAAAAAATCCGTCTAAGGTTTTCAACAATACTTGGATAGATAAATCATTTATAAACGGCCCCTCAATAAAAACATTTGAACAACAATTTGCAAATTATTGTGACACAGATGAAAGTGTTGCAGTAGGATCTTGTACATCAGCACTTCAACTTTCACTGTTGGCGTTAGAGGTTGGCAGAGGTGACGAGGTAATCACTGTCCCCTACACGTGGGTAAGTTCGGTCGAAGTAATCAAACAAGTTGGTGCGACACCAGTGTTTGTTGACATCAATAAAGATGATATGTGCATTGATACAACTGCCGTTGCTAAGAAAATAACAAATAAAACAAAGGCCATAATAGGTGTGGATCTTTTTGGAAATGTTTGTGATATTGATTCCCTTAAAGAATTTAATTTGCCTGTTATTCAAGATGCGGCACAAAGCACAGGTGCAGAATATAAAAACAAAAAAGTTGGTAGTTTGAGTAATTTAACTTGTTTCAGTTTTTATCCTACAAAAAATTTAGGGTGTTGGGGTGATGCAGGAGCGGTCACTGGTGATAAAAAATTGCTTGATACGATAAGACAACTTAGAAACCACGGACAGCGAGAAAGATTTGCCGCAGACATGGTCGGATGGAATTCGCGTATGGATACTATACAAGCAGAAATACTGTTAAACAAACTTCCATTATTAGACAAACATAACCAGCGTAGGATACAAATAGCAAAAATTTATGACAGTGAGTTGTATAATATTGTTGGTGTTCCAAAACAGAACGAAAATAGTAAACACGTATACCACCAATACGTCATATGCCACCCGAATGTAGATCAAATACAGGAGTGGCTACACAGCAGGAAAATACAATCAAGAAGATATTATCCTACTCCTTTGCATAAAACTATGCCTTACAAAGATAGTAATTCTTATCCGGTATCAGAATATTACAGTGCAAACGCCCTGGCTATACCGGTTCATCAGTATTTGACAGATAAAGAGGTTGGCACTATAATAAAAGCAATAAAACAAGCAACATGATAGCAGTAATAGGAACAGGATATTGGGGATCAAAGATTGTAGATACTTTGCAACACATGGATAAAGATGTTGAACTATTTGATATTGAGTATGATATAGATAAAATAAAATCGAAAAATGTCATAGTTGCCACGCCTGCCAAGACCCATTTTCAAATTACAAAAGCATTACTACAAAAAAATAAAAATGTTTTAGTTGAAAAACCTGCCTTTATGTCTATGCAGGAATGTAGGGCAATAGAGAAAGTTTGCAAAACTAAATTTATGAGCGGTCACATTTTGTTATCTAGCGAACACTTTAATTACATAATAGAACATTTGAATTTTTTCCAACATCAAATACACCATATAGAATGTAGAAGATTAAATTGGGGTAGAGTGCAAACAGACATATCTCCAGTTACACATCTTGCTCCACATGACGTTGCTGTGTTGGACATTATCCTACAAAAGATACCTGAGCAGGTCGACTGCAAACCATATTTCATTAATAAAAAGTCTCAGCCAGATTATGTTGTGGCGGATCTTACATATGAAGATACAAGTGTTCAATTACAATTTGGATGGCTGTACAATGAAAAAATTAGGAATATAAAAATATTTACAGATCAAGGCATATTTGACTGGAAAGATGAAAACAATAGCACAAATTATTTTGCAAATGGAAATGTTAAAAATAACGAAACTTTTAGCGAATACGTTTCAAGCCTTGATAGACAATTACAGGTCTTTATAGATTATTGTGAAAAAGACATAGAACCACTTTCTAACTTTGAACACACAAAAAGAGTTACATATATTATAGAGTGTATGGAAGAAAGCCTATCAAAAGGTGAGGTAATAAAATGTTTAAAAAAATTCTAGCCATAGGAGCACATCCAGACGATGTCGAATTAGGTTGTTCTGGTACATTGTTAAAGTATCAGGCACAAGGTGCTGACATTGACATAGTTGTATGCAGAGACGACAATGCACCAAAACCAAGCGTGTGGAGAGACAAAGCAAAGATGCAACAGGAATACAAACAATCTGAAGAACTGTTTGGCGTTAAATTTAACATACTTAAAAATCCAACCGATGAAGACGGTCGGCCGGTGCTGACATGGAATAGTAAATTTGTAAAGACAATGGATGACATAGTTTACAACGGAAACTATGATCTAATAATCACACATAGTCCAGGAGATCATCATCAAGATCATGTGAATACTTTTCACATAGTAAACTCTACTTTGCGTAGATGGCAAGGTGAATTTTGGTTGATGGAAGGTGGACCTTACAGTAATAAAAACCAACAGTTCAAGCCAAATGTTTTTGTAGACATATCTGATCATATCGATAAAAAGATAGAACTTGTTAGTTGTTATGACAGTTATTTTTCAGATACACTATTACACAACATAAAAGGACTTGCGGCATACAGGGCACAGATGACCAACTCAAAATATGCTGAGGCCTTTGAATGCAAATGGAGAACAATATGAGAATACTAATACTGGGAGGATATGGATTTATAGGAAGCCATATCGCACAAGAACTTAAAAAGGATGACCACGTTGTAGGTGTAGTTGATTGCTATCATCAATATTACACTTTTCCAAATTGGGAATACACACCAATCTTATCGCAACGTAAGTCCATAACAAAAGCAGACAAAGAATATATAGGACACATCGAAAACTTGCAATTTATGGAAAGTGCGTTTGCAGATTTTAAACCGGACAGAGTAATTCATGTTGCCACGTATCCAAATGCCAAAATGGTCAAAAGGAATGTTGCCGATGCAACTAACAACATGGTAACTGCTACTGCTTACATTTTAGACTTATGTGTAAAATATAAAGTTGATAAAATTACGTTTGCATCAAGCAGTATGGTTTATGGTGATTTCAACAATCAAATACCCAACGAAGAAGTGATTCCAAAACCAAATACATTGTATGGTTCATATAAAAGGCAAGGTGAACTTATGTGTAAAATTTGGCACAGAGAATATGGATTAGATTATGTTATAATGAGGCCCAGTGCTTTGTATGGTGAGAAGGATGCCATTGTCAGGGTCATCAGTCAACTTTTAAAAAATGCTCTAACCACAGGTACTATGACAGTGCAGGGTCCTGACAACAAATTAGATTTTTCAAATGTACTTGACGTAGCAAAATATTTTACCTTTGCAACTGTAAATGAAATTAGAAACGAAACTTTTAATTGTACAAGGGGAAATGGAAGAAAAATTATAGAGGCCGCTGAAATTATTAAAGCCAAATTGGGCACAGGAGAAATAGTTACTAAACCACATGATGACTTCTATCCTAACAGAGATACGCTGAACAGTGATAAGGCAAAAAGTTTATTAAATTTTAATCCCACAATAGACATAGAAGAAGGTATACCAAGTTACATCAATTGGTTTTTGAAACAGCCTTTTTATTTTAAAAACTTAGATATCAATCCAAAATTTGCTCTGGATACAAAGATTTAAATCGAAGTTTGATCCATTCATAATTGTAGGAATTCATTAATTTTTCGTAGTCATCTTTGTTATCCTCATAATAATTTTTTCCATCCATGGCACCTTTATACAGCCATTCCGCGTTTTCACCCTTACCTAAAGCACACCATTTTTTTAATCTATACTGAGATTCTACCGTAGGTTTCATTTGCAATAGTTTAATCACTTCTCTAAAGGATGATCTATACGCCAATAGTGGGGTTTCGTTGCAGTTACTAATTGCTGAAAGTATAGGAACAGAATGATGTGGTTGTGACATTGTAAAATCGAGATTAGGTTTTTTAGTTTTCATTACTAAATGTTTGTTATATAAAATAATACCACCCCATCCGTATCGCAGATCGATTGAAGGTATAATACAATCAAATATGTAATGGCAAGGATTTCTAAGCCTGTCTGGTTGGAAAGTAAAATCAAATNCTTCTGCAAGTTCACTTTTGGGAAATACTGCAAAGAAATAATCTGTCTCACTCATATTTGCCGCCATCATGTACGCCAGTGTTTGGCCTTGCACGCCTTTGCTCCATTTGGCTCTAGGAAATCTTTCTTTTAACTTATTGTATCGTTGCTCGGCACTAGGTTCGTCATATGATATAAAAACTATGTCCATTGGTTTACTTTGGTACTTGTAATCATAATGTAATGATCTTTCAATATCATAAAATTGTTTTATTTTTGGCCTATAAGGGATAAGCATTATATCTTTAGTGTCACCAAACGTATAAATTTTTTCGTCTTCCCAAAAACTTGGATAAAAGTTTGGGACTGGCACATCTTGTAAATCCGAATTAATCAACCATCTATACAGGCTAGGAGTACGATGATAAGCCTCATAGGGATCTTTTAAATGGAAATATGTTTTCTTTACTGGTTGTACTTCTAGTACCGGCGACGCATGATAGTTAATGTCTCTGAAATCTCTTAAAAACTTTATTTTATCCATTTGCTCTTTGAACTTTTTTGTAGGAATTAAAAACACGTTGCCTTCCTTATTGAGTCCACCTTTAGGATGTGTTGTGTACCAAACGTGTATCTGATCTTTTTCGTGCTGTTCGGGTATGTAATCCCAATCAAAGTTTCTGTCTAGTTTGCAAAAAGATGCAAATAGCCAAAAATATTCAGTGGTCACATCATGCACTACTGCTTTCAAGACGTCAAAGTAACTACCTACGAAAGGCACTGTCCTGGTGTTAGGAAAAGGTGACTTGTAGTAATTTACGTTTTGAAACTTAACTTGAATGCTGTCGAATCCAGTCATAATAACTTTCCAATCCTTGATCTAAGGAAAACTGCGGCGCATATCCAAGCAATTCCTTTGCTCTAGTAATATCTAATGTCCCTCGAGATGGGTACAATGAATGATCACCTATATCTTCTATTTTTGACTTGCTACCTGTAATGCTTATTATTTTTTCTGCTAGGGTTCTAAGACTTGTGGCGTTTCCAGCAGTGATGTTAAAACTGGTGTTCACTACATCTGACAATGATGCTTTTATAATACCATACGCGGCATCTTGTCTGTAAGTAAAATCAATTTTATTTTTTCCGTTATGTAAAGTTATAGTAGAATCATTCATAGCATTCGAGAAAAATTTTGATACTACTCTGTCGGGCAAGTCACCAGGACCGTAAACTCCACTTGGTCTTACAATTACATAATCAAGGTTATCTCTTTTTCCAAATAGTTTAGTTAATCTTTCACCTGTAAGTTTTGCTTCCCCGTAGATATTTTTTGGTTTAGTATTAGAGTCTTCCTTTGTGCCATCGACAAAGTCGCCATATATCATACTACTACTAATATAAACAAATTTTTTGACCCTAAATTTAGTCGAATGCCATAACAAATTTGTTGTGGTGTCTATAACTTTAGGTACGCCTACTACAGGATCTTCATCAACAATTTTGGCCCTTGGAAAAGTTGCAAGATGAATTACGACATCTGGGTGAGTTTTGAATGCTTTTAGACATGCCATTCTGTCCAATATGTCTCCCTGGACGAACTGTACTTTATTTCTGTCCCAATTACGTGTACGCCATCCTATCAATTTATCCAAAGCGTCTTTTGATATGATGCCATAAGTTTCCTTATTGTCTAGACAAATTACACTGTGTCCATCTGTTGTCAGTTTTTCAATAATTTTTGAACCTATGAAACCAAGTCCGCCTGTGATTAGAAATTTCATTATAGTACTTTCACTCCGTATTTCGCTGTCCAGTCTTTACCATCTTTGGTGTCATTTACCATTGGCATACCCTTGATGTTCAAACTGGTGTTCAGAAGTATGGGACAACCTGTCTCTTTCTTCCATGCTTTTAGTAGTTCGTAAAATCCTTCATTGTCGCTTTTTGACACGGTTTGTACCCTAGATGTNCCATCGTAATGCAATATGGCAGGACAGTCTTTACCATGCGTGTACGCCGCTGTATATTGCATATAAGGGGTGTTTTTGACACCGCTAGGTAGGTCAAAATAGTCATTGACATCTTCTTCTAATATGGCAGGAGCAAACGGTCTGAACTTCTGTCTCTTCTTTATTCCATTTACCAAATCCTTGATCTCCTCACCCCTTGGGTCTGCTAGTAATGATCTATTACCAAGAGCTCTAGGTCCAAATTCTGCTTTTCCATTTGCAACGCCAACCATCTTGTTTTCTTTCAATTCTTTGATTATTGCGTCCACAGGATACTCACCTTCTATGTTGTGTCCCAAGAATGGGCTCTTCCATTTGATAAAGGATTTTTCGCTTGCGGCTATGCAACCAAGTGAACTGCCAGCATCACCTGGGTTTGGAATTATCCATATGTTGTCAAACAATCCAAGATTGGCAAGCACTTTGTTCGCCGCACAATTTAAAGCAACACCACCGGCGTATACTAAATTTTTACTGCCGTACCTACTTGCTTTTTTCCATAGGTCTGCAAGGCATTCTTCTGTGACTGCTTGTATACTAGCGGCAAGGTCCATGGGATCTGCCTCAGGGTGCCAATCACTTAATCCTCTATGCAAATTTTGTTTTAACTTGAAAGGCGATCGATTTACAAAATCATTGTATATGTCTTGTTTGTATTTTGGTTCTCCATACGCGGCCATGCCCATCAAGATGTATTCTTCTTCTGCAGGTTTGAGTCCACAACGATGTGTGAACGCAGAATACAATATGCCTATGCTGTGTGGATACTTTATTGTTTCTTTGCGTTCTATCCAAACTTTTTCCGCCGTTGATATTGAAACAGTATCCCATTCACCTATAGCATCCACAGTCAATATAGTGGCTTCTTTGAAAGGTGACGTAAAATATCCTGCCGCGGCGTGTGAGTCGTGGTGTTTTACATACTCATCTATTTGAATGTTAAAGTGATCTAGATGCCACTGTGGCATCTCGGTATAACTGAATGCATCTGCCCATTGTGTTGCATACAATTGCCTAGTTTTCTTTAAGAAAGGCTTTTCATAATAAACAACTTTGTTGAATGGTCCAAATGTGTTTGCTTCATTTACTATTGCCCAATTCAAATAATGGTCATTCTTAACTTTGGAATAACGTTCTGCGTGAGCGGCCCAAAGCACTTCGCCTATACCGGAACTGTAATCTACAACCGCCATAGCGGCATCATGATTCATGCAATTAATTCCCAGTATTCTCATTAAAATTTCTTTCCCGCCAGATACTTCTCGGCCTCTAATGCGGCCATGCAACCCATTCCTGCGGCTGTGACTGCTTGTCTATACGTTTTATCTTTGACATCACCAGCGGCATAAACTCCTTCGACACTTGTGACTGTGGAATCAGGTTTGGTTATGATGTAATTTTCATTATCCATTTCCACTTGTCCTTTGAATATGCCTGTTGCTGGATCGTGCCCTATTGCTACAAATACTCCGTCAATTTTCATTTCAGTAATTGCACCGTCAACTGTGCTTTTAAGTTTTACGCCAGTTACGTTTTTAGGATTATCATCTCCAACTATTTCTTCAATTTGACTGTTCCATATACATTCAATTTTTGCATGTGCAAACAATCTATCTTGTAGTATCTTTTCTGCTCTCAATGTATCTCGCCTATGCACCAGATATACTTTACTAGCCATTCCTGTAAGATACAATGCTTCCTCCACTGCACTATTTCCCCCACCTACCACTATAACCTCTTTGTCTTTGAAAAAGAATCCGTCACATGTGGCACACGCCGAAACACCAAAACCAGAAAATTTCATCTCACTGTCTATGCCTAGCCATCTGGCTTGTGCACCTGTAGATATTATAATACTGTCTGCTGTGTACGTGTCTCCACTGTCCCCTACCGCTGTGAAAGGTCTTTTACTAAAATCGACTGACTTAATCATGTCTGTGATAATATCTGTACCAACACTTTTTGCCTGCTGTTGCATTTGTTCCATCAACCATGGGCCTTGTATCACATCTCCAAAACCAGGATAATTTTCAACATCTGTTGTAATAGTTAGTTGCCCACCTGGTTGTGTACCTTGCACCATTATTGGTTCAAGCATGGCCCTTGCCGTATATATTGCCGCAGTGTATCCTGCAGGACCAGAACCTATGATTAATACTTTTGAATGTTTTGCCACTAGAAGTCGATCCTTATTCCCAATTGGTGATTATCCCTTATCACATCATAGTTGTACACTATGTTGTATCCATGCCATATGTTCCTGTACTT
>NHCZ02000008.1 GCA_002167345.2 bacterium TMED46 | reverse complement strand
GGTTTTTCATATGTTATAAATCGCTTTTTATTATTGCGTAAAAATGGAACACTTTTAATAATATTTATATTATTAGGTTGATTATCCATTATCTTATATACCTCTGTTAATCCTAATAGTAAATCTAGAGTAGCATAAAGATTTTTTTGAAATACTTTAACTTTTCGAATGTCATTTTGTGCAATACGGCTAGACATTATACTTGCCACAGTTCCATTTTTAAATTTTATTCTTGCATGTGCGATATCTAAAGAGTCAGTGATTATTGACATTCCAGTTGCTTGAAGTGAAATAACTGGGCAATCAACTAAAGATAATAAAATATCAATATCATGAATCATTTTATCCAGGACTACAGGAACATCTGTACCTCTAGAAGTATAAGGTGCTAGGCGATGAATCTCAATGAATTTTGGGGTTATTTGGTATGAATTCAGTGCAATTAAAGCTGGATTTAGGCGTTCAATGTGCCCTACCTGAATTATTGTCTCTTTCTCTTTTGATAGTCTCAATAGATCGTCAGCTTCTTTTAAAGTGACAGTGATTGGTTTTTCAATAAAGACATGTTTTTTGTGGTTAATGCACAATTTTGCTGTTTCGCAATGATTAGGCGTAGGTGTGACTATAGATACGCCATCAACTTTATTCAATAAGTCTTCAACATTTTTGAATGCACGAATATTATATTTTTCTCCAATTTCTTTTGATCTATCACTATCTACATCAAAAATCCCAACTAAGTTTGAATTTTCAATACTTTTATAGTGTTTTACATGGTGCTGTCCTAGATGACCTACCCCGATAACACCAATATTTATAGGTTCATTTATCATAGCTTATATTAAAATTACACCAAGAGAATACCAGATTACAGTCTTGAAAGCATTCAATTTGATAAATGATTAAAAATCTTGCATTTTTTGATTACAAACGGCAATTTTTACTATAATTCGAGGTATTAAAGGAGTTTCAAAATGGCTAACGACATGAAATCCGGAATTGGTTTTCTTATTCCGGGAGCCGGCGTCGTCGGATTCTTTGCATCTCTCCTTATGGGAGAGTTCTTAATAAGTATCATTATTGCTGTTTCTGGTATTCTGGTATGGTTTCTGTATATGCTAGTAATGGAAGCCCATATGCCAGAGGAAATGGGGAATATGATTATATTATTCGGGATTTTACTAGCCCTAGGCATATTCTTTGGTTTTGGTGTAAAAGAGAATATGTGGGGAGGGTTTGAATTCCAAACTGAAGGGTCGATATTTTCTCTGATCATTCTATTCTTTTCAGTCCTCACCGGTTTAAACTTTCGCAACCAACAAACTTCTGGTCTTGCTTCAGACCAAAGTGCAGGCGGGTTATCAGATCAAGATCGTGAGCTTGTAATGAATGCAATTGGCAAAGCACAAGCCACAGCATCCTCTAGCTCTAGTGAGCAGCCGAAAGTTATAGTAGTAAAACAAGAAACAGGCTCTACAGATTCAAGCGATGCTGAATCGAAGGAAGAAGGGACTAAGAACCAAAACCCACATAATCCTTATGATATGATGAATAATCCTTATTTTGCCTATCCGCCTGATTATTATTATGATGATGAAGACGATGATGACGATGATGACGATGATGAATGGGAATATGAAGATGAATGGGATGAAGAGGAAGACTAGACTCAGTACATTATAATAAGAGAGTGCAGTAGTCTGCTATATTTTCAAATTAGACGTTAAATTTAAAGAAAATACAGTCCCCATCTTGTACGATATATGTTTTACCCTCTTGTCTAATTAGTCCTTGCTCTCTAAGTCCTTTTTCAGAACCATATTCTAAAATATCCTTATAATGAAATACTTCAGCCTTTATAAACCCTCTCTCAAAATCAGTATGGATGCTACCTGCTGCCAATGGAGCAGGAGTATTCGTTGAGATGGTCCATGCTCGCACCTCATTATCTCCACAAGTAAAAAAAGTCTGAAGACCTAGCAATTCAAAGCTGCTACGAATTACGGTATTTAAACCAGGTTCTTTCAGATTAAAGTCGTCTAAGAATAATAGCTTTTCATCATTCTCTAAAGTAGCTATATCCTGCTCTAAAGAAGCGCATAGGTGTATAGCTGTATTCCCTTCTTTATTTGCAAGATCGTTGAGGTTTTTTACATGCTTGTTATAGTCTTTATTTATAATTTGATTTTCATCAATATTAGCAACATACAATACTGGTTTATCTGTTAAAAGATGAAGAGACTTTTTAAGATGAATATGGTCATCGTCACATTTATAGGTTCTTGATGCATTACCATTGGAACAATGATCAAGTAGGCTTTCTGTTAGCTCAATAAATAATCCTGCCTCTTTGTCACCAGTTTTTGCAGATTTCTCAAGTTTGACTTTTCGCTTTTCAAGTGTTCCAATATCTGTGAGGAGTAATTCTGTTTGTATTGTTTCAGCATCTCTTATTGAATCGACGGAGCCATCAACATGTGTGATATTTTCATCTTCAAAACATCTTATAACATGAATAATTGCAGATGTCTGACGTATTTGACCCAAGAATTGATTTCCTAGGCCTTCGCCTCTACTTGCTCCCTTTACCAATCCTGCAATATCTATGAATTCAACATGAGCGGGGGTTACTTTTTTGGGGTTGTATATTTCCCCTAGTTTAGTCAAACGATCATCTGGTAACTCCACAATTCCAATATGAGGTTCGATAGTACAAAAAGGATAGTTCTCTGCCGGAATGCCAGATGCAGTTAATGCGTTAAACAATGTTGATTTACCAACATTTGGCAAACCTATAATTCCACATTGAAGTGCCATGAAATGTATTTAATATATAAGTTTCTTAGAATGAATCTTGGGAAGGATCCCCACCAAAATCATAAGTGAGGTTATTAAATAACCCAACCTGTAGGTTTTTGGTAAAATATATAGTTCGATTATCATTAGTGGTGACAGTCCCATCTGCCCAAATCATTAATTGATCATTCCGATGCAATAATTTTTTAACATCTATACTATAAGTTATTTTGGTATGATAAGGACGAATTTGTCCTTTGAACTTCACATCTCCAACGCCTAATGCTCGGCCTCTTCCCTTTCCACCACTCCAGGTTAGAAAGAAACCAACCAGTTGCCAAAGTCCATCAAGTCCAAGACAGCCCGGCATAACGGGGTCATTTTTAAAATGGCAGTTAAAAAACCACATCTCATCATTAATATCCAACTCAGCCAGAATCTTTCCTTTTTTAAACTTTCCCCCGCTATCATTGATTTCTAAAATCCTATCAACCATAAGCATGGGGGGGTTAGGAAGCTTTCCAGTGGTAGGCCCAAATAATAGGCCATTCCCACTTTTTATTAGGTCTTCATTGGTATAGCTACTCTTCTGGTTCATATATCTAAATTTTTAACGGGCGTAGAGTACAACATTTTATCAGATATTAAAATGACATTTGATATTCAAATTCCAAAATAATCCGTAAAATCAGTAAAAATATTTTGGAGAAAAAAATATGTCTGATTGGGTATTGTTATTAGGTGGTTCTACTGGGCATGGTGCAGCTACTGCAAAGCGCCTTGCAAAAGAAGGATATGGAATTATTGCTTTTCATTTTGATAGGGGTGATGCTAAAAAAATTGCTGAAGAAACCATATCAGAAGTAAAGGCAATCACCAANNATCGCTGTTATTATTTTAATACGAATGCCGCNTCTGAGGAAACAATGGATAAATATATGCCANAGATCAAGGAAATAACCTCNGGAAANNCNATCAAACTNTTACTGCACTCNATAGCTTTTGGTACAACAACAAATTTTTTTGGTGAAAAACCAGTAACTCAACGTCAAATGGATATGACAGTACACGTTATGGGTAATTCATTACTTTATTGGACTCAAAAATTATATCATGAAAAATTGCTCGGAAAAGGCTCAAGGGTCATTGGTCTTACTAGCGAAGGTAATTATTTGGCTATGGAGGGATACGGGCCAGTAAGCGTTGCAAAAGTAGCGATGGAAGCTATTATACGTCAGATTGGGTGGGAGTTGGGTGAGGTTGGCATTACTGCAAATGCAGTTCAAGCAGGAGTCACACCAACTCGCGCGCTAACAAAAATAACTGAAAACTGGGAGACGTGGGTTGAAAATACAAAAAAAAGAAACCCTATGCGCCGCACTACAACTCCTGAAGATGTAGCTGGAACTATTGCAATGCTTCTAAAACCAGAAGCAGATTTCATTAATTGTTCAATTATTTATTGTGATGGTGGTGAATCGAGGTCTGGAATACTTTAAAACACTTTAAATATTAAAATATCAGGAACTGGTTTTGTCTTGTGAGAGTTTTTCCTCAATGAGAGATATTAGATCATGACAATCTTTATTTGGCGTTATATCAAAACTGCGCTTTGCTTCACTTAAAGCATATTCCCACCAGCCTTTTTTAGTATAGGCGATAGCAAGTTTAAGGTGTGCCTTTCCCAAAATTTGGAATTCATCGCGCTGTAATTGACTTTGTTCACCTCCATAAAGACGAGAAACTTCACGGTATTCCATAATTGCTTCATCAAGTAAGCCTCTCTGTAAATACCAGTTACCAAGAGTCAGATGCCTTGTTGGGTTTTCTTTCGAGCAGGCACCGATCATCAGTAATAAATGAAACAGAATGATGAGCTTTTTATGACGGTATATAAAATTGACCATAATTAGACCCTAATTTTTGTCCTTAGTTAAAGTAAAATCAAGAAGAAAATCCATCTATATATTCCAAATTTTTATCATGTTTTTTTGGGGTCATTGACTACGAACACTAGTAAAATGATACCGATTACCAAACTAATAAACAAAATATTTAAAGCTAGATTGTAATTCCCACTTTTAATTAACCACCCTATCAAAATAATATAAAACAATATAAAAGGTGCCAGTAATGAATCAATCAGCGCCATATAGGTTTTTGTGTCTTCACCGTTTGAAAAGTCATAAATGAGATTCATTGCTGATGGCATAAAAGCACCCTGGCCAATTCCTATTGCAATAAATATCGCATAAACCCAGAACATACTAGATGCGAACATTGCCATTACTATAGCAGACAAATGCCCAACATATGCTAACAACATGCTTGCCTTATGACCATATTGATCACCAACTTTTCCTGCGATGAAGCTAAATATAGCCGAAAAGGTAACAGTTATTATTGTAAACACCCCAGCCTCGCTAATTGCAAACCCAAACTTTTCTTGACAATAAATTGCATACAGACCCATTCCTGGAAGGCAGGCAGAATAGAATATTCTGGAGAGGATGTAGGATTGGAAATTCTTATGTTTTAAGACAATGTTTTTTGTATCCAGTAAGTACTGACTTAATGATTTGGGTTTTTGAGATTTTGTATTTTTTTTAACTTTAAAAGGAATGAAAAGAATAGTGCCAACTGTAAGGCAAAAAAATAATATTAAAAAACCTAATCCAAAATTTTTAGGGAAATGAATGTTTGCTTCTAAAATATGTTGAAGAGCATATCCACCAATGAAACTACCAAAACTATTAGAGGCAAAGCCAATCCCAAAAAATTTCCCACGATGAGAGTGCAAAGTGCTTTGGTTTAAAAACTCAGCCCATATTGGGACAATTATTCCAATTGAAAGAGCGTATAAAAGAAAGTAAATCAAGTACAGCTCCCATGCCGAAGAGACTATAGCCGGATTGATAAAAGTGAATGTGAAGCCCATTAGAAAAGAAACAAGAATTATTATGGAATGGACCAATAACACTGCTTTTTTAATATTAATAATATTCCTAGCGAGAGCAGCAATAAATAAAGTAGGAAGAGCGATGGCAATAGAAAATAAACCCGCTGTTGAAATTCCAATATATTCAGGAGCGCCAAGCTCCTTTAGAAACAAAGGGATAATGGCATATATAGTATGGAAAGCAACTCCAAATCCCCAAAAAAACTCGTGAGCAATATTATATTTTAAATTATGATTGTGGTCATCAATAGAAAAATCAGGAATCATAATTTTCATTAGATAAAACAATCATTGATACCAAGAGGATAAGGGCCCCAAGCAATTGTGTAGCATTAAGTAATTGACCACGTACTGCCCAATCTAGTAACAAAGCTGATAAAGGCCAGGCAAGTTCATATATTGTTGTGTGTGAAGCTGGAAGGTTCTGTAAGCCATAATAGTAAATCGCTAATGCTATTGAGCCACTAGAAAATACGATCATTAAAATCTTTTGCCACTGAACCGATTTTAATTCTAATACCATTGAAAATTCAGCAGTTGCAAAAAGCACTATTAGGGTAAAAAAGGCGGTTACAGTTAAGCGCAAGCTTGTAACGGCTTCAAAGGGAAGGCTTTTTAATGCATGTTTGCCAAGGACCGTTGAGCTTCCCCAACAAAAAGCAGATAGCAAGGCCAGCAATGATGCTATTATTGTTTTGTCATTCCACTCAAATTCTAATGTACTTCCAAATGTAACTAAATATGCACCTATGATTGCAGAAAGTGATAAGCTTATAAATTTATTGGATAACTTCTCTTTAAGTATAATTGAAGATAGTGCAATTGCAAAGACAGGCTGCAATTTTTGCAGAAGGATAACAACAGATAGATTTATATAGTTAACATAGCCTAATGCCTTTGTATAAAAAAAAGTACCAAGGATACCACCAAAGATCGCAATCCATAAAATTGAGACCCATTCTCTTTGTCCAAGGGTCTTTATAGATTTCCAAGACTTAACTAAAAATGGCAAAAATATTATTGCGCCAATAGAGTGTTCTAATGAGACGATTAATATTGATGGAACAGTATTTAGTTCTTGACGTAAAAATCCGTCAATGCTCCACAATAGTGCTGCAAATATTACAGCTAGTGAGGGTGGAAGCTTTTTCAACTTAGTAGATTATCAGCCTGGGTGAAAAATATGATTTAGCTATGCTTGTCCACCCATTCCAAAAGTAGGGCCAAGATCTAAACCTAAAGATTCTGTCGCTTGCCTCCACATTTGATTTGAAGGGACATTGAATATAAAATCTGTAGTAGTTGCCTGCATTAGCCAATCTCCATTCGCTATTTCTTTCTCGAGCTGGCCCTTAGACCAACCTGCATGGCCAAGCATTAGCTTGAATGGAACGCCTTCTTTTTGTTGTAGCTCACCCAGCACATCTTTTTTACTTGTTATAGCTATTGATTTAGAAATAGCTATTGAATCATGTGACATGTAGCTGCCATGATGCAGAACAATCCCTTTTTCTAAAAGTACAGGCCCACCAAAATAAATATCATTTGCCAAAGCCTTATGGGATTCATCATCTACTAATACTTTTTCAATGATTGTATTTAATTCAGGCTCGCTGAATTGCTTATTAATTATCATTCCCATTGCACCATTAATATTATGTTCACATATATAAATAACAGATTTTGAAAAAAGTGGATCTTTCATTTGTGGCATAGATATAAGGATTTGGTTTTTTAATGAACCCATTACTCAAANTAATACTCCAACATAATTGAGTCAAGGATTGTATTTGTTATTATTNAACAAAACCAAATCATTTTAGTGGTTNATATCCAAAATCAGTAAATTCGGGGCTTACCATAATTTTTTACTTTTAAATTAAATTCATGAAATCAAAAACAAATACAATTATTATAAAAGGCGCGCGCCAACATAATCTTAAAGATTTAAATATAGAGATACCACGAGATCAATTAGTCGTTATTACGGGGCTTTCTGGTTCTGGTAAATCTTCATTAGCATTTGATACAATTTATGCTGAGGGGCAACGAAGGTACGTTGAGTCGCTGTCTTCATATGCAAGGCAATTTTTAGGGCTTATGGAAAAACCAGATATTGATTCTATTGAAGGTTTATCACCGGCTATTTCTATTGAACAAAAAGCAACAGCACGTAACCCAAGGTCAACCGTGGGAACAGTAACNGAGATTCATGATTACTTACGACTTCTTTATGCACATATTGGTAAACCACATTGTTGGAAATGTGGCAATCCTATTAAAAGGCAAACAGTTCAACAAATTGTAGATGCGATTATTAAGTTAAGAGAAGGAGCGAAAATTCATATTCTCGCACCTCTGGTTAGGGGNCGCAANGGANAACACAAATNAATAATTAATGAGGTTAAGAAAGACGGGTTCATAAGGGTGCGAATTAATGGTGAAGTAATATCCTTAAATGAAAAAATAAAACTTAATAAAAACAAAAAAAATTCAATAGAAGTTGTAATTGATCGGATTGTTGTAAGCCCAAAAGTTTATGATAGAATAACAGATTCTGTAGAGCTNGCATTAAAGCTGGGCAATGGCTTGGTCATTATTAATGAACTGCCCAATAAAGAGCNTCTTTTTTCAGAAAAATTTGCNTGTCCTGATTGTGAATTATCTATGGAGGAAATAGTACCAAGAATGTTCTCCTTTAACTCGCCGTATGGAGCCTGTCAAATATGCGATGGGTTGGGCTCTCACATGGAGGTAGATCCAAATATGATAGTCCCGGATAAAACTAAAAGTTTAATACAAGGAGCTATAGTCCCTCTTGGTGAGCAACCAAGGGGTAATTGGTATGGAAATATCCTAAAAAGTTTATCAGGCCATTATAACTTTAATTTTACAACCCCATGGATAAACTTGAATTCAGAGATACGTCAAATGCTTCTNTATGGGACCGGGNATGAAAAATTCAATATGGAATANAGTTCAAGCAGATGGAGNGGNACTTATTCTGGAGGNTGGGAGGGAGCNATNCCNAANTTAATGCGTCGCTACACNCAAACTAAATCACCAGGGATTAGAGCTTGGATTGAGCAATTCATGAGTATGCGACCTTGCTCCGATTGTAGTGGCGCAAGACTGCGAAAGGAAACGCTTGCAGTGACCATCAACAAAATGAATATTGGTAAAATATCGGCAATGTCGGTTCAAGAGTTACATGATTTTTTTAATAATTTAAAACTTTCAAGAATGGATACCCAAATTTCTGATCAAATCTTAAAGGAAATCTGCCAAAGGTTAAGTTTTTTAATAAATGTAGGCCTTAGTTATTTAACGCTGGATAGATCTGCGGTTACACTTTCAGGCGGTGAGGCGCAAAGAATTAGATTGGCAACCCAAATTGGCTCTCAACTCATGGGAGTACTATATATTTTGGATGAGCCATCTATTGGTCTTCATCCACGTGATAATAACAGATTACTAAATACCTTAAAAGCACTTAGAAACATTGGTAATTCAATCCTTGTCGTTGAACATGACCAAGAAACCATAGAATCAGCAGATTATGTTCTAGATATTGGTCCTGGTGCAGGTAAGCATGGAGGAGAAATAACGTTCGCCGGAACGCCTGAAAAACTACTTCAATCTAAATCTTCTCTAACCGGCCAATATCTATCAGGGAAAAAGGCCATAGAGATCCCTAAAAATAGGAGGCAGGGAAAAGGAAAAGTTTTATCTTTGAAAGGCGCCCACGGTAATAATCTTAAACATATAGATATAGATATTCCATTAGGACGATTTATTGCAATAACGGGAGTTTCTGGAAGTGGGAAAAGCACCTTGATTAATGAAACTTTATTTCCTATTCTATCTAAAGAGTTGAATCGTTCCAGAAAATATCCATTGGGGTATAGCTCAATAGATGGAATACATTTTCTTGACAAAGTTGTTGATATTGATCAAAAGCCAATTGGGCGTACACCACGTTCTAATCCAGCGACTTATACAGGGGTTTTCACATATATTCGCGATCTATTTGCAAAACTTCCTGAGTCAAAAATTAGAGGATATAAACCCGGTCGTTTTTCATTTAATGTAAAAGGTGGTCGCTGCGAGTCATGTACAGGTGATGGGATTATTAAAATTGAAATGAATTTTCTTCCTGATGTCTATGTCACTTGTGAGGTCTGCAATGGGGAAAGGTACAATAGAGAAACACTCGAGGTTCAATACAGAGGAAAATCTATTTCACAAATTTTAGATATGCCAGTATCAGAAGCGTTGGAATTTTTTAGCTCAATTCCATCGATAAATAAAAAATTAAAAACCCTAAATGAGGTTGGGTTGGGATATATTCATTTAGGTCAACAGGCAACAACACTATCTGGCGGAGAAGCTCAAAGAGTTAAACTCGCAACAGAACTTTCTAAAGCTTCCACTACAAAAACGCTATATATTTTAGATGAGCCTACTACAGGTCTACATTTTGAAGACATTAATATGTTATTAAAGGTTTTACAGCGATTGGTTAATAGGGGGAATACTGTTATAGTTATTGAACACAATTTAGATGTGATAAAAACAGTAGATTGGGTTATTGACTTAGGGCCAGAAGGAGGTGAAAACGGTGGAGAAGTTATTGCCAATGGGACACCTGAGGACATAGCGATAGATAAAAAATCCTTTACAGGTTCTTTTTTAAAAAAAATATTAAGCAGTGGGAATAGATAGGATGAAATCACCGAATGAGTTAAAAAATGATTTTAAATATTGGGANATCACAAAAGATCTCATTGATCAATGTATTGATATTATGCTTAATCTAAGACAAAGTGGTCACCCTGGTGGTTCTAGGTCTAAGGTGCATGCAATGGTTGCTACCCTCTTNTCCGGGGCAATGAAATGGGATATTNGGGATGCTGGGAAAAGGTACGGTGATAGATATGTCCTAGTCGCTGGTCATTGTAACCCAGTTGTTTATGCAACACTAGCGGTTTTAAATGAAGCGATGAGAATAAAGTATTCCCAGACCAATGATAGTAAATACCAAAATTTGAAAGGTCCCGAATACCAGCTGGTCTGGGAAGACTTACTNAGTCTTCGTCAAAATCAAGGACTGCCTGGNCATGCTGAAATGGAAGGGAAAACATTATTTTTNAAAGCNAACACGGGTCCAAGCGGCCATGGNTCTCCTTTTGCCGCTGGAGCGGCCTTAGCGTTAAAATTTGCAGAAGTCCCCAACGTTAAAGTTTTTGCATTTGAAGGTGAGGGTGGCCTTACTACGGGGGCCAGTCATGAAACAATAAACTCCGCATGGGGACTTGGACTTGGAAACTTAATTTACTTTTTGGATTGGAATGATTTCGGAATAGATGACCGCCCATTCAGTTCTATTGTATATGGCGGTCCACATGATTGGTTTGGTTCTCACGGATGGCATGTAGAAGGCGCAGAGGACGGAGAAAACTGGGAGGAGATCACTGAGGCATATTATAGGTTGTTAGTTAAAAACAACGATCCAAATATTCCAAAAGCTATCTTTAGTAAGACTAGAAAAGGTAGGGGTTACCATGTCTATGATCATAAAAGCCATGGTGCTNCACACAAGCGAAATTCAGATCTTTTNTGGAAAACGAAAGAAGACTTCTCCAAAATATATGATGTTGAATTTTCAGGTTTCGGTGATTCTGCTGGAAGCACTTGGGAAGAACAGGTTGAACAGGCAAAATCAATGTTCTCAACAGTCTTTTCAGTAATGAAAAACAATCAAGAATATGTGGATTTTCTTGCTGGTAGACTTGTAACCCTTGGAGATTCCGTGCCAGAAAAAATCAACTCATGTAGAATATCTCAAAATAATTCGGAAAATTATTCTGAGTTTTATGATATAAATAAATTACCCGATGATATTTTTGTTGAGCCTGGAGTCAAGGCGCCTAATCGAGTTGGNTTTTCAAAATATGCGAGCTATCTAAACACCTCATTTGAAAAAAAATATGGTCGTCCTCTAGTATTAGCTATGAGTGCAGACTTAGCAGATTCAACAAACATATCAGGGTTTGCTAAAGGATATGGCTCAGAAAAAGATANAGGCCTTTACGACAAAACAAAAAATANAAGNAGNCCCCTCTTNCCTCAGGGGATTACAGAGTTTACGAATGCTGGGATGATGGCTGGNGCCTCTACTGTAAATTTTAGCAAAAACCCCTATGATGGATTCAATGGTTTTTTTGGTGCTGCCAGCACATATGGTTCATTTAGCTATCTTAAGTATGGCCCCCTAAGGCTATTCAGTCAAATTGCACAAGATTCTGATTTAAAAGTTGGCAAAGTAATTTGGGTGGTAGGACACTCTGGTCCAGAAACGGCAGAAGATAGTAGAACGCATTTTGGTATTTTTGCTCCTGGCGTAACCCAGCTATTTCCAGAAGGACATATTATTAATTTACACCCATGGGAGCATAATGAAGTTGCTCCTGTACTTGCAACCGCATTGAATACGAATGTCCCAATAATTGCTATCCATTTAACTCGACCACCTATCATGATTCCAGACCGCAATTCTCTGGGGATGGATTCACACCTTTGTGCTTCCAAAGGTGCCTATCTGATTAAAGACTATGATACTGCACGTCCTAAAGAGGGAGTTGTTATTGTGCGAGGTACGAGTTCGACCAATTCATTGGTGGAAGTTCTTCCAAGCCTTCAAGAAGAAGGCCCGAATGTTAAAATAATATCTGCAATCAGTTGGGAGCTCTTTAAAAGACAGCCCTATAAATATCGTCAAGCCTTAATTACAGATTCAGATTGGAATGACTCAATGATTATTACAAATGGCGCAAAAAGGCTTATGCATAAATGGATTGCTAATTCCATAGTTGAAGAATATTCAATGTCTCCTGACTTTGATAATCGTTGGCGTACTGGCGGTAGTGTCGAGCAGATTGTGGCCGAGTCTCATTTAGATTCTAATAGTATTTTGGATGGTATAAGGCGCTTTGCATCAGACCGCCCAAAACGCTTATCACGATTGCGAGAACATCTTGCGTATTGAATTTGTAAGTTTGTTACAAAACTCATCTTGCCATCTTTACCAGGGCTATTTCAAATCGTATCTTCTGGGTCAGTTTAAAATGATTTATTTATCTTTTAATACATGACAGATATTCATATAACCGACCCCGCCCCTTTTGATGATGATATTACGATTGAAAAATCTCTTCGCCCCTCCAAATTTGATGAATTCATTGGCCAAAAGAAGCTCGTTGATAACCTTAAACTATATATTGAGGCTTCTAATAATCGAGGTGATGCATTAGACCATGTCCTTCTTTTTGGTCCTCCAGGGTTAGGGAAAACCACTTTGGCGAATATCATTTCTCAAGAGTTAGGCTCGAATATTAAGCAGGCATCAGGTCCTGTAGTAGAAAGAGCAGGCGACCTTGCTGGCATGGTTACTAATTTGGGACATAGAGATGTTTTTTTTATTGATGAGATTCATAGATTAAATAGTGTCGTTGAGGAATATCTATATTCGGCAATGGAAGATTTCTCAATTGATATTATGATTGATAAGGGTCCCAGTGCGAGAAGTGTCCAATTAAATATTGAGCCCTTTACCCTTATAGGGGCAACTACCAGACTAGGAAATTTAACCTCTCCACTTCGTGATAGATTTGGAGTTGTCCTTAGGGTTGACTATTATGACCCTGAAGAATTATTTCAGATTATAAATAGGTCAGCAGATATTCTTGAGGTAAAAATCAGTGATGATGGAGCTATGGAATTAGCAAGTCGCAGTCGTGGGACACCCAGGATAGCAAACCGGATTCTAAGAAGAGCTAGGGATTTTGCTGAAGTGAAAGCATCTGGTGAAATAGATTTACATGTCGCACAGTCATCTCTTAAAAAACTAGGAATAGATGAAATAGGATTAGATGATATGGATCGTAAAATATTAACTATAATCATTGAGCAGTTCTCCGGCGGGCCGGTGGGGCTAAAATCTCTTGCAGTTGCTGTAGGTGAGGATTCTACAACAATTGAAGACGTATATGAACCCTTTTTAATTAAAGAAGGATTTCTTATGCGCACTACAAGAGGTAGAATCGCTCAAGATTCTGCATATGAATTATTAGGTAAACAAAACATTAAAGATCAACAGGGGTTATTTGAATGATAGATAAGAAAAAAAAATACAAACTAGGCGATTTTAATTATCAATTGCCAAAAGCTTTCATTGCTCAACATCCAGAGTCAAGGAGGGACTATGCAAAGTTAATGGTAGTCCATCGTGACTCGGGAGAAATAGAGCATAAGAAGTTTTACAATATTACAGATTATATGAGAAAGAATGATTTGCTTGTTTTAAATAATACAAAAGTTTTCCCGGCGCGTCTTTTTGCAACGAAAGATCGCACTGAAGCAAAAGTAGAAGTGTTTCTTTTACGAGAACTTTCAAATGATTTGTGGGAAGTCATGGTGCGTCCCGCTAGAAAGGTTCGGATTGGTAATAAGTTAGTATTTACTCCTAAGCTAATGTGTGATGTTATTGATAATACGGTATCAGGTGGCCGTGTAGTACGTTTTGAATATGATGGACAAGATTTTGATAATGTCATTGACCGGATAGGTACCTCCCCGCTTCCTCCTTATATTAACCGTGATGCTGATTCAAGTGATAAAAAACGCTATCAAACTGTTTATGCGAGCCAAAGAGGCGCTGTAGCAGCCCCTACTGCAGGGCTTCACTTTACTGATGGTTTGATAAAAAAAGTCAAAGATAAAGGAACAAAAGTTGAAAATGTAACTTTACATATTGGCTTAGGAACATTTAGACCTGTCCAAGTTGAAGATTTAAATCGCCATCAAATGGACTCTGAATATTTTGAAGTGTCTCCTGATACGGCAATGGCAATCAACCAAGCCCGTAAAAGACATCGAAAAATCATTGCAGTAGGAACGTCGTCAGTGCGCGCATTAGAAACTATTGCAATTTCGGGGTTTCAGGTTACACCAAAACGAGGTTGGACCGATAAGTTTATTTATCCTCCATATGAATATAAAATGGTTGATAAAATGATAACAAATTTTCATACCCCACAATCAACATTGTTAATGATGGTTAGTGCCTTTGCTGGTAGAAAACTCATAAAAAAAGCATACCTCGAAGCAAAAAGAAATAAATATCGTTTCTTGAGTTATGGTGATGCTATGCTAATCATATAAAATAAAAGAATTGAAAGTATCGGCTATTATACCCGCTGCCGGTCTTGGAAATCGGTTTGGAGAGGCAAAGCAATTCAAATTGTTAGCAGGCACCCCTCTATTCATCCACTCAATAAAAGCTTTCTTGAATTCTTCTAAAATTCATGAGATTGTAGTGGTCGTGCCTAAAGATAAACAAGATAGTATTTATAAAGCTATCATGTCTATATCCGGCGATAAGAGAATAACCATCACGTCTGGAGGAGAAAGAAGACAAGANTCCGTAAAAAATGGAGTTTTAGTTTCAGATNCTACCAGTGANTTGATTTGTATACATGATGCTGCTCGTCCTTTTATTACAGAAACGCTTATACNAGACTCTATTAATTCTTGTAAGCTCTTTGATGGTGCAGTAATTGCGATTCCATCTGTAGATACAGTAAAATATTCTGAAAATAATATAATAATGAAAACAATAGATCGAAATAGCATTTGGCTCGCTCAGACCCCACAAGTTTTCTGGAAAGACAAACTATTAAAAGCTTATGATNGCATGGATGAATCCATTNTAATAACAGATGAGGCTTCAATAATGGAAAAAATGGGATATAAAATATGTTTAGTCCCTGGTGATATAAAAAATAATAAAATCACTANATTTGAAGATTGGAAGTATGCAGAGTCGCGANTAAAATGATTAAAGTTGGAATAGGCTATGATGTGCATAGGCTAAAAAAGGGTGAAGAGCTTTTTATTGGTGGAATAAAAATCCCANCAGCATTTGGTTCGGAAGGNCACTCCGATGGCGATGCGTTGATACATGCTATAGTTGATGGCTTACTTGGTGCTGCAGGCTTAGGTGATATTGGAAAATATTTTCCTAGCGATGATGATAGATGGGAAGGAGCAGAGAGTCGTTTATTTTTATCTGACGCACATGGCAAGATAAAAAATGCAGGTTACAAAATAAACAATATAGACTCAACGGTAATATTAGCAAGACCAAGGCTGGCACAACATACAACAGACATTATTAATAATTTGGCTGAAATATTAGATATCGATAAATCAAGAATTTCTGTTAAAGCAACCACGACAGATGGATTAGGTTTTATTGGAGATGAATTAGGGTGGGGTGTTTTAGCCATAGTATCAATTAGTGATAAATAATGGATAGNCTAACAATGCAATCATTTGCAAAAGTTAATATAGGGCTACAAATACGGAATAAACGACAAGATGGCTTTCATAATATCCATACAGTTTTTCAAGAATTAGACCTTCATGATATCATAGTTCTTAAATTAAAAGATTCAGAGTGTCAATTCACTTCAAATGTTGATTGGTTAAATAATGATTTATCAAATCTATGCGTAAGTGCATGGAGGNGGTTGAAAGACCTATTTAATATTGGAGGCATCTCTATTAACCTTACAAAAAAAATCCCACCTGGAAGTGGGTTAGGTGGAGGCTCATCCAACGCTGCTACTATCCTAAAAGGGCTTGCCAGGCTTTATAATTTAGATATCCCGCCTAGAGAGTTGNTTNCNATTGCAANATCTTTAGGAGCAGATGTCCCTTTTTTTATTAATGGGGGCTTGCAGCAAGGTGACGGAATAGGAGAAAAATTAACAAANCTATCAGGGCTTATTGAAGGAACATATTTATTAGTGGTGCCCGATTTTACTATCAGTACGGAGTGGGCGTATGGGGGTTATAAAAATTTTTTGCATGAAGATGGGGATAGGGTTAATTTTGCCGACTTTTTAGAAAGAGACCGGGTCTCTTTTGAGTTTTTTGAGAATGATTTTGAATCAATTGTTGTTCCAGCATATCCAGAGATTGGAAAAATAAAAAGTAGACTGGAGTCCCTAGGGTCTCAGTTTGCCAGTCTGTCGGGTTCAGGCTCGACTGTGTATGGGATTTTTGACGATGAGAGCGGTGCTAAATCCGCAGAGTCTTATTTCTCCTCTTCCTACACAACTTTTATTACTAAGCCAAGACTTTAGTAGCTTGTAGCAACACTTTATTTGGGGCGTAGTATAATGGCAGTACACCTGGTTTTGGTCCAGGCAGTTGGGGTTCGAATCCCTGCGCCCCAGCAGTTAGTAAATAAAAATGAAAAATAACAATTTAAAAATCTTTAGTGGACGAAGTAATATTGATCTTGCTACCGATATAGCAAAATCTCTTAAACAAGATTTAGGGTCTATTTCTATTCGTACATTCTCTGATGGTGAGTTATGGGTAAAATATGAAGAGAATATACGAGGCTGTGATGTTTTTATTATTCAGTCTACCAACGGGCCATCTGAAAATATTATTGAACTGGCACTAATGGTTGATGCTGCAGTCAGAGCTTCTGCAGATACTGTAACCGTTGTAATTCCATATTTTGGCTATGGAAGACAGGACAGAAAAGACCAGCCACGTGTACCTATTTCTTCACGTGTTATGATAGATATTTTAACTGCAATGGGCGCTGATAGAATTATTACTCTTGATCTCCACTCAACTCAAATACAGGGTTTCGCTAAAATTCCTTTTGATAATTTATATAGCAGAACAGTTTTATTTGATGCAATTAAAAATGAAAACCTAGAGCCAAGCAATTCTACTGTCTTAGCGCCTGATGTTGGTTCAGTTAAAATGAGCCAAGGATATGCAAAGAACTTAGGTATGCATTTTGCGCTCATCGATAAGCGACGTTTTGCCCCAAACCAAGCCGAGGTAAATCATCTCATAGGGCAATTAAAAGGAATGGACGTTTTAATTATAGATGATATGATTGACACGGCTGGGACAATTGTTAATGCCGCTAAGGAAGCGCTCGATGAAGGTGCAAAATCAGTGACTGTAGTTGCTACTCATGGCGTATTGTCTGGTTCAGCAATTGAAAGATTAAACACAGCAAGCATAAAAAGAATTATACTTACAGATACTATATCAATCCCTCCGGAAAAACGGCTTGATCAGATGAAAATAGTATCAGTTGCAAATATTTTTGGTGAAGCAGTAAACCGTGTTCACAATGGTGAGTCGGTTAGTGCTTTATTTGAATTTTAATAAGGGAAAAGAATAATGGCATCAACTTATTACAAGCTAGATATCTCAGAAAGAAAAGAAACTCGGAGCAAGGGCGCAAAAGCAATCCGCAGGAGTGGTTTTATCCCTGGAGTTTTATATTATTCTGGAGAATCAAATGTCAATATAGCTATTGATAAATCAGTACTGTTTCATGCAATGCAGTCTGGGCAAAGAATTTTTGAAATTGATCAGGATGGAGATANTCAATATACCATGATAAAAGAAATTCAATATCACCCTGTTNCAGATGAAATCATCCATATTGATCTTATGCGTGTGCGTCGATCAGANAAAATGACTATATCTGTGCCTTTAGTTTTAGTTGGCGAAGCGATTGGAGTTAAGGAAGGTGGTGTTTTATCACAGTCTTTAACCCAGATTGAGATCAGTTGTTTCCCAACAGATGTGCCAGANAACATAGAATTAGANATTGAAGANCTTGACCTAAATGCCNCAAAAAGTGTTGCAGATATTAAACTANACAATGAAGATATTGAGGTTGTANCTGATGCGTCACTGAATATTGTGTCTATTACCCCTCCAGCAGCTGAGGAAGAAATTATTGAAGAGGATGAATTGGACGAAGANGGGCTAGAAGGNGAAGAAGAACAAGAAGGTGAAAAAGCGACAAAAGAANAATCAGGTGCAGATAAGAAAGGTGATTCATCAGATGACACCGATGAAAAATGAAAAGAAACATGATTGCATTTGTCGGTTTAGGAAATGTTGGGGATATATATGCTAATACAAAACACAATGCAGGTTTTTGGGTAATCGATGAAATGGCNCGTAGGCAAAAACTATCATTCATGCCAGGCTTGGGTGATTATATCTATGCTAAGTATAGGAAGCGCGAAGTTTTGCTAGTTAAGCCAACAACAGGAATGAATCGTAGTGGTAATGCAGTTATGGGCCTTGTTGNTCAATGGGGGCTTGNTCATGCTGACATCCATATTATCGTTGATGACGTAGATCTGCCTCTGGGGACTATTCGCATACGCCCAAAAGGTGGTGATGGATGCCATAAGGGGCTAGAAAATATTATTTATCAACTTCAATCAAACCAATTTCCAAGGTTTAGGTTGGGGATTGGCACAAAAGAGAATATGCGTCCCTCTGAAAAATATGTNTTAAAACCCTTTCATTCAGATGACAATCCAGCTGCAGAAATAATGGTAAAANATTGTGCGGACGCAATAGATAATTTGGTAGTAAAAGGCTTGAATAACACTATGAATCAATNTAATTCGTAANTAAGGAGATGGAAAGTCTATGGACTATAATATGANCTTTGTTTTAGGGGCTGGGATACTNGCNCTCCTTTTTTCTTTTTGGAAGACCCGATGGATTGAAGCTCAGGATCAAGGGACTGAAAAAATGAAAGTAATAGGAGCAAGTATTGCNGATGGAGCTATGGCTTTTCTAAAAGCGGAATATCGAGTACTAGCAGTTTTTATTGTTGTGGTTGCAATAGNTTTAGGGATTNCAAATAACAATCGTGCAGATTCAAGCATTTTGATTTCCCTTTCTTTCTTAGTTGGGGCAGTTGCTTCAGGCCTTGCGGGTTATCTCGGAATGANGGTNGCGACCAAAGCAAATAACCGTACTACAAATGCGGCACGAGAAGGACTNGCAAAAGCTCTAAATGTTGCTTTTAGTGGTGGCTCTGTTATGGGGTTAAGTGTTGTTGGTCTAGGCGTGTTAGGATTAGGGGGTCTCTTCCTATTTTACTCTAGTATCTACAACATAGATTCCGCAAATATAAATACTGTATTAAATATATTATCTGGATTTTCTCTTGGGGCATCATCCATCGCTCTATTTGCTCGTGTTGGTGGTGGGATTTACACAAAGGCAGCAGATGTTGGTGCAGATTTAGTNGGTAAAGTGGAAGCAGGAATCCCTGAAGACCATCCTCTTAATCCAGCAACAATAGCTGACAATGTTGGAGATAATGTTGGAGATGTNGCTGGTATGGGAGCNGACCTATTTGAATCCTATGTCGGTTCAATAATAGGCTCAATGGTACTTGGCTCGAGCATACTTGTTTTAGGGGGGTTTGATATTAATTTTATTTTATTACCTTTATTGATCGCTGCTTCAGGTATTGTTGTGTCCATTATAGGTACTTTTATGGTTTCGGTNAAAGAGGGNGGAGATCCGCAAACATCCCTAAATAGAGGGGAGTTTGGTAGTGCATTTATTATGATTGCTGTAATTTATATGCTAATTCAAGAATTTCTTCCAGCCGAATTCACTCAANGAGGAGAGCTTTTTACCAGCATGGGTGTCTTTTATGCCACAGTTATTGGTTTNNTAGCTGGTCTTGGAATTGGCCTCATTACTGAACATTATACAGGGACAGGCACATCGCCCGTAAAAGCTATTGCTCAACAATCTATTACTGGACCAGCAACCAACATAATCGCGGGCTTGGGNGTAGGTATGCAATCTACCGCGGTCCCAATTTTAATCATTGCCTCTAGTATCATTGGAGCGTTTCANTTTGCGGGGCTTTATGGGATTGCTATGGCTGCATTAGGTATGTTGGCAAACACTGGAATACAATTAGCAGTGGATGCTTACGGCCCTATATCAGACAATGCTGGTGGCATAGCTGAAATGGCTGAATTGCCAGAAGAAGTTCGTGAGCGTACAGATAAACTTGATGCAGTTGGCAATACAACTGCAGCTATAGGTAAAGGTTTTGCTATTGGTTCTGCAGCATTAACCGCTCTTGCTTTATTTGCTGCTTTTATGGTTCAAAGTGGTATTGAAAAAATTGATATNGCAGACCCTTGGGTTATGGCTGGTTTATTTGTTGGAGGGATGTTGCCCTTTTTGTTCTCTTCAATGGCAATGGGTGCTGTAGGTAGAGCCGCTATGGCAATGATTGAAGAAGTTAGGCGCCAATTCAGAGAGATTCCAGAACTTAAAAAAGCGCTTGAGTTAATGAAGCTAAAAAAAGAAAGTGAATGGACAGAAAGTGATCGAAGTATTTATGAAGATGCATTAAGTAAAGCTGAGCATGGCCGTTGTGTTGCTATTTCAACAGAGTCTGCAATTAAAGAAATGGTAGCGCCCGGACTTTTAGCTGTGATTACTCCTGTGGTTGTTGGAATACTTTTCGGAGCTGAAACTCTTGGTGGGCTGTTAGCAGGTGTCACAGTTTCTGGAGTACTAATGGCTATTTTTCAATCAAATGCTGGAGGAGCTTGGGATAACGCAAAAAAAATGATAGAAGAAGGTATAAGCGTTGGAGGAGAAACTTTAAACAAAGGATCGGAAGCCCATAAAGCTTCTGTTGTTGGAGATACAGTTGGAGATCCATTTAAGGATACTTCTGGTCCATCATTGAATATTTTAATCAAACTGATGTCTGTAGTGTCATTGGTGATAGCACCATTGTTAAAGTGATGGTGTAGTTAATAAGGAGAAATTATGCGGTTTTATGAAACACTTTATATCGTTGATTCCAATTTGGAAAATAAAGTTTTGGAGAAAGCAATGGCCGATATTGGCAATGAGCTTAACAAAACAAATGCAAAAATAATCAATCATAGATTGTGGGGTAAAAAACGATTGGCTTATGCCATAGATAGGCAAAAATATGGTTCATACATCATCTTACAATTCAAAGGTGGAGATTTAGATAAAATGCCTGATTTTGATGTTTGGATGAGGTTAAATAATTCAGTGCTTCGCCATATGACAGTGGCACTTAAAAAGGAGCCAGATGTTTATGTTGAGGAAGAAAAACCAGTACCTATCGAAAAAAACACAGAGTCAAAAGACTTACAAAAAGTTGATGATAGTAAGTCCGAGTCAGAGTCAGAATCTGGGGATAATGTAGAATCAGAAGTTAAAAACTCAGAAGATGAAAGCACAGATCAACAAACAGACCCAGAGGAGGCAAGTTAATGGCATTCCAAAATCGTAATAAATTTTGTTATTTTAAAGAAAATGGTATCGATGAGATTGACTATAAAGATATAAAACTACTTCGTCGATTCGTCAATGATCAAGGTAAGATTATGCCAAGGCGCGTGACTGGTACAAGCGCAAAAATGCATAGAAAATTAGTAAGTGCTATAAAAAGGTCAAGGTCGATAGCATTAATGCCTTATGTAGAAAAAGGAATAGATTAGACTATGGATATTATATTATTAAAAGATTATGATGGTTTAGGAGAATCAGGGGATGTCGTTGCTGTAAAGCCAGGTTTTGCCAGAAATAAACTTATTCCAGAAGGTATAGCTTTACGAGCATCCAAGCGAAACATGGCAATCGCAGAAGAAAGAAAGATGGTTACCAAAAACCGTCAAAAACGTGAAGAAGCTTCCAATGAAGCAATTTTAAAGAAATTATCAAAAACTGAAATCACTATTGAAGCTCAAGTTGGTGATGAGGATAAAATGTTTGGATCTGTCACCGCATTGGATATACATAAATCTCTTGAAGAAAAGGGCGTCATTGTTGATCGTAATACCATACTTCTTGATGAGCCNATCAAAGCCTTGGGTATTTATCATGTTTCTGTACGTGTCGCTCCAGAATTGACAGGAGATATAAAGATATATGTAATTAAATCATAACTGATTTATAAGCAATGTACACCCTGCTGTTCTTTATAGTTTTTTTATAAAGATGCAGGGTTTTTTATTGCCACCCTTTGACTTGCAATATAAACTCTTTTGCTATGTTTGCTGAAGTTGCTTTCCCTATATCAAACTTTCAAACCTTTACCTATGTGATTCCAAAAGGGCTAAAAAAAGGAATCCAGCTTGGTTCTAGGGTTCTTGCCCCTCTTGGCAAAAGAAATTGCCAAGGTATAATTATTAAAATTACAAATGAGACTTCGTATCTTGGGAAAACTAAGGCAATTTATTCTCTTGTTGATGATGTCCCTGTTGTCACACCAGAACTTTGGAAATTAATTTGCTGGATGAGTAGATATTATATGACGCCATTAGGTCAGGTTGCAAAAACAGTATTGCCAAAACAATTATCTACCAGATACAAGCCTCCGATTCGTTGGTATGTGCAGCCTGTGCCAGTTGTTGAAGATTCATTAATTATTTCCATCAAAAAAAAATACCCTAAGCAATTTAAGGTATATAATATAATTTGGAATTCGAATCATCCAATTAAGGTGTCCTCGCTGAAAGAGTATGTTTCAAGCCCGATTCAAATATGTAGGTCCTTAGAAAAACGCAAACTGGTTACCTTGCTTAAGCAAGTTTCGTTACCTGATTTATCAGGGTTCTCTTTTGACCCGTTACATAAAAAGGTGGTGTTTAATCAAGACCAAGAATACGTTGATAAAAAAATTACGTTAGCCTTAAAAAAACAAAAATTCTCTCCTTTTCTTCTACATGGAGTGACTGGCAGTGGTAAAACTGAAATATATATTTCTGCAGTCCACTATTGCCTTTCTAAAAAACGTACGGCAATCGTTCTACTCCCTGAAATATCTCTTACTCCTCAAATTGCAGGTCGTTTTAAGTCCGTTTTTGGAGATGCAATTGCATTGTGGCATTCTAAGTTATCTAAGAGCCAGAGATCATGGACATGGGCCCAAATATGCAAGGGGAAATTCAAAGTTGTTATTGGTGCGAGAAGTGCAATATTTGCTCCCTTGAAAAATCTGGGTTTGATTGTAGTAGANGAAGAACAAGAAGCTTCATTTCGCCAAGATTCGCCTGCGCCTAGATATCATGCTAGAGATGTTGCTCTAATTCGTGCTAAATATGAAAATTCTGTTGCTATTCTTTCTAGTGCTACGCCCAGTTTAGAGAGCTATCATAATCATATTACAAAAAAAATAAAGTACCTACATTTACCAAAGCGTTATGGTGGAGCAAAATACCCAATTGTTCATATTATAGACATGATGGAATACCAAGAGGATTCTGGCAAATATGACCAAGTAATTTCAGGTTTCTTGCAAGATAAAATAGAAGAAAGGCTAATTAATAATGAACAAGTGCTTTTATTACAAAATCGACGTGGATTTTCACCTGTTATACGATGTGGTGATTGTGGTTCTATTGGAAATTGTCCCCATTGTAACGTTACGATTAGTTATCATTTAAAAACCAATAATTTGTTGTGTCATTTTTGTGGTTTCACCGAATCTAAAGAAGGAAAAAAATGTCATGAGTGTAAAAATTCGAATTTGTTATATTTTGGCACTGGGACGCAAAAAGTAGAATCAATAATGCAAGAGACATTCCCAAACGCATCTATTGGAAGGTTGGATATAGACACATCTTTAAGGGGTAATCATATGACATCAATTTTAAAATCATTTAATAATGGTGAAATTGATATCCTACTTGGGACCCAAATGATAGCCAAGGGTTTAGATTTCCCTAATGCTACTTTAGTTGGTATTATCAATGCTGATTTAGGTTTGCATTTACCTGACTTTAGAGTTGGTGAACGAACTTTTCAGCTCATATATCAAGCCTCTGGCCGTGCAGGCCGAAGGAAAAAACAAGGCGAGGTAGTTATCCAAACATACTCTCCAAGTAACTCCGTAATCAAACAAGCGGCAACNCTAAATATGATGAAGTATTATAAAATCGCTTTAAAGGAAAGAGAGGAATTAAACTATCCTCCATTCAGCTGGTTATCAAAAATTGAAATTCTAGGACCTGATCAGGATAAAGTATCCCGCTTGTCGATGAAAATCCATCAAAATATAAAATGGAAATACAGCGGGCTTGAAATTCTAGGGCCTTCACCATGCTATCTTGAAAAGCTAAGAAATCAATTCCGTTTTCATATAGTTTTTAAATCTATTAAAACCTTAGACCCTAATGGCAAAAGATTACATCAATTCCTCAATCTCAATTTNTCAGACATAAATAAAAGATTTANACTAGGTCAAAATCGTATCANTATAAATATAGACCCATTAAGTCTTATTTGATAGTATGCTTTATTGCTTAAGATATAAAATTATAAATCTTTTTNTATTGTGCTCTCTAGTAGCAAAAACTGGTTATCCAGCATTAGATATTTTTACCTCTTCAATTAATTTAAGTATGGCCGGTGCTGGATATTTACATTCATCCCCGGTATCTGCAAAAAACAACCCGTCATCGGTATTTAAAAAATCATTTTCTGCGTCTTTAATTAAGTATCCCGCATCAATTAGTGCCCAAAGTGCGGGCTTACAATTTCCTTTTAAAAATGGTGGTGGTTCAGTGTCTCTGCATAATATAAGTTATGGAACTTTCCAGGGATATGATGAGGATGCGCAGTTTACTGGGGCATATAGTTCTTCTGATACATGGTTAAGAACATCTTATAGAAGTAAAATACTTCTTACACCGATATTTTATGGAGTTAGTTCAAGCCTTTACTCCTCAAGTTATAATGCTCATAAAATTAGACTTATAACTTTTGCCTTAGGCNTGCATATAAAGCTTACCCAATATGGAACTGNACTGGGTGTTTCTGCGCATAATTTTGGTAAACAACTTGAAGGCGCTAAAGTCGATTTTCTACCGCAAGTGCTTTTCAGTGTATCTAAAAAACTTACCCATCTCCCACTCACTCTATATTCCGATTTAATTTCATACAGCCAAACCAAAAAACTGGATTTATTCATTGGAAGTGATTTTAAAATAAATAAGAATGTAAATATAAGAGCAGGGTCTTCTACTAGAAAGGTAAGCCATAATACCAATAGAGGTCTTATGGCTTCTGTATTAGGTGCTTCTGGAATAGGCTTCGGTTATAAAACCGAAACCATTTTTATCNATTATGGATTGTTCATGCATGGTACAACTGCTTTTGTTCAAGGTTTAGAAATTGGAACAGATATATGATTTTTAGGGTTCTTTTTATTTTTGGATTATTAAGTGCCCAAAATAATTATCCAATCGTATTGATTCATGGATTTATGGGTTGGGGAAGTGATGAAATGGGTGATTATAATTATTGGGGAGGAAGAAAAGATTATATTAAATCATTAGAAGACCGAGGTCATCTTGTATTTGAACTTTCCTTGGGGCCTGTATCATCTAATTGGGAAAGAGCAATTGAAGCTTATNACCAATTAAAAGGTGGGCAAGTAGATTATGGAAAAGCTCATTCAGAAAAATATGGTCTAATCCAAAGGCCACTAGGTAAATCATATGATGGGTTATACAAAAATTGGGACCAGGATCATCCAGTTCATATTATAGCCCACAGTATGGGTGGGCAAACAGCTAGAATGCTTCAATTTTTATTNACNAATGTAATATATTTTGACGAAAGCGCTAAGNTTNAAGAAAAATCTCTTTTGTTGGGAGGNCAACAAAATAATATGATAAAAAGTATAACTAGTATCTCCACACCCCANAATGGTACAACNCTTACAGAAATAGTCACTAAAACTGTTCCATTTGTTCAATATTTTGTTGGTTTAGCCGGGGTAATTGGTACAGATTTCTATGATTTTGATTTAGACCAATGGGGTTTCATTAGAAAAAATAATGAACNNTGGTTAAGTTATATGAGTCGTATGCGAACACATAAGGCATGGAGGACAAAGAATATTAGTTCTTGGGAACTAGGCTTAGATGGGTCAAAAGAATTAAATGCTTTTTTACAAGCCTCTCCAGAAGTGTTTTATTTTTCTTTTGTTACATCAACAACAACTAAAAAGGAGGGGTCTATTTTCCATCACCCGGTTGATGAAACATCAATATTAATAAAGACACGATCAAAAATAATTGGCTCTAGAGCCGGCTATTGGAATGATGGAGAGCAAACAGATTCTTCATGGTTTGAAAATGATGGCATAGTTAATTCAGTTTCAATGTACGGGCCAAGTACAGGAATTAATGGNTCCGACCCCATTGTTNAGTANGAAGAGACAGAATTNCTTATACCTGGTCAATGGTACTGGACTAAAATATCAGAAATGGATCATTGGAGTATTATAGGTCACCTAGGAGACATTAGAAGAGTTACTCAAGCTGAAGAGCTTTTAATTAAGCACGCAGAACAGTTAAAAAGTCTCCCTATGAATGAGTGATTATAGCATATATAAATTGTAATATACAAATATGAACTATGGGGAAATACTTGGCTTATTCTTAATTGACTTAAATAGTCTTTTCAGAAATAATATTAAGATAGGNAACGCTTCCTTCCANCAATTAATCGCTCTGTCTATTATTCCATCAAGTGGAATTGAAATGACTCCATTGGCAAAAAAAATTGGAATTGATAATAGCACTCTAACACGCCTAATAATAAGATTAGAAAAAAATGGGTGGGTTAAGAGGGAAGTATCTCCACATGATAAAAGGGTTACAAATGTAATGCTAACAATTACAGGCACCAGGTTGCAGAATGACCTTGAAAAGCAGTTTGAAAAAATAGGTGATAAGGTTGAGCAGTTAGTTGACCCACTAGAAAGGCAGAGCGCTCTCCAGCATATTCAATCTTTACATTGGATATTATTGAAGATGAATTTAAAAAAGNAATAATTGTATTATGCAAATAAAAATNAAAAATGAATTACTTCATTGGTACAANAATAATAAAAGATCGCTTCCATTTCGAAAAACTAATGACCCNTATAAGATTTGGGTTTCAGAGGTAATGTTACAACANACACAGATNAAGACAGTTATCCCTTTTTATAACCGATGGGTAAAAGAATATCCAACATTAANATCNGCAGCAAATGCTNACCTTGATAAATTATTGAAGCTATGGGAAGGACTTGGCTATTACAGTCGCTGTCGAAATTTTCACAAAGCATTGAAAATTGTAGAGCAAAAGTATAAAGGTGAAATTCCAAATAAATTCNATGAATTTTTATCCTTACCAGGAGTNGGGGAATACACAGCTGGAGCTGTNTTATCTATTGCTTACCAAAAATGTATTCCAGCAATAGATGGAAATGTTACAAGAGTTATGGCTAGAATTTTAGGGATTAAAAATCTTACAACTAAAAATCTAACCAGATTAAAAAAGAATGTTCAAAAACTAATTCCAAAGACAGAGCCGGGTAATTTTAATCAGGGATTAATGGANTTAGGTGCTCTAATATGTACTCCAANCAATCCTTCATGTCAAATATGTCCACTGTCTAAATTTTGTAAAGCATATAANTACAANGAACCAGCATTATATCCTCTTAAAAAGAAGAAAAAGGTGAATCCGCATNATACAGTAGTCGCTGGTATAATCTGGAGGAATGATAAATTTTTCATACAAAAAAGAGNTGAAAATGGTATGCTTGGTGGTTTATGGGANTTCCCAGGTGGCAAAGTAGAAAATGGAGAATCTTTAGAAGAGGCCCTATGTCGTGAAATTTTGGAAGAATGCAACATTATCCCTATNATTAAAGAAAAGGTAGGATTTGTAGAACACTCTTATTCCCATTTTTCTATTTCTTTTTACTGTTTTCATTGTGTTGAAACTGATGAGAGTATAGCTCAATCAAATAGAAGAGCTTGGATTACTATGAATGAAATAGATTCCTTTACATTTCCAAAAGCTAATCATAAAATCTTCTCATTGATTAATCAAACAGGCTTCAATGTATAAAACAATCTTCTCACTATTAGTATGGCCTATTTGGTGCTTAATTTTCATTCCAACGTTATTGTTGCTTTTTATTCCAATTCTTATGATTCCTCGTCACAAATTTTATATAATAGTCCGCCCTATATGCTGGATGTGGTGTTTTTTTGCTGGTCAATGGCTAAAAAAAGAAAATAATCCACCGCCAGTTAATGGACAGCCATACTTATATCTTTTTAACCATGTATCAATGTTCGATCAGTTTATGATTGGGGCGTACATTGGGCACTATATAACAGCTGTCGGCGCTAAAGAAATATTTCAATACCCAATTTTCGGTCAACTTATAACCTTATATGGTGGTGTGCCCATAATTCGGACACATTTAAAATCTGCTTTGAAAAGTTTACAATATGTTGAGGAAGCAATTAATAAAGGAGTATCATTTATTATTGCACCAGAAGGAACTCGTACCTTAACCGGAGAATTAAGCCCATTCAAAAAAGGTCCATTTCATTTAGCAAAAAATACTGGCATTACCATTGTTCCGATAGCATTAATGGGGGGGTTAGAGGCTAAAAGCAAGGACGATTGGAGATTAAAGCCAGGAATTTTAACAACCCGTTTTGGAGTCCCAATAACCCAAGAAGAATATGGTCATCTTCAGGTTGAAGAAATAAGTGATCTAGTGCGTGAAAAAATAGAAGATTTAATAAAAGCATGAGGTGTTTTATGAAAAAATCAAATCCAGTGATCTTTATAATATTGTTTATACAAACAATTATATATGGACAAGGCCCTTCAGTGGCTGAGCGTTATGGTGATAGAATAGAATTGCTAGGAATCCCATTTAAAGACCCCTTGGTGCTTTGCCAAATTTTAATAGCTATTTTTATATCAATTGCTTTTATGCAATCAGGATTAGATAAAATTTTAGATCGTAAAGGCAATCTTGAATTTTTCAAAGCCCACTTTGCCAATACTTTTTTAAAGAACTTTACTACATTATTATTGTCCATTTTAACTATCTTGGAATTAATCGGTGCCCTAATGCTAATATATGGTATTTATTTTGCCTTTGCCTATAGAACAACATTATGGATTTTTTATGGGTTCGTCGTATTAGCTCTAACTCTTACTTTTTTATTTGCAGGGCAGCGTATTTCTAAAGACTACTTAGGGGCAGCAGATTTGGTCCCATATTTTATTTTAATTATCCTTGGTATTATGAGTATGTACTGATTATTTTATTTTAGAAATAAAGAGACTTATTCAATTTCAAACTACCATTAAACCAAACACCCTTATATATTGAATTATGAAAAATGAATCCCTTTCGAGCACCACTATCTTACTAACTGTTAATATTTTATTAGTTTTAATAGGCCTATTGCTAATGAACAAAAGAATCCTGTCAAGCGATGAGAAATCTGATTCTTTGCAAACAAAAGTTGATCAAATTGAGACGCAGCTGGATGTTTTAATTGATGATGCAAAAACAGCAAAAGAGAAAGTAATTGTTGCAAATGAGGATTTCATTCAACTGAGTAATTCTATGGCAGTGAATGATAAGATTCTGAAAAACTTAAATAGTGAGATTAAAGGTGCTGTAAAAGAGATAAAAGAAGTGAAGAATATGACAGAACTTCAAAATAGGAAATTATATATTTCAGAATAATTCNGACCCTAGAAGCNTTTTAGTATTTTCCCTCCAGATATCTTTTTTGATATTNAGACCAAGTATGTTTTCTGGATAATATACNTTATGATNTGATTCTTCTGATATTTCAGTNAAGCCATCACCACTNAGAAGACGATATACACCAATTGCTGTTTTATCTTTANGTAAAGNACGATTGATGGTTATCCCTGTAACATCTGCAATAAATTGTAAAAGAGTAGATTTTGCGCCTCCCCCACTCGCTGTCAAAGTTTTAGGTAACTTAATTCCTTCTGATNCAATNCAATTAAGGATATCATTCGTTAAAAAACCTATTGATTCCATAGCGGCTCTAATTATTTTATTAGGGTCATTCTCAAGGTTAATTAGTAAATCATCAAATCCATCTTTCCAATATGGCGCTGCAAGACCATTAAACCCTGGTATAAANACCCCTTCTGTTTTTACAAACTTAGCTCTTTCATTCCATTGCATATCTTTGTGTNATATAGCTAAGCGCTCTTCTAAATGATAAAAAAGAGAATTGCACCCCTTTATGGTNCCTTCTATCATAAATACTTTTTTGTTTCTATCAGAGTATAGTACACTAGAAATTAATCCGGNGACATTTNTTAATTTNTCTCCAACATTATACTGAATGCTNCCTGAGGTNCCGAAATTTGTGGCNATCGATGTCTTCCGTATTCCTTTATGACCTATTAGTGCTGCTTGCTGATCACCTATCATTATAGATAATGAGATGCTTGTATCAAACATTTTTCCATAATTATGTTTAACTGGTACAATCGGCGGTAAGCAATTTTTTGGGACTTGAAATAGGTCTAATGCAAATCTTGACCAATCTCCTTTATGAATATTATAAAAAAGTGAACGGCATGCAATAGACTCATCAATNNCTGCTGTTCCAGTAATCGCATGCGTAAGGAAAGCGCTCAATGAGCCAAANTATAACTCACCCCTTTTTATCTTCCTCTCAAGNTTTGGATGNTTTTTTAACATATGTAAAAATTTTGGACCACCATAATGAGCGTTTAAAGGTGTCCCCGTAATNGACCAAAGTTTCCTTTTATATGTTTGTAAATTTTCAGATATATCACTCGCNCGGCAATCTTGCCAGCTAATGGCAGGAGTGACAGGCCGGCATGTTGATTTTTCCCAAAATAAAAAGGTNGATCTCTGGATTGANATNCCAGTGTGTTCAATTTTGGAGTTTCCTGATAGATTAACCATTTTATGAAAAAGTTCTTTTATATCCCTCAAAATAATCTCGGGGTCACTTTCAGCATGGAATTTTTCTGGCTTGTTTAAAACACACTTTATTCTTTTTCTATGTAGAATTTGGCCAGAAGAATTAAATAAAAANCCTTTAGTGGAAGATGTCCCTTGATCAATAATAATGTAATTCATAGCAAATATTTTTAAAGCTTCCTTATGCTTTTAATAGAAAGACCTAATAAACCGCATAAAGAAGCACCAATACCAATGAATAAAAAGATTGTTTTTATATTAATGTAGTCGCTAATAATGCCAATCAGTGCGGATGATAATGCTGTTGTGCCAACAACGCCTATNTGCNCNACTGAAAATAAGCGTCCATGGTATTTGTTNGGTGAATANAATTGGATAATTGAAGTTCTACTTACCATGATCATTGGAATTCCAATCCCATGAATNAAGATCATTACCATTGCCATTGGTATGGAATCAGCCCAGAAAAAAAATGAAAAAGTTATTCCATCAACTATTAACCCTGCTCCCCAAATTATACCATTATTAAACTTTTTATTTAGTTTTGTAACAAGATATGAACCAAATAATGCGCCAAGAGCCATAAAGCCTTCCACAAATGCGAAATCTGCAGCAGAGCCCCTAAGGCCTAATCTAACAAGAATAGGGATGCCTACAATTGCAGGTCCCATTATGAATAGGTTATTGATAAATGTGATAATNATCATCATCAAAATAGNCTTATGGGAAAATAGANAGGAAAGGCCATGCTTGAGATCTTCCCAATGACTATTTAATTTATCCTCANAAGGTTGTTGTGGTTGGCTAATAAATAATAACAAAATAATTGCGAATAAAAAAGATAGGGCATCTACTACAAATAAATTTATTAAAGATAATACAGATAATAGNACTCCCGCAAAAAAAGGTCCAATCATCCAGGCAACTTGCCCTGAGGTTATTAAGATAGAATTGATTTTTACTATATGTTCTTTTGCAAATANCATTGGTATAAAAGATTGCAATGCAGGTTGAAACAATGTATAAAAGCAGCTTCGGAGGAATGCCAGTCCGCAAATCGTCCANGCATTTTCTATCCCATTCCATAAAGCCAATGGTATTAGGATTACTGTAAATGCTTGAGCTGCATTAGAAAAAAGCATCAATTTAAACCGATTGAANCTATCTGAGAATACTCCTGCNTATAAACCGAATATTAAAGCTGGTAAATATGCACTCATTGCTATCATCCCAGTTATAATAGTGGACTGAGTCATATCCAGGACTAGCCAAATGAGCGCTAGTTGATAAATAGCATCACCAGCCTGAGAAATGGTCTGTGCCAACCAAAGCACTCTAAGATTTTTAATTTCCTTGTTTAGCATCATTTATTTTTAAAGAATGAAATTACCATCAAAACATTTTTTTACATTCAAACTTTACTTTTAAATTGGGGAGTACATACAACAAAGAATTCAATCTTTATCTTAAAGGAGTACTTAAATGACTTATATAATTGCCGAGCCTTGTGTCGGAACGTGTGATACAGCCTGCGTGGAAGTTTGTCCAGTTGATTGTATCCATGGACCTCATGATAAGACGGGGGCTGGCGCTGAAGCAAAAGCAGATGGTTTTGTACCTGAAGAAAACGATTCTCTTTACATTGATCCTGAAGAATGTATCGATTGTGGAGCTTGTGAACCAGAATGTCCAGTAGAGGCAATCTTTGAGGAAAGCGAAGTTCCTGAAGAATGGAATAAATACATTAAGATTAACTACGACTGGTTCGGTCGGGATTACTCAGGTTAATCAATTATTGAGAAGTTAAATCTAAAAAAAGCGGCTGTCTTAGGACTGCCGCTTTTTTGTGCAGCACAATATGAATAAAGAACAAGTATTAGAAAAACTAAAGTCCATTAATTATCCTGGCTTCAATAGAGATATTGTTTCATTTGGGATGGTAAAAGATATTGTAATAAAAGATAATCATGTTAATGTAAAAATCAATATTTCCTCTCAAAACGAAGAAAAGAAACAGGCAGTCATTAATGATGTAAAGAAAGAACTCGATTCTCATTTTAGTTCAGTAGAAATTGATGTAACAAGTCAAGCAGCTTCAACCCCCAGCACCCCTCCCGCGAATGCCCCTAATGTAGTAAATAATGTAGACCATATTATAGCTATAGCAAGTGGGAAAGGTGGAGTTGGGAAATCAACTGTTGCGGCAAATATTGCATGTGCATTAGCTAGAGAAGGCAAGAAGGTCGGCCTTCTTGATCTAGATATTTATGGACCCTCATTGCCTATAACTTTAGGTATCAATGAACAGCCTCAAATGACACAAGAAAATAAATTAATTCCTCTAGAGAAATTTGGCATGAAAATAATGAGTTTTGGATTCATAAGCGGAAATGATACGCCAGTAATATGGCGAGGTCCATTAGTCTCAAGAATGACTGAACAGTTCTTTCGTGATGTAGATTGGGGAGAGCTTGACATATTAGTATTAGATTTGCCTCCTGGCACTGGTGATATTCAGTTAACATTGACTCAAAAATTGCGGATGACCGGTGCTATTATTGTGACCACCCCTCAGGATATAGCATTAGCAGATGTACGAAAAGGGGCGGATATGTTTAGAAAAGTTAATACTCCTCTTCTAGGAGTAATTGAAAATATGTCCGGTTTGATTTTAAGCGGGAATACGGATCCAGATAATTCAAAACTTGAAATTAACGGCCAAAAAGTTGAACCCGATAATAATGGAAGTTTTAGTATCAGCTTGGACTTATTTAAAAAAGGTGGCGGTGAAAAAGAAAGCGAACGACTTGGGGTGCCACTCCTTGGGAAGGTTCCAATATCTGAAAGCATAATGTCTTCAACTGATTCGGGGACACCACTTACGACACATGAGTCTTTAAATGATATAGGCAAAATATATGTTAGTATTTCAAAACAAATAGTATCGTTAATAGAATAGAAAATGAAATGGAACTTTACTACGTTGTTTTAGGTTTACTGTTAGTAAAAAATATAGTTCAATATCTATCGCGGTTGTATACCTAGTAAGCACGAGGTAATTTCGCCCGCTTTTCCATCAACATTATGCAACAATCTAAAAAAGAGAAGATTCTTTCTGGCCATATCCCTGAGCATATAGCCATTATTATGGATGGAAATGGTCGTTGGGCTNGTTCTCGTTCCCTCCCTCGTATTGCAGGGCACAAAGAAGGAATAAATTCAGTCAGAGANATAACCCGAATATGTGGTGAAATAGGNNTNAAATATTTAACACTTTATACCTTNTCAACAGAAAATTGGAAAAGACCACGAGCAGAAGTTAGTGCCCTNATGACACTCTTGCTCAAAACAATTAAACACGAGATTGAAGCATTGAATAAAAATAATGTAAGGTTTACCATTATTGGGGATTTGAATATTTTACCGAGCAGTACGACTCAAGNGTTAANANATGGAGTNGATATTACGAAGGATAANGATGGNNTGAACCTTTGTCTGGCTTTGAANTATGGAAGTCGTCAAGAGATTGTTGATGCCATAAAAACAACGGCTAAAAAAGTAAGAAAAGGAGAAATAAAGCTCGATGAAATCACAGAACAAAATTTTTCTAACTTATTATACACTAAAGATATTCCTGATCCTGATCTGTTAATTAGAACAAGTGGTGAATGTCGATTAAGCAANTTTTTGCTCTGGCAGATTGCTTACACAGAAATCTTTATGACAGATACATATTGGCCTGCATTTAGAGAAGAAGAATTGATGGATGCAATATTTGANTTTCAATCAAGGGAGCGTCGATTCGGAAAAGTCAGCGAGCAGATAGCAAATACGATATGAAGTACATATTAATATTATTGCTTCTTTCATGTTTTTTATATCCTCAAACTCAAGATGAGGTTATCAAACTTGTAAAAGTTTCTGTGGTTGGTAACGTAGCTACCTCAGAAAATACTATTTTATTTACCGCAGGTTTAAGAGAAGGACAAACGATTACTCCAGCAGATTTTCCAAGAGCAGTGAAAAGGCTTTGGCAATTGGGTCTTTTTCAGGATGTGCAAATAAAATACGATGAAGAATCAGATGAGGGTTTATCATTATCAATCAATGTCAAAGAAAATTATATTTTAGGTCAAATCATATTTAAAGGTAATAAAAAAATAAAAGATAGAAAATTTGATGATGAAATCACCTTATCTAAAGGTCAAAGAATTAAGCCGAACACAATCCGAGAGACTAAAGAATTAATACAAAACCTCTACATTGAGAAAGGTTACCTTAATGCAAATATTTTATCTCAGCTATCTACGCCAAAAGGAGAAACAATTTTATTTGGAGGCAAAGGCAAAGAGTTGGTTAGAGATATCATCTTTACAATTCAAGAGAATAAAAAGACAAAAATAGATAAAATTATTTTCGAAGGGAATGAAGCCTTTTCTGATTTTAGACTGCGTTGGCAGATGAAAGAGACCAAGCAGCAGAGCTGGTACTTTTTTTGGCGTTCAAGCTTTGATAAGAAAAAATTTGAAGATGATATGGCGCTTATTTCAACATTCTACCGAAATAAAGGTTACAGAGACTTTCATTTTACTAGTGATTCAGTTCAGTATTCGAATGATGGAAAAAAAATGAATATAGTCTTTACAGTCGACGAAGGGCCACAATACAAGTATCGTAATTTTTCTTGGGAAGGAATGACCTTGTTTAAACAAGAGGTTTTAGATCGTAGCCTCGCTTTGGATATTGGCGAGAACTACAGTGATGAAGATTTTAATTTGGCAGTCTTCTCAAGGGTACAAGGACTATATTTAGATAGAGGATATATTTATAGCAGAATAGAACCAAAGATCACACCCGTGGAAAAAGATTCGCTAGATATTCATTTTGTAATTACAGAAAATCATAAAGTTTACATTAATCAGATTTCTATCGCGGGGAATACTAGGACGAGGGAAAATGTAATAAGGCGTCAATTGCGAGTCTTCCCAGGAGATGTGTATAACCAAGATTTAATTGCGCGTAGTTATCGTGAAGTTATGATGTTGAATTATTTTGCAAATGCAGCACCAAATATTTTACCCTTATCAGAAGATAAAATTAATATAGAATTTACCGTTGAAGAAAAACCAGCGGGGCAGGCAAGTGCAAATATGGGTTATTCTCAATATTATGGACTTACAGGCGGTGGTGGGCTATCATTGCCAAACTTTAGAGGCAAGGGGCAAAGTTTTAGTTTTAGCTATAATGAAGGAATTAATTCGGGCAGTCAAAGCACTTATATGTACCAAGGATCTAATGTTACTAGACCTAAAAGTAGAAGAGCTTCAATTAGCTTTACAGACCCAATGGTCAATGATACAAAAAATTTATTAGGTGCTTCTCTTGGCTTTGATATGAGAGGTGGTGGCTCTGCAATGTATTATTCACCATTAGAAACAACAAGTGCTTATGGAAGTATTGTATGGGGGCGAATATTCAAATGGCCGGATGATTTTTTTAGAGGAACTTGGCGATTTATGGTGAGAAGGAGATCCTATTCTGGTAGCCAATCAGACTTAGATAGCTATGCAGGGGGTAAAACCAAAACTGATGGAATTAGCTTTGTCCAGACTATTAGAAGAGATAGTAGAGACCACCCAGAGTTCCCAACAATTGGTTCACATTTTTCACTCAACTCTACCCTGTCGGGATGGGTTCTTGGCGGCCAAGAAAATTTTCATAAGCATACCCTTACTCTAGAGTGGTTTACTCCAACATTTTGGAAATTTGTTTTAATGAATTCCATGAAAATAGGAGTAATTAAAGATTTACCGTCAAAAGATGGCACTCTATCATATATCCCTTTTTATGACCGTTTTGTAATGGGTGGTAATGGAATCCCCTATGGCAATCCGTTAAGGGGTTATGATGATAACCGTGTTGGGCCTGTAACGCTTAGTGGTAATCCCATAGGCGGGAACGCTATGATTAAATTTGGAACAGAATTTCGAGTACCCTTCGCTGAAAATCCTGTAGTTTATGGAATCATTTTTGCAGAGATGGGAAATGTTTGGTCTTCTGTAGATTTAATGGAAAGGTTAAGTTTACCTAGGAGTGGACCTCTAGATTTAAAAAGATCATTAGGTGCGGGCATTCGCTTTTTTATGCCTATGATAGGGATGTTAGGATTCGACATCGGCTATGGCTTTGATAGGGTCAATGCCTATGGAGAACTAGAACCTGGTTGGAAAACGACTCTTACCTTTGGACAACAATTTTAAAAATAAGGAGTAAGCTGTGAAAGAATCTTCTCGATATATTTTATTTATTACAATCTTTTTAGGGATGGCCTCGATTGGTTTAGCCGAACTCAAAATTGGCTACATTCAATCTGAAAGAATTCGTACTGAATATGAAGAATTCACTGAAGCAGAATCTCAATTGCAGATGGAATATCAAAAAGTACAAGTTGAATATGAAGGTATGTTGTTACAATTAGATAGTCTAAATAAAGACTACGAAGTAAAGCGACTAATGGCCTTAGATAAAGGTGAAAGTATTAAACAACAAATGATTCAGATGGAGCGTGCGATTCAAGTCTATCAAGCTGAAAAAGTTGGTCCACAAGGTGAACTAATGAAAAAATCAGCACAAATGGAATATGAAATTCTTGGCAAGGTTAGAGAAGCGGTCAAAAAGGTAGCAATCGATAAAGGATTTGACTACATCATTGATGCTAATATGGGTTTATTATATGTAAAGCCTCAATATGATATGACCGATGATGTTTTACATGAATTGCGTAATCTAACCACCGAAAAATAAAATGAAACTCACTTTAGGTGAGGTTGCCAAACATGTTGATGGCGAAGTCGTTGGGGAATCAGATACAACTATTTCAGGTGTTTCTGAGATTCAAAATGCAAGTCCTGGGACCATCACATTTCTGGGAAACCCATTGTATTCAAAATACTTAAAGGATACTAAGGCAGATGCCGTATTTGTAGATGAGGCCTCTATCCTTAATGGGAAAAGTGGTATCATTGTCTCAAATCCGCAATTAGCCATGGCTAAAACTTTAACACTTTTTTCAAATAAAAAATTGAAAGACCCTTATATTGATTCGAAAGCAGTTCTAGCAAAAAATGTGCGGATAGGTAAAGCAGTTACTATTGAAGCTGGTGCTGTCATTAAAGATGGAGTTATTATTGGCGATAAATGTAAAATTGGAGCAAATACTGTGATTGGAGAGAATACAACTTTAGGAAAAAGTTGTTTATTATCGCCTAATATTTCTATCCATGATAATTGTACCATAGGCAATAATGTTATTGTACATAGTAATACATCTATTGGCTGTGATGGTTTTGGTTATGTGACAGAAAATGACTTTCATGAAAAAATTCCTCAGGAAGGAATTGTAATTATTGAAGATAATGTAGAAATTGGTTCAAACTGTGCCATTGATAGAGCAACTATTGGCAGTACAGTTATTGGTGAAATGACGAAGATAGACAATCTGGTACATATCGCTCATAATGTAAAGATTGGAAAAGGTTGTCTGTTGACAGCAGGGTTTGCAATTGCTGGTAGTTCTGAAATAGGTAACTATTGTACTTTCGCAGGACAAGTTGGAGTTGCACCCCACCTCAAAGTAGGCGATAGATCTATTGTCGCATCAAAGTCTGGTATTACAAAATCATTAAAAGGTGGGAAAGTATATGCTGGGTTTCCAGCAAGAGAAATTAAAGATCACAACAAACGGCAAGCGCTCATTAATCAAATCGGAAGATTAAGAAAAAAGCTGGATATGTTGATTAAAGATCAAACAAAGCACTAAATTAGAAAATGGAAAGAAAACAAAGAACTATCAGAAGTTCTCAATCGTGTCAAGGTATTGGGTTACATACAGGTGTTAAAACGACTATTACGTTTCATCCAGCCCCAGAAAATTTTGGGATTCGGTTCATAAGGTCAGATATCACTGGTTGTACTGAAATAAAGGCAGATATTGATCATGTAGTTGATATTTCGAGAGGGACGACAATTGAAGAAAACGATGTTAGGATACATACTGTTGAACATGCTCTTGCGGCAGTTAGTGGTCTTCGGCTAGATAATATTTTAATTGAACTCACAGGCAAAGAACCGCCCGTTATGGATGGCAGTGCAAAAGATTTTGTTGAATGCCTTATTAAAGCTGGCATAAAAGCTCAGAATGAAGAGCGAAAGGTTCTTGAGATTACTAGGGCAGTCAATTATACAAATCCATACAGAGATATTGATATTCATGTAATTCCTTCAGATAGGTTTAGAATAACATTTATGGTTGAATATAATCTTCCTGCGCTTGGCTCTCAGTATGAAGCTATATATAACATGGAAGAAGATTTTGCTTTTGAAGTTGCACCAGCTAGGACGTTTTGCTTCTTAAGTGAAGTAGAAATGCTAAAAGAGCGTGGCCTTATAAAGGGTGGAGGCCTAGAAAATGCAGTGGTAATAATTGATAAAGAAATTGATTCAATTGAAATAGATAGACTAAAGAATTTATTTGGTATTGAACACAATATAATTCAAGGAGCAAATGGAATATTAAATGGAAAAGTATTAAGGTTTAAAAATGAACCAGTGAGACATAAAACTCTAGATTTAATTGGAGATTTAGCATTGCTAGGGGTCCCAATTAAAGGACACGTTACTGCAGCAAGAGCAGGGCATGCAAGTAATGTGGAGTTTGTAAAAAAGTTAAAAAAACAATATTCAAAAGAGCTAAATGAATTATGGGCAGGGAATAATCGTGAATGAATTTTTAGATAAGACCAGCTTTGATATAAATGATATAATAAAAATATTGCCACATAGATATCCTTTCATATTGATTGATAAGATCGAAATCAATGAACCAGAGAAGTCTCTTACTGCCTTGAAAAATGTGACAATAAATGAACCATTTTTCCAAGGTCATTTCCCAGGGCAACCAGTTATGCCTGGTGTCCTTTCGCTTGAGGTCCTTTGCCAGGCGGGTTCTTTTTTGATGTTGAATCAGGTTGACGATCCATTAACAAAAAATATGTTTTTCACAACAGTTGAAAGTGCAAGGTTTAAAAAGCCCATAGTCCCTGGAGATCAATTAGTAATAAAAGTGGAACTTGTTAAGAAAAAACTTAACCTATGTAAATTCCACGGTACCTGTTCTGTAGATAACAAGCTTGCTGTGGATGCTCTATTCACAGCAAGTCTTGTAGATCGCGCAGAAGAATAAGAGGACCACTTTGATTCACCCTACGGCTTTAATTGATTCAAGCGCTGAATTAGGTTCTAATCTAAAAATAGGACCATACACTGTTATAGAGCCTAATGTAATTATTGGAGATAATTGCATCATTGGTAATCATGTGACAATATGCTCCAATACTACCATTGGGAAAAATTGTAAGATTTTTCATTGTAGCTCCATAGGTGAAATACCCCAAGATTTAAAATTTGAAGGTGAAGAAACAATTACTAATATCGGAGATAAAACGGTAATTAGAGAATATGTGACAATTAATAGAGGTACAAAAGCCTTAGGCAAAACTTCTATTGGCTCGGGGTGTTTATTAATGGCCTCTACTCATGTTGCACACGATTGTATACTTGGAGATAATGTTATTATGTCTAATCTATCTACACTTGGCGGTCATGTAGAATTAGAGGACTGGGTAATTCTTGGAGGCGGAGTATTAATCCACCAATTCACAAAAGTTGGTTCACATGCGTTTATAGGAGGAGGATTCAGAGCCGTCCAAGATGTCCCCCCATATATACTAGCAGCTGAGAATCCTTTAGAATTTAAGAGCGTAAATAGTTTAGGCTTAAAAAGACGAGGGTTTTCTCTGAAGGANCGAAAACAGATTAAAAAAATCTATAAAATATATTTTAGGTCAGGATCNAACAGNNNGGAATCTCTNAANCNTATAATTGATGAAATGGANTCATCNGATGTTAAANACCAGATTGTAAATTTNATTAAGTCATCACAACGAGGAATAATTTAATTATTGTTATTAAGACTAATTTTAAAATCAGGTTTGTTAGCTGTNATCGCTTTTTCAGAACCTGTGACATTTAGGTTTGATGAAGCNNCCATAANAANCATTGTANATTCATCNTCCTTTTGGTTGAGTAGNTCTGCTGCNATTGACCCNTCAAGAGAAAATCGTTTTATGTTTCAANCAGGATATTGNACAATCNTCAATCAACAAAATAATGATTATTGGTCTTATCCAAATGTTGATATGGGACTAAAAATAACAAAAAACCTATCTATNACTACTAAGGCATATGGTTTTTACATTCNAGAAGAGGCTCCTCAAGTTTTGGGAGCAGGTATNCANTATTATTTTGGAACAAATAATGATACTTTAAATTGGAGTACTTGTATTCAGCGTGTTGATTTAAAAGGNCTTGAACATTTTAGAATTTCTTCAATTACTTTTGATATTAGAAANTGGATATCTCTTAAATCAACTNGATTTAGAATTGGTGCNGGGTCTAACTTTTTCAAAGAAAACTCGTATTTAATTGGCGAAAATATTCCAACTAAAATTGAAGGACAGATTAACTTTTTAGGGCTGGATATAACTGTGCCATTATCAATCTTTATTTTAGGCATAGAAGCGCGTATGAATTCTGATAGGGTTTTAACTACAATTTTTTTACAAAAAGAAATATTTTAATGGGAAAACGAATTTCAATTTTAGGATCTACTGGCTCTATTGGGGTNAATGCATTAAAAGTTGTCTCTCATTTGAAAGATGAATTAGAGGTCGTTTATTTATCTGCAAACAAGAATATGACATTATTGCTACAACAGATTGCTCTATATCAACCACGCGGAGTATGCATTGTAGATGAAAAAGCATATTCTTCNATAAAAGAGGACCTCAGTTCATTAAATATTGAAATATTAGTCGGCAGATCTGGNTTATTGGAGCTTGCTAAAAGAACTGATGTTGATGTTATGCTTAATGCGATTGTTGGAGGNCAAGGAATGCAACCCACCCTTTGTGCTATTGAAGCTGGGGTTGATGTTGCTTTATCNAATAAAGAAAGCTTGGTNATGGCAGGCAATATCATTAAAAAAGCCCAACAAGAATCAGGGGCAAAAATTTTTCCTGTTGATAGCGAGCATTCCGCAATTTGGCAGTGTTTAGTTGGAGAGGACCTTAAAGAAGTTCAACAAATAATTTTAACTGGCAGTGGTGGTCCTTTTAGAAAAAAAGAATTATCCTCATTCAGTGATATAAAAATTGAAGAAGCATTAAATCATCCAAACTGGGATATGGGGGAAAAAATAACAATAGATAGTGCAACAATGATGAACAAAGGCTTAGAGGTCATAGAGGCNTATTGGCTATTTGAAATTGAACCTGATCAAATAAGTATTGTTGTCCACCCGCAATCAATTATTCATTCCATGGTTGAAATGAAGGATGGGTCAGTCAAAGCACAGATGGGAGTACCAGATATGAAGGTTCCTATTCAATATGCACTCACCTATCCAAGGCACATAGAAGCGACATGGGAAAGGCTTGACCTNGTTAATTGTGGTGATTTAACATTTGAAAAGCCAGACTTTGAAAGATTCCCTTNTATNGCCCTNGGATTTAAAGTTNTAGAAAGATTTGGAACTTCAGGTGCCGCATTAAATTTATCTAATGATTANGCTGTATATCGCTTTTTAGATGGAGAGATCAANTTCACNGATATACCAATAATAAATCAATCTGTTCTTGAAAAACATCCATGGAATGAGGACCCATCTCTTACTGATNTANCCGAATTAGANGACTGGGTAAAAGAATTCGTAACTAATTACTGATATAGTGGATATAGAATTTTATTTAATAGTAGATTAAAACATAATGACAACTCTTTGGGCAACAATTATAATTCTTGGTGTATTAATCACCATTCATGAATATGGTCATTTTATAGCAGCCAGATCAGTAGGGGTTCGCGTAGAGCGATTCTCAATAGGCATCCCCCCTAGATTTCTTACCATTAAATCTATAGATAATGGTTTATTATTTAATTTATTNTTTTATAAACGGTCTGAAGGTAAATGGAAGTGGCAACCAATATTTAAGAAAGAAATAAAAAAACCAGGNCGAATCGGATCNAATACAGAGTATGTTATTGCATTATTACCATTAGGTGGGTACGTGAAAATGGCGGGTATTCTTGATGAAAGTATGGATACTGAATTAAAACATGAAAAATACGAGTTTATGTCCCAACCTCTCTGGGGGAAAATATGGATCTTGAGTGCTGGAGTAATAATGAATACGATACTAGCATTTGTGATTTTTGGTTCCATAGGATTTTACCAAGGGTCTCCTGAGATTAAAAACGAGCCGGTGNTTGGAGAACTTCAGCTTGAGAGACCAGCCCAAAAAGGAGGAATTCTTCCGGGTGATCGCATAATTAATATTGATGGTGAACAGATCAATACCTGGGACGATCTTACTCGTGTTATACATGCTCAGCCTAATACAGAAATAAAACTACTAATTGAAAGAAACAATTCAATTTTAGATTTTGATATCATTACAGCAAACCACATTGTACCNAAGAAAAATGGAGCTGACACATTAGGAGCAATTGGAATTGCCCCAGAGATTATATACAATAATATGACAATTATTGATGCTGTTAGATTTGGTTGGTCTAGAACCNTTGCAAGCTTTGGAATGATNATTGAAAGCCTGCGAATGTTAGGGACTGGTGCAGCATCAGTAAAAGATTTTGGTGGCCCTATTATGATAGCGCAGCTTGCGGGTCAAACTGCTGAAGCTGGCTTAACACCATTTCTTACTTTTATGGCTTTACTAAGTGTCAATTTGGCTCTGTTAAATATCTTACCAATCCCGGGCTTAGATGGAGGGCATATCTTCCTTCACTTGATTGAAGCCCTGATTAGGCGACCTTTAACGTTTAAAACGAGGATTGCAATTCAGCAGGTAGGTATGGCATTCATTCTGATGTTGATGGTTACTATTATCTTCCAGGATATTTCTAGATTATTTAATTAATAATCTGTTTTAGTTTTAGAGTAAGTGAGCCATATTTAAGGTTCATCCTTATTTTGATAGGATATCGATTTTCATCATCTGAAAATAAAATAGACATGGTTGCTTGATTTTTAGATTCCTTTTTTTCNTTCATTGTGGGAGTCACCTTAAAACAAGACCATTTGCCAGCGGGAACTGTGCCATGAATATTTTCTTCAATTTTAAGTTTAAGCGGGCTAATCTTTTTCCCTTGAATTGTTTTTATGATCGTCCCTTCCATTTTTAATAGTTCTTGGTTACGAAAAAAATAAAATAATGAATAAGGTGAATGGATGGAATCATCTATCTCTACGGTGTCTCCATCTGTAATAGCATATCCATAGTTGTGGTATAAAAAAGTTTCCCTTTTTTTCTGATATTGTCCTTCCTGAATGTTAGATAAGANTTTTATTGGNAATAAGGAAGATTCATTTAACCAAATGTCAATTTGATCGTTTATTGGGAATAAATAATTCATTAAGCCTTTTGACTTNGCTGTGAATTGTACATGGTAGGTCATGATATCATTTATAAGTTCCTTACTTAATACTTTTAAAGCACCATTAGCAGCATCAACGCTCCCAAATGATGCATCGTAAATAAGTTTTTCTCCAACCTTAAAAGGATAATCCCCAAATAATGGATTAATTAGGATTAAGAAAAATAATATTCTTATGATCTTAATATTTTCCAATTTTTATCCCTTAATAAATAAATAGTAGAGCCACCTTGATTAATTATTCCATCATCCACTAAGAGTTCTACTTCATTAGAAAATTGAGATGCAATTTTATCTGGAATTGTCGCTGGATCTTCTCCAGANCGGTTTACACTAGTTGTTATCACAGGTTTTAGATATTTACTAGCAAGCTTATTACAAAAATGATGATCAGGAACTCTTATACCCAGAGTTTGATCTTGTCCTATTATTAATCCAGATACTATATCATCTTTTACTGGCGCAATTACAGTTGTTGNTCCACCCAGCTTTTCCTTAACAAGTAATTTTTCTTGTTTCCCTACTTTCATCCATCTAAGAGCCATTCTAATATTGGGGGCTAATACACTCATTGGCCCCTTCCTAGATTTGATTGAATTGATTTTCTTTATAGCATCATTATTATTCGCATCACAACCAAAGCCGTAAAGGGTATCTGTTGGATATATGATAATGCCACCTATCTTTAGCACTCGAATAGCTTTATCAACTGCTAAGTCATTATTACTTTTTATTCTTTCGAACATAAGAACTTAGGGTGNCGTCTTCCAGCGCTTGTGGAACCANAAATATTGCNCAGGATTTTTCCTTATACACTNTTCAAGTAGGCTTGTATAGCTTTGGGTAATTCTCTCAACACTCTGAATGGATGTATCAACTTGAAAAAATCTGATTTCATATTTTTGAAAGCCTTTTTGTGTACATGCTCCCATCATTACTGGTGCGGCCGTATTTAGGTGAAATAATGCCGCCCCCTTAGGCGTTGATGCAGGAGACCCAAAAAAATTAACAAAAACACCTTTTTTCCTTGCATCTTGATCGCTTACTAGGCCTAAAACTCCATTGCTTGATAATATCTCATACGCTATTTCTATTGAATTTTCCCTCTTGTAAAACTGCTTAGTACCAGGCAACTCCCNTTGTTCTTGAAAAAATTGATTTGCTCCTTTATTCTTTTGGCGAAGTGCAATACCAGCAAATAACTCGGTATNCTCTCCCAGCCATTTCCCCAAGATTTCCCAGGCACCAAAGTGACCTGTGATAAAAATCACGCCCCGGCCTTTCTCTAAATTAGAATCTAAAATATCTCTCCCTATTACTTCTATTTCCAATTTTTCCCATGATTGTGGAACGGAAATAAATTGAATAAAATTAAAAGAAAANAACTGATACATCTTTTTAAGAGTGAAACGTATTTTTCTATCAGACCAAAAGGGGAAAGCTTTCTTCAAGTTAGTTTTTGCCTGATTCTTACGAATATTTATATAATTATAAAGTAAGCTCGCNAGTTGATTAGATANTTTATATCTAGTCCTTGCAGATAAAGTTGAAAGAAACTTTTTNAAGACAATTAGTGAATAATATGATATGGAGTGAGATAATTTCATTCTATGTGAAATTACGGCTTTGTTCTAACTAAATTTTGCTAGTTTTTTTCAATTAAAATCAAATTTTCATTTATGAGAAAGCACTTAATTCATNTTCTTTACATATTTTCAGTATTGTATTCAGATACAGTATACAGGATTCCAATTGAAGGGACTATTGATCTTGGTCTGCCGCCCTTTATTAATAGAATGTTGCAAGAAGCAAAATCAATGGATGCTGAGGTTGTAGTTTTTGATATCAATACATTTGGTGGGAGGGTAGACGCTGCAACACAGATTAAAGATGCGATACTTGGTATGGATATTAAGACAGTTGCATTTGTAAACCGTCGTGCTATATCAGCAGGCGCATTGATAACACTATCNTGTGAACAAGTCTATATGGCAGGTGGAGGCTTGATTGGCGCTGCCACGGCCGTAGATATGTCTGGTAAAAAGGGTAGTGAAAAAGTTATTAGTTTTATGAGAGAGGAAATGGCCTCAACAGCAGAAAAAAGAGGACGTAATAAAGATATTGCAAGAGGAATGGTAGATGAAGAATTAGCATTTACCCACTTAGTGATAAATGGTGATTCAGTTCTTGTTGATGATATTGAAGGGCAGAAAGAAGGGAAATTGATCTCATTGACTACCGATCAAGCAATAAAATATGGTATTGCTGANGGAAGCGCTGAGACNATTGATGCATTATTGGACTCTCTTGGTTATAGCACAGCTGAACTTATTGAAACATCAGAAAATTGGTCTGAAAAAATTGTACGGTTTTTAACTGATCCTGTCGTCGCATCTTTACTGACTACATTTGGATTTTTAGGTATACTATTTGAGCTGCAAAGCCCAGGATGGGGAATCCCTGGTTTTGTAGGACTTGCCTGCCTGATATTATCTTTGAGTGCTTCTTATATAGCTGAACTTGCAACCATGTCTGATATGCTTTTTGTTTTTGCTGGACTAGGATTGNTTTTGCTTGAAATGCTTGTCATCCCTGGTTTCGGGATAGTAGGTTTGGGTGGCATTGGATTTATGCTGTACGGTTTATANTTGTTATTACTNCCCGATGTCCCTGTAGGAGAAGAAATAATGGAACAAGCTATGGATGGTTTTATCATAGGTCTAATTGGTGCGGCTATTGGTTTAGTTTTATTGATCAGACTCATGATGAAAACAAAATTTTGGGATCAACTGACATCGCCTGATATACAAAAAAAGGAAGATGGGTATTCAAATACACAAGGCTGGGAAACATTAGATGGCTTAACAGGGGTTGCAGACACTGACTTACACCCTTCAGGTTGGGTCANNNTAGGAGAACAACGAGTTTTTGTTGTAAGTGAAGGTGGNTTTATTGATCAGGGAAAAGAAATAACAGTACTTTCTGTAGANGGNAATAGAGTATTGGTTAGGGAATTAATTAAATAAAAAGGGAAAAATAATTATGCCTGTTATACAAATGTTCTTACTTGGTTTAATCGTAATTGTGACGATTACTCTTTTTTATTTTGTGCCTGTTGGAATGTGGATTCAAGGGATTGTTTCGCTTGGTGTAGGCAGGATTCGAATTGTTGACCTTATCCGTATGAGATTGAGAAAAATTTCTCCTAGGCTNGTGACTGATGGTGTTATCAATCTTCATAAGGCTGGTTTAGCACATATTTCAACCGATATGCTTGAGACACATTATCTTGCAGGGGGGAATGTCCAAAATATAGTAGCAGCTTTGATTGCTGCTGACAAAGCAAACATTCAATTACCTTTTGAAACCGCAACGGCTATCGACTTAGCTGGTCGTGATGTGAAAGAAGCAGTTCAAACGTCCGTATATCCTAAGGTTATCAACGCGCCAANGGATGGATACCTAGCAGCTGTTGCAAAAGATGGAATTGAGCTGAAAGCAAGGGCAAGAGTTACCGTGAGGACTAATATCCCAGGCCTTGTGGGTGGAGCCACTGATGATACCATTATTGCAAGGGTAGGAGAAGGGATTGTTTCTGCAATTGGGTCTGCCAAGAATTATTCTGAGGTCTTAGAAAATCCAGATAATATATCTAGAGCGGTATTAGATAAAGGNCTAGACGCAGGAACTGCTTTTGAAATTTTATCAATTGATATCGCTGACCTTGATGTTGGGAAAAATATTGGGGCTTCCCTGCAGGCAGACCAAGCTGAAGCAGATCTACGTGTTGCCCAAGCAAAGGCTGAAACTAGAAGAGCAATGGCAGTTGCTGAAGAGCAGGAAATGACAGCTAAGACACAGGAAATGAAAGCGAAGGTTGTAGAGGCAGAGTCAATGGTGCCAACAGCGATGGCAGAAGCATTTAGAGCTGGCAACATGGGGNTTATGGATTTTTATAAATTAGAAAATATAAAATCAGATACAACCATGAGAGATNCAATTGCCGACACGGGTGCTGATTCATCTTCAGAAGACCCTGTTGAAGATAATTAGATTTGAAGTGAGATTAATATTTTGGATATCTCAGTTCCTAGTCATATAGCAGAACAAATTTCCAATAGATGCTTGCGTTGTTACAATGAACAGCAATGGTATGGTGAGAATTTCCTTTTCGATTATATTGGAGATTCAAATGTTAGTGGCAAAAGTATATTAGAAATAGGATGTGCAGAAGCAGGATTGCTCAAATTTTATTTTGATAAAGGAGCAAAATGCTCNGGAATGGAATTATCCGATATAAGATTTAATAATGCGGTTTTATTGAATGGAGATAACTCACTACATCTATTCCAAGCGAATATATGTGAACCTCAATCTTATAATAATGAATTAGTCGAAAAGTGTGATACTATTATTATAAGAGATGTAATTGAGCATATTGAAAATAAGAGACTAGCACTAAATAATATTTATGACCTTTTAAGGCCCGGGGGGAAACTATTTATATCATTCCCTCCAAAATATTGTGCATATGCGGGACATCAGCAAACTGTTCCCATTCTATTAGGCAAATTGCCATATTTACATTTATTGCCTAACCTATTATATAAAGGATATTTAAAACTAATAGGTTGTCCAAAAAATAAGATTGAATATTTGATTGAAACNAAAAANACAAGGGTTTCAATTTATGAAATACGAAACCTGCTAAAAGATATAGGTTTTATTATTAAAAAAGAAAGTAATTGGTTCATTAGGCCAGCTTACTCATTTCGTTTTGGCCTTCCTAAGATAAAAAACCCCTTCTCATGGATACCATTATTAAATGAAATATTCTGTAATGGAATCTTGCTTCTTTTAGAAAAGCCGGAAAAATAATATGGAATGGTTAGGAATTCTTCTTCTTTACTTTATCTCGGGTTTCATGAAAAAGCGAGAGCAGAATCAAAAGCGGAAAGAAATAGAATCTGACTCTGAGTGGGATTCAGATTCTACAGTCCACGAAAAACAAGAAACAAATCTTGAGTCATTATTAAATGACCTTTTTGAACAGAACCCAAAAACGCCAGAAGCTAGTCCTATTATAGCCAATGTTATTGAAGAAGAATTTAACAGTTTAGATAAAGAGATAGTTAATGAGGTACAAGATGGTTCTTTAGAGGGTGCTTTAACTCCTGATGAAGGAGAGTTTTCAGAAATTGATGGAATGGCTGAAGACTTTGATAATGCAGTCTATCATTCTAAGCTAGCAGATAGAAAGGAATTGCACCTAGGGAATAAATGGAATAAAAAGACTGATTTAAAAAAAGTGTTATTTAATTCTAAGACCACACTAAAAAAAGCAGTTGTTCTAAAAGAAATATTAGACAGACCTTTGGCTCTAAGGGAGTAGCCTAGGTTAGAAGATCAAAAACATTCCTTGCTTCGTCTGATAGTTTTTCTTCTGTGCTATTGTTATGAATAACAAAATCTGCCATATGAACTTTATCTTCATCAGGCCATTGCAATTCTATCCTTGTTAAAAACTCTCCTCTTGTTAAGCCACCTCGTTCCATAACTCTTTGAGTGCGCAATTTTAGATGCGAAGTAACTACAATAACATAATCCATATGTGTATCTGCACCCGATTCATAGATGAGAGCAGCATCTACTATAAATATTTGATGCTTCTTAGTTGATTTTATTAAATCAAAATTGGAATCAATCTCATCAAAAACATAAGGGTGTATTATTGCATTTAAACGTAATTGATGATTCTCATCTTGAAAAGCAACTCGAGCTAATTTAGGCTTATCAATATTTCCACTACGACCTAATACATCTGTGCCAAATTCTGCAATGATTTCACTTTGGGCAGTTTCGTTTTTATTTAAGATATCTTTTGCAACAGAGTCTGCATCTAGAATATAAGCCCCCCACTTTTCAAACAATGAACTCACTGTACTTTTACCACATCCAATCCCCCCAGTTAGCCCTACTTTAATCATCTGTTATTTCAATACTGCTAATATTCTATTTGTTATTTCATTTATTTCGCCCAGACCATCTATATTTTTCAGCAGGTTTTTATTTTGATAAAAGTCTAATATTTGTGCAGTCTGGACCCAATAAATTTTTTGGCGTTTTCTTATAACTTCTGGAGTATCATCGGTTCTACCTGACTTTTGTCCACGTTTTATGAGCCTATTTATTAATTCATCTTCATCTGCAGTTAAGCTAATTGCCATATCCAGAGAATGGTTCAAAGATCGCATTATTTTTTCAAGCCCGTTTGCTTGCCCCAGTGTTCTTGGGAAACCATCTAGTAGATATCCATTCTTACAGTCGGGTAAAACAATCCTATCATTAATGATATCTAACAATATTTGATCAGGGACTAACTGTCCTTTATCTATATAATCCTTTGCTATAAGCCCAACTTTAGTCCCCATTGCTATTTCTTTACGCAGAATTTCGCCTGTTGAAAGATGTGCTATTTTCAGCTCATTTTTTATTATTTTTGCTTGGGTACCTTTACCAACTCCAGGAGGACCCATAATTAATAAATTCATAAAAACCTTTAAATCAATATTCCAGCAATTGTTGCGGTTAACCAAGAGGCCAATGCACCACCAATCATAGCTTTCATTCCTAATTTAGAGAGATCTTTTCTTCTATCAGGAGCCATGCCCCCAATACCTCCTAGTTGTATCCCAATTGATCCAAAATTAGCAAACCCGCAAAGTGCATAACTGGAAATAATTGCTGTTCTTTCAGAAATTGCATTATTATCAATTAATTCACTCAAATTAGCATAAGCAATTAATTCGGTTAAAACAATTTTTTCCCCCATCAGGCTACCCACTACTCTTGCTTCTGCCCATGGGATACCCATCGTCCAGGCAAGTGGCTGAAATAAAACCCCCAAAATATCTTGCATTGTGGTTGAAAATAAAAATTCTAAAGAAAAATTGATCATGGTTATGATAGAAATAAAGGCAACCAACATAGCAGCAACATTAGCTGCTAGCTTTAATCCATCAGTGGCTCCTCTTCCAAGTGCATCCATGCCATTCTCAGTTTCCCTATTAATATCGATACGTATTTCATCTCCCATTTCAGAATTGTTTGTTTCTGGATAAATTATTTTTGCAATTACCAACGCAGCTGGCGCAGACATAATGCTCGCCGCTAGCATGTGTCCTGCTATGCCAGGTATTCCTTGGAGCCATAATACATAAAGTGCTAAAACAGAACCAGCAGCAGTTGCAAATCCACCTGTCATAATTGCCATTAATTCTGAATTTGTCATCTTATTAACGTATGGACGAATAAGAATGGGAGCTTCAGTTTGCCCCACAAATATGTTTGCAGAGACACTTAATGTTTCTGCACCGCTAGTTTTCATACTTTTTTTCATTACTAGAGCGACTTGTTTTACTATGAATTGTATGATCCCAAAGTGATATGTGACGGCTATGAGGCTTGAAAAGAAGATTATGACAGGCAAGGCTCGAAATGCAAAGTTGATCATAGCTTCATGATAGCCCACACCAGGGATGAATGATTTAAATAAAAAGTCGCCCCCTGCATCAGAGAAACTGATTAACTTTTTAAATAGTGTATCAACAAAAGAGAATTGTGCTTTTACAAAAGGTATTTTTAAAATAATAATGGCAAAAAATATTTGTAAACTGATTCCCCATACAACTGTACGAGCGCTAATCGCTTTTCTATTATTAGATAATGCGTAAGCTATACCTAACAATAATGCAATTCCAATTAGACCTGTTATTTTCATTATAAATTTTTATCTGCAGACCGAAAGCAGTTTCTGCAGCGAGCTTCGTATTTGTCAAGTTCTCCGATAACAACCTGCCCTGGATCTTTTGTTGTGCGTTGTGTATAGGAGGCGGGGTTCCCACACTTCACACATATGGCTCTTAACTTATCAAGATAGTCAGCTTCACACATTATCTCTGGCATGGGGCCAAATGGCAAACCTCGATAATCCGTATCTAGACCAGCAACAATGACCCTCTTTCCTTCTCCGGCTAACTGTTTACAGATCATAACTATAGATTGATCAAAAAACTGAGCTTCGTCAATACCAACAACTTCATTATTTTTTGAGATTTTAAGAATTTCTTTTGTGTCACTTATAACATGTGATCTCATTTTTAATTGATTATGACTAACAATATGTTCAGCACTAAAACGTGAATCAATTTTTGGTTTGAATATCACTATATTCATTTTAGCAATTTCTGCTCTTCGAAGCCTCCTTATTAATTCCTCTGTTTTACCAGAAAACATACTACCGCAGACAACTTCGATCCAGCCTGAATTAAGGGGAGTTAGGGTCATTTTTAAAATTGATTTTTGTATTTATTCTATCTATCACATCCCTTAAACGATATTCCCCTTTAACTATAAGATCCGCATTATTCTTAGAAGGTTCAATAAATTTTTTATGCATTGGTTGAACAGTAGATTGATATTGTGTTCTCACGGCTTCTTTTGTCCTGCCACGTTCTTTTATATCTCGATCGACCCTCCTCTTAAAACGAATATCTTCTGAAGTATCAATAAAGACTCTTATTGTGCATAATTTACAAAGCTGTAGATAATACAATACAAAAATTCCTTCTACTATAATTATTGATGAGTATGGAATATGTGTGGTGGTTATAGACCTTTTATGTCCCGAAAAATCATAGGTTGGCATTTCAATAGCCTTACCATTGATTAGTTGTTCTAATTGGGATCTAAATAGACCAATGTCAATAGACTCTGGGTGATCAAAGTTTTGTTTTAAGCGTTCTTCATAAGGCATATATGATAGATCTTTATAATATGAATCTTGATTGATGACAGCAATATTTACTTCTGAATATGCTTCTACTAGTTTGTTAGCGAGGTATGTTTTTCCTGCTCCCGTTCCCCCACCAATACCTATAACAGCGGGTCTCATTTTAAGGATCTATCATCAAATGCATCAGGTAGAATCTCAGATGAAAGAACAGTTTTTAAATAACCATTATTATTACATATATATATAGGTATTTCTTTACATAGGTCCCATATTACTTGTCTGCAAGCACCGCAAGGCATCCCACCATTTTCTGTTGCAACTGCAAGCGCAATAAATGATTTATACCCTTCAGAAATTGCCCGAAATAACGCAGTCCGTTCTGCGCAGCAAGTAAGACCATAACTAGATGATTCAACATTGCATCCACCAATTATATCCCCGGACCTGGACAGAACTGCAGCTCCAACAGTATAATCTGAATATGGCGCATGGGATCTATCACGCATTTCAATAGCTTTCTCTATCAGTTTTTTATTCATACTCTTTTAATGTGTAAAGTTTGAAAATATTTTAACGAACTTATTCCAGCTATAAACCCACCAATATGTGCAAACCAAGCAATCCCACCTGTCGTATTTAGACCCAGGCTACCAAGCCCTCCTGATAATTGCATTAAGAACCAAAGGCCTAGTACAATCTGTGCAGGTACAACAATTGTTGTGATAAAAATAAAGATGATGGCTAAAACGTGAACTTTAGCCTTGGGGAATTTAATCATGTAAGCCGCGAGTATTCCTGCAATTGCTCCACTAGCACCTACCATAGGCGTTGTCGATTGCGGCTCTATCAAGAATTGTGCTATGGCAGCTCCGAAACCGCAAAAGATATAAAATAATAAAAATCGTAGATGCCCAAGAATGCTCTCTACATTATCACCAAATATATATAGAAACCACATATTGCCAATTATATGCATAAGCCCACCATGCATAAACATTGACGTGAAAATAGTAAAAGCTCTGAATTCAAAAGGGACAAAAGCAAAAGCCTTAATTAGTTGTGCATTCCCATAGATAAAGAATTGTCCAAGGAATACCAGAATATTCAATCCTATTATTCCATAGGTTACGAAGGGGAAGAGCACCCTTGGGTTATCATCTTTATATGGGAAAAACACTAATAAACTGAAAAATAAATTGTTTTCAAAGATTCATTGCCCATTCGATCACGTACTTCAAAATCGATTTTATGTGATCCTTCCTGAAGAGGTTGGTCAAAATTATAAGAAACAATTTTTTTGATAGGTTGATACGCTGGATAAAGAGGTGTATCGTTAAAAACTAATTTAAAGGAAGCTTCTTCTGCCTCTATCCCAGATAAAAGGTCCTCAACTTGAATAGTGATTTTATTAACATCTTTTAATTGATATCGACCACTATTGCCCGGGAATGTTTTTCTTATTTTTGGCGAATCAAGATCTTGAATAACTGTTACTGCATCAATCCAATCTAGTTCCGCTGTCAAAATTTGTTTACGACGATTATTTTCTGTTTCTGCATATACCCACTTTTCAGATTTTGGGTCATAGTAATATATCCCCAAATTAGAATGCTCAACTAAATCGCGACTATAACGTATCCCAACTTGGAATTTTCCTTTTAATGCCAGATTATATGGTTGGAGTTGATAAACAGGTGATAAATGGTAACCCTCTGTGATTTTAGGATGTTCTTTTACCTGCTCAATCCAGATAACATTATTTTGGAAAAAAGTTCCAGGCATTGTTTTGACTGAACAGTTTCTATCATTGGAAAATGCAAAATTTTCCTGTCCAGGCCCTACAGATTGAAGTACATAGTGGAATCGAGTTTCTCTAGAAAGATTTTCATGTGTTAATTCTACATCTACATATTTCATATTATTTACTACCTGATGAGAGAGCTTATCTGTAAGATAGGTATTTGGCCTTATTTGTGTCATAGGATAAGAAGTGAATGTATTATCATTTGCCAATCTAACGGTTACTCGTGCTCGTACGTAGTGGTCTAGGTCCACTTGAAAGAACAAGCCTCTTTCAGTATTTGATATTTTCAGTTTTGGATGTATATCAACGATGCTAACCTTTTTGTTTAAGTCTTCCCAGTGAAATGGGTTGACCATCCCACCCAATTGATTAATACCAATTATTTGTAGAATTCTATCCTTTATTGAATTTGTTGCTATTGTAATGTGAAGGTCTTTCTTTACTTTTTCAGAATGTATTAATTCAACTTTTTGGTCTGCAAATCCATATGGTGTAAAATTATAGACCACTGCATCTCGAATGGCTAGCCCTCCTCTTTTTGGAGATAGAGCAAGTGTGACAACTTTATTATCTCTGAATATTTCTTTCGCCTCGAGTGTCATTGGGAATGTCCCTGAAACTGTCCCTTTTACAATGGTCTTGTTTCCATGAGCATCAAAAATGTGAATTTCTACGGAATGAAAACCAGGCGCGAGTCCTAATATCCCTGATAGGTCAGTGGCATGTATAGATGTTTTTCGGTGCTCTTCCAATCGATACAGCTTTTGAAACTCGCCTAGATTTTGTCTTTTAAGGTCATATTGAATAATGGTTTTGGCAAGCTTCCCTTGGTTAAATGGAATTTTCGAATAGTCAAGTTCAAACTCTAGTTGCCCATCAATGATCAGTTCTGCCCTGTGAAATTGATAAATATTTCTTGTGCCTTCCCGCTTATCTACGGCTTTTAAAGCAAATCCAAATTCCCCAAATACGCTTAACGTATCTGCAAAGTGATAGATGCCATTCTTATCGCGAAATAAAGGGATGGTCTGTGTTAATGGACTTGCATTGATGAGAGCATTATGAGAGATTGGTATCAATGCCAATTCTTTTGGAATAGGCATAATATTATCTTCTAGATCAAACGCAAATATTAGTGGATTAAGAGGAACGCTTTTACTATTTCTATATTCAAAGTGTATATGAGGCGCAAAAGAATTTCCTGTGTTACCAGAGAAGCCGATCAGGTCTCCCTTTTTTACTTGGAATTCTCGTGCAGAGAATTGAGTGTCTACATTGTAACTAAGTCGTTTTGCTTGTTGAAGTCGCCATACCCTTTCCATAACTGGAGTGAAGGATTCTAAATGTCCATAGACCACCTCGTGTCCTGAATTTGTACGTTGATAGAGCGCTTTTCCGTAACCACTATAATTAGATCTTATACGACTTATGTAGCCATCTTCTACTGCTAAGACTTCTAAGCCGATCTTTCCATTGGTCTTGATATCTAGGCCCATATGAAAATGATCCCCCCTAATTTCACCAAAAGTGGAAGAGAAGAACTTGCCTACGGTGGTAGGCCATAAAACATCCTGGGGGAATACCGCTCCCAGTAAAAAAATAAAAAATGATATTAAGTGACGTTTCATTAAGGGTTTATAATGGGACAATTTATTCCTGATAGAAGGGCGTTATCAATGAGGGATTTGTTTCCTGATAATACTTACAGTAAACTCTACAAAATTATTTGATAAATAACACAAGGAATAAAAATGAAGAAATTGTTAGTGGTTTCTACCTTTATCATCTTTCATAGTTTTACATTTGCACTTGTAGGATTTGGATTTCAAGGTGGGACAGATATGACTAAACTTAGTGCATCTTCGCATACTGATGGCCCCATCACTGTTAACTCTTTTGAAATGGAATCTAACCCAATCAATTTTGGAGGATACGCTTTCGTTGATCTTTTTGGTTATGCACTTGAAGGTGAAGCTGATCTTGGTGTTGGTTTATACAATTTTGAATTTGCAAATCCAATAATACCTGATCCAGACCCTATTGAATTTGGATGGGCAAGAGCTTCATACGCTGTTACTTTGAAAAAAAACCTTATGGATATTTCTATTCCATTTTTAGCTGAAGCTGCTTTGAATGCGGGTGCGGGTTTTGGAGCCCATGTTTCTACTCCAAGAGCAAATGTTGGAATGGTAAAAGCATTACTGGGTGATGATTTAACAGATGTCAATGCTGATGATGCAGACCTGGAAGAGCAATTGATTGATTATTTTGAAGACCATATGATTGAGGCGAGCGGCGTACATTTACAAGCAGGTTTAAGATTTAAACTCCTTACTTTTGACACTCATGCAAATCTTCGCTACACAATGGCAGAAAATGTGTATGATGGTTCTAATGGGTTTATGCAGTTTATTATAAAACTTGGTTTTGCTTTATAACTAAAAACTTAATCTATAATAAAAAAGGGGCAATAAATTGCCCCTTTTTTATTACAATTCATTGGTCATACAGTGCACTGAGCCACCACTTAATTGAAATTGACTGGTCGAGGTTATGATTCGATCAATACCCATATCCATCAGTTTTTCATCTATACTGGGATCAGTAAAATGGTTTGGCCTAATCAGCACTCCTGGTAGTGGAAGCGCGTTGGCTGCAAAACTTCCAATCATTCTTCCTGTACCAATAGCATCATCCGGCGGTATGACAAATACAGGAATATTTTTTTTATCTGAAAATTGATATAATCTCTTTTTTGAACCATTTGATAAAATTGATCTACAAACGATAAGAGCAGTTATCCTTCCATCAACATCAAGAACAGGAGTAAAAAATGTATCCAAGTGATAGCCTTCTCCTTTCAATATGATCATTTCTTTTACATTCAATGCTTCTGCCACATGGTTCGCACCTGACCTTGTATTTCTTTGCAACCCACTGAAAAGCACTTTATCCTTTGCACAGAAGTAGAATTCTCCACCATCCGCTCTTATGCCTTTTTGATCAGGCAGCTCAATAATATCCATGCCTATCGATTCTAAATATGTCTTTACTATTTTATTTTCTAACCTTCTTTGAGGTTCTCCTGCTCTTAAAATAACAGCTGTGCCATTTTGGTCTGATATAAATGAATCTCTAATGAAAATAAAATCGTGTTTAGGTTCACCTTGGTCTAGATCATCAGGAAAATCAAATTCAATCACTTCATGACCGCTATTCCTTATTGACGACATCAATTCTTGTCGCTCCTTTTCAACGATATTTAGATTTGGTATTGCACCTTCTACCATAGCAGGATTGTCATGATATTTTGGAATGCCATTTTGCCACCAACCAGAGTTGGGTAGTTTTGAGACAACGATCTTCATTTACTTTTCTGCGACTACCTCTATCATTAGCGGAGCCCAAAGTGTCGCATAGGGTATTCTCTCTAGACTCTCTAGATCATTAAATGCATTTTCCATATCTTGTTTGGTAAGGTACCCCATTTTTATCAATCTTGGAAAGTAGCTCTCATAGAATGTTCTAGGCCATTTCCATACGGTTGAATTTGGAGTGGCTAGTTTCGGCATTAATCGAGTATTTATAATTTTCATTCCCAGTTCATCAAACCATTGGTGGAGATGTTTTCCTACATCTATTTCAGATTCTGATTCCTTAAAGCTCTTGAGTGCAGCATTAATTGCTTTTTTAAGATAAGGCTTTTCTGGCTGGGTCCTGTGGCTAGTCCAATAATAATATTCCTGTATTACCATTTTACTACCAGGCCTAAGATATATTTTTAGTTTTTCTAATATTTCTTTAGGATTTGGAACCCAGGCTAAAGCCCACCTACAGTAAATCCCATCTAGAGATTCATGTTTTAAACTCAACTCATCAAAGGTCGATAATATTGGTTTAATGGGAAGAGCTTTTTGGTCTTTTATATGTTCTAGGTATTTAATAAATCCATCAGACCGATCAACGCCTATGACTTCGCCGGTCTTTCCAACAATATTAGCTAGCTCCATAGAACAATAGCCAGGTCCACAACCTAGATCCAGTATATTGTCACCCGCTTTAAAATCAGCAAGCTTCCATCCCCTCTTAGCTTCAGACTGCCATACTTTATGTTGAATCTCTAATCTGCGAAGTTCTTCTTGGTCTGTACCTAATATGTAAGGATTATTCTCTTCCATAAAATAACTTGATAACTATTTATAATCTAATTCAATTGCAACTCGAACGACCCCTTGCTCAAAGTAGATAATAGATTTTTCAATATTCATATCTATTTTGATTCTTCCTTTTCTTGTTTTTAATTTGAAGCTTTCAGCTTTAGGTCTGGGGCCTTGGAATTTTAGACCTTGTTGATATAGTGAGCTGATATCTATTTTCCCAAGAGCTCCTTCCTTACGTTCCATTTTTACAATGGGATTCTCAATCATTAATTGAATAATGTTTTTATCAAAGTTGTACTCCACATACATATTTTTTGTCACGCTCTTTTTTATATTGGTCTTTCCTTTTTGATAGGAAACCGTTGCAAAAAATTCAGCTGAGCCCTCTTGGAATTTTACATGGGGATTATTTATTGACCATAAAGCCTGTTCATTATTTTTCCCTTTAGGAATTTGATGGTCGCCTATTAAGCCTAGATAATCATTTACTAAATTCTCTGAGATTGATACTGATATTTCGCCCGCGATCAAAAATGATGTAAAAGAAAAAATAATAAATAAATTACTTTTATTCATGAGGACTCCTGTTCACATAGAAACTTAATGATATTGTCTTTTATATCTTTTATTGTATCTCTAAAATTATCCAAATGAGATGGGTTTGTATCCCAGCCCTGAAAAGGGTCGTCTATGCTCCAGTGGACCCTTTTTGCATCCCCTGGGAATACAGGGCATACTTTATTTGCCTCATTACATACTGTAATCACAATATCAATGTGCTTATCTAGATATTGACTTATACTATCTGAAGTGTGGTTAGATATATCTATGCTTAGTTCTTTCATGACGGTTATAGCATTTGGATGTACTTTGCTAGGATGACTCCCCGCACTATAGACCTCAAATTGATTTGGCGCAAGATGTCTGAGTAGACCCTCAGCAATTTGCGAACGGCAGCTATTACCGGTACATACAAAAAGCACTTTTTGTCTTTTTTCCATAGTGTAAAATTGCAAATTATATATTATTCTGCAATAATACATTCGTACATATTTTAATACATTATTCTAATGAACTATCAGCATAAAGGAACTCTTAGATACCTTAAGGTAAATTTATCGCCTAGACAATTTCGACTTGTCCGTATTGCTCCCTATGTACTCGCTTTTTTTGTATTAGGTAATTTTATTTACAAAAATTTAGAATATGCGGCAAATAAACCTATTCTTGAAAAATATGATGATAGGCAGGGTATCACTTATTATTATGATAAAGAGACCAACGAACTATTCACTGGAAAAGCGAGTTGGATACTCAAGTTTAATAACCAAAAGTTTGAAGGGTCCTATAAAGACGGTCAATTGCATGGCACTTCTAAAATATGGCATAAAAATGGAAACCTTGCAGAAGAAACTATCTATGAAAAAGGAGTATTTACTTCTAAAACCTCATGGGATGAGAACGGAATAATTATTAATGAAAAATAAAAGATCTAAGCCCTTTATTGGCCTTGCTGGGAATATTGGTGTAGGTAAAACAACATTTACAAAAATCATGTCAGAAAGATGTGGCTGGAGGCCTTTTTATGAATCTGTTTCAGATAACCCTTATTTAAGTGATTTTTATAAGGATATGAAAAGATGGAGCTTTAACCTACAGGTATACTTTCTTCATAAAAGATTTGAGACGCATAAAATAATGAATAATCTAGATCATGGCGCTGTTCAAGATAGAACGATATATGAGGATGCGGAGATTTTCGCTAAAAACTTACACGAATTAGGAAACATATCTGACCGCGATTATCAAAACTATAGTGGCCTCTTTTCTGTTATGGTCTCATACCTTAAAAAACCAGACCTTATAGTCTACCTTAGAGCCTCCACTGATACTTTATTAAATCGTATAGAAAAACGCGGTCGGGATTATGAAGGTTCTATATCTCCAGAATATCTTCATAGTCTAAATATTTCTTATGATCAATGGATCAATTCAACAAAAGATTATCCTGTTCTAATAATCGAAACCGATAATTTTAATATTTTTGATGATTTAAAGAAAGTTGAAGAAATTCAAAAAATGATTCTGGACAGGATATAAGTTATTTCTTTCCTAAATTTTAGTATGTCAAACCCTTCTGATAAGTTGAAAACATATAATCTTGCTAATCCCATGGAAACATTTCCTGGTCTTACAATAGATGATTTAAATAGATACCTTCCGGCAATTCGGACTGTAGAGGATATATCTATTATTAAAGATAATATGCAAGAAGGTATGTTTTTGACAAAGTGTATTGACGGGCTGAAAGAGTTACCGGATGAATCGATCGACCTTATTATTGCGAATCCACCAAAAGATTATTGGGACACTACGATGGACATAGGTAAAGGTAATACTTTACAAGAATATTATCAGTGGAATCAGTTATGGCTTGCAGAATCACGCCGTGTTTTAAATAAAACAGGAGCAATTTATATTTTATGTCCATGGGAATATTCAGGGATGTACCAAGGCTTACTGGGCAATATATTTATTATTCAAACAAGAATTACTTGGAGGGATCAATCTCACCTGCGGCAACATAAAACCTGGAAGGATGAAACATCTGATATTTGGTTTGCAACCAAAACGGATGAATTTTTATTCAAACAACATCCTGTAGGTGTAAGCACAATAGGAGGTCCAGATATCTCTGAGGATGAGTCTAACCTCTGGATTGACATACCTAAAAACTTTGATGAAGATGGTCATTATCCGCGAGATCTATTCACCAAGATCTTAGAAGCCAGCAGTTTTAAACTAAATTGGGTACTTGATCCATTTATGGGGATAGGTGATTCTGGGGTTGCCTGTAAGCAGAGTGGCAGGAGATTTATTGGCTTTGAGACAAATAAAGATCATTTACTTTTGGGCATGAAAAGGATAGATAACAGTTAAAATGAATTTTGTTGAAATGATCACTAAAGATATGTACTCTGCCATGAAATCTGGAGAAAAAGAAAAAGCTGGCACCTTGAGAACTTTGTTGGCAAAATTAAAAGATCGCCAGATAAGTACTAGGCAAGAATTATCAGAGAATGACTGTTTAAAAGTTATTAAAACACTGGTTAAGCAGCGTAAAGAAGCTTTTGAGATGTATGAAAAAGCCGATCGTCAGAACCTTGCAGATAAAGAGAATGCAGAGTTATTAATACTAGAGACCTATCTTCCTAAAATGATGACAGAGCCTGAAATAAGATTACTTGTTGAGTCTATTATTAGTGAAACCGCTGCTCAGGGTGCTGCCGATATCGGGAAGGTCATGCCAATTGTCATGCAGCGCGGCAGTGGTAAAGTCGATGGTAAAAAAGCTAATCTGATTCTGCGAGAATTGCTGGAATAGATGTTGTGGTTTTTGGATGGGCTGGCTGTTGTTTACATCCTTTTAATGGGCTACAATGGTTTCAGTAAAGGTTTAATCGAAGAATTAGGCCGTCTCCTTGGATTGGTCTCTGCAATTTTTATTTCTATGTCACAAACGACCAATATTGTATCTAAGGTTAATGAGAAGATTATTGTAGACGAGTGGGCCGCTGTCTTCTTTTCTTTTTCACTTTTATTTATACTAACCCTATTGGTGGCTAGAATATTTACTAAAATGTTCCACATTGCACTATTATCAAAGGGGAACAACCTAATGAATCAATTTTTAGGCTTTTCATTTGGACTTATTAAGGGATATTCTATAATTATTGTATTAATCTGGTTCATTGCTCTATTGCCACTTCATAAATGGACCATGGTCATTCAAGAGAATTCTAGATTAGCGATGCATGGTAATATGGTTCGAACTCAAATTGTGTCTTTCTTTAACTGGGAGGATCCCATATCGCTAGGAGAGTCATATATTAAACAATTAACTCAGCCCTGATGGCAAAAATACCGCAGGATATAATTGAACGAGTGAGAGATACAGCAGATATTGTTGACGTTGTTTCTCAGTTTGTTGATCTTAAACAAAGGGGCCCAAATTATTTTGGGCTATGCCCCTTCCATAGCGAAAAAACACCATCTTTCAGTGTCGCTCCAGCCAAGCAGATTTATTATTGTTTTGGTTGTCATTCAGGAGGCAACGTTTTTTCATTTATGATGGACTACCAAAAGATCCCGTTCCCTGATGCTGTCCAAGTTCTTGCTGAACGCTATAATATTCCGATCAAGATAGAAAAAGGTGAAGGAACCTCTGAATTGTTCACATCCCTTTACCAACTTCATGAAATCGCCGTAAAATTATATCAAAAGAACCTATTCTCCGAGGATGGACAAAAAGCCCTAGAATATTTAAAAGCAAGAAACCTCAAAGAAGATATAATCAAACAATTTAAAATAGGATTGGCTTTTAATGCATGGGGCCAGCTAGTCAAGCAATGTAAGAATAAGGGATTTACACAGACACAGATAATCAAGTCTGGTCTTTTTACTAGATCTGATAAGGGAATATTTGACCGGTTTCGATCACGGATAATGTTTCCAATATTTCATCCATCTGGTAAACCGATTGCATTTGGGGGAAGGATACATAATAGTGATGATCCAGCAAAATATTTAAACTCTCCTGAAACACCGCTTTATAAAAAGAGTAATGTTTTCTATGGACTACAAGCAACTCGTGATTCAATTCGTAAAGAGGGATTCGTTATCTTGGTTGAAGGTTATATGGATTTTTTGAAGCTCTATCAGGCCTCTATACATCCTGTTGTTTCTGTATCTGGTACTGCATTCACATTAAAGCACGCCTCATCTTTATCTCGAATAACTCAAAAAGTAATTTTATTATACGATGGAGATGAAGCCGGTGGTACAGCCACAGAACGAGCTGGTTGGGTTTTACTAAGATCAGGCTTGATTCCTTCAGTTGTGCGCCCTCCAAAAGGCACAGACCCAGATGATTGGGTCAGTAGCGTGGGAAGCAAGGCAGTTATGTCAACTATTAAGGAACCGTTAGATTACATCGATTTTCATATAGATTTTCATCAAGGAGCTGATCTTTCTGGACCAGAGCGTCAGAAGTATATCATATCCTTAGCGGGAGAGATCAAAAATATTGATGATGGTTTTATTCGTAATGATTTGATCAAGGCTATATCAGAAAAACTAAATGTTAATGAAAAAGATTTGATCCGAATTGTAAATACTCAACGCGTAAACCCAGAGTATAAAGCAAATACTAATACTGATCTAGATGAACGAATTATTTTTAATAACCAAGTTGAAAAAGCTCAAATTGAGTTATTGAAGTTGCTTGCTAATAACAATAATGAAATAAGATATTATGTATTAGAACATGTCACAATAGGACTTTTCAAAGCTCCTCTTCTAAAGAAACTAGCAGATATTTTATTTGATAAGAATTTGAATGTGGAATCATCTGCAATTATCGAGTATTTTCAGGATAAGAATGAACGTGATTCTATTGCACAAATACTCTTCGCAGAAGATGAAAATGTCTCTTTCGAAGAAATTGTATCTGATTGTCTTAAAATCTTAAAATCTGAACCTCTGAAAGAAAAAATTTTTACTCTTCGAGGTCAAATACGTGAAAAAGAGTCAAAAGGCGAGAATATCCTGGAAGAGCTCAGTGCTATAACCAAATTGCGTGAAGAATTGAATGGTCTTTAGTAGAAAATATATCGGGTTGTTTATTGTATCTATTTCATTTATATGGAGTAGCCAAGTACAACTAATAACAATGCATCAAAAGAGCAATGGGACCCTTTTACGAATCGTTGCTAGTTCTGTTATAGATATTGAAAATATTGCTGGATGGTCAGGACAAGAGAACTGGTTTTATTTAACCATTAATGGTACGTATTTAAGTCCTTCGGCTGTCGAATATATAGAGTTTGAACCCCCTTTAATGGATATAGAGGTCACAGAGAATAATGAATCGGTCCAAATAGGTTATTTATTTGAAAGGCCTATTGAGGATTTTGAGATATTCCATTCAGAAGCAAGCCGTGTGATTCTTGTACAGGTTTGGGAATCTTTAAATGATAGCCTAAGGACAGAGGTAAGACTTTCAGAAGGAAACAATAATAATCGTGTATTTTCACTTCCTAAAAAAGAGGCAAAGGGATCTCCGTTCTATGATTCTTTTGTTTATGCCAGAGATAAATATGGCCCAGAAAAATATTTTGTCTGGTATAGTAATTGGTATTCAACAAAAGATGTCCCCGGCGACGATAATCCATCTGAGCGATTAGGTCAGAATGATGAGCCAATAGAAATCAAGGAAGAACCTAAACCTCTGGTTGTTATTAGAAAACAAAAAATAGAAGTTAGTGGTCCTCCGCCACCACAAAGAAAGGCGATCAATAGAGAGTCATTAGATATTTCTTTTATTTTAGATGAAGGAATTCTTCGCTCAGGAATGAAAAAACCACGTTATGTAAAAGCGCTACAAGAAGCACTTTTGGTTTTAGGATATGATTTAGGCGAAGGTGGAGTATATAATGATGGTGTAGATGGTGATTTTGGCCCGAAAACAGAAGAGGCTGTTCTTGACTTTCAATTAGATCGAGGTTTTAATAGCGCTAATGTAGATGGGATAGTTGGTGAAGGAACACATAAAGAGCTTTTAAGGGCTTTATCCGGTAAAAAACCAATTATTGCTGTAGCTAAAAAGAGCCAGCGAGTTGATATGGAACAAAAATTTGGAAGTGTTATTCTTCAGGCTCGTGAAACTGCAAAAGAACTACTAAATCAAACGCCTGTTACAACACAGGTAAAACGCGAAACACGAAAGCTTGCAAATAATGATGAAGTTAACCTTCTTCCTCCTGACCTTACTAAACGAAAAACCTTCCTTAGATTATCTTGCAATCTTGAAGGGGCAAATGTATTCATAGATGGTTCCTTAATTGGAAAAACTCCAATTCCTAAAAAGTTTCCAGTTACCCCTGGATGGCATAGAGTTCGTGTTGTAGATCCAGATGCTCCACCACAAAAGTTTGCTATGAGGATACCTGATTATCAGGATATATATGTACCTCAAGGGAGGACTCAAAAAATAAGAATAAATCTAGCCGTAGCAGACCAGGAACCCACAGATTAAAATGAATTTTTTTCCCCTTTATATTAGAATTTGGGGAATTGTAGCTTGGTTCATGAGTATATGTTTTTTATCTGCTCAAGACCTACCAGTAATGCTCTCATCAAAGGTTGAGCCAACAGAGACAGGGCTCAGGATTGAATTTCAGCTATCTAGCTATATTGAAAGAGCCGATGTCTCTAGTTGGATTGAGCAAGAAAAATGGTTCATCCTTAACTTTTACAATATTATAAGACCAAACGAAAATTTTTTTGATAAAATGATCGGCTATCCGATTCGTGATATTCAACAAATTTGGTCACAAAACGCACTTCAACTTTCATTTCAGATCAATCGCAGTATTGGGATCTTTGATGTTTTGTTGCATGAGCAAGGCAGGAAGGTTCTCATTGTTTTAACGTATTCTGATCATATTGAAGAGAAAGAGGTGAACCCATCTTTTGTGTTCCCTGATCTAAAAGATGCCCAAAAGAAAACTCATCCCACGTCCTGGAAAGATGCTCGCGAGCGTACGACTCTAGAAATAATCTGTGATACAGAGGGGCTGCCTATATATGTTGATGGGCAATTAGTTGGCTATTCTCCATTAAAAAATCGGATCGATATTTTACCTGGCTGGCACAAAGTTGGCTACTTCCCAAACAACTACTCTGAGGATGCAAATGCATTGACATCTAAGGAAAAAATAATGAATGATATTCTTGTGATGGGACGTTTAGATGTTTTCGTAGATGAAGGCAAGCATGAAACCATTGTTTTGAATTATCAAACCTTAGATGAAGAAGTTATTGATTATAACAAAAGATTTCAGACTGGTACCTGGGTCGGATTTTCACTATTCTTTACGATGATCGTCTTAATGAGCTGGGGGCTGGCCTGATATACAGTAATATTTTACCTATTTATCTTATTTTTGTTTTACTATCAACTGGTTTATTTGCACAAGTGGAAGAACCAGCCTCTCCTAAAATTAAAAGTTCAAAAGTAGAGTATTATAAATATTGGAACCCATATCGTAGAGTACTTGATCTAAGAGGTGAGCCTCAAAGTTTTTATGGCCATGTGTATTATCAGGTCTATTATAATAAGGAAGGTCGAATTAAAAATGTAACTAGATTTGGTAAAGATAGGAATCCTAAAGAAACATATCATTTTATTTGGTCAAGGTCTGGCGCACGATCCGAATACAAAGTAGAGTTTTATGAAAAAGGAAATGTGTCTCGATTAGATAAAGATCTTTATGCAAATGAACTAAGTTATATCCGTCCTGGTTGGATCGCCCATTTTATTAGTAGGAGCGATGGTCGCCCAAGGGAAGTCTCATTTAGTGACTCTGTTGGCTTTAAGTATTTCTCATATCATTTTAATTATACGGTTGTAAAAGAAGATAATATTTTCTCTGAGGTTGTGGAGTCTTCCTATTTTGATTCAAATAATGAATTTGTAGGGCGTCATTTATTATACTGGGAAAAAGGTGCCCGTTTAAGAATGATACAATATTTTAACTCAGATAATACCATAATACAAACCAAGGAATATCTTCATGATTTAAAACTTGGAGAAACAGTTAGGGTAATAGTTGACGAAGAGGGGGAAGAGGTTGAGCGTAAGATCATCCCCTATATGCCGCCTGATAAGTATGCATATAAATATGAATGGACAGGCAAAGGTGTCATTGATAGAGGTCTAGAGGAAATAGATAACTTAGATCTTGCTGTAGAATTTGCTGCACGTGCGGAAGATGCCCTTAATAAAGCAAACGAGGATGTCAGAGCAGCTAAACAAGCACTAGAAGAGGCCAATCAAAGGGCTAGACTTGCTACCAAACTGATGAGGAAAGCGGAAGGCCAGGTTAAGGATGTAGAGTCTTTCCAAGTACGCATGGAGGAGGCAAGGCAGGATGCACAAAAAGCTATTGAAAAAATGTATGATGCAGAGCGTGAAGCTGAAAGAGCAAGGCTTGAAGCTGCGGCTGCAACCACAACTTTAGATGCTGTAAGAAAAACAAAAGATGTAGAGGACTACGCTCAAGAAGAGGCAAAGGTTGCTAAAAAAGAGGCAAAACAAAAAAGAAAAGAAGCGCGAAAGAAAGCACGCCAATTAAAACGTGCATTACAGGATTCATTATTTGGTTCTGGCCCAAAGTCTTTTTTAACTCTGGCCTTTGGTCAGCCATTGGTTATTGAAAATACACTTAAAGATCATACGGCAGGGATTAATTATACTTTTGGCTTAGGCCGTAGAAATATGTTCAAGTTCAATGGAAGAGAAATAGATATTGGATTAGAGGTTAACTGGATTGATTTTGCTTCAGATTCTGTAGGTAAGAATTTTCAGACCCTAAGTTACTTCTTTATAGCACAGGTTAATCCAAGGCTAGGCTGGGCGTGGGTTCCCTCTAATTTGGAGACGGGAATCAAAGTTGGGGGAGGACTTGTTTCACCTGGATATGGATTTACGGTAGGCTCATCTGCAATATTTCATCTTTTACCTACTCCTATCACTATAGGTATGTTCACTCAGTTTAACTGGGTAGCGGAGGTAATAGAAAAAGAAACGAGAACACATTGGACGACTATTGGTCTAGTTTTTGGTGTAAACCTCCAGGATAAGCTCCCTGGAATATTTGATATAGACCTCCCAAATATATTTGATATCTTTTAAAAAAAAACCCCCATTTCTGGGGGTTTTTTTAAAATTAAAAGAAATCTAAAGATTTACTTTAAAACTCATTCTAATTTGTCTTCCAGAACCATAGAACACTTTTGGTGCACTATTTGAGCCATCATCTTCAAATCCCTGATCTTCTGCATAGGAAACATACTCAGTATCAAGAGCATTAAGCACGTGAGCTCCCAAAACTAAGTCTGTACCCATTAGATTCATCTTATAAGATAGGTGAAGATCCATGAGGTTGAAGGCCTCCAACTTTACAACATCTGCTACGCTGGTTACTGCGTCTTGAAGTGCTTGAGGGTCATCTGTATCTAGAACCCTGTCTGCTGGGTCAAAACCTGCATAAAAGTTGTCATTCATCTGGAAGGTGGTATTTATTCTTAAACCATCCATTGGCATTAAGTTAAGACCAAAAGCCATTTGAGTTTGAGGTTGGAATCCTACTTTTAAACCATCAGTATATAGTTTTACTTCTGTAGTATTTGTTCTATCATAGTCCGAGCTGAATGTTGCATCAACGTTTTCACCCCATGCCCAATTACCAAAAGACAATGCAGCGTCAACAGAAAGGAGATCCATCGGTCTTACATCTGCCTCAACTTCCACACCTGAATGATTAGCACTAAGACCAGTGATATTGTAAATATCAGGGGCGCTATATAAGGTTAAGGATTTGTCTTCCCAGGTATTGTTATAATATGTAGTTGTCACATCAAACATGTCACTTCTGTAGGAGACACCAACATCCATTGATGCGATTGCCTCGTTTTGCGCTCCAGTGTTTGGTGTGTTACTATAAGACAAATATGCATTTGAAAACTTTGGAGCTTTTGACATATTTCCTGCAGCGAGAAATACATTCAAGTTATCATTTACATTATAATTAAAACCTAATTTTAGAGCATTCCCTGGGAAAATTAATACCTTTGAGAATTCATCTCCTTCAGTTTCATTATATTGTTCCTGTCTTTGATATCTTGAAACCGATTGCGCGCCACTAAGCACTGCTGACCACGAGTCAGTTGAATATTCTGCTTGTGCCCAACCACCATACCAGTCGTGGTAACCTGTATTATGGTAGTCAATTAAACCACCTACCTCACGCATTCTTTCAGTGCCAGTTTCACCAGCCATTGCATAGTGATGCACATAATAGTCACCACCTAAAAGGTTCACTACTTCTCTGTAGTGTTCACCAGCATATGCGCGAATATCAACACCTGTGGTTATATTAAGATTATCGTTAACTGCCCTATTATATGTCGAAAGTACTCCAGTCCAGTCATGATGATTTACAGACGCTCTGATGATTCGTTTTGAGCGATGCATATCATCACTATAGGTTGTGTCAAACTCAGATCCACTTGACCACTGTTGATTATTGGCGATCACTTGAGTCCAGTCAATTGTTTCAGTACCGTCACTCATTTCAGCAGGGTCAAAATATTTGTAGTAAGAATCCTCTCCGTCATCTCCCATAAACGTATCACGTGTGTTCATTGGGCCCGTTCCACCACCTCTACCTTTTGATCCATAAAAAGTTGTAGAAAGGCTTGATTGCTCATCAACATTCCATTTCCAATTCAAACTCCACACAGGTTTGTGATAATAGTTTGTTCTTGTATTAATGAGGTACTTATCGCCTACTTGCTTGGTATGCATAATACCACCAAATAGAATATCATGAGCCCAATCAGTGCTACCACGGTGGCCAACACTATTATCATTGAGAGCATCATATTGTTCTTCTGTTAGGTATCCCCAGCCGCTACCATATCTGTGTGGACTAGCTCTGCGGAAGTCATCACTGCTGCTATAATCAGAAGGACTAAAGGATTGCCAATCTTCTTCTGTATATATTTGATCTTCATCTCTTTGCCCATGCTGCTGAGGAGCGCCCAAGACATTAGCATCTAGTGTATGCTTTCCATTTCCGAAGGTTTTATGTGCAGAAAAGTAATAGGAGTATGCGTCAGACCATGTACCATCAACATACCCATTCCAAGTTTTCTTTGCCACTAGTCCAGATAAGGCGACGCCATTATCTAAGAGTCCCGTGCTTGCAGTAAAAGTTGTTTTAAGGAAAGAATCGCTGCCGAGCTCTTGTTTGTAACTGAATGCTCTGTCTGCAGTAGCAGCACCAGAAACAATGTTAATTGTCCCTCCTAATTGGCCAGCTACCAGATTGGTTGCACCCAATCCCTTTTGAATTTGGATTGCGGAGGCGATATCTGTCATTCCATCCCAGTTAGACCAATACATTCTACCATTTTCCATATCATTAACTGGAACACCATTGATTAATGTTGCAGAATTTTCCTGATCAAACCCTCTTATGTATACCCTTGAGTCACCTGCTCCACCTTTACTCTCTGTGAAGTATACGCCAGGGGCATCAGCCATGACGGCAGTAATGTCCCTTGAAGCAGTACGTAGTTCAAGATCTTCAGAGGTAAGAGATGAATGCGGAAACGGCGTCACTCGATCTTTGATAATGGTACCAGTTACATGCAGTGCTTCTATTTCAAGAGCAGCACGGCTCAATTGCGAATTCTGCGTTGCGTTGCTGTTTCCAACTTGCACGCTCATCTCCATTGTACTGTAGCCTAGATATGAAAATACTAGAGTGTAATCACCTGCAGGAACATCATTAATTTGGTACTTGCCATCTGATTTTGTAGCAGCGCCTAGGGAAGTTCCAGCTAGATAAACATTTGCACCTGATAGCGCATCCCCTTTATCATTAGTAACGACGCCAGATACGGATACCTGAGCTGATAGTAACGATGTAATGATTAGGGGAAGTATAAACGCAGAGATGCGATGAGATAGACTCATAGGGTTCTCCTTGATTTGTTTGATTGATATTAACAAAATATTAATGGTCAATTATAATTAAAATTCTAGTAATTATGTTAGAAAAAATATAATCACGTGTTTTTACAATTATTTTTTAATTAAACTATTAATTCAATCTAATTTATCAATCAGATAATTTAGGCTGTGTTAGTAAAAAGTTAGAAATTGATTTGAAAATTATTAATGAAAAGGTAATAGCCTAAAATAGACTAAGCTCATTTGTTTCGTCTGTTGGTTTAATACATTTTATACTGTTGTTTCCTGTTGAATTAACAAAATTAGAAACAGGATGACATATAAGTTTTCCAATATAAGATTTTAAGGAATCTAATTGAGTTGGGATTTTATTATCTTTATTTGGCCTTATCCAGTTATCGACCTCGCCTATATCCAAAATGACAGGCATTCGATCATGAATATGAGCGATTTCTTTTTGTGGAGTAGTAGTTATCACAGTATAAGTGGATAAAGAATTTGAAGATGATCTCCAAGATGTCCAAAGCCCTGCCATTAATAATAGTTTTTTCTCCGGATGATGAATATAAAATGGTTTTTTAACATCGCCATATCTTTTCCATTCATAATAGCCATCTGATATAATGACGCAACGGTTTGTATAAACTAAGTTTTTATATGACACTTTTTCTAAGATCGTTTCAGATCGGGCATTGATCATTTTTGAACCAATAGATCTATTTTTGGACCAACTAGGTATAAGTCCCCACCTCATCAATTTTATAACCCTTGAGTTCCCCAAACTGATCAATACAGGGCAGTCTTGGGTTGGTGCGATATTAAAACTTGGTTCGTAATTATCATCTTGCCATTCATCTATGAATAATTCTTTAATGATGGCTTTCTTATCTTTTGTCAGTGTTTTTCTTCCACACATAATTATCGAAATCTAATTAAAAATTTCTTTTGAAAAGGAGAAGAGATTAAGAATTTCAATCGTAGTTATTTTATAAATATCATAATTAATCTTTTAAAAATATGAAAAAATTAGTTTTAATGCGACATGGTGAAAGCCAATGGAATTTAGAGAATAAGTTTACTGGCTGGACGGATGTTGATCTGACTCAGACAGGTGAAGAAGAAGCAAGAAATTGTGGTACCCTACTTAAAAAAGCAGGCTTCCAGATCGATACGGTACATACTTCTCTACTTAAGCGTGCTAACCGAACTATGGAGATTTGCCTTAGTGAAATGGGTTTAAATGATGTCAATATTCGATATAGTTGGAGGCTCAATGAAAGACACTATGGAGCACTGCAGGGACTTAATAAAGCAGAAACAGCTGCTGAATATGGAGAGGAGCAGGTTCATATTTGGCGCAGGAGTTATTCAATTCCACCTCCCCAGTTAAAACTTGATGATAAAAGACATCCTCGGTTTGACCCCTTATATTCTGATCTTTCATTAGATGATCTTCCTGTTGCTGAATGCCTTAAAGATACGGTAGACCGGTTCATGCCATACTGGTTTGACTCGATCAAGCCTGATGTTCAATCGGGGAAAAATGTTTTGATCGTCGCACACGGGAACTCCCTTAGAGCGCTTGTAAAATATTTAGAAAAAATCTCTGATGATGATATCATCAACTTGAATATACCCACAGGCGTTCCATTGGTATACGAATTAGATCAAGATATGAATTCTAAGAAAAGTTATTATTTAGGAGATCAAGATGAGATCTCAAAAAAGACTGCAGCAGTTGCAGATCAAGGAAAGAATAAAGCTACTTAAATATTCTATTTAATTCTCCAGAAAGACGAATGCCACCCTGTAAAAGTCTTTGTTCAAGAAGTCTTTTATTGGTGTAAAAATATTCCCATTTTAAATTTTCTTTTGAGAACTTATAACATTGGCCTCTAAGGTCTCTTGATTCATGAACATATGTTAAAAGAGAATCGCCCTGCCATTGCCTTATCTTACCACGGTCTTCATTAAGCAATAAATAGTCTACATACTCAGAATAACTTAATTGTTGATAGTCAATTAACTTTGTATCCCAGAGACTATGCAGGTTAGTAGGATCACCAAACCACTTAACTTTGATGTCATTGCCGCCTCTATCATTGCCATTCCCAACATGAAGCGGTTGGTGAAGATCACCAACTAAATGGACCAGGAATTTTAATGCGACCTGTTTATCCTCTTTAGACGCCTTTCTATTTTTTAGGGTATTGATAAACTCTTTTACTTTTTCAGCTGCGAGACCTTTATGTTTTCCCATTTCATAATCCTCGCCATCAGGAATAGTACACCAGTGCCAATCATTTGCATGTTGCCAACCTGGGTCAGACTTAATTTCATCAGCCCAATTGCTCATGCGAGATAGATCATGGTGACCCATAAGCTTTTTTATTTGAGTTTTAGCATTTTTAGTCAGATACGTTTCAGCGACCTTGCCTACGATGCGATGACCGGTCCTTCCCCATCCTAGAAGGCTTTGAGTTAGTAGACCAATAACAAATATGATTGTTATAAGAGTTTTCATTTATTGTAATGGTACATATGCTAAAATCATGCTGGGGTGTTTATCAGTTACTAATAAAAAACCATTATTATTAAGTCTTGCTATTCCTTCCCAGTTCCTTGGAGATTTTTTATCCAGGATTAGCTGGATTGGTTCATTATCAGAAAATTCAATTTTATCTTTCTTTATTTCGAACTCGACCAATCGTTCAACAACTTTTGAGTTTTGATGAGTTTGTCCCTTAGGCGTTTTTTTAAATATCATGTCAGTTGCTGGGTTTAATAATTTTTCATCACCTGGCCAAAAATAATTTATACTCCAAAATCGGTTATTTATATCCATTTGTGTGGCATCGGTAAGTCTGTATTCTATATTGATGGATTTAATAACTGATGTGTTTTTATCACGTGGTGAAAATATAGTATGGTATGCTTCTTTTTGTAGAGTTGAGCCATTAGCCTCATAAAGCATTACTGCATTCTCATTATACATGAATATGCTTTCGAAAGACATGTTTTCGAGCTGGATTGGCGTTTCAATCCTTTTAAGATTGTTTTTTGGAATTATTATTTCAAAAGTCTTAGGGTCAATTGTGCCCCAGGCAATATGACCTATCATTAGACCACCATGTTCTGCTTCGATGCTAATATATACATCCTCGTCAGAGAAGCTGATCGCTTCGAACCCATCAAACCCTGGTATTAGAATAGAATAGTCAGGAGCATTAAAAATGGTTTTCTGGGGAGTAATTGTCTTTGGGTCCTTAGATTGGAGTACGTCTTGTATTTCCTTTTTATTGATCATAAAAAGAAAACCACCCTGGTTTTCTGGTAATAGAAATAAATGATCCTTATACCAATCCATGCCAGATATCTCTTGTTTAGGGTCTGTTATGGGACCAGATAGATCAATTATTTGTAGTGGGAGTTCTTTTGAATAAATAGAAGAAAGGCAAAGAACAAAGGTTATTAAAAGCCTATTCATGATGAGGAATCAAAAGATTCACACAATTTCCATAAAAATTTATAAGAATAAATACCATCACTATGTCCATCTTTCCAAAATGGCCTTATGGCATAGTAGCCAACTGGTTGTATTCCAGAAATAAGATAGCTCTTATCATTCATTATCTGTGGTGGCCCTTTATAAATATTGCCAAAAACATCCGTTTCCCCTGCACAGTTTGCACATGGACAATTATCTCTCATTGGTTTTAATGGAAGAGCACTTTCTTTGCCATCACCCCATTTAAGCAGTAAGAGGTCATTCAAAATCTCGTGATGGGATAACTGGATATCAGACATTATTTAACTAAAATCAACTTTTTTGAATCTACATAATGTTCTGTTTCTAACACTACAAAATATATACCACTTGAATTTTGACCAGAATCCCATCGGACTGACTTTGCTCCTGGAGCTATTGGACCAGAAAATAATGTTTCCAAATTTCTACCATTTATATCAAAAATGGATAAGGATATATCTCTAGGACCTTCTTCTATGAAAAACTCTATTACAATAGATGAGTTAAATGGGTTTGGGTAGACCTCTTGTAAAATGTTTGTTCTTAACGGTTGTAAGTCATTTGATATTGATAGGGCAGGTAATGATACTTCATTAAAAATAAACTCACCATTATCAATGGATATTGTGTGAGGTGGAAAGTAAAAAGCTGGTTTTATCATTACTGTATTGAAAACACCAATTATAGAAGTATCTGTAGACTCTGTTATTTCTACTTCGCCTTGAAGTCCTAGGTATAGATCATTCGTCAAACTTGAGAATATATCAGATATAACGTCGCTTGAATCGTTGGTACTGGATGTATCAGTGACAGAATCAAATAGGTCAAGTACGAAAGTCGAATCTAGCCCAGGCATAAAGACAACTATGGTCTCAAGGCTAAGTGGGTTATCTTCATCGCCCTCACCAGGGATATCCCAGGTACGAGGACCTACAGGGAAGGTTGTATCTGTTAAAATAGCTAGAAATAGATCGAACTCATCATCCTCTTGCTGTGTAATAGAAGCTAAAAGAAGGTATGAGGTGTCTCCAGTTGTCTGGTTGAAACTAAATGCTGAAACAATGGAGTCTTGAATTATTGAAGAAAAAGTTCCGTCTTCAGTACCTTCGTAATCAAATGTGATCTCACCTTCATAAACAGTCTGAGCTGTAATGAAACCAAGAAAGAAAATTAGTTTTTTCAAACCCTTTATTTGATAAAACAGAACATTCAGAGATTAAAATTCATAACCAAAAGAGAGGCCTGCACCAAGCCATCCGGTACTTCCACCTTCTGTTTTTTGAACCAGATTCGCCCTAGCGGTTAAGCGCATTTCTAGAGCTTCAAAAAAATCCTCATTATCAGAAACAAAGTCAGCATCTCCAAAATTATCCATAATTAAGCTCCCAAGAGGAATGTCAAAACTACCACCTCCTATAAAGCCTGTCCCTGCATGATAAATACCTGTGCAGGCAGTGAGACTTACACTAGACTCTCCAATAAAGAACCCTGGACTTAAGCCGATTTGGAACGCTAACCCTCCAAAATCTTCATAATCAGGATTATTCGTTACATTAAAATCATAATAGGCAATCTCAGAAATTACATTCATAAAAAAATCATCCATGAATAAACCCCAGGGGCTTCCTATTGAAAGGCCATAAACAGGATTTATATCATCATAATAATCGAACGAAGATGCCTTTAAAATTGGATAACCAGTATACAGATTGGCGCTCCAGTTAGGGACAATTTCATACTCAACATCATATTCTTCAAAATCATCTGGGCTAGATAAAACGATTTCTGATGGGTCAACAAATTCACCATTTTTATAAAGAAGACGGACTTTATTATTTGCAACTAGTATTTCCCCGTTATACAGTTTCAAGGAGTCAATATTCTCCATAAGTATATTTTCAGGGAAAGTTAGGCCATCAGGCGTGATGGAAACAGAATTCTGGTTTACTTCAATAACATCTCCTTCAATAGTTGTGCCGTCATTGAATATTACAACTCCACCTACTGGGAATAGAAGACTGGTCATTAATATGAATGATAATATTATTTTCATGAGAGGGGCCTCTGTTAAATCAAAAACTACCAAAATTAATCACATAAACAAAATAACTCAGCACTACACCATTTAGTGGATATTACAGAGGTCAAAAGATTGATAGAGTGGGCCCACAGGGATTCGAACCCCGAACCAACAGATTATGAGTCTGCTGCTCTAACCGTTGAGCTATGGGCCCAATTTTTTATTCTCTCGTCAAGAAGCGGTCGCGAATGTACCTACCATTTTATTGCCTAGCAAACAGTTCGCCTAAGAGTTCACAAAGGATATTGCTATTAACAATTCTTATCTGCTTATCAGTCTTTATACCAGGTTATATAACTTATTATAACGCCTTGGTTCACTAAAATGAATAAAATACTTATATCTTGTGTTATTGATGAAAATATGGTCTCACCAGATTGATAGTTCCAACCGAATAGAAAACCATATGCAATGATTGAGAATACAACAAAATATTTTGATGCTACCTTATCTATGGCTTTTACATCCTCAACTATTCCCATGCTAAATCTCCTTATTAATTGACAAATAATTTAATTGAACACGAACTATAATTAATATAGTGATAGATTATAAAATTTATGATCTTCATGTTTTAAATGAGTAGGTACTGTAAAATTAATTAACTGTATTCACCATGAAAAAACCAAATAATCAGTTTATTGTTTGCAAAGGGATTAATAGTGCTATTTCAATATTATCCTCTGGCCGATATGATGTTAACCATGTTGATATTTTGAAAGGTGGGAGGGCTTTTAAAGATGATAGTATTAAACCCTTTTTAAGATCCTTTAATTTTAATATTTTGGAAAAAGAACACTTTTATAAAAAACACCCTGGGGATAGAAGCCAGGGGATTGTTATCACTTTTCAAGGAAGTATAATTTCAAATGATATACCAGAGTTTAATAATGAGGGAGATGTATGCCTTCTTGCCCTAGATCAGATCGAAGATCCACAAAACTTTGGTCAGATCATTCGAACAGCTGAATGTGCTGGGATAAATGGAATTATTTTCCCAAAGCATCATTCAGCTCCGATTACCCAAACAGTATTACAAGTGAGTCAGGGTGCTTTTGTGAATATCCCATTATATGAAGTAACAAACCTGAATCATGAGATTTTGAGGCTAAAGAAAAGTGGTTTTTGGACCGTAGGTCTTGAAAATAGCATTAATGCGAAACCATGGTATGAAATAGAATTGATCGGAAAAACAGTGATCATTGTTGGCAGTGAAGGACGCGGTCTTCGTGAAAAGGTATTCAAATCTTGTGATTTTATTGCAACTATTCCCATGCAGGGTAAAACAAATTCTTTGAATGTTAGTGCAGCGGTATCTGCGATAGCTTTTGAAAGATTAAGACAAGTGAAAAAAGGATAATATATGGCATCCACCCACGATTACGAAATAGATGGTCGGAATGAAGATATCATGATCTTTATCAATGGCCAATTTTTTCATCGGTCAGATGCGAAGGTCTCTGTTATGGATAGTGGATACCTTTTGGGTGATGGAGTTTGGGAAGGGATAAGACTTTATAAGGGAACGCTGATACATCTTGATCAACATTTAGATCGATTATATCATGGAGCCAAGGCTATTGCAATGGATATTGACCAAACGAAGCAGCAGATGGAATTAGCCATAAGGTCTACCCTAGAAAAAAATAGAATGATGACAGATGTGCATATACGCTTAATCGTTTCTCGTGGAATCAAGATTACTCCTTATCAAAGCCCAAAGGTTACCATAGGTAAACCCACCTTGGTAATTATTCCGGAATATAAAAAAGCGAACGAACAAGTTAAAATAAAGGGAATAACACTAGGGACTGTAAAAACTATAAGGGATAATAGGATACAAGACCCAAGAATCAATTCATTGAGTAAGCATAATTGCATAGCGGCTTGTATTGAAGCTGATAAATTAGGTGTAGATGAAGGGCTTATGTTAGACCCTCAAGGCTATGTATCAACTTGCAATTCAACTAATTTTTTTATTATTAGAGATCAAGAAGTTTGGACATCCTCAGGCAAACATTGTTTGAATGGAGTCACTAGGTCTAATGTAATTGATTTTTCTAAAGAAAACGATCTTACGATCTTTGAAAAAGATTTTCTTTTAGATGACGTTCATAGTGCTAATGAAGTATTTGTTACGGGTACCTTTGCAGGTATTCTACCAGTTATTTCTGTTGATGGGCATGTGATAGGTGAGGGGATACGTGGGGTACTTACAGAAAAATTACAAAAATGGTACGCCCTGGACCTTGAAAAGCAATGTAAACAATAATGTCAAAAACAATTATAGCAATGTGGTCAGGACCACGCAGTCTTTCTACAGCTATGATGCGTTCATTTGAAAACAGAGGAGATACAGATGTGTTTGATGAACCATTTTACGCTCATTACTTAGAAAAAACCGGCATTCATCACCCAGGCAGGAATCTGGTTCTCAGATCACAAAATACTAATTGGAACGAGATAGTGGATATTTGCATAGGGTCTATTCCTAATGGAAAGTCGATTTGGTATCAAAAGCATATGGCACAGCACAATCTTAAAGGGTGCAGCATAAATTGGATAAGTAGTGTTAAGAACTGCGTTTTAATTAGAGACCCATTGTATGTGATCTCAAGTTACGGCGAACAGTTTCCTGTGGATAATGAAGACTTATTAGGATATAAGCAACAAAGTGAGATCGTTCAATATATTGAAAAGGAAATTGGAGAGACCCCGCCCATAATAGATGCAACAGATATTCTTAAAGACCCTGAAAATTCTTTAAAAAGTTTATGCCATGAAATGGATATCAAATTTTCTCATAGGATGCTCAAATGGCCGAGTGGTGGTAGAAATTCAGACGGTGTCTGGGCACCTTACTGGTATAAGAGTGTTAACAATTCAACCGGCTTTAAACCATTCCAAGAAAAGGATATAAAGCTCGATAAAAAACTTTCGCACATTTATAAAAGTTGTATGAAATACTATCAAGAGATGTATGAAAAAAGGATAAAGGTATAGCATCCTAGAAAAATTATTATTTTACCTTTTTGTAGTCTTGGCTTTATCTACTCCCCTCCTTTATAGGTTTATTCGTTTGGGAAACTTGGCTTGGTTTGCTAGTGATTATCAATTTGGAGACGATCCTCATTATTTTAGAGCGGAGAGGGTCCGGGTTTTACAGATTGTTTTAGGATATGGCTATTTACTTTATCACGGGTCAAAATTTTTAGGGTTGGGGAATATGCTATCATTTGTGTTAGTTGCAATTTTCGTAAGTACAGTTAATGAAATTATTGGTTCAAAATATGGTTTGATTTTTGGAGGGGAATACCGTTATNAACCAGACTCTACCCCAGGCCCTATGATATTTGGGATTCCAATATTGATCCCGCTTGTTTGGTCTGGGTTGATCTATATGGGTCTGAATTATTCTTCACTTATTACAGGATTGATAGTTTCCCAGCAGACATTCAATACAGGGCTTTCTTTAATTATCTTTACGGGGATTCTTTTAATGACCCTTGATATGATCTTAGATCCAATTGCAGTTGATGAGGGCCGCTGGGCATGGAATAAGCCAGGCTCCTATTATGGTGTCCCTCCATTAAATTTTCTAGGCTGGTTTGGAACTGTAGTAATAATATTATCTATTTTTTTCAACTTATTAGTTCCAGTGAATAATGCAAAAGAGGTCTCTTTTTTGATACAATATTCTCCGTCTTTTCTNTTCGCCATATTACCAGCTATTGCTGCAAGGCCATGCTATGAGAGAGGGCTAAAAATCCCAGGCCATATCGGTTTATTATTTTCATTTATACTTATGGTAANAATGGTATTGAAGTTTAAGAGTTTGTAAATAAAAAACGCATCTAAGGTAAGATGCGTTTTTNATTTATTGAAGCTGACCTCACAACGGCAGCAACGTGGATTTATTTTGCTGAATTATTGGAGGTCAGCAAATTACTTGAATTAGACAACTGATCACCCCCTTTTTAATATTTGGTTAAAGGAAAATTCCACTNTCAAATCTTAAAAGTAAAATATCCTATAAGTCAAAACTAAAATATTTTTTTTGGGCATTAAATAAACAAAGTAGCTAACAAGGACTTAAAGTTTTCTTGAGATTCTTTTAATCTCGCTCTGGATCAGATCNATNTCATCNAAAGATAGNTCTTTTCCAACCATTTCTGATGTTGCNTCCCATTTTACAGACCAGTTTTCATATCTTTTTGTAAGAATGCGAATGGTCATGATATCTTCTTTCTTTTCTTCAATGCTGTCTNATNTTTNTCTTTTTCTNAGGTACTTAAAAAGCTTTGATANCCGTCTTGTGTTTTNATCTTCATNTTGCAGGTCTNNTAATTCAAATTGATTATGNTCNTCTACAATTTTTTCATATATGTATAATTCATCTAANAAGGTATTNCCAGATTCNGTTGGTANTACAGANGGNACGTAATCTATGTANGGAAGAAATTCTAGCTTCTTTATAATAGTTTTTTTAAATATTGAAATTGGGGGATTTTTGTCGGGGGAGGGCCTCTCGTTATTCATGAATGACCCACAACCAGAAATGATGGCACTAATAGAAAAAGTAAGTAGTGTCTGTTTCAATCAACCACCATAATGATAGAGAAATAGATACACTACACCCATGACCATATTGTGTATGTATGATTCAAGTAGAACTCCGCGTTTGTGAGCCAGTAAATGACTCGGAAAAGTTTAGTCTAATAAACTGATTTAAAGCAAGGTATAACTAAAACTTGCTATTTAAATAAATAAAAAGATCTAGATTAGATTTATATTATCTTGTAGCTAGACATTCTTAACTATTAATTANATCAATAATCAAAAAAATGAAAAAATATATCTTACTAGGAGTTTTTCTAATGAANGGATGTGGTCAAAAGGCGAAACTGCCAGTTGCTATAAAAAAGCCATATGAAATGACAACNCATGGTCACACACGCATTGATGATTACTACTGGATGCGCTTAACCGATGAGCAAAAATCAAAAAAACCATATGATGATCATACTCAACAGGTAGTTGATTATATCAATNTGGAGAATCAATACACNAAAGACAANCTTTCGCATACAAAAAANTTCCANGATGATCTTTTTAATGAGATTGTTGGCCGGATTGAAAAAGATGATGAAACGGTACCGTATCTTGAAAATGGATATTATTATTATAGGCGCTATGAAGAAANTAAAGAATANGCTATTTACTGCAGAAANGAAGGTTCCCTTGANTCGAAAGAACAAATCATTCTAGATGTTAATGATNTNGCTAAAGGATACGATTATTTTTCAGTCGGTGGCAGATTNNTCAGCCCAGATAATAATTGGCTAGCATATGGAGTAGATACTCTTAGTAGAAGGTTTTATACTATTTATTTTAAAGATCTACGAACAGGNGAAGTGCTANCTCAATCAATTCCNAATACAGAAGGNAGAATNGCNTGGGCAAANGATAATCAAACTGTTTTTTACACCTCTAAAAATAAAACNACCCTCCTTTCTGAAAANGTATATCGACATTCAGTCGGCACTGATTATAAGAATGACNAATTGGTCTANCANGANGATGATAATGAGTTTTACATAGGGGTNGGGCGTTCAAAATCAGGTGAATATATTGTCATATGGAATGGTAGCACGNTNGTAANTGATTATCATTTACTNAATGCANATACACCAAATGNNGATTTTTTCAANTTCACTCCAAGAGGNANANAGCATGAATANTCTTTNGTTCATTATGGAGAAAAATTCTATATACTTACTAATTCGGAAGCTGAAAATAATCGCTTGATGGAGACATCCAAAGATTTGACAGATATGTCTAATTGGAAAGAAGTAATACCACATAATAAAGATGTTCACTTGCTAGATATGGAGATATTTGACAATCATCTGGTTCTTAGTGAAAGGGAAAACGGCCTCAGGGGATTAAGGATCATCAATTTGATCACAGGGGAACAGCATTCAGTTAATTTTGGCGAGGAAACGTATACCTCTTATTTGTCAACAAATAAGGAATTCAATACAAACGTACTTCGTTATAATTATAGTTCTTTAGTGACGCCTTGGTCTACATATGATTATAATATGGATACAAAAGAAAAGACATTAATGAAAGAGGCTAAGGTTTTAGGTGAGTTTGATAAAGAAAATTATACTTCTGAAAGAATATATGCAGATACTAGAGATGGGAAAAAGGTTCCAATATCGCTTGTCTATAAAAAGGATTTAAAAACTGGAAATGCGCAGAGTCTACTTTTGTACGCTTATGGATCTTATGGAAGCACCACGGATCCTTATTTTAGTTCTTCACGGCTAAGTCTCTTAGACAGAGGGTTTGTTTTTGCAATTGCTCATATAAGAGGAAGTCAGATATATGGTAGGCAATCGTACGAAGATGGGAAACTATTGAATAAGAAAAACACCTTTTATGACTTTATTGATGCTGGTAAATATCTTATCAAAAATAATTATACTAGCTCTGATCAGCTATTTTGTTATGGTGGTAGCGCAGGAGGGCTTTTGATCGGAGCGGTTATAAATATGGCACCAGAACTTTGGAAAGGTGCGATAGCTGGGGTTCCATTCGTAGATGTTGTTACTACTATGTTAGACCCTTCAATCCCTCTCACTTCAAATGAATGGGAGGAGTGGGGCGACCCAAGGGAAAAAGAATATTATGATTATATGTTATCGTACTCTCCTTATGACCAAGTAGAGGAAAAAGAATATCCAAATCTTCTTGTGACATCTGGATTTTTCGATTCACAGGTGCAATATTTTGAACCACTTAAATGGGTTGCAAAACTTCGTGATTATTGGAAAGGAAATAATAAACTCTACTTATACATGCATATGGATGCAGGCCATGGCGGGAAGTCGGGGAGATTTAGATATCATCGTGAAACTGCTTTAGAATATGCTTTTTTATTAGACCTTGCAGGGGTAAATAAATAAGATAGATGTTATAGTAAGTGTGAATTTTTTGTCACAAAAACTATTTCACCAATAACAACTTTTAATACCCCAGCTGCTGGGATCGCAAAGAGCATCCCAAGAGGACCGATAAGAGTTCCGCCTATCAATAATACAAGCATAACAGCCATGGGATGTAAGCCAACACTTTCTCCAACAACAAGTGGCGTGATAAAATTATTGTCAATCTGTTGAACTATAATAAACATTAAAATAATATCCAAAACATAGAATGGAGATGGTACTGCTCCAAAGATCTGATGATTAAGTGCAACATCGCTACCAACATTATTCATTAATGCAATTAGAATAGCAGGGATCATTCCAATAAAGGGCCCAACCATTGGAATCAAATTTGCAAGACCGGCAATAATCCCAATAAATACGATAAGGGTAATATTTGCGCCAAGTTGGTTTAGAATGAAAAGCCCAATGATTGATAAGATTGCTACGCCACTAGCAGCAAGAATCTGTCCTCGAAGATATTTAGATATCTGCTGCTCAATATTATATATCATCCTCAAGCCAACTTCGAGGTATTTGTTAGGTATGAAGCGTACCAGTGACCGTTTAAAATCATGATATTCGATCAAAAGAATGATAGTAAAGATCAATACCATAAATGATATAAAGAAAAAACTGCCAGCAGAGCCTAATAGTGAAAGGACACTTTGAAATACGCCCAGCATAGAATTTTTAGCAATTATGATGATCTTTTCGCTTTCAGGGATCATATTACTTATAGTTTCCGGGAGAGAGTCTTTTATCCCAGTAGATAGGTTCTCAATGCTAGTAGCAAAATCATCTCTTTGCAGTTTTAGAGTAAATGATTTTATCTGAGACCCCATGTTTGAAATAAAACTGCCAATAAATGCTACTCCAATGGTAAGGACGCTTGCCAGTATAATAAAAACACCCAATGCCCTTGAACGAGTATAGCGCTCTAGTGAATCAGCTGCTTGAAGGAAAATTGTTGTAAATAAAAATGAAAAAAGAAGCATTCCAATAATTGGCGCTAAAAAAGGGAATAATCCCCATGTGAGGGCTCCAACTATAATAAATAATAGAAGCCTATAAACTTTTTGGAGAGGATCCATGGTCAACTAGTTTTTGCTAATTCTTCATTGGTTTTTCGTAACCGCTCTCCTAAAACTCTAGATAGGTTAAGCAATATCTTATTGCCCAGTTCAGGAGACCTTTGTATCAGGGTCAAAAGGTCGGTCCTAAAAAACCCTATAAGTCTTGCGGGTTGGGTAGCGTGAGCTGAGGCAGATCGAGGCTCTTCATCAAGGAGAGCTAGCTCTCCAAAAAAATCTCCTGTATTTAGAGATGCAAAGATTGTACCAGAGTCAGGGTCTTTTATTTCAACTGAACCATCTAAAATAACATACATTCCTTCTGCTGGAGCATTTTGTTTAAANACATGNTCATCTTTTTTATAGGTNCTCTCGTGNGTAAGGCGTGCGACCTCAGAAAGNTCTCTATCAAGAAGGTTATCAAAGATAGGAACGCTNTCTAAAGCTTTTAATACTGGATCNCTNTTNTCACTTTTTCGAAAATAATTATTATAGATNGNTTTCATTTTAATTTACCCAGGTTTCTAAAATGGATTAAATGTACTGGCAATTATGATCTCAATTANAAGAAAGTAACNACCNGCAATAGACTTCTCCCANATCTTCGCATCACTTNTCCATATCCAATACGTAAAAAGTATACCATTATAAAGGAATACCCATAAAGAAATAATATCTANTGAGAAACTAAATTGGTTNAAATACAATAAGATAANAAAAACACCAANACCAATACTTCCTAAGATGAATTCTGTAAAATAATGAATTAATAATGACTTTTTATTTTCGTCCAAAAGGTGACTCCCTATTTTAAAAAAAGCCCCGACAGTGATCAAGGGCTTCATAAAATTAGCTTATTCGATAATTAGANTTTTAATGCTCCTCACATTCGCTCCACCAACTTTCTCCGCACTCACATTCATTACCATCCCTATCCCAACACTCTTTATCAATATGCCATTCCATAATCTTACCATCAACAGTTTTATTATCGTAAAAGAATTTTGTGGCTATTACATTATTATCATACCAATATGTCCAGAGTCTATCTTTTTGACCATTTTGGTAAGTNCCTTCTAATCTTTTTTGGCCATTTTCATACCAATAGCTCCATACCCCTTCTCNAAAACCATTTTCAAAAGTTCCCACCATGGACATTGTACCAGTAAAGTGAAAGACCTCTTGCTTGAATAGTTNTAGACCNTTTTCTGTATCCTTAAAATAGGAGATGCTACTTATCTTTCCATTATTATATGTTTCAACAACTCTGGAGGTATCACTTCCAAGTGCNATTGTCAGAAGAAAAATNAATGGAATCAGATTTTTATGCATTAAGTGTATCTATTAGCTCACTTAATCTACTAATGCATTGGCATTAAAAAAAACCTGCACCTTCAATTGAGCTCGGTCATTAGTTTTCGCCTATTTTTGTAAGGATGTACAATATATAATTATAAATTATTAAGATGAAACTCTTACTCATAGCATTGATTGCATATTTAGCAAGAAAAGGGATAATAGTATTACCATTTGATCTCAAATGGTTCTCAAAAAAAAGTAAANGTGAAAAAGATNGATAAATATATATTGAGAGATAGTGNAGGTAGAGAGGATGGCTGATTATGTTCACAGAGGTAAGAAGATTCCTCTCTACCTACCTATCAGTCTTCTATACTGCAAGACCAAGCATCACTAATAATAACGGTTAACTGCNAAAATACACTCGTGATGTACATCACACTATTCAATACTTAAATAAANGGNNTTATTTCTTAAGCTTATAATACCATCNNCTCCAACTCATNATCGGTTCATATGAATTCAATGGGTTCCCATAGATATCCCTATTCTCTACCCATTTTATGAAAAGGATCCAAAATNTTGCCATCGANATAAANATCNACGTATCAATTAATATATTAAAAACAGGGTTNTTGGTTTTTATATAATGTATAAATANTAAAAATAAGATCACTGCNGGGATTGAGAAGGCTAAGGCATAAGCAAATGATAGGTCAATTCTTTTCACAGCTAAAATTTAATANCGACAAACAAAANAGATGAATTGTACTTATTATAAANGGTATTACTTATTAATTTNNAAAANNNNAACTGCNTCATGAAAATNGCACACATTAAACCGAGACNGAANTCANTTATATATTTATTGNTAACNCTTTTAATANTTCAATGCAATGATAATGACCAAGACAATTNAGANNTAATTGACAANTGTGGTCCAGAGACAACCTTTATNAAAGATATAGATAATATTGATAGNNTGGGNAATGCTTCAAGTAGCGCCTTAAAGATAGTTGATGATTGTAGTTANATTGGAGTNGGNCACCGAGGTGGAGTCCCTTGGGTTACAAAATTAAATGATCTTGGTGANGAGGTCTGGAGCAAGACATTCGATGAGATCCCTATACCTCAGGGGAATTATGGTACNGGACTTATCTACGCAACTGCGGTTGATAATACTTACGATGGTGGCTATGTTATCTCTTGTGCCACTACGACCAATCATCCTAGCTACAATGCCACNGGGCGTATAATAAAAGTTGATTCATTGGGTACAACAGAGTGGATCAAGAAATTTCCAACCAGTAGACCATACCATGGGAGAGATGTCATCCAAACGATGGAAGGTGATTACATCGTTGTAGGAGGGTGGTATACTACCTCAGCAGTCACTAATGAAAAATCTGCATTTATGGCTAGATATGATGTAGATGGGAATCTTATATGGATNGAACGCTATGGCGGCGAATGTGATGAGGATGTATTTTATTCTGTGATACAAAAACCAGATGGAGGTTTTATAGCAGTTGGAAAATTTGAGCANGAAAGTTCTGACTATAATTGTGATTTCTATGGCTACACTGATCTTTGGTTTGTGAATACAGATAGTGAAGGTCAAGTANTTGAAGAGAGCAAGACTGGGGGATCTTACTGGGAAATTGCATATGATATTGTGGATCTGGGTGATGGGACCTATGGATTAGCTGGTAAGAAAAGACATCAACGCCAAAAACCTATAAATGCATGGTACTTACGAATGGATGGTTCTGGCAATGTGATCTCAGAATGGAATGAACCAGATTATGTTAATAGCTCAGGTCGGGGTGATATTCTATATGATCTCATTCTTTCACCTGATGGGCAAACTGCTATTGCCCTNGGNTATAAAAGCGANNNTGATGATNATGCTCAATANCTTTGGGCTTTTAATACTAGTACTAGTGAGGAGATCTGGAACTCTAGTTATAATGAATATGGCAGGGGGTACGCAGTTGGCTTAACTAATGCTCATGATGGAGGAATCATGTTTTTTGGTAAAAAGGATAACGGGCGATTAAAAATTTTTAAAGCGGATATAAATGGGATGGTCTCGTTTTAAACCATTTATAGTAAAGTTTTATATATCACTAAAAAACTAAATATTTGAAATGTTAGACTCTTTAGAGCCAAAGTATGATTCACAGTTAGAAACCTTGCTAGCGATTGATAAGCTATTTTTCAATAGTTTAACAAAAAGAGATTCATTGATCAAAGATGATGAAAAAAGATATTCTGAAAATATAAAAACTCTTGATCTGCAAATATCAATGTGTATTAAAAAAAGAGGGAAGGTGACCAAAGGGGGATTTAATTATATACTGGAAGAGATGTGGGACTGGAGGCCTCATTACCCGATGGATAGTAGATTGCTTCCAACGATCATAAGGAATCTCAATTAGAATTATTTCCCTAGAATGCAAATAGAGATTAATTGCCACTTTTGTTTTGAACTATTTGAAATAATGATAGAACCATTCAATGGGTCAAACTTGGAAATATGGGATTGCGAGATCTGCTGTAATCCAAATAAGGTTAGTTATAATATCCAGAATGGGGAGTTATCCTATATAAATATTTCAAGTGGAAATGAATGATATTCTAAGATCTAAATGGACATCTATAGTAAAGCTTAATGGCTATAGGCACTATGAGATAAAAAATGTTTTTATTAAGGAGAAGACAGTAGAAATGTTCTCTATTTGTCAGAATAAAATAAGAGTAAAAATCTCTTTAGAAGAACTTAAGGATCAATCTAAATGGGTGAGTGGATGGGCTCGCGCTAATAATAAAAAATAAGGAAAACCATTAGGTGAAAAGACGAGAATTTTTAAATACATCATCAAAGATCTTTTGTGCATGTGCCACTGGGGCTGGATTATCTTTACTTCAAAGTTGTTCTAAGAATGTTGTATCATCTCCCATAGAAGATGGCCAAAGTGAAGAATTAGAAATAGACCTGAATTCAGATGGTTTTACACCTCTGCTTTTAAATGGAGGTTCAGTAGTAACTGATGGGAATGTAATAAGCTCTCAAGGCCTTATACTTCTTCGTTTCAGCAATACAGTAAAGGCGTTTAGAAATAATTGCACCCATAGCGGGTATGACCTTATGCCATTTAGTAATGGTGTTTCAGTATGCACATCAGGGCATGGGGGAAGATTTAATACGAATGGCCAGGCTATTTCAAGCCCAGCTACTGGTAGCCTTAGAGAGTATGTTACTCAGCTTGATCAGACCCTGCTCATTATTTATAAATAGACCACTATTCAAAATTATATTTGATCTTAAATACACTGATCTAGTTTAACTCTAAACCAAACCCTCTTCTTAAAATTACTTTAAATAGACCATCTTTTTTGATTGATTATAAGAATCGGTTTGAATTTGATAAAGATAAACACCTCCAGCGACGACTAGGCCCTCACTATCCTTAGCATCCCATTGAATAGTATGTTGGCCAGCATTTTTTATATCATTAACTAGGGTTTTAATTCTTCTTCCCAAAAGATCGTAAATAGAAACATTGACCTTTTGTGTAATATCAAGTTGGTATTCTATTGTGGTATATGGATTGAAAGGATTCGGATAATTATCTGACAACTTTATGTTTGATGGTAAGCTTTTTCTCGAATCATTATTAAGAAAAACGCTGTTAATAGTACCTGGCGTTCCTAAACCTTCAGAAGATGACCAATTCTCTGCCAAGTCATTAGCAAGAAAAGGGCTCATTAGCTCTAGAGTTGGACCATTACCATCTGCCTCTTGAGGCCAAGGTAGATCATCATCATAATGTACTGTATCAATCAAAACATTGGCCGCATTAAAGATGCGAATTAATTCTCCACCCCCACTTAGACCAAAATCAAAATCTCCCAAAACATTATTCACTTCAGGAAAAACTGTGTTGAATAAAGCCAGGTCATTACACAGAACAATGAATTCTTCAGACTCTAGGATGGTGTTATTTGGTATCAAGAATTCATGATCATTGTCTTCATCTTTAAAAACATAACCGCTGATGTTTACTTGAGATGATGTAGGATTGTAAAGTTCAATCCAATCTCCAGAATCATATTCATCTGATGAGTGATAATTGATCTCATTGATGATAATATTTGAATCAGCAAGAACGCTTCCAACTACAAAATGATAATACTCCCATTCCGCTTGTCTAGGTTCTAAAACTAGTGCATCATCATTACTAGCTCTGATGTAATACCTTACCTGATCACCACTGGAATTGAAGGGTATGGTAGCACCAAAGATGATGTCACCTTCATCGCCATCCCCACTATTACCATCATCGTACATTTCAATAGAAAAAAACTGTCCGTTAAGTGCTTGATTTTGTACCATTAATTCAACCGACTCTGCGCCTGTGACAGCTGCAGTGATAACCACTTGCTCACCAGGGTCAGGTTCTGAAATATCTTGATTAACAAAATAGATCTCAGGAGCTACTTTTGATATCTGATTATGCCCAAGCAGATATTCAAGCCGGGGCTCCAGCGTGCTTGTGATACCGCAATAATCACCGGAAGGAGTGTCTAAATAATTATCTACATTATACTCAAAATAATCACCGGTATTGAAAAAAGGCATGATATTCGGATAAGAATCAGCATATGGCTCTATCACTTCTTGTATACCGTTCGTTAGATCTCCAAAAAATTCTACGTTGTAAATATCATCAATAATGGTCCTCATATGGGCTGTGTAGGTTTTTTTATATAGAGGGTTTTCCATAAGTTTGACGAAAAGCGGACGAGTCGCATCATCTTCAATACCGAATGGATCCCAATTGTATATCCAAGTAACATTTCCGAACCACCAATCGATTAAAAAGTTTACTATATGTCCACCGAACGTATTATTCTTATCCCAGGGCAATATTTCAAATCTTCCTGTATCTGTATTTTTATAAAGATAATAGTTATGGACAAAAATACCATTGTATGTATCAAGGTCTGGCATAACTATAGAAGAAGCAAAAAACCACAATACCCGGTCCACATTTAGTATAGATCCAATATTCTCAGGATTATTATTGAGAGTTTCAATTAAATCCAGAAGGTCATCCCATCCATGATCGGATTTAAGTTCATAGCCCATTTGATATTCGTATGCCATTGAATCATTTCCATACCAAACTAGATTTGGCCAAGCATCATACCACTCACCAAATTGGAATAGTGGTTCGCATTTAAAAAATGTGCCCTCGTTATTTCCAAAATGTTTGGTCAGGTATGGTTTATTGATTGACTCTACCAATGTATATAATCCCAAATATTCTTCATTTATTGTCACAGTAGTATAACCTACATCAGGTGTTGGTAAATAATAACCCGACGAAATATATCCTACTGCTTCTTTAACAAAAGTAGGGTCAAAAATAGAATTAGATAATTTTAATTTATTATGACCAAATAACTCCTGATCATCATAGACAATGTCAAAATCCATATTCAGTGGATACTTTATACTGCCATTTGCATGTGTCTCAAAGTAAGTAGAATTGCCTTTATATCTAACACCAACACTATCGAGGGTATCTCCATTACAGATCACCCTTGCCAGCTCATATGTTTTATCATCGTCTTCCCATCTATCTTCTAGTATCTGATTATAGTTTGTATTGTAAAAATTTATGTCTATGCTGTGAACATTGTAAGGGTCTAGAAACTCTTGGCCAAATAATGGAAAGGTCATTAAAACCCATTTTAAACACTTTGTGATATGATATTTATAGATCATTTTTAAAAAATACCTTTTATAAATATAGTTTTATTTACAGTTCAACATTGGGGAAGAGTTCAGTGAATTTGATAGTGTCCTTACAAAAAATGATATATTGTTCTGGTAGTATTTTTATGTTTGATGGAACAGTAAAAATATGTTTATCATCTTCATCTTTCAATAACCAGGAACCTATATCTATTGTATCATTACTGTTATTATAAATTTCTACCCAATCATCAGAGTCAAAATTATCTGTCGAATTATAATTGATCTCATTTATAACTATACCATAGTCTAAAATCTCTTGATCTGGTGTTGTATCTTCACAGTAATTAAAAAAAATAATAGATATTATACTGAACGTGAGGGACCATGATCTAGGCCGGATATGCATAGTAAATAATGGACTATATGCTAACGTGGGACTATGAGTTTTACTTCGATCTCATAATATGCATCCACATGATATTGGGCATCATTAGTTGTGAAATTTATGACCAAAGTATGAGGCCCGGGGTCTAATGATTGTAAATCAGCAGGATTAACTAAAACGGAATCAGATGCGCAACCTTGACCACCACCTGGAGCCTGTCCATCACCAATGACTGTACCATCTAATGCAAATTCTATTAGATCATATCCAGATGACTGAGCTTCGCCAACACCTGAAAAATCTAGTTCCAAGGTAATAGGAGAGTCCCCATTAACTTGGATATTTGCTGTGGCACTTCCAGATTGAGTATTAGAATTCTCTCCACCACAATTGGCACTATCCTCTACTTTGAATTGTAGAGATTGTGAGATCTCTCCATTTGGTGTTTCCTGCATTGTCACATTCCATCCATAATCAGCATTTTCTACGCTGCCATCCCAATAATCAGTTACCCCTGTATTATTATCATTAGATGAATTTTGACCTGCTATTAAACCATTATCGGTCAATGTCCATTGTAGACCACTAACAGGAACAGGAGTAGCAGGGGATACACTTATAGGGATGGTTCTCGCATCCGATGAACCAACGCCATCTGATACTTTACAGGTGACAAAGAAAGTCCCTTTGTCATTTGGAGGAATCCATTCTGTAGAATCACGTTGAGTAGAGAAAACTCCACTTGAGGTTTCCCAACTAAATGAAAGCTTATCGTTATCTCCATCTTCTGCTTCACAGTAGAGCATGACTCCTATTCCAGATATGGCCGTAGAATCACTCGCTGTAAAGGATAATATCTCAACAGGGTTATTTTCTATTTCACAGCTGATCAATAAGAGCACCCCAATAAATATGTAGCTGGTAAATTTTAGATATTTCACTCGACAGTAATCTCTATTGTTTTGATATCCAGCCCATCATACTCATCTGTCACACTGCAGGAAATAGAATATTTTCCAGCCTCCTGTGGAGCAGTCCAAATAGCTGTATTGTCTGAATTCTCACTAATTATCTCGCCAACAGATGCAAACCAGGCATAGCTTAGACTTTCATTTTTTAATATACTCGAATTATCATCATCGCTTGCACTACAGATAAGGTTGACGGTTCCTCCTTTCGAAACTGGGTTGGGCGCAGCTGATATAGTACTTATGACAGGTTCATAGTTATGGATACAACTGGGAATTGTGATTCCAATAAATATGATAGATAATGATAAAAGAATATTTTTCAAGGTTAAATGTTATGTATTTAGCTTGTTTGAATCTACCCATCATTACATAAACAAGAAACCCCATGCAGACCACATCCCTTTAATTAAGGCATGACTTGTATTGATCTCAAATTTTCTGGGAGCTGGTAAAACAACCCAACAAAATATTTTTAGTTACCAAATAGAGCACCTGTTTGAATTTTCCAAAGTTTTGAATAATAACTATTTTCATTTGCAATAAGGTCATCATGATTACCTTCTTCAATTATCTTGCCTTGGTTTAAAACAAATATGTTTTTACAATTTCTAATTGTAGATAATCTATGAGCAATTATTATTGATGTCCTTTCTTTTATGATCTCAAATATTGCTTTCTGTATAAGCTGCTCTGTTTTATTATCGACTGAAGACGTAGCTTCATCAAATATGATAATATCTGGTTTCCTCATCAATGTCCTGGCAATAGAGATCCTCTGTCTCTGGCCTCCAGATAAGATCTGTCCCCGTTCTCCGACAATAGTTTCTAACCCTAGAGGTAATTTTTCAATAAATTCTTTACACTGGCTCTGTTCAAGGGTTTGCTCAATGTCTTCCTGCCTAGGGTCTTTAATGCCATAAGTTATGTTTTCATATATACTCGCATTAAAAAGAAATGATTCTTGGCTAACAATTCCTACTTTTTGTCTTAAAAAGCCGATCTCCAGATTAGATATCGAATAGTCACCAATAAGGATATCCCCATCATATGGTTCGTATAAACGGAGTAGCAATTTGGCAATGGTTGTTTTTCCAGAACCAGTGTCCCCAACAAGGCCAATTGATGATCCGTATGGTATACTCATATTTAAGTTTTCAAATAATGGTGTGGTAGAATCATAACCAAATGACATATCTTTAAATTTGATATGGTAATTCATAGATGATGGTTTAATAGAATTGGGTTTGTCAATTATCTTTATTTTATGATCTAACAGTGTGAAGATCCTATTGCAGGATGCCATAGATCTTTCAAAATCATCTATCAAAGTAGACAATGATGTAAATGGCCATAGAAATCTTTGAGTTAAAAATACAAGTACGCTATAA
>NHCZ02000007.1 GCA_002167345.2 bacterium TMED46 | reverse complement strand
TGATGGGACTCTATCCGCAAGTAAGGTAGAGAACAACGAATATTTCATAACTGCAGCAGGGACCAGTGGACAGGTTTGGACATCAGATGGTGATGGAGCAGGTAGTTGGGTTGCTAACTCAGCAGCAGCGAACATAAACGGTTTATCTGATGCATTGGTTGAGGACACGGGTTCTATGTATGTTGGTAATGACCCATCCTCAACAACAGATGCTGCTGACTATAATGTGGCGTTAGGAACTACAGCTCTAGGCGCTGTGACCACCGGAGATAATAATACGGCTATTGGACATAATGCTCTGACTGTAAATGAAGGTGGAAATCGAAATACAGCTGTGGGTAAAAATGCCCTAAAATCAAATACTTCAGGTATTACAAATGTGGCAATTGGATCAAGTTCTCTTGAAAGAAATACAACAGCCAATAGCAATACAGCAGTTGGACACGCCAGTAGTTATCTTCTTAATTCTGGGCAAAATAACGTTTCCTTAGGTTATGAGTCATCAAAAAATGCAACAAGCGCCAATCAGAATGTGATTATTGGATCAGGGGCGAGTCCCAGCGCTGACACTGGCACTACAAATCAAATTGTGGTTGGATACGGTGCAACAGCAACAGCAGATAATAGCGTTACTATTGGTAATAGTAGTGTTACTGCCTGGTACCCAGGTTCTGATGATACTGCAGACCTAGGAAGTAGCACAGTAGAGTTCAAAGATCTATATATAGATGGTACTGCAAACCTAGATGCAGTTGATATTGATGGCGGCGCAATTGACGGGGCGGCTATTGGAGCAAATTCTGCTTCTACAGGTGCGTTTACTACGGTTACAGCAAGTACCTCATTGGATGTCACAGGTTCGGGGGGTATCATCTTAGAAAATGATGAAACCATTACGAACTCTACAGATGGAACTATAGTGATCGATGGAAAAACAGACTTTAATGATAATGCTCTCACAGGTTATGGCGCAGACTTACAAACAGAATCAGGTACCTCTAAAACATTGGCAGCATCTGATAATGGTACAATCATTGTTTGTTCCAGCAATAGTTCGATAACGATTACGGTTCCATCAAGTTTACCAGCAGGGTTTAATTGTATGATCATTCAGAATGGAAGTGGGCAGGTTTCTTTAAGTGCCTCAAGTACGACACTAAACAATCGTAATGGTAGTAAGACCGCAGGTCAATATGCTATTCTTACGCTAGTCCATCTGGGCAGCAATGTTTTTGTTGTCTCAGGCGACACTACCTCCTAAAGAAATTGAAAAAGTATATAGAGATATCTTGATGATTGATTCTAGAAAAATAATGATAAGTACGGCAATGAGTGAGTCTGCGTTTGCTTGGTTTAGGCCCCTTTTTAAAATGACTACCGTAAAATCGACCCAAAAATCAAATAGGAATAAATATTGTTCGATATTTAGGGTTATATATAGGCATTTATCAACGACAAATTATATGGTAGTTGTTTGGTTGACTACCGCTGTAATTAATAATGTTTATAGGATGTTGTATGGTAGTTGTGTTCCATTTTCTCGTCAGAAGTTCAATTCTAAGGTAAGTACATGGTTCTCTTTTAACTTTTTAATACCCGGGGAGTTAAATGAGGCATAGTAAAAGAAAAGCAACCATGTTTTTGGTTGATAAAATCGTGTTATATCTAGGCATTTTTCTATCCGTACTTACAGCACAGGATTATAAAGTTATTACCCAGCAGGTATCACTAAGTCAGAGTCCAATGGCCTCTGATTCATTAGTATTGCAAGGGTCTCTTGGCAAGAATTTTCATCTAACTGGAAGCGGAGACACACTCTCACTCAGCGGAGGCCTGTGGAACATTGCATCCGGGATCTATTCTCTTCCTCCAACTATGAAAATTACCTTTCCTGATACTATTAACAGGTCTGACAAGCAGATTATGGTTGAGGCCGTAGTAAATGATATTAATGGAGTAGAGTCTGTTGAATTACATGCTCAAATAGGCGGCCACCAACAAAAAATGATCATTCCAATGGTATCGGTTAATGACTCCACGTTTGAAATTAGAATTGGCGATAGTTTAAAGTCGATATACAATCTAAGGGGACAGATCCATACCCGTGATGGAATGGCTAACTTAGGAACCAGTTCCTTTCAAACTCCTACCATGCAATTTGCTGAGGGAGAGCTTAATATGGCTGACTCTACCATGAGCTTTTATCCTAGTGGGCTCCCAGCGAATCGTTGGAGATTATTTTCTATTCCTGGAATCATTGACAGTAACGAGATTAAACCAAATGATCTAGAAGATGGACATGTATTTTATGATTGGGATCCTGTTGCAGAGTCCTGGTTTAAGCCAGAGAGTATCGTAATTGGAAGAGCCTATTGGTTCAAGCACAAATACGATGATTCTGTAATTTTTAGTAATAAGGATACAACAGGGTATTCAGTTCCTTTAGAGCCTTATGAGGTAAAACTCCATCAGGGTGCAAACATGGTTGGAAGTCCATTTCCATTTCCCGTACTCGCCGAATTGAGCGAAGGTGTTAAAGGTCCATACAAATACGGATCAGACCTCAAGGAAGGGTGGGCTGATACAAATGTTTTTGAGCCATGGGCAGGGTATGCTGTAGAAAGCCCATCAGATTCAGGAAAAATTACTTTTTATCCAATTCAAGATACTACGATTGCCGCAAGAACCACAAACTCTGGTTGGAGGCTCAATCTTGATCTCTCAAGCAATTCTAGTTTTGATAGAACCAGCGCCATCGGTCGTTGTGATGCTTGTGAAGAGAATGTGGATATGAATGATATGCGATTATTGCCATCACTTACGCAGCGGGTATACATAAGCCTGGATATTAATAATGATGGCCAGTTTGATCACAGCAAAGACCTAAGGTCAACTACTGATTTCAATGGTGTCTGGAATATGAGAGTCAATAGACCCAACGCTGAAGGGTCACTAACACTTAAAGGTGCCTATGAAAATGATAGGCCTAATGATTTAGTTTTGATGATCGTGAACGTTTCCACCCGTAAAGTTCTTAAGAATTTTCCAGTAGAATCTTTTGAACTTTCCAATATGAATTCAGAATTCAATGATTTTAAGGTTGTTGCGGGAGAGGAGGCATATGTTTTATCTATGGTGGATGAGATATTGAACTCTATTCCAACAGAATTTTCCCTTGGTCAAAATTATCCAAATCCGTTTAACCCGGTAACTAAGATGGATATCTCACTGCCATTAACTGGAGATGTGACTCTTGTTATTTACAATATACTAGGACAAAAGGTACGAACCATCTTTTCAGGTGAGCTAAACTACGGCTACCACACAATGCAGTGGAACGGATTGGATGATCAGGGACTAAGAGTGTCATCAGGCGTTTACTTTTCAGAATTCAGGAGCCGCGACCATCGAAAAACAAAGAAAATGCTTCTACTAAAATGAGAAAAAGCATTTCCTTTTCAATTATTGGTATTGGGTTCTTGTGCTTAACAGGATTTAGTCCACAAATTGCATTGCCAACCTTTCAAGGCGCTCAAGCAAGGTCACAAAGTGATTCTGAGTCACCAATCATTACCATCACCGCATCAGATGGATCTAATGCAGTTGCCAACAACTCCATTACCAATAATGCAACCTTATCTCTTACCTTTACAGCAAATGAGAACGTTACTGGTTTTGCAATCGGAGATGTAGGGTCAATTGGAGGCAGTTTAAGCTCCTTCAGTGGCAGTAATGCCACCTACACAGCTACGTTTACCCCTTCAAGCAATAGAAATACCGTAGTCTACATTCCAAAAGAGGTCTATACGGATGCGAGCAGCAACAACAATATAAACTCCATTCCGTTTTATTGGACATACGACGGAACGATTCCTGTTTATTTAACAGGAACCTATATAACAGGCAATAACAGTAAAGTAAAAATTCGTTTGAGTGAAACGGTATACGACACCGATGGTGGAACCGGTGCGCTAGAGGTTGGAGATTTTACTTTATCGATCTCAGGAGGATCGGCAACCCTTGGTAGCGTAAACCCAACTGCGATTACTAAAGATACTCCCACCTTTAGTTCAGCAACTCTTGACAATAATCTTGGAGGTGCTTTTGGCCTGGAACTTGTGGACTTGGATTTTGATGGAGACATGGATATTGTAGCATCTGGTATCGATGCGGATGATATTAACTGGTATGAAAATGATGGGTCTGAGAACTTTACTGAGATACTAATCGATGGTAGTCTTAATGGAGCACTAGGTTTGGCGATTAATGATATTGATGGAGATGGGGACCTTGACATTTTCGCAACCGCGTTTAATGGGGGAAGTGTTGTTTGGTATGAGAACAATGGCTCACAAAGTTTTACTAAAAGTACTATAGCTACTCTGGGCGCAGCCTATGATGTAAGGGTAAACGATCTCGATGGAGATGGTGATATGGACGTGATCGCATCTGGCAGGAGTGGTAATAAGATGGTCTGGTACGCAAACGATGGATCTCAGAGTTTCACAGAAAATGTGATTGATAATAGCATTGACGGACCAGCTAATTTCGATGTCAAGGACGTTGATGAAGATGGAGACCTTGACCTAGTGGTTGCCGTACTTGATGCCAACGATATAGTATTCTATCAGAATGATGGATCGGAGAATTTCACCAAAAATACCATTGACTCCAATCTGCCAGCTGCTCGCGATGTCATCATTGCTGACATTGATGGTGATGGCGACTATGACGCAGCGGCGACCTCAAGTCATGCTAATGGGAATGATCTGGTCTGGTATTCGAATGATGGATCAGAGAATTTNACTTCAAACGTAATTGCTGACGACATAACTCTTACTAATTACTTGCAGTTGGCTGATATAGATGGGGATGATGATCAAGACATTCTTGTTACCATGTTTAACGCAAGGGATCTAATATGGTATGAGAATAATGGATCAGAGACTTTCACCGCCAATACGATAGAGAATAATCTAGATGGAATAGCGGAGGTAAAGGTCGCTGATGTGGATGGAGATGGTGACCTGGATGCTGTGGTAACTGGTAGAAATGCTGACGATATTATTTTCTACACAAATTCAGATTCAGGTTATGTATTGGATATCTCTTTATCAGGCACTCCTAACGGGAGCGAGACACTAACCATTAGCCCAACTAGCANTTCCATNTATGANNTTGCNGGNAATGCTGCTTCAACGTCCCAGAGCCATAGTACCGTNACTTTAAATGACCTGAGACCTACCATGGCCATCACGGCGGTCAATGGCAGCAGCAGTGCTGTCAGTGACGGATCTACCACCAATGATGCAACCCTGACCGTAACCTTTACGAGCAGTGCTTCCACAAGTGATTTTGTTGTTGGAGATGTATCGGTAAGTGGTGGTAGCCTCAGTTCTTTCAGTGGAAGTGGTATAACCTACACCGCTACATTTACTCCAACAGCAGATGGAGCAACGACCATTGACGTAGCAGCGGGAGCTTTTACAGATGCCTCAGGATATTCCAATGCAGCAGCCACCCAGTTCAACTGGACCTATGATGCAACCAAACCATTTATAAAAACTTGGATAGCTTCGACGGGTGGTCCTTCCAATGTTAATTCATATGATGTAACAAACAATTCTAGTTTAACAATGTACTTTGTTGCTAATGAGAGTATTACCGGATTTGCCGTTGATGATGTAGGTTTGATAAATGGAAGTCTAAGCTCTTTTAGCGACCTCAATGGCATAACCTATTCTGCTACTTGGACCCCAAGCGGTGATGGATTGACAGTTATCTATGTACCTGCTGGTGGTTTCACTGATGTTTCGACTAATATTAATGTTGGAGCCATACCATTTTACTGGACCTATGATGGAACTGCACCCACCTACATTTCAGGCACATACATAACCGCTGATAACAGTAAAGTAAAGATTCGTTTTAGTGAAACGGTCTATAATTTTTGGAATGGAAGTGGTGCCCTGGATACTGACGATTTTACCCTGTCCATATCAGGTGGATCGGCCACACTTGGAAGTACAAATCCCACTGCTATTACCAAAGATACGCCAACCTTTAGTGCAGCAACCATTGATAACAATCTTGGCAGTGCTCAGGGTCTTCGAATTGCTGACCTTGATCTTGATGGAGATGAGGATATTATTGCATGCGGTAAAACTGGAGATGATATTAATTGGTATGAGAGTGATGGGTCTGGTAGCTATACTGAAAGATTGATCGATGGAAACCTGAATGGGGCTACGGGTATAGCGGTGAATGACATTGATGGAGATGGGGATCTCGATATTTTCGCAACCGCTCGCGATGGTGATGAAGTAGCATTATATACCAATGATGGTTCTCAAAGTTTTACGAAAACTGTAATCGATTCAGATCTAATAGAGCCACATCACGTAGAGTGTACTGATCTAAATGATGATGGGTATATGGATCTAATCGCAACTGGAAGGGTAAGTGATAAGATCATCTGGTATTCGAATGATGGATCCCAAAATTTTACGGAAAACGTGCTAAGGGATGATTTGAACGGAGCAATCACATTTTTCATAAGTGATATCGATGAGGACTTTGACAAAGATATCATTGTCGCTGAACTGGATGGTAATAAGGTGGCCTTTTTATCAAATGACGGATCTGAAAGTTTTACAAATACAACAATAGCTAGTGTTAATAGAGTCCGTGCAGTTTCTGCAGCTGATGTGGATGGAGATGGAGATATTGACATACTAGCTACAGGGGATAACTCTAGTGGTGATGAGGTGGTTTGGTATTCGAATGATGGGTCTGAGAACTTTACAGCTATTGCTATCGAGTCAAGCATTGGCTCAGCAAATCATCTCCAGATTGTTGACATAGATGGTGATAATGATAAGGATGTTATCGTTACCTCTTTTCAGGATGATGATGTATTGTGGTACGAGAATGATGGATCTGAGAATTTTACAAAATCTTACATCGATAATAATTTAAATGGATCTGCTTTTGTGAAAGTTAGAGATATGGATGGTGATGGTGACCTTGACATTGTTGCAACTGGGCAAAATGCCAATGATGTAATGGTTTACACCAATTCTGATTCAGGATATGTGTTGGATATTTCTTTATCAGGGACTCCTAACGGGGGCGAGACATTAACCATAAGTCCCACTGGTCTTAACATATATGATTTTGCAGGAAATGCTGCCTCTACTTCTCAGAGCCATAATACCGTCACTTTAAATTTTACTAACTATGTAATTGACTTCGATGGCACGAATGATTACGCCTCTGTTGCCAACAGTAGTGATTTTGAGCCTGATGACTTTACTGTTCAGGCATGGGTCAATTTAGATGCGTTTGAGAATGAGGATTATTTTGTCTACAGGCACAAGACCTGGTTCATCCGTTTAAGCGATTCAGGAACGAAGATTGAGGGAGGAGTCAGGGATGATAATGGTGACTGGTTGTATCCCATATCGACCACCACTCCCACAGCAGGAGGTGGCTGGTACCATGTCGTGCTTACGTTTGATGGCACCGGTAGCTCCACTGAATATGCAAGGCTGTACGTTAATGGCAGCCTTGAGGATACTGAATCCAGTTCAAATCATGATCTAAATTCTCAAACTGTAAAAGTTTCAATTGGTGCCAAGATCAATGCAAGCAATGTCGTATCAAATTATTTCAATGGTCAAATCGATGACGTTGCCTTTTGGAGTGAGGTATTGACCGCTAGTGAGGTAACTGCATTATACAATTCGGGGACCCCTCTTGATGCTAGTTCAAACAGTGGGAACTACATCTCAAGCTCTGGTCTGGTTGCATATTATAAATTTCAGCAGAACATAAACAGTGAAACAGGGAGTCACAATGGAACCAATAGTGGTTCGAGTTATTCTCAGACAAATATTCCATAGCATCTGGTTTTATATAATTAGAAGTGACTGGAAGACTTAAAATTTTTAAGAATTTATATTTGATTTCTTTAATTTAATTAATGAAAAAGGTGAAGTATTCATGAGAACAAAATCAATTTCATTTATCATTTTATTATTTTTCTTATCTTGTGAAGAACAAGGGGTAGAGGACTGTGCGGGTGTTTTAGGTGGTGCCTCGGTATGTGGGTGCACGGATAGTCAGGCGACAAACTACGATAGTACGGCCACTTTCGATGATGGAAGTTGTGAGTACTATGGCACCATGGATTGTGCGGGTGTTCTCAACGGTAATACTGTATGTGGTTGCATGGATGATTCTGCGATCAATTTTGATCCTTTAGCAACCTTTGATGATGAAAGTTGTCAGTACTATACGGGAGAGTTGAATGTTGTATGGTCAAGATCTTTTACTGATATAGCCGGTGAGATGTGGTCCATCAGGCCGGTCTCCGATGGTGGGTTTATCATGTCTCTTGGTAATGCCGGTGACTGCGTTGGTTACGCATGTGAATATTATGGGCAATTGATCAGACTAGATGCTAATGGAGAGATCATTTGGCATAGGATGTACGAAGAGTCCACAGGAATATACAGAGCTAGGGAGACGTCTGATGGTGGGTTCATTGCTGCAGGATATTATGAGTGTGTAAACTCCATGGATTGCTATCCAGATATGTATATCATGAAGACAGATCCAGATGGTAATGTTGAGTGGTCTCAATTAGTTGCCTCTGGTAATAACAATAACGACTGGGCCAGAGATGCTATCCAAACTCAGGATGGTAATTATGTCATCACTGGTACTTGGAATGATGATGGTTGGAACAGCAAGGCTGCACTGAGGAAGTACGATACAAATGGTGAACTTATGTGGGCATACAATTACAGTAGCTCTGTAGCAAATGAGGCCTATGAGATCATTGAAACAGATGCGGGAGACCTGGTATTCGCCGGGTACTCTGGAACTCAGCACGGGGCCTATAAATTCTTCATCGTTAAGACGGATGCAGATGGAAACCAAATATGGAAGAAGGCAAAAAACTCCGTTGGTGACGCGATACTCTATGCATTATGTAAGTCTCCAACTGAGGAGTACGTTGCTGCAGGATTCTGTAATAGCTGGAGAAGTAATCTGATCGTGAAAAGAAATCCTACAAATGGAAATAATATCTGGAACGAATGTATTATTGGAGAGATGAGTGTCGCAGGGGTATATGACATAACACCTGCTATTGGTGGTGGATATTATTTTATTGATGAGCGTAGTAAACTCACTAAGGTTGACGAAGATGGTCAGGTGATTTTTACAGAATCGGTCCAAGGAAACCTATCTGTTATTGAATTGGAAAATGGTGATATCGTTGTTGGGGGTGGTAACGCATTTCTTGATGGAGGATATGGAGGATCTGCAACCATTACTCGGATGTCCTTTTCAAATTAGGGTACCCTTTAAATCATGCTAAAGCAAAGTACCTTTCTACTACTATTTTTATTTTCTTGTACAACAGAGGATGATCCATTGCCTCAGGATTGTGCAGGCGTTGCTGGAGGTAATAGTATTTGTGGTTGTATGGACAGTACGGCCTTTAACTATAACAGTGATGCCACCCATGATGATGGAAGCTGTCAGGTTCATGTGGATAATGGGGACTTTTATCTTTCTTTTAATGGTTCTAATTCCAATGTAGACCTTGGAGATATGATCGATCAGGGTTCTTATACCAAAGCAGCCTGGGTAAAAAGGTATTATGGCTACTCGATGAGTAATAATATTATAAGTGGCAATAATGGACATGCTTTTTTTGCACCTCAAGCTCAAGGAGCTAANCTATCGGCAGGGCATAACGGTGATTATTTTGTTGTCCAAGACCCAGACTCAATTCCNGAAGATGTGTGGACCTTTGTAGCCGTTACCTATGATGTTAATGTTGCCTCTGGTACAATGACACTCTANAAAAATGNGATACAGGTTGCACAGGCTACCGGAGTGGGACCTCCAGATGATAGTCATACAACATACATCGGTAGATATGGNAATGGCAATGTCTGGTGGGGTTTCATAGATGAGGNTGCTATATGGGACAAGGCATTAAGCACTTTTGAGATCGCTGAACTTGCAAATACAGCCAGTGANATGAATGCAACCGCAGATCGAGGTAGTTATGTCTCATCAGGTGACCTATCAGGCTACTGGAAAATGAATGAGGGNGAAGGTGATCGTCTATCTGATGCTAGTGGGANTGGTAATATAGGTGTCATTGACCTTGCAACTTGGAAAACATGCGATGAATGTGGCTGCACAGATCCAAGTGCATGTAATTACGATCCATCAGCGACAATAGAAAATCGTACATGTGCGTATGATGATGACCCATGCGATGCCTGTGTGAATGGTGAGATCATGGGAAATGATCATGATCTTGATGGTATCTGTGATGACCAAGATGAGGATGATGATAATGATAATGTCACGGATGATATTGATATGGATCCATTGGATAACACTGTATGCTCTGACATAGATGGTGATGGGTGTGATGATTGTTCATCAGGCATATTTGACACATCAAATGATGGGCCTGATGATGATGGTGATGGAATATGTAATGCCTACCTTATAGATGGTCGTACAGTATATATGGTTGGAGATTCCTATAATAGTGAGGGTGAGTACACGGCCTGTTATTGGAAGGATGGGGTCAGGGTTGAACTCCCCGGCGGGGCCTGGGCCACAGATATCTTTGTTGAAAATGGGACAGTATATACTTGCGGTACCGGGGCATCATCGGATGCATGTTATTGGATAGACCAGACACGTTATGACCTCCCTGGAAACTGGGGAGAAGCAGAGGCGATCACAGTTCATAATGGTGATATCTATGTAGCAGGTTGGTTTGATGATGGTTCCTGTTACTGGAAAAATGGTGTAAAAATTAACCTTACAACTAATAGAGACTCTCAGGCCTTCGGTATTGGAATAAAAAATAATGGTGATGTTTACGTGGGTGGATATTTCATGAACAATCACCATTATGTCATACCATGTTTCTGGAAAAATGGTGCCAGGACAAGTCTTTCTGTACCAAGTGGAGGTGATGGAGAGGTCTACGATATAGCATTCCTTCAGGGGAATGTACGTTATTTTGCTGGTTACACTATGAAACCATCTAATTTTGCAGGATATACTCCCAAGGCTGCATATTGGCGTAATTCAAGAAGAACTGATCTTCCGCTAGGCGGATCAACGTGGGACATATATGGCGCTATTGGATATGGGGTATCTCTTGATGGTACAGATGTTTATGTAGCAGGTAATACAGATTGGTATGGGTATGATGTAGAACCCTCTGGCGGATCTTGGCCACAATATTGGAAGAATAATAATATTGTGGATTTACCGGGTGGCCCATTAAATAGCTGGGGAACGGGGACTGCTTATGACGTCAGGGCAAAAGATGGAAATGTTGTGGTGGTGGGTGTAGCGACTGTTGAATCACCAGACCCTACCACTCCAGAGGGTAGTTTCACTGCTGCCTGCTATTGGTTGAATGGTGAACTTCATTATCTGGTGGATCAGTACGATGTTCCACAAGAAATAGAGTATTGGATGGATAGTGATGTTAGAGGTATCTTCATAGAATAGATATGATGAAAAGGTCATTTCCACTTATTATTTTAGTTTTCGTTTTTTATTACAGTTGTGGTGACTCTGATAATGAAGCTGACAGTCCAAATGAAACAGTTGATTGCGCAGAATTACCTCCCGATACAACTGTCTGTGGTTGTATGGATAGTATTGCATCAAACTATGATATACAGGCGTTATATGACGATGGTTCTTGCTATTATTGTGACACAGACACAACCTTTTCAAGGGTAATGGCAGGTACGGCTGGATATGATATTATAAGGTCCTCTAGTTGTAGTTATGTTCTCTCTGGTTCTAATGGCAGGAGCATATTATTAAAGATCGATGAATTAGGAAATGAGATATGGANTAGNTCCTATAGTGATATATCAGGNAGTCACTGGGGTAATTCTGTNAATCTTACCAGCGATGGTGGGTATATCATTGGNGCTGCTCAAAATACGGTCATAAANACGGANTCAACCGGTTTAATNCAATGGTACCAAAAGCTTTCATATTCTGTAGCTCATTATGTTGAGGATGTTATACAAACNTCTGATGGAGACTATATAGTAGTAGGAGGAGTTGGCGGTGATCCAATTGGCGGACATGCAGTNCAAGGAAAAGCCTTTATACTNCGCATGTCTGAAGGTGGTGGCGTNCAGTGGNTCAAGCGATATGGTATACTCAATACACCNATGAATAGTTTTTGGGGTGTTGTAGAAGCAGATGATGGTGGCTTTGCTCTTGCTGGTGAAAAGCTAGAAGACAGGAATTTTGAGTTCTATGATCATTTTTGGGTGATGAAGACNGATGCGAATGGTGATGAGGAATGGTCGATNGANTCAGGTGGNAATAAGTGGGATGAGGCTAGNGANATTGTAAAATTNTCAGATGGTAGCTNTATCGTTGCNGGNAAAATATCATTATCATCNACCAATNTAAATATGAGGGTCATGCGAATATCCTCATCAGGAGATATTNTCTGGCAGAATAACCATGGGAATAATAATTATGATACNGCGACATCAATGACCCTTACTCAGAATGAGGATGTTGTGGTTTTNGTTGGTTANACTAGAAGTAGCTCTGGTAATCCTTTCAAGTATAGGATATGGGGTGTTGATGTAGCTTCCGGTCAAGTTCTTTGGAATAGGATACACGGTGGAAATCAGGATGATGAGTCTTTTGGNGTTGTTGAGGCCTATGATGGTGGATTCAATATAGTTGGTAAATCAGANTCTCATGGCANTACACGCGTTAATTGGCTTGTGAAAACTGATTCACAGGGTAATGTGAATTAATATTCTTTAAAAAAATAATAAATTATTCGAAACAAGCTGTTGTAANATTGCCGGCTTAAATTTTAANTAAAACAAGAAAAAGGAAAGACGATGTCTAAGACAAGTAAGCTATATGATCAGTTAAAAGGTCATTTTGATACATTTGACGCTGAACATGAAAAAAATATGGGTGGCAATAAAGCTGCTGGCTCAAGAGCACGTAAAGCGATCGGTGAAGTAAAAAAATTAGTTACAGATTACCGTAAAGCTTCAGTCGCTGGAGAGTANTATACTNATCTTCAAAAAACCCCGCTTTTAAGCGGGGTTTTTTATTGTTTGAATCCCCAGAAGATATAATCATGAGAAAAGAATCCATTAGAAATATTGCCATCATTGCACATGTAGACCATGGAAAGACCACATTGGTGGATGGACTACTCAAACAGAGCGGTACNTTCAAAGAGCATCAGAATGTTGAAGATCGAGTGATGGACTCTATGGATCTTGAAAAAGAGCGTGGTATTACAATAACAGCTAAGAATACAGCTGTCTATTATGAGAAGATTAAGATCAATATCCTTGATACTCCGGGGCATGCTGATTTTGGTGGAGAAGTAGAACGGAGTCTTAACTTAGTAGATGGTGCCCTTTTACTAGTAGATGCCAGTGAAGGGCCTCTTCCACAGACCAGGTTTGTTCTAAAGAAAGCCTTAGAAAAAGAATTACCGATTATACTAGTTATTAATAAGATCGATAGGTCAGATGCTAGAATAAATGAAGTTGTTGATGAAGTATATGATCTATTTATTGACCTGGATGCATCTGAAGAACAAATAGAGTTCCCTATTATATATACAAATGCTAAGGAAGGTATAGCACACATTGATCTANATAGTAATTCNGAAAATTTAATTCCTTTATTNACNTCAATAATAGATACAATAAACGGTCCAATGGTTTTAGATGAATCTAAACCTCAATTTTTGATAACCAGTCTTGATTATGATCCATATGTAGGACAGAT
>NHCZ02000006.1 GCA_002167345.2 bacterium TMED46 | reverse complement strand
GGACCCTGAGGATTAACATATATTAACCCCATTTGGACTGCACCAAGGGGCATATCTAGAACGCGATCTCCAGTATAACGTTCATTACCAAGCCATTCGACTTCTTTACCCCAGAAAATGTCATCTTCTGGTGCCCATATATCAGATCTTCCACCACCAAAGCCAAAGGTCTTCCCACCCATGGACTCAATAGCGACATTACCTGTCAGTATGATCAGGTCTGCCCAACTGATCTTATTTCCGTATTTCTGNTTGATNGGCCANAGNAGCCTACGNGCCTTATCTAGNTTAGTATTATCNGGCCANCTNTTTGTTGGCGCAAATCTNTGTGATCCAGTTCCTCCGCCACCGCGACCATCNGCAGTTCGATANGTGCCAGCAGCATGCCATGTCATTCTAATAAAAAATGGTCCGTAATGACCATAATCAGCTGGCCACCAATCTTGTGAATCTGTCATAAGGTCATTGAGGTCCTGCTTTAAAGCAGCATAATCAAGTTTTTTAAATTCTTCGCTATAATCAAAATCCTCACCCATTGGGTCTGATTTTTTATCATGTTGATGAAGTATACTCAGGTTAATTTGTTCTGGCCACCAATCTCTATTTGACCTAGCGCTATTTGTATGTTGCTCGCTAGACCCATGAGCCACAGGACACCTACTNTCTCCATTTTGAAGGNTTGGACTNTGTGTTCTTGNTTCTTCTATTGACATTTNTTACTCCCTAATTGTGTTTGTTGCATTTTCCGATCAATGTTATTTCTACATNTGAAACTTTAAAATCAAATTTTCTCTTTANTGTTTTTTTTANATCATCGTTTGGTAGCTGAACATCGATGAGNTCTCCACANGTATNNCATTTNAAATGATCNTGAGAATCCATATTCCAGTCATACCTTGCAATANTGCCATCATAGATTGTCCTNATATAACCTTCATTGTTCAACTGCTTTAAATTTCTGTATACAGTTCCAAGGCTTATGTTAGGTACTGAACTTTTTACCTGGTCATATATCCAATCTGCTGTTGGATGTGAGTTAGTGGAATAGACTACCTGTTTGATCAATTCTCTTTGATGACTATAGCGCATATGTTAAACAGTAATAATTCCTATTATTAGTTAAAACATTATTTTTTAGACCACAATATATTTAATTTTTACCATAATTACACAACCACTTTTTAAAGGAAAAAACACTTTATGTTAAATGTAAATGATACAGCGCCGGAATTCACTCTCAAAAATACAAATAAAGAGGATGTATCCCTNTCTGACTATAATGATAAAACAGTTGTTTTAGCATTCTACCCTGGAGCGTATACAGGNGTATGTGACACAGAAATGTGTACCTTGCAGGAAAATCTTAATTCGTTCAACAATCTTAATGCTACGGTGATAGGAATNAGTGTTGACTCGCCNTGGGCCAATGGNGCATTTTCNAAACANTATAATTTNGANTTTGAGCTGTTATCTGATATTGATAGANAGGTTATAAAGGAATATGATGTTCTNTTCACTGGCTTAGGCGGTATTGAAGGTTATACTTCTGCTAATCGAGCNGTATTTATNGTAAAAGATGGTATNATCAAATACAACTGGGAAGCTGAGCCAAATCCAGGTGTTGAACCTGATTANGATGAAATTAAAAGGACACTTGAAACCNTNTAAGNNNNTTATCTAAAACCCCTCNNAGAGGGGNTTTTTTTATNAATTANCATCTCCTTAAGAATACCTCGNCCAACTACGCCNAANAGNACNAGCCCTCCTCCNANNAACGCAGTNCCACTCATTGNTTCNCCAAGAAAAACNAANGNAAGCATGGGATTAAAAAGNGGCTCAATTACAGGGTAGATGATNGCATCAAGTGCCGAGACATGTTTTATGGCAGTACTATAAAGTATATANGCAAGTCCAAGCTGTATNATTCCAAGNAAACTGATNAAACCCCAAGANGNTAGATCATTGGTCAAATTATTAANNTAAAANGGAGAACAAANTAAAAACGTNATCAGGTTTCCAACTAATACNGAATCTATAGGCCTATCATTTTTCTGTTTTCGCATAAATAAGGTCAATCCCGCAAANCCAAATCCAGANAGTAATGCTANCNTATTNCCCCANAGNTCACTAAANGAAAGTTCNTCNANAAAGAAACAACCNAAACCAATAAGNATTANTAAAATAGCNAACCAATCTATTTTTGTGGAACGCTCTCCAAGNAATGAAAATCCAAATAATGCTACATANACAGGAGCTGCATATTGTATTAATATAACATTCCCTGCAGTGGTCATTTTATTTCCAACCACAAAACAGATGACCATCAAAGCATAACAAAAGGCACCAGCCCAAGTATTTATACCAAATACGAATTTTTTAGGTCTACTGTATAAGAAGATCACTAATNCTGTAAACCCACTTCTAATTCCAGCAATGGCCATAGGAGNCCACGGAATCAGTTTTATCAAAAATCCGCCAGTACTCCAAATGACTCCTGTTAATAAAAGAAGTCCTATGGCAGACCTACGGTTCAAACTAGATCTTTTATAGAGTAGCAAAAGAGCTCTGGATAATATACTGTTTCCAGTATGGGGNNAAATTAGGATCAATGCTCATAAAGAGTTCTAGTAAGATCCAATAAAATAAAAAGCCCCCTATCTAAAGAAGGGGGCTTTACATTTATAGTAAGGAAAAGACAGTTAAAAACCTTTGATCTTAGCAGATTTTTTGTATAGCTGGAAAACAAGATGCCAACCTAAAATGACTATTAACATTGGCAGTACCCAAGAAAACTCTGCAGGTATACCAAGGGCAGTGGGCGTAGTAACATGATGTTGATTATGCATAGTCCACACTAGAGGCACTGACATGTAAGTATTATGCTTAGATCTTAAACCCGCTAAGGCTAAAAGGTTTGCATCAGGCGCATCGCCATTTTTTATCGCTGTAATTATCTTTTGCTGCGCAGGCCAGATTCTAAACCAGACATTGAATGCCATAATAGTTCCGAACATGGCACCCAAGTGAATGTTGACTGCCCTATATTCAAAGCCTCCCAGTTTTTGCATCGCAAATACATAAGCTGAAATAAGAAGAAAACTTACTATTGTAACTGCTCTAACATTTGATGCTAAGGGGCTTTTATAAATTGCATCGTAAAGAAATACAGCTACAAAAGTAAACAATAAAAGAAAATGGATAAACATATTTGCAGACTCGCCAGTGACTTCATTCGAAGTGAAATCTGTAGGCATCATACCTCCGGCCCAATAAATCACATAGAGAAGAACAATTCCAGTTCCCCATGTCCAAGCTGCGCCCATCCTAAAAAAATATAAAGTTCTTGGCATGAGCTCTGGAACAACTTTTTGTTTTGTTTCGCCATCCATGGTTGGAGCAAATGCAGTGTTGACGAAGTTGAAAAAGTACAATAGCCCGATCCACATGATTCCAGCAATTACATGTAGCCATTTAAAAATTGGATGAATTAATTCCATAATAATGTTTTTACTCCCTTAAGATTATTAATTAATTGATTAGCCTTCTCGAAGGTTATATGCACTGTGAACCCGATCTATTGCGACCATAAAAGATGCTATGCGCATTGGTACGCTCTTCTCTTTTTTAATCGAGTAGACCTCATTAAATGCATGAACCATTTTTTCTTCTAGTTTTTTATTGACCTCATCTTCGGTCCATTTAAATTGTTGCAAATTTTGTACCCATTCAAAGTAAGAGACTGTTACACCACCAGCATTTGTCAAAATATCTGGAATAATTGCAATTTTCTTGTCCCACAGTTTATTTGCAGCATCACCAGTAACAGGACCATTTGCTGCTTCAACTATCACCTTACAGTTCAATGAATCTACATTTGAATCATTTATTGCGCTACCCAATGCTGCAGGAATCAGAAAATCACATTCTAATGCAAGTAATTCCTCATTTGTAATTTTTTTACCCTGATCAAAACCATCGATGGTTCTGTTTTGATAATTATGATTAAAAAGTGAGGGAATATCTAGTCCATCTGGGTCAAACAAACCACCAGTGACATCACTCACAGCAATGATCTTACAGCCGTATTCATGTAAAAATTTTGCGGCATATGATCCAACATTCCCAAATCCTTGAATAACAACCTTACAATTTTTCAGATCAATGCCCCACTTTTCAGACGTTTCTCTGGTAATGACTGCTGTTCCTTTCCCCGTAGCTGCCTCACGTCCTTCTGATCCTCCTAACTCTAATGGTTTCCCAGTCACAATGGCAGGAGAGTAACCATGGGTCTGACTATATTCATCCATAAACCAACTCATGACCTGTGCGTTGGTGTTCACATCAGGAGCAGGAATATCGACATTAACACCTATAACAGGATCGATTGCACGGAAAAACCGTCTGGACATTCTTTCTAGCTCTGTTTTACTGAATTTAGTTGGGTCAACTCCTATACCACCTTTACCACCACCATAGGGAATGTCCAATAGGGATGTTTTCCAGGTCATCAAGGTTGCAAGAGATCTAACCTCATCGATATCTACGTGCTGATGATACCTTATACCACCTTTAAATGGACCTCTAGTATTATTATGCTGAACCCTGAATCCAATCACACTTTCTAATTCACCATTATCTTTTCTAAAGGGAACTTCCACAGTTAATTCACGATCTGGCAGTTCTAGCGCTTTTGCAATATTCGGTTTGAGACCCAATTTTTCTACTGCTTTTTTATATGCTGATGAAGTTGGGTTGCTGCTTGATGACATAATTACTCCATTTATATCTAAGGTTGCGTTAGTTGAATCTAATGATCATCTTACTAACAAGAAACCACACAATGATTTAATCACTTGACTATTAAAATTGGGCAACCACACTTACTCATAACATTCAAAGGCTTACTTCCCATAAAAAATTTAGCTATAGGTGATTGACTTGATGCTCCCATAATTATGATATGGTTAGTACCTGAAGTTTCTATGATAGTTTCTGCTGGGTCTCCAATTTTAAATATTGTCTCTGCATCCACGCCGCTCCTTCTCATCATTTTTGCTGCCTTGGCTGAAGCCTTTTTATCCGATTTACTAAAGTGTTCATCCTTGCTGATAGTTACAATGTTAACTTTGATATTAAATGCCTGGGCAACCCTGACACCATATTTTACAGCTTTTGCAGTGCCAGGAGAATCATCCACAGCTAGTAGTATCTTGTAATTTTGATTTTTATTGAAATTATTTACCACAAAAATCGAGCTATCAATATACTGGATCATATCGTGGGCCATATCACGCTTTCCACTACCGCCAATAATTGTTAGGTCATATGAATAATTATGAACCTCATCTCTTAATTCTTTAATAATGTCACCATTTCTTAAGATCAAAGATAGATTTTCAAGAGCTGATCCTTTTAAGAGTACTTCAGCTCGACCAGAGCCACGCTCAACTAAAAGATTCTTGGGAAAGCCATCTTTTATTGATTGCTCTTCAATGAATTGGTTTTTAGAAAGGTAGTTATACGCCCATTCTAAAACATCAACACCAGGTCTATCCATATCCCAAGATTCCATCACCTCATTCGCCATACTTACATCTTTCAGGCTAAACTCACTTATCTTTTGTCCTACATCCACAATTGTAGTTGAAGATTTAAGAGCACGGGCAATATTCATACCAACATCAAGGGTAGGTCCCGAGTATTCCTTGCTGCTTATTGCAATTAATATTTTCATGATAATAAAGGCCAATATAACGTTGAGATCATAAAAAGTATTATGATGGAAATAACAAATAGTTTCCAACCTGCTTTAAAATAATCACTTGAAGTAATAAGGCCAGTAGAATGTATAATCATACAAGTAGGCGATGCCACTACAGTTAAATAAGCAAATGCTGATGAAATAGATGTCATAATTCCCATTATTATTGGGTCACCACCCATATCCAATATAACAGGTCCAAGTACGGCAACAGTTGCTGCATTACTTAGTAGGTTGGTGAGCAGTCCTGTTACAACAACAGATACAAACCATCTCACTACTTCAACATCCTGAAAAATAATGTTTAGGGAATAAAGTATCTGTTCAGCAGTCCAGAGTGCTGCGCCCGTCTCTTTCATTTGTATTCCTATAGATATGGCTGAACCGAAAAGTAGTATGACACCCCAATTAGTATTTCTATTTATTTCTTGCCATTCAACTAGTCCAAAAGATAGATAAAGGAAAACTCCACTGAGTGCTACGATACCCAGCCCAATAATAGGGCTGAGAAAGACCCACCCAATAAAAACAAAAAGAAATATTACAATTGCCATTATTTGATTAGCCGTCAATTTTCCAGTTTTTGCAACTTTTACTTTTAGTTTTCTAACTGAGGAATCCATGACCTTTTGCTCTGGTGTAAAAGTATACCATAGTATCAATGCAACAATTGGAATCTCGATAATAAGCATTGGGTAGGCATATTTCATCCAGTCAAGATAGGATATTTGAGCCATCCCAAATTCTGATAGATAACCGATCATTATTACATTTCGTCCACCGCCTGAGGGGGTACCAATTGAACCAATAGCACAGCCATATGCTATAGAAAATAGGAGCAATGTGGAAAGCTTTGTTGCTTTTGTAGTACTCAGACCTGCATTGCGAATTAAGGCAAGTGCGACTGGTAACATCATGGCACCAACTGTATGTTCACCAATAAAGGAAGATAGAAGGGCAGATATAGCTACAAAACCAAGTACAATACGCCACGTTTTATTTCCTGTAATATTTATGACTAAAAGAGCTAGTCTCTTATCCAGCCCTTGATGGACTAAGGATACCGCTAACATTAATGAGCCCATTATAAAAAACACAGCGTCGCTCATAAAGGATGATGCTACTCCATCCGCTGTATCTACACCAAGAATGACTTCCATTATCAGAATAAGAATTGCTACACCGGGGAGTGGAATTGATTCACTTATAATCAAGATCAACGCAACAAGAACAATAATCAATGTTCGATGTCCTTCAGGAGAAAGGCCCTCAGGGGAAGGAACATAGAAAAAGGAAATGCTAAGTAAAAAAGAAAGTATCAGCCACTTTTTACGGGTGACCCAGAATAATATATTTGAGACCGATCGTGCCGAAAAACCAAACATTGGTATTGTGAATTTATTGATTAAAAGTTAATGGTGGGTACAATCACTTGGGACCTTTGTTCCATCTTTATAAATAGCCCATTTCCAAATAGGCACCTTATGTTTGAGCTCTGATATAAAATAGGTCATCGCATCTAATCCTTCTTTGCGATGCTTAGACCAGATAACCACATTTAGACTTACTTCACCAACAAATACTTTGCCAATACGATGTTTACAAAACAGATCGTGTATATGATATTTTTTAATCGTCTCTTCGGCAATTATATTTAACTCTTTTTCGGCCATTCCCTCATATTGTTCGTAGTCGAGATGCGTGATCTCTTTTTCATTCTCTACTGATCTGACCCTTCCATTGAAAACAAGTTCAGATCCTTCATCAGTGCGATCATCATCTGCAGGGAAAGGTCGTAGGGGACCTTGAACAATCTCTATTTTGACCATTTATCCACCTTGAACTGGAGGAATTAGAACAACCTCATCACCATCATATAACTCCGTATCATCCTTAACGTATTCTTGGTTAACTGCAATGCGCAGAGTTACACCTTCCAACTTATCTCCTGATCGTTGACGCACAATTTTTTCGAATTCATAAGAAGTGGTTCCATCCTCAAGCTCAAAAATTAGCTCATCGGTTTCCAATGCATATTTAACCTGAGAAAAACATTTTAATTTGATTTTTATCATAATTTTATTGTTTGCGTTGTATGACTCATCCCATCATATAATAAGAGTTTACCTATCAGATTTGGCTTTATATCAAGAAGAAGTTTAACGGTCTCAAGTGCTTGTATATTACCAATTATCCCAGGTAGCATTCCTAAAATGCCAGCTTCTGAACAGTTATCAACACTTGGTATTTTTCCTGGGAATAGCTCGCTATATCCACCCTTTCCATTGACATTTAAAATAGCGACTTGCCCTTCATATCTATATAATGCACCATAGACCATAGGTATATTTAATCTCTTACATAATTTATCTATTAATTTTCTTGTTGATATATTATCAGTGGCATCTAAAACAACGTTTGCATCTGCAAGCAATCTCAAACCATTATTTTCATCCAAGTTGAATTGAACCGCATCAATCAATGCACTGTCAGATAGGGCTTGCAATGTATCCTTTGCAGCATGGACCTTCATCCTTCCAACATCGTCAAACCCATATAAAGGTTGACGATGAAGATTACTTAGTTCTACTGCATCACCATCTATGATCTTAAGATTTTTAATTCCACAGGTGATGAGTGATTGAGCGACAGGACATCCTAACCCACCCATTCCAATGATTACTACCTTAGAATTCATTAGTTTGGTTTGACCTTCTATTCCAACTTCTCTAAGAATTGTTTGTCGCGACCAACGACTCATATCTTTTTGTTGGGCATGGAATGCATTCCATGCCTCGACTCCACCTAAGAGACTAAAGGTTTCTTTTAAATCATTCTCAATAATGATTCCCTCTGTAACGATTCCAAATTGGCAGATTAAAACCAATTTATCACTTGTATTTGGCAAGTTATTTTCATGAGCAATCATATGATCTAGTCCCATAATAGGAAGATCATACCTCTGCTCTTCTCCGCGTATATCTACAGCTTTAAAATAATGGTTATTTTCAATCCAGTTTTGTAATTCTTTTGGAGTAATGATCATGATAGATAAGCCCAAGGTAAAAGGTTGACCTGAATTGAATCTCCAGACTTAAGATCTTCATCGCCTGGAGTTGCTCCCAATATACAATTTGCACCCAGTGCGGATGTTAACATGTGAGATCCGATCTTTTTGGAAGGTCTGCAAAGTACTTTTCCTTGATCAACCCAAGCATTACCAAAAAGATATCTAAATTTTATTTTATCTCGCTGAAAATCACCTTGCAGAACCCCGCTCAAATATGGACGTTCAGGAGACCCCATCATCTGATCAATGACCGGTAAAACCCATTCCATAAATCCAATGAATGATGATATGGGATTACCTGGTAAACCGAAGATAAGTTTATCATTTTCTGAACCAAAAAAGAGTGGCTTACCTGGTTTTTGGGCAACTTTCCAAAAGTGCTCTTTTACTCCCAGATCCATAAAAATATTCCGCACATGATCATATCTACCCATTGAAACTCCTCCTGAGGATATGATCAAATCACAATCTATCAGCGCCTTTGATAAGAATGAACGCAGTGCTCTTTTATCATCCTTTATCACATTTTGCATTAGAACAGAACCACCTGCATTTTGAACTAGTTCCGATAACATATAGAGATTTGAATTATATATCTTTCCTTCTTTTAATTCTTCACCTGGCTCTACTAACTCATTCCCAGTTGCAAATATAGCAACCTTTGGTTTCTTTGAAACTTTGATCTTATTATATCCAAATGCCGCACAGACACTTAACTCACTTGCAGTAATGCGAGTATATTTTTTAATTAATATGTCTGTTTTTTTGATCTCTTCACCCTCAACGCGAATATTTTTTCCTGGAGGGACCTCAGCCATTATCTTTACAGTTCCATTATCTGAATATCCACTAGTCTGCTCAACCATAATAACTGCGTCAGCACCTTTAGGAACCTTAGCGCCTGTCATGCATTGTATGCATTCTCCTTGGCTTAGATTGATTGAACTTGGAGATCCTGCTGAGCTTGAACCAATATTTTTTAATTTAATAGGATTTTCTTTAGAAGCTCCAATTGTATCACTCGAACGTACAGCAAAGCCATCCATTGCTGAATTATCAAATCGTGGGGAAGGAAATGTTGCCACTACATCTTGGTAAATAACTCGGCCACTTAAATCAGTTAATGAGATGATCTCTGTATCTAATTGAAAGATATGTTCAGATATAATCTTTTTTGCTTCATCAACAGAAATCAAAATATCTTCCTCATTAAAAATAGAATTGCTAAAATAATAACAATACCCATTACCTTTTGTATGGTTTGCGGATCATACTTGGTCGCACCAAAATATGACCCAAGTGACCCACCAATTAGAACAGAAAGTATCGATGGTAAGAGTACATCATATTCAAATCGTAAGAACTGGTAGCGCGGTGCAAGGCCTGCAAGAGAATTTGACCAAACAAAGATCGAACCAGCCGCGGCAGCCTCTTTTTCCGTACCCAAGCCTAACATTATTATAAGAGGAATCAGGTAAATTCCACCTCCGATACCAATGGCACCCGCAACGAATCCAAGCGAGGAACCAATAAAGATAATTAAAGACCATTTTTGTATTTTCGTTAATTGAATTGAAAGCACAAGATCATTTAGAATATAAATTCTTGTTGCAATAGCTATAAGCGATAATAAGAGAATAAACTCAAAAATAGATTCATTTAGTTTTATGGATCCCGCAAAGTATGCCAACGGAACAGAGGTAATAATAAATGGGATTACTAAGCTATATCTAACATATCCAAAACGCCAAAAATTCACCATCCCAAAAAATGTTACTAGAAGATTAAGTGTTAGGGATACAGATGGAATTATATGGTAACTCACTCCAGTAATTGCCATAATTGCTGTATAAGATGATCCACCTCCTAGACCCACACTCGAATAAATAAATGATATAATGAGGAAGGATAATGGAGTGAGGTATTCCATCAATGTTTTTCGCCCTTTATCATATGGAATGAATGGAATATTGTTGGTATCAACACATTTAATGCATCCTTTGCAGCACCTTTGCTTCCAGGCAAGCATATCACAATAGTATTCTTTATCAAACCAACGGTAAGCCTTGAAAGCATGGCTGTTTTTACCTTTTTACGTCCATAGGCATGAAGTGCCTGCTCTACTCCAGGTAGCCTAGAATCATATATACCATCTAATATATTTATGGTAAGATCTCTCTCACCCAGGCCTGTACCTCCAGACGTAATAATCAATTCAACACCATTTGCGATCCAATCTTTCACAAGCGGGACTAGTTCTTTAGAGCCATCTGGTAAAACCTTTTGATGATCTACACTGCATCCTGATTTAACAAAACCCTTTATAAGAATTGGACCTGAGATATCCTCATATTTTCCTGCCGAAACACTATCGCTCAATGTGATAATACCAACCTTAGGGCGATAGTCACTTTTATACTCCGATTTACCACCTTCTTTTTCTAATAATTGAATACCGCTTATCACCATGGTCTCATCAACGGCTTTGCACATATCATAGATTGCTAGAGCAGCATTTGAGACAGCAGCTAAGGCCTCCATTTCAACACCTGTTGCTTCTTTCGTTTTTACAATTGAGCGAATGGATATATGATTTTCCACAAAGAAAAATTCTATATCTACAAAAGAAAGATTTAGCTGGTGACACATTGGAATAAGCTCCGCAGTTTTTTTAGCTGCCTGAATTCCAGCTATTTTTGATGTTGTTAGGACATTACCTTTTGGAAGACTATCATCTTGAATTGCTAAAATGGTCTCGCGCTTCATTGAGATAATTCCTTCTGCTCTTGCTACTCGTAGAGTATTCATCTTATCTGAAACGTCAACCATTTTTACATTTCCATTATTATCTAAATGAGAAAATTCACTCATGAACTAACCTCCTATTTGGGTCATGGATTCTCTATGCTCCTTACCTTGCCGTTGAGCTGTCCAACCATCGATCATTTTTTTACCCATTGCCTCACGTATCATATCTTTAATTGTAACCTCAGAAAGTCTCTGTCGAATTGCATCTCTAATATTCGTTTCTTGTTGACTATATAAACAGTTCAATAGTTTTCCATCTGCTGTAATTCTAAGTCTATTACATTTACCACATAAGGTTCGAGTATATGAAGGGATCACTGCGACTCGTCCTTTGTATCCTTTAATTTTAAATATATGATGTTCAGTACTAGAGCCGGATATTGGACTTAAAACTTTTATCTTTTTCCTTAGGTCTTCCAGAATATTAGCAGCACTATAATATTTTCCTGTTTTCCATATCTGATGGGAATCAAATGGCATTAGCTCAATGAATCGTACGGTAATATCATTTGATTTGGTCAATTCAGTAAAATCATGAATTTCAGCATTATTAAAATCTCGCATTGCAACGACATTGACCTTAACATGCTTTATGTTTGATTTTACAGCCGCATTTAATCCACCTAAAACATCATGTAATGCATCTCGGCGTGTGATCTCTTTAAATTTTTCAGGATCTAGAGTATCTAAACTGATATTAATTCCTGAAAGACCTGCCTCTTCAAGTTTTTCTATGTAATCAGATAATAAAAGCCCATTGGTAGTCATGTGTACTGAATCAATAGTTGTGATTTTTGAAGCATATCCAATCAGCTCAAAAATATCTTTTCGCAATAGAGGTTCACCACCAGTTAAACGGACCTTAGAGACACCTAGGTCTGCCACGACCTTTAAAATACTTTTGATTTCATTTGTTGTTAGAATCTTTCCCTGGTCTAGGAAATTAATACCTTCTTCTGGCATGCAATAGATACAGCGCAGATTGCAATGTTCATTAACTGCTAGTCTAAGATAATTGAAAGTTCTACCGAAACGATCAGTAATGGGTGAATCCAAAGACATACTTTGGTCATTCACCAAAGGGGGCGTATATGTATTGTTGTCTTTTCTCATTCCAAGTCATTCTGTTTCTTCAGAAATCGGGAGCAGATTCAAATGTTTCCATTAGGACCGTACCGGCCTCGAGCCATATCAAAATATTCTAGGACTTAGGCTCTTTGGCTAAGAGAAGATTATTGCATCAAATCTATTGCTTTAATTTTCTATAAACAATATCAGCTATATAATTATTCTAGAACCAACCAACATATAATGTTCAGGTCATATTAGGCTTATTTATCCACCTAGGTGAAAAATAAAGCCCACAACAAATAACTACTTCAACTGCAATAAAAATAAAAAGATTTCTGGCAACACCATCATCAAANCCATAGCTATGAAGCCCCACCTGAAGAAGATTTACTCCAAACCAGGCAAGTGCTACAATAATATTATTTAGACCCATACCCAATGCAAACTCAGGAGGCTTGGCCATACCAGATAGGCGCATATGGATCATCATTAATTGCCAAAGTACAATAAGTAGTGCCCCATTTTCCTTTGGGTCCCAACCCCAGAACCTTCCCCATGACTGGTCCGCCCAAATACCACCCAATATCGTACCAAATAATGTGAAAAATAATGCAACAAGTGTTATACCAAATAAATTATTAAAAATACTCTTTAACCTTGGATCATCCTTAGAATATCTAAGTGACTGGATTAAATAAAGGTGTGCCACACACCCTGCCATTAGGGAAGCACCATAACCCATTGTGATAGTTGTAACATGGGTCGCTAACCAAAAATTAGAGTTTAGGACCGCAACAAGNATACCTAAGGTGTCACCATCAGATGCATAGCTAAAGCCAATGTAATGAAAGATGGACCCCGTTATGACACCAATGAAGATCCCGAGACCATCTTTACGAAAATATTCTAGAATAATTGAGAATATTACTATAATGAACGAAACAAAAATAATGGACTCATATAAAGTTGAAACAGGAGGCCTACTCATGATTAGCATCCTTAAGATGATTCCGTACCCATGGAATAAGGCTCCAGAAATCAAGAAGATATAAGAAATCTTATTTAACCATAATGGCTTGGTCATCCAACTAAAAGCTAGAAAAATAAACCCAATTAAATAACATCCTAAACTAATATAAAATAGATTGGTTCGATTCATCCAGGCTTCTTTTTCTAACATAGCGATCTCAAAGCTTTTGTTAGGAAATGATAATAAAGCATTTTCATAATCTATCAATGCCGACCCCATAGCCTGTTCTTGACCTGCAAGCCTACCTGAAAGATAGGACTGAAGTGAGCTTAATATTTTTTCCTGATGCTCATCCATTGGCATGCCGGTAAGAATAAACTCATAAGGAGATAACCATTCATCGTTATCATTCTGCTGCCCTGGTGGAATCAGCTTTAAGGCTTTGAGATAACTGATCTCCTCAAAACGCATAGCATTCCTACTAAGCTCTAAAAGTTGTTTTTCAAATACGGTCCTCTCCTCATTAGGTTTTTCATCAATACTNACAAGAATTGCAGACTGTTCATTAAGAGCTGGTGCTATTTCATTAAAGCTATATTTATGTTCTGAGCTCCATTCNAGTGAAAGACTTGCTGTCACATCTGGATTTCTAATATTAAAGATTCTTTGTTGCCTTCCACTATGTGGGTCTAGAACCAAATTCATAAGCCAGTCAGTGGCCGTAAGGTCTAATTCTTTAATAGATCTTTTACCATAGAATGCTAAAAGATGATTACGGGCATATGTATCCAAAGGCTTGACCCTACCTTCATCCTGTACCGGGATATCTCCTATATCAAATCCAAAAATACTTTGGATGCTAACAAGGATCAAAATATAGGATATAGATCTTTTTAGAAATCTCATTTGGACACCCTTGAAGTTCTTTTTAGCATTTTAGGTAGATTCAACAAAAGGTGAATCAATAGACCTATGCTCATGATAATGCTTGATATGTATGGAAACATTCTGCCATAGTTCTTCACAGTCGCAAGAACAGTTGTCTCCTTATCAAGTCCTTCAACAAAGGAAGCTTGATAAAAAGTGTATCCTCTATGTCTCAGCGGTTCATTCATCTTGATCAGGACTCTACGCGGTATACTGTTTTCTACTAAGTTGATCTCTGAACTAAAACTTTTTGCAACATTAGTTGCTGGATGCATTACCTTTTTAAAGTCTAAAAGTTCAATAGAAAATGGCAGATAGGTTCTTTTCCTACGAAACTCAACAAAAAATAATTCCCCACCTAATTTAAAGGTATCTGGAACTCTTTGACCTAAAAATGAACTATAGATACCATCTTTATCTGTTCCTGCTATTTTAAATATTAATCCTGGACGATTTTGGGTATTTTCTTTTTCAGGTTGCTTTGGAATGATAACAAAATCATTTAGAAAACCTTTATAGATTGAATCCGCTGGAGATATCCTACTTTCAATCCTCACATTCTTTATATGATCTATAATATCAATCTCAATCCCGAGCTTATCATATTCTATCTTGTTCCCCACTTCCAATAACGGGGACTCAAAAATGGTATATTCAAGACTATCCACAAGTGAAGTATTTACAAAGGCTAGCTCCATATCATGATAGTCATCCACGTGCGCTGAACTCTCGCCTTCTTCAATGACCATATTCCCTTCTGAGCTGAACTCCGCGGTAATGCCTCCTCCAATCAATAGCAGTAGACCACCCATATGCACGATGATGATCCCCACCTTTTTCATTTTCCAGAGTTTTTTACTAAAGAGACTAGATGCAAGATTTATTGTCATAAGTATAATCGTGATCCTGCCACCAGGAAGTGGTAAAAAACCAGCAAAAATAAAATAATAGGATGAAAAATACTTCATTTGTGAGGCATATAGTCCAATATCTTTTTGAGCGATCGTTCCAAAAAATACAAGTACTATCAACCATACAACTGTATAAGAAAATATCTTCGGACTACTAATGATCTTCATCAATTGTTTCATTTCATTCATCCTGAAATAGATATAGACTCACAGAATGAACTGAAATCTGATTCAACTTTAATAATGTCATTGGCATTGATTGAAAGCTTCACAAAAACTGTTCTAGCTTCAAGTTGAAATATCGAAGCTAGGATCGCCGTCTCTTTCTGATCTTCATTGATCAATTTAAAATATTGATAATCCCCGAGTCTTCCCGTACGTGAAAATGAAATTTTTTGAATATCAACCAAAGATAATGGTTCTAATCCGATCTGACCAAGCCAACGATTGACATTAGCTTGAATCCCTCCACTAACTCCAGAGAAAGTTGTGATCGACAGATCACCTATACCTTCTGATGAAGGGACATTAAAACTTGCCAATCGCATGGAATGCCCTTGAACTTCTTCCCAATTACCAGGTGTCTTCCATTTAAGGGAAAACTCGTTCTCATTTTTTTCATCAATAAGATCGTTTGAGACCTTATCTGGTTTTGGCAAACGATAAGTGCGTATGTGATCACCCGATTCGCAAGACGTAATAAGAATTTGAAATAGGATGACGATTATGATCTTATACAAAATAGAGCTCCCTTATGGTCTAAATTTGCAATGGATTCGGATTTCAGTTCAAATTACTTTTTCTCTTATCTAGATGAAGATCTAAAACAATATTATTTTAAATAGAATTGTTTTTCTTGGGGAGTTAATGGTCTTCCCATCCATAAAGGTCTACGGAGTTTATCTGGATGTGTTTCTCGTTTCTTTGCCCATTCATTCCATTTTTTAAAATGCTCAAAAGACACGCTAGTATCAACAAAGATATCTCCATAAAGTTCATCGGGACCGGGTTTTGATATACTGACCTTTTGTAGCCAACAATGAGCTCCCGATATTGGATCCGGATTGGCAGCATGTGTGATATTTTGATGAACACCACCATCTCGCCACCATATTCTATTTGTGTCAGGATCATCAGTCTCCCAAGACTCAACGCCTTTAACCGTACTCATTTTCCATTTACCTGCTCCCAAGTTCTTAATATCGACCGTATTGGTCATAAACCTGTTTCCTTCATCTTGCTGTCTTCTCCACCTTCCTATATGATGAGAGCATGCAACTACACCAGGCTTTATGGCTTCAGTTACCCATACTTTATCAACAAACCATCCAATTTCTGTCTTGATCTTTAGCAAATCACCATTATCAACTCCAATTCTAGCAGCATCTTTAGTGTGGATCCATATGGGATTACGATGGGCAATCTCGGTAAGCCACTTTGCATTAGCTGACCGTGAATGAATATGGGTTGGTAATCTAAAATTGGGTAGTAATATACATTCATTTTTATCTTGGTCCATTTCATCTATGTGGACATGGCTTTTGATCCTATATCCGGGTGTAGCATGTTCTGGATATCCAAAATCAACCATGGTCTGTGAAAATATTTCCTGTCTCTTTGATGGGGTTGGAAAACCTTTGTATTGCTCACCATTTACTTCAACACCTACAATATTATCATCTTTTATGATCTGCCCATTTGGTTTGACAGTTGTTCCTGTTTCATGCAGAATGATCTCATTATTCTTATAGATATTATCATCGACNAGAAATGCTCCATATTTTCGCATGTACTCTAAGGGTGTTATTCCTTCCTTATCTGCTACCTCAGGTAATCCTTCTGTATGCTCAAAAATATATTGATAATATTCATCAATATTTATCTTCTCACCCTTTCGGTAAGGGCTCATAAAATGCTTTCGTATGCCAAGATCGTTTTTCTTATCGATCTGCCAGGATAACTCTATCCAGAATTCATCTTCTTCCCAAACCTCACCAGGATTAACCTCGTAAGTAAACTTTACTTTTTTACCATCTCTTCGGGCTTTCTCGCGTAAGACAGGTTGACGAAAAGCTATCCATATTCCTGCCTGCGTTTCATAAGAGTTAAGATCATGACGTTCTGAGGCATGCCCCATAGGCAATACGTAATCAGCAAAAAAAGCTGTCTCATTCCAAGTTGGAGTTAGAGCAATATGACATCCAACCTTTTCAATATCAGAAAGCATTTCTATCCAAGTAAAACCATCTGGGTAGGTCCATACTGGATTAAAAACTCGAGTGAAATAAACATCTATAGACCCTCTATTATCTTTCAAAAGATGAGGAAGGATCTGACTCATCTCATAATGAGCCAAGGTATACTCTCTTGGCCAATTAAGTTCATTCCAGGCATCCGGACCAGGAGGCGAATCAAAGAATTCTGGATGGAATTTATTCCAGGCACTAGGGGAAGTTCCTCCTTCTGTACCAACTGAACCTGTGAGTACGTTTAATAAATGCAGTGTGCGTGAGACCTGCCATCCTCCCAAATTTCCGATCGATGGTCCCCTCCAGACATGTGTAGATAATTTTGTACCAGCCTTGCCAATGTATCTTGCCACTCGAATGATCTGATCAACATCGATCTGAGCTTCTTCAGCCGCATACTCTGGTGTATAGATATCCCACTCTTGGGATAACCTTTTTAAAAATTGATCAAATTCAACAGGGTCAGAAGGATGTAGGTTTTTCAAATATTCATCCCAGTTGACCCAATTTTCTAAATAATCCCTATTATATAATCCCTCATCTAAAATGATCTTTGCGATTGCCATGAATACAGCAGGCTCACTACCAGGATATGTTGGCATCCATTCATCTGCCATAGAAGCAGTATTAGAAAGTCTAGGATCCATCACAATAAGCTTAGCACCCTTCATCATTCCTTCCATTATCCGCTGTGCATGAGGGTTGAAATAATGACCTGTCTCAAGATGCGACGAGGCCAAAAGTATCACNTCTGCATTTGTGTGGTCTGGACTTGGTCGATCATATTTATGCCAAAGCGCATATCCAGTTCGTGCACCAGCAGAACAAATATTTGTGTGGGAATTATGCCCATCAACGCCCCACGCTTTTAGAACGCGTTCTGCGTAACCTTCATGTCCAGGACGCCCAACATGATATACAACACCATCTTTTCTCTTTCGGATAGATGAGGCTATCTTTTCTGATATTTCTTCTAGTGCCTGATCCCATGTTATTTGCTCCCATTTGCCTTCNCCTCTTTCACCAACACGTTTGAGAGGATATAGAATTCGTTCTGTGTCATTGATCTGATTGATCGTAGCAGGNCCTTTGGCACAATTACGTCCTCTACTTCCAGGATGATGTGGATTTCCTTCGAACTTACGTAGCTTATCGGTATCCTTATCAATATAGGCCANTAATCCGCATGCAGATTCACAGTTAAAACAAGTAGTGGGAACAATCGAATANTGGCGTTCTTTTTTTTCAGGCCATGCTAACGGATCTAATTCCATAAAGTCATTCCACTCACTTGGATCTGGATATTTGTATAATTCTTTGGGACCATTCATAGCAAATTCTTCAGACCAATCAGGTCGATCAGATATTTTTNGTATCAACCCTAATGACTCAGAAAATGTTTCGATCCAAGATCTCTTCATNATCAGCTCAGTGGTATCATTTGCGGTACTCGTATACGCACAAACTCTGTTAAGAATATTCCAANCANTGCAAGCAANCCTGCCACTAGATCNAAGNCTGTATTTNCAGTTAAGATCATAAAGGGTAGNAAGCTTCCAAGAATAAGTCCAGGCCAGAAATACCTNGAGTAATANCCATTGGTCATCANNTGNATNGCTTTTTTACTATCNGNNGTANTGTGNGGNATTAAAACCTCTNTAGCAATGATNANAACATTTAATAAAATAGAAAAATAGAGTATGCTNCTCATNANANNAATTGATTCCGNATCAATAATTATCATNGANACNGAACCNGCAATGATAGCATGNACTAACATATGTATTGCTCCGATCCATGGCNNCTGCCAAANATCTCGTGCTCTCGCTTGATCAAAAAGAAATGCAGTATAGANTGCTCCNAGGATAGCAAAGACTGCACCAANNCTCCATACCCNATNAANTCCAAGGTCAAGATAATNATCAATNAGTANTAGNGTGACTAANCCTCCAAANACAGTAATGATGTACGCGCCTCNNACNAACCAAGACCTCCATTGAGGGCGTAAAAGAACATATAAAAAACGATCTGGNCTGTCTAGATCTTTGATAAGTAACGCNCCTGTAATGCCCATGAAGATCAATGTAGTANATAGACCACTAATTTCAACAGTANGNTCTAATGGTCCNTTTATGAACTGGTAGATAGCCATCATNAAAAATGTTCCAGTTGCGATTGCTTTCGTCCACACATAAGANGTNACCTCCCAACCCCATAATACACCTTTGCTTGGGGAATCATACACTCTACGAGCCTTCTTTTCATCTACATCCTGNTGTATCTCTTTTGCAACTTGATCAATCGAACGCTGNTCAAGAGGTTTACCACTGCGAGCAGAGTTTTCCATTGCTAACTGTATTAATAAATTCTCCGTATCTGACTCACTGACCCGCTTATCAGCATATTTTGCATAGTGACCTACTCCTTTTGACTGTTCTGACCAAACATATTCCCAATCTGGTTTCGCAGCATNCGGATCTAACATTTCATTTGTGCCATTTATGTAGTAAAGATTAGGCTGAGTCATTTTCTCTGGNTTTCTAGCCATAACCTTCTCATTGGTCAAAAGATCNGATATCTTTGAATTTGGATCATCCATATCTCCAGATACGATAGCCTCGACTGGACACACNATCACACATGCGGGTTCATATCCACCATCAAGACGATGGGCNCAGTAATTACATTTTGCTGCNGTATGAGAATCTGGATCAATATATAAAGCGTCATAAGGACAGGCCTGCATNCATGATTTACATCCTATACAGCGATCATTGTCAAAGTCTACAATACCATCAGATCGAGTGTATAGAGCCGTNGTAGGACATATNTCTACACATGGAGCATCNGCACAATGATTACAACGATGGACGGAAAATTCTCTGCTACTATTTGGGAATGTTCCCTTTTCAATATACTTTACATGGGTTCGGTTCACGCCAATGGGCACATCGTGCTCGCTTTTACAAGCGACAGTACAGGCATGGCAACCAATACATAACCGGTTATCTATAATAAATCCGTAATTCATCAAATCAAGNTCTAANAGAGGCTATGAAAATAACAAATCAAATGTTATGTAATTAATCTTTCTAGTATTGAAATTCAAATATGATCTCAGCCTCAGCTTTTATACTAATAGGTGGCAATAGCAAACGATTTGGCACAACTAAATGGCAAGCAATGATCAATGGGAAGACCGTNCTGGAAAGGATGTGGAAATCTTGTGATAAATTTCAAGAAAGATATCTTATTGGCAAAGACGAATATTCTGATCAAAAAAAGCCTATTCTTAAGGATAAACTTGAAATAGAAGCACCCATAAATGGCCTCTATACTGCACTTGATNATTCTAATACTGATTGGATATTATTACTTTCTTGCGACCTCCCTTTAATTGATGAGAAAGTCCTTGGTCATTTATGGTCATTCGTTAAACCAGATAGAAATATAATCATACCGGAGGTNAATAAAGGGCTACAACCCACTTGTGCATTTTATAAAAAAAGTCTCAAAGACATTGTAATGGAGCAAATAAATAACGATAGCCTAGGTTTAATAGACCTAGTCCGTAAAATAGAATACCATCCNATCGATNTTACTGAAAGATCAGATTNTTTTTTAAATATGAATACAAAAANTGATATGAGAGCAGCAGAAAAAATATTAAGCTCGAAAGTAATAGGTAAATCATTATTATAATTATGTTNAATACTGTTATAGATAAACTGAAAGAATTTTCNAAAGCGGACTTTCCAGTCCCAGAAGTATCATCCTATTTACTTGAACTAAANTTAAGTCAGGAAGAACTAAAGAAATATTTATTGCGTGACGATGGCCATTATACAAGGAATCTNATCCATANAGACAGAGATTTTGAGATTATGGTCATTTGCTGGCCACCAAATACTTCAGCCCCTATTCATGGACATGAAGGTGAAAAGTGTTGGGCGAGGGTTCAAGATGGGAATCTTCAGATATGCAATTATGAAGAGGTNTCATCTGATCCGCTTAAATTNAATATNTTGCAAGAATTATCATGNTCACCTGGGTTTTTAGATGGTCCAGCTGATATACACTCTGTNGAGAATATNACTGATAAATTTGCAACTAGCCTTCATGTATACGCTAAACCGTATGATGCATGTGATATTTATGATATTGAAAAAGNAACNGTCNATCGAACAAAATTAAGCTATCATAGTATTGATGGCGTTCTTTGTTANAAATGCTATTGGTCTAATTTTTCAATACGACGCTCGTGCCTGCCCCCTTCAAAGGGTTCTTCAAACCATATCTCGATNATCTTATATATCTCTTCTTTTGACATAAAGCGAGCACCTAAAGATAAAATATTTGCATTATTATGCTCTCTAGATAATTTGATTATCTCTTCTGGACCATTATAAAAGACTGCAGCTCTTACCCCTTTGACCCTATTCGCTGCCATTGCCTCACCCTGTCCTGACCCACCAAGTATTATACCTCGACTCGTTGGGTCTGCTGCTACAGCACGAGCACAAGGAAAAATAAAATCTGGATAGTCATCCAATGCATCATATTCATGGGCACCATGGTCTTTAACATCATATCCTTTATCTAAAAGATATTCTTTTATAGTGTTCTTTAGGTCAAGTCCTGCATGATCTGTAGCTAGATGTACTGTCATAGTAAATTTTTCAGATGAGCTCGGATCTTTCCTTCTACTTTTTCCTCCGTAAAGCCAAATTCATGAGCAAGGTCTTTTCCAGGGGCAGATNCACCATAATGGTCNAGCCCAATGGATAGCCCATTTACACCTGCATATTTTTCCCATCCAGCAGTGATACCTGCCTCAATTGTTATCTTTAAACAACCACGTTTTGGTATAAGCTGATCTCTATAATCATCTGGTTGTTTATCAAATATTTCCATACAAGGCATACTGATCACCCGAATTTTTTTATCCAACATTAACTCTGCTGTCTCCAGTGCTAATGANACCTCTGAACCTGTTGCAATGAANACAAGTTCTGGCTCAGTTTCACAGTCTTTAACAANATANGCTCCTNTACGNACATTCTGATCTAATGCTNCATAATCTTGATCNAATACTGGTACACCTTGCCTCGTTAAAAGCAATGCACTAGGATGATNNCTNTCCTCCANTGCTAATCTAAAACAAACTGCTGTCTCTTTAGCATCTGCAGGACGATAGACATTAAAATCAGGTATGGTCCTTAAGGCCATAGCATGCTCAATAGGCTGATGAGTAGGNCCATCTTCACCNACAAAAAATGAGTCATGTGTGAACTCATGTAATACCCTTGCATGTTGGATTGCGGCTAGGCGTAATGCAGGGCGTTCATAGTCAGCAAATACAAGGAAAGTACCTCCAAAAGGAATGATTCCACCATGCAATGCCATTCCATTCATCATTCCAGCCATCGGAAACTCTCGAACTCCAAAAGGAATATTCCGACCTGATTGATGAGCCGAACTAAAATCCTGGTATGTTTTAGCAAAATTACCAGTATAATTAGAAGGCTCTAGATCTGCTGAGCCCCCAATGAGGTTTGGAAGATCTTTTGCAAATTCATCGAGTGTAGCACCAAATGCTTTTCTGGTTGCCAGAGATTCACCAACATTGAATTTTGGATAATTGGTTTCTGGTAGGTTGTCATCTATACATATTGATAGTAGAGAACCTATTTTTTCATCCGTATCAAAATGAGAACGATCTTTTTTCCATTGGTCAACCATTTCCCTCAGTTCAGAAAACCTTTCCTGGAAGTATTCTTTAACTTCTATTGGGTAATAAAATTTATCAGATGGTAACCCCAGTTTATCTTTTGTTTTATCTATTTCTTCCTGAGGCAATGGAGCTCCATGAGTATTGTGATCCCCTTCCATGCTGGCTGTGCCCTTTGCCATGATTGTTTTACCAATAATTATACTAGGTCGATCAGTCTTCTTTGCACTTTCGATCGCATTATGTAGTTGGTCATGGTCATGTCCATCTATTTCTTGTACATGCCACTTGAATCCTTCAAATACAGTTGCATAATCAGTTGAATCCGATCGGTTAGTATTCCCCGATATCTGAGCTTCATTTGCATCATAAAATACTATCAATTTTGAAAGTCCTAAATGACCAGCAAGGGACGCAGAACCCAATGCTACTGGTTCTTGTAGGTCACCATCACTTGCAAGAACATATGTAAAATGATCAACCAGCTTACCAGCTTCCTGATCATTTGAAACAAATAGATTGCGTAAATATGCTTCAGCATGCGCCATACCAGTCCCCATTGCAAAACCTTGCCCCAGAGGTCCGGTAGTGCACTCTACACCTGGAATCTCGACCTCAGGATGCCCAGGAGTATTGCTATGTAACTGCCTAAAGTCTCTAATGTCATCGAGGCCTAGCCAGCCTATAAATAATAATAGTGAATATTGTAGCATTGACATATGCCCTCCTGAAAGAATGAATCGGTCTCTATTGAACCATTCAGGATCTTTGGGGTCAAATATCAGATGATCACGATATAATAAATAAGCGAAATCAGCACATGACATGGGACCGCCAGGGTGCCCGCTATTTGCTTGTCTTGTTGCATCCATGACCAAACCTTTCATCACGGATATTGTATACTGATCTTTTTCTTGTTTTGACCAATTAGAAAAATTGGCTATATCTTGATAGGATTTCATAAATGTGGTTTTTAATAATGAATTAAAAAGTTCAATTAACTTGAATTGAAAATATATTCAAGTATTTATATATTGAATTTTAATTCTGTTATTGGGCAGAAAGTTGATAAAAATCTTTGATCGTATCAATTGGTCTGGTAGACTTAAAAACTTCCGAACCTGCAACTAAAACATCTGCACCAGCATCAATAACCTGTTTAGCATTATGTAGTTTTATACCTCCATCTACTTCGATGAGAACTCGGTCTAAACAATTTTCCTCTAAATAAGACCTTATCCGTCCAATGCGTTCATTCGATTCCGGTAGATATCCTTGACCACCAAATCCTGGCTCAACGCTCATTACCAGTACTACATCAACCTTATCTAAGATAGGAAAAATATCTTCTAAAGGGGTCTTTGGCTTTATAGATACTCCAACCTTACTCCCGCAAGATCTAATAAGATCAATAATACCCTCTGGGTCATTGGTGGCTTCTATATGAAAGGTAATATTATCAGCACCAGCTTTTGCAAAGGGTTCAACTAGTTCTTCGGGGTCAATTACCATCATATGCACATCTATAAATTTTTGTGTGACTGGTCTTAATGAACTTACTACGGGTGGGCCAATGGTCAGATTAGGTACAAATTGATTATCCATAACATCCACATGGATCCAGTGTGCACCTCCCGCATTGCAGATGTCTAAGGCAGATCTAAGATCAGAGAAATCTGCAGATAAAATTGAAGGTGCTAGTTTAAATCCGGATCGCATTTTCGTACTACNAAGTTATAAATAAATCTTATTTAGTTACTTCTACAAATACACTTATTTTNGTAAAAAGAGATNGATTAGTAGTAATAANTAGATTTTTTTCANNNTATGGGGGTCAATTNTTTTAAAATATTTTCATGTAATTCAAACTTGGNTATATCTCCTGATAAATAGTCATCCATCATCTTAAGTTGAGCCAATCCCCTCTTATAGACTTCNGTNTAGGGTATAGTATGGAATGATACCATAGAGTATCTAGGNATAAATTGGTCTTGGAAGTCATTCTCTAATCTAAATTCTAACTCCCTCCTNCTCTTANAGGTTGGATCGTTGACAGAATCTCTCATTTCTATATAATTCTCTAGNGCCATGTTTGCGATCGCATGACCATTTGGNACATGAGTTTTAGAAAATTCAGAGAATATCATTTCCCAGTCACTATTNAATTGTCNGATAAGGGCATCCATGACCGTGCAATCTTGGAATGATGCATTCATTCCTTGTCCAAAAAAAGGNACGATCGCATGGGCAGCATCGCCAAAGATAACTAGCTTATCCTTATAGTTCCATTTATCACAATACACTGTTGCCAAGGANCCNANGGGGTTTTGTTGATATTCATCAACGAGGNCAGGAATAAGATCAACTGTATCTGGGAAATAAGAATTAAAAAGGTCATNTATTTGATCACTNGAGGATNTACTTGAAAAACTGGTTTCACCATCCATTGGGAAGAATAATGTACACGTAAAAGAANGATCCATATTTGGTAAGGCAATAAGCATGAATTCCCCTCTAGGCCATATATGTAGTGCTTCAGGGTCTATTTTAAAATCACCGTTCTTNGTTGCAGGAATTGANAGTTCTTTGTAGCCATGGCCTAATGGTTTTTTTCGAAAATTCATCGAAGATCTTTCATTAATACATTTTCGTATGCATGAAGAAGATCCATCCGAACCCATTACTCTATTAAATGATATCTTTTTATTGTTTTTGAAAATGAGTTTTGAGTTATTTATATCAATATTTTCAAGAGAATGNTCAAAGTGAATCTTGACATTCCCAGTCCTCTCAACAAGATCCATCAGGTTTTTATTAAGGAATGCGCGGGAGACCGAATAGATAACCTCATCCTCTTTTTGCCCATAAGGCTGCAAATGTGTCTTGCCATCCATATCATGGATCATACGTCCTTTCATAGGCAGTAGTGAAGGTTGAATTTCTCCAAAAATACCTATGTTCTTCAACGCTTCGATCCCTCTTGCTGATAATGCTAAGTTAATCGAACGTCCAGCAGATTGTTTTACAACTCTCATATCTGGACGTCTTTCATAGATATCTATAATATATCCATGATCTGAAAGATATTTTGCCATAACAGGGCCTGCAAGACCTGCCCCTATTAGTGAAATATGTTCTCGATCAGACAATTGCTTTTTTTAATATGTTCACAAAATCAAATACTTCAGTAAATGTATTAAACAAAGGATGGGGCGCAACACGAATGACATCAGGATTGCGCCAATCGCAGATCACCCCTTGATCTGTAAGGTAATCAAATACATCTTTCCCATCAGGGACAACTATAGAAAGTTGACACCCTCTTGCTTCAGGGGTAATAATGTTTACTGCTCTTATACATTCCTTAAGAAGGTACTCCATATAGGATGCGAGCTCTTTCCCTTTNTTACGAATAGCCCTCATGCCGACTTCATCATATATATTCATAGAGGCTAATAAAGGAGCCATTCCCATTACTGGTGCATTACTGATCTGCCAACCTTCAGAGGTTAATATTGGATCAAAGGTTGATGGCATATCAAATCTTGAATTTTTATTATGACCCCACCAGCCAAGGAACCTGGGACCATCCCAGTTATGATGACGTTCGTGGATAAAAACACCCGATGGACTTCCTGGACCAGCACAAAGATACTTGTACGTACACCAAGCAGAAAAATCTATATCCCAGTCATGTAACCTTAATGGTAGATTGCCAACACTATGGGCCAGGTTGAATCCTACAACAGCTTTTTTATCTCTGCCTGCTTTTGTTATCTTTTCAAGGTCAAATGCTTGACCAGTATAATAGTTGACGCCACCTAAATAAATAAGAGCAAGTTCATCTCCATGCTCTTCAATAGCAGAAATAATATCCTCATGACGTAATACTTTTTCATCTTTTCGTGGTGCAAGTTCGATCAAGGATAACTTCGGATCATATCCATGAAATTGGATCTGGCTTTGTATAGCATAATGATCTGATGGAAAGGCATCTTTTTCAATCATGACCTTATACTTTCTATCATTAGGCTGATAAAAAGATACCAATAAGAGATGAATATTNACTGTTAGAGCATTCATNACAACCACCTCTTCATTTGAAGCACCAACNAGTTTTGCGGTCGACCCTGCNAGTCTTTCATGAAATGCTANCCATCGGTCCTCCTGGCCTTGAACACCTTTTTCAGCCCAAACAGACAACTCTTTTGATAAATAGCCTGNAGCTGTTTTTGGTTGAAGTCCTAATGAATTGCCACAGAAATATATCANATCTTTACCNGTATTATCCTTTGGATAATTGAACTGTTCACGATATTTACTTAGACCATCTTTTTTGTCCAAGGAGTTTGCAAAAGATCTTGATCTCTGGTAGATCATTTAAAGTGGTCGTGGGGTAGAGCTAACCAGTCCAAGGCATTTTTGTACAATAGNTTTTCTTGAACACCATTAGAGAATTTTGAGGATTCTATTAAAAGCCCTGGCTTTGTTTCACCAAGAGGGAATGGATAATCTGAACCCATAGCGATCTTATTATCACCCAACTTATTAATAAGATAGTTCAACATATCAATATCATGGACCAATGANTCGACCCAAAATTTTCCCAAATAATCTAAGGGGTCTATCTTATTATCAATTGCACAGAGATCTGGACGGACATCAAAACCGTGCTGTATCCTACCAATTGTTGCGGGGAATGCTCCTCCCCCGTGAGCAAAAGCAACCCTGAGTTCGGGCAGCCTTTCAAAAACCCCACCAAAGATCATAGAACATATAGCTCTACTTGTCTCAGCTGGCATACCAACCAGCCAAGGAAGCCAGTATCTTTCCATTTGTTCTTTTCCCATTATATCCCATGGATGGACAAGGATAGATGCACCTAGATCTGATGCTGCTTCAAAAATAGTGAAAAATTCAGGTTCATTGAGATTCTTACCATTAATGTTTGATCCGATCTGTATGCCAGCTAAGCCAAGTTCGCTTACACATCTCTCTAATTCACTGATCGCTAATTTCTCATCCTGCATGGGTATGGTACCCAATCCAATGAAACGTTGTGGGTATTGGTCAACAATATTTGCTATGTCATCATTCAAGATCTTTGAAACTATATGAGTATGTTTAGCTTCGGCCCAATAATTAAACATCACCGGAACGGTGGAAAGCACTTGTATATCTATATGGTCATTATCACAATCACCAATACGAGCAAGAGGATCCCAACAATTACATTCGACTAAACGAAAACACTCTCCATCCTTCATCATACGCGCGGTGCCTTCTTGGGTATGTTCTAAACTGACCCATCCGCCATATCCAAATTTGCTCTCCATATCTGGACAATTCTCCGGAAGAATATGAGTGTGGATATCAATTTTCAAAATATATCAATTTGGAGGGTCTTGTACCGCTCCACATGATCCACAAGTCCTTGCATCAATGCTTTTCCAATAAGCCTCAAATAGTGGTGGTAGCTGGGCTACAATGTCTTCTAGATCTAAAGTGACCTCATGGAGGAGTTCATTACAAATATCGCAATACCATTGAAAAGCATCTAATGCTCCTTCCTCTCTCTTATATTCTACAACTAGTCCTACAGTATTTTCAAATCTTTGAGGTGAGTGTGGAACATATTTGGGAAGTAAAAATATTTCACCTTCTTTGATCTCAATATCAATCCTTTTACCATCCTCTATCACCTTTAGTACCATGTCTCCCTCTAGCTGGTAGAAGAACTCTTCAACTGGATCAACATGATAGTCTTTACGGGAATTTGGTCCACCAACGACCATCACCATAAAATCACCATCATCATAGACAACCTTATTGCCTACTGGAGGTTTTAAAAGGTGACGATTTTTGTCGATCCAACTTTTAAAATTAAGTGGTGACCTTAATTTCATTTATTTGATCCATCAATAGTTGCAATACACTTTAGTTCGATCGCAATAGGTGTAGGAAGAGATGTGATTTCAACCGTTGTTCTACATGGCTGATTATCTTGAAAGTAAGATGCATAAATCACATTATAAATATCAAAGTCTCTTTTCATATTTGTTAAGAAAACAGTTATATCAACAAGGTTGTTCCAGTGACTCCCTGCTTCTTCTAGTATGATCTTTACATTTTCAAAAACTGAATGGCACTGTGCCTCTATATCGTGACCTAGTGGGTTACCTTGACCATCCATCATAACTCCCGGGATCACATTGGTGCCTGGCCTTCTTGGCCCCACGCCTGATAAAAACAATAAATTTCCTACTTTTCTTGCGTGAGGGTAGTTTCCTACCGGATCAGGTGCTTTGTTTGTCTCAATATTGTCATTCATGATCTTAGGTCTCTAATATCTTGCAATTCTTTCCATGTCTTTTCATCAGCACTAAGCCGATCAACCACTCCATTATTGATTATGGATGTTTCAAATATTTCATCAATATCTTGAACCTCAACGCGAGTATACCAAATATTATCTGGGTAAATTACAACTACTGCTCCCAATTCGCAGGCATCCAAACAGCCACTTTTATTCGCCCTTACTTTTCCTTTTAATCCATGCTGATTGATCAACTTAACAAATTTCATTCTAATGTCCATACCGCCACATCTTATACAATCCCCTTTTGGATTATCCAGAAGACGTTCATTCGTACAAATAAAAATATGCTTTTTATATTTAGGTGTCATACGGGTATACAAATATTTTTCTGTTCTGTAAAAAATTTGATCGCATCATCTCCGCCCTCTCTTCCTAATCCAGAATTTTTCATACCTCCAAAAGGCGTTCTTAGATCGCGTAATAACCAGCAATTGATCCAGATAACACCCGCATCGATTTTTTTGGAAACCCGTTGCCCTTTTTCTAGATCTTTCGTCCAAACCGTTGCGGATAATCCATAATCTGTGTTGTTTGCTAGATCGATAGCCTCTGATTCTGTTTCAAAAGATTGCAAGGTCACTACGGGACCAAAGATCTCCTCCTGGTTCAATCTACTAGATGGAGATAGACCCTCAACTAAAGTTGGTTCAATGAACCAGCCATTGCTACATCGACCTTCTAATTTAACTGATTTTCCTCCGGCTATGATCTTACCGCCTTCTTCTTTCACCATATCAATATAACTGACAACTTTATCAAAATGACCTTTCGAAGAGATAGAACCAAACTGGGTCTCTGTTTTTGAAGGATCTCCAATTAAAAGCTCTGAAACTTTCAAGGAAAGATCATTTTTAAATTTTTCATAGATCGATCGCTCTATCAATAGACGTGAACTACATAAACAGATCTGACCTTGGTTTGAAAATGAAGACCTTAAAATATTTTCAAGCATCAATTCATAATTGCAGTCCTCAAAAATAATGGCTGGATTTTTACCTCCCATCTCCAACGATAATTTTTTAAATGTCTTCGATGCACTCTGAGAGATCAATTTGCCAGTGGATGTTCCTCCTGTAAAGGAGATTGCTTTTATCTCTTTATGTTTGACCAATAATTCTCCACAGGTACTCCCCATGCCATTTACAATATTTAAAACACCAGGAGGTAGCCCAACTTCTTGACACACTTTTCCTAACATATACGCGGTATAGGGTGCTAACTCCGATGGTTTTGCTATCACGGTATTACCCGTGATCAATGCAGGAGCTATCTTCCAGGTGAATAAATAAAGAGGCAAATTCCATGGTGAGATACATGCCACAACCCCGAGCGGGCTTCTGTTGATATGATTTTGTGATGTCTCGTTATTTAGATNATAATTGAATTCAAAATTCTCNCCATGCTCAGCAAAAAATTTAAAATTAAGGACTGATCTTGGAATATCGAGTGACCGTGAAAGTGCAATAGGCTTTCCAGTATCTCTGGATTCAATTTCTGCAAATTCATCTAACCTTTTTTCAATACCCTTAGCAATATTATTTAGATGAACCGCTCTCTCACGTACGGTTAGATCTGACCAGAGGGCAAATGCTGTTTTTGCAGACCTGACCGCATGATCTATATCATTTGCATTTGAATCCCTTAACTGTCCGTAAATATCCCCAGTTGCTGGCTCGTAAATATCTAAAGATTCACTTGAGTCACTTAAAATATGCTGACCATCAATAAAATTTTGTATCAGTTCCATCTTTAAATCAAATACATAGGTTTTTAATGTTATNAATATGCCAACTAATTCNGANCATTCTCATCAAGCACCAAATCTTCCACCATCAACAGATAGATTNTGTCCTGTTATATATCCGGATTCATCTGAAGCTAAGAATGCTATTGTGTTCGCTATCTCTTCCGGNGTTCCCAATCGTTTCAATGATGTATTTTTTGCCCACATTTCACGAATTTCTTCAGAAGTTACCCCAAGCGATNTCGCTTTACTATCAGCTAGATNTTGCAATCTNGCAGTTGCAGTATATCCTGGCAAAATATTGTTAACGCAGATACCATACTCACCNAATTCGATCGCAAGAGTCTTGCCCCACTGCGCCACACTACCTCTTATAGTNTTGGATACACCAAGACCTGGGATCACCTGCTTCACAGAAGTAGAAATAATATTAATGATNCGTCCANAGCCTTGTTCTCTCATACCGGGGAAAACAGCTTTTGCCATTATTTGATTACAGATNAATAAACGTTCAAAAGCAACCCTGAATTCATTTTCATCAGCCTCAATGAGCGGTCCACCATGCGGGCCGCCAGAATTATTAACCAGAATATCTACGTTTCTTCCTAATGACCCTACATGCGATGTTACCTTTTCTTTAACTTTTTCAGGCTGATCAAAATCAACACAGACGGTTTGATGTTGCTGACCTTGATCAGTTTTTAGGTTTGATAGTGTTAAATCAAGTTTTTCCTGATTTCGAGCAACCAGAGAGACTTCACATCCTCTTTGTGCCATTATGATCGCAGATGCTTTTCCAATTCCATCTGAGCTTCCACATANGATCGCATGCTTATTTTCGAGTGATAGATTCATGATTTAAAATGATACCCTAAGTTTTGTTTAATGTGTTCAGGAAGTTCAGGAAGAGCTGACCTCGGAATAAAGAAGGTTGAAAGATCTGCTAACTCAGCAAATACTTTATAACGCTCTGCCGTTGCTTTCAAATAGGCGTGTCCCGAGGAACCACCTGTTCCAATTTTAGCACCGATCATTCGTCTGACCATAATTGCATGCCTTTGCCGCCATGTTGTAAAAAGTTCATCCATATCCATGAGGCGAGATAAGAAATTGAATGGTGAGTGAAGGATAGGTTCATCGCGATACAAAAAGATCAACAATGCTGCTTGGGTTGCTTGATGGGATAGACGTTTTTTATGCTTATTGATCAATTCATTATGCTTTTTAGGATCGATCATCGCTTCGAAGGAGTCTACCGCACGCTCATGTTCAAGCAAATGATAGTCTATCTCCTCTTCTGAATAATTTGGATTACTTTTGATCACTTCCTTTTCTTTACTCAACATNGATCGAACAGCGACACTATACTGCTCCCAAAAATCAAATCCTTCAAAAGATAGAAANGGTGTACGCTCTAACCAATTCTCAAGTAATGCAAATAAAGATCTTTCATTCTCTGAACGCTCTACTTTTTCTTTTTCCTTATCAATGATTGCAGATTTATAATTTTCTCTTCCATAATTGATCCTATTATTCTGAGGNAGTCCCAGTTTATTTTCTAGAAGTCTGAATTGAGCACTTTGAAAGCCTGATGAGGGGAAAAGGTCATCCCTGAATTCTAGAAAATCCATAGCTGTCATGGTCTCNAGCACCCTGACCTGGTCGATCAACACCTTTTGTATCTCAATGATCCTATCCAGCCTTGAAACGGCCAGGCTTACATCTGATTCTACAACAGTCGCCTTTCCAAAGATCCCTAAAACGGAATCCAGCTCATGGATCACTTGCTTGAACCAAAGCTCATATACCTGATGGATAATAATGAATAACATCTCATCATGAGCCGGTGAGCCTCGCTCTGCACTTTTTAATTCTTGGCTATTTAAAATATCTTCTAATTTCAAATAGTCACTATAGTTAAGTGGTTTTTTAGTCATTGTTTTTTAATCCCATTCAAATCCAGAAACACTATCAGATCTTGCGCTTATCTCTATGGTATTATAGTCCTGCATCTCAGAAATAAAATAGTACAAGTATTTTGTGGATCCTCCATCATCTAGCCAGACAGAATCTGGAAACCCAAAGGTATCGAGCACATCCTTTTCAGAAGGGTTTTCTTTAAGAAATTCCCATATCTCATAATCTGACATATACCCTAGAGTGTATATGGTCTCTTCATTTGGCTGGGAAGCTAATGCTTTTGTTGGGGGCATTAGAACTGGTTTTGGCGGAGGTGGTGCGGCACAGGAAGTGAGAAGTCCAAATAATAAAATACGAAAGTACATTGGTTGAAAATACCTAGATTAAAATAATGCAACCAATAGATTATATATATGATATTCAATACTTTCTTAGCAAAATGAAAAGTTTTACTTTTAAGATCGCATACAAAAGGAATAAATAGCATGTCAAAAATTGATGCTAAAGATAGGTTTTATTATGACAAAGATTTTCTCTCTAGTCCATCGGGAAGGTCATTAAGGATCCTATCTGAATATTATGGACCACTCCAAAGATTACAGCGCAATAAGATCTCTGATACTATTGTCTTTTTTGGGTCTGCAAGAACCTTATCAAAGGAGGACGCGGAAAAGGCATTAAAGAACGCTCCAAAAAATGCAGATAAACAAACAATGAATAGACTCAAAATGGATCTGAAAATGAGCCGCTATTATGAAGACGCTCGTTTATTGGCGGGAAAATTCACAAAGTGGAGCAAACGTTTAAAAGGTACTAACAACCGCTATATCATATGCTCTGGTGGTGGTCCTGGCATAATGGAAGCTTCTAATCGTGGTGCCTCAGAAGAAGGTGGTATTAATGTGGGCCTGACCATATCGCTACCCTATGAGTCATCAGGAAATAAGTGGATATCTGATGANCTGAGCATGAAATTCCATTACTTTTTTATGCGTAAATTCTGGTTNCTATATCTGGCAAAAGCTTTGATCGTTTGGCCAGGAGGCTTTGGAACCCTAGATGAGGTGATGGAGCTTTTGACGNTGATCCAGACAGAAAAGATCAAAAAAAGATTACCAATAGTNTTATATGGAAAGGAATTTTGGGAAAAAGTAGTGAACTGGGAATACCTTGTAGAAATAGGGACTATATCACCTGAAGACCTTGACCTGTTTTATATCTCTGATGATGTGAATGATACTTTCAAATTTGTTACAGACTTCTTGAATAAGAGCCAACTTAAAGGACCAAATTTTTGATACCACGNTCTATTTATNTACTTTTANTNATCGCGGCCCTGANAGCACAGACNGAGCCTGTGAAGGATATCCATAGGAACGATCCTNGGGTGTGGGCTCTGACCCATGCCATGGTACATACAGAACCAGGAGATTCTATTAAAGANGGAACTGTTNTTATAAGGGATGGTCGNATNGAAAAAGTAGGANGGTATATACAAATTCCTCTGGANGCTTATGAAATTGATATGGAAGGAGCNCACCTNTATGCTGGNTTCATTGATGGCTGGCTCCAAATAAAAAAAGATGAAAAAGTTAAAAGTCCAGATGATCATTGGAATGAAAAGATCAGAGCCGAGTATAGAGCGAAGGATGACCTCAAGCTTAAAGAAAAAGAACTGAAGGCACTTCACTCCATTGGTATTACAGCAGCGCATGTTGTTCCTGAGCAAGGTATTNTTAAAGGCAAATCTGATCTTATCATCCTCAATGATGATATGGTCTCTGTTGCAAAGGATGTNTCACAAGTATTAGAGTTTAAGACATCTGGATGGTCCGATAGGGGATATCCTAATTCTCTACTTGGTGTGATCGCAGTGATGAGGCAGACATTTCTAGATGCAGAATGGTATCTAAGATCTCTTGAGATNTTTGAAAAATACCCTGAGGAAAATGAGCCCATACCTCTAAATNNATCTCTGTCTGAGTTAGGAAGATACCATGCTAACAGATTACCAATATTATTCATGACCAAAGAAGAGCATAGTGCCTTACGCTCACTAAAGATCGCTGAAGAATTCAATCTCAATCCATGGCTACTTGGGAGTGGATATGAATACCGTAGATTAAAAGAAATAGCTGAATTCAATCCGTTCATTATCTTCCCTCTTGATTTTCCCAATAAGCCAAAGGTGAATGATCCTCATATTGCTCTTCAGTTCTCTAATGAGCAGCTAAAGCATTGGGATATGGCACCAGATAATATAAAAAAGGTGTTTGATGCGGACCTTCGTTTCAGTTTTACTTCTGGGACCTTAAAAAACAAAAAAGATTTTAGGAAAAACCTTCAAAAGATNACGGATCGTGGACTATCTCAGGATATCGCACTTGCGGCATTGACCACATACCCAGCTGAAGCAATNGGGGTAANTAAGACCGTTGGAAAGATACAGCCAGGATATATTGCAAACTTAGTTGTAACTGATGGCAATTATTTTGATTCAAGGTCTAGGGTCACCTCTATCTGGCTNGCAGGTAAAGAAAAGTACATTTCAGAGCGTCACAAACCTATTATTGCAGGAAAATGGGAACTAGAAATAGANGGAAACACCTATGATATGGAGTTNTTTGTTCCNAGTACCTATACAAAGACAAAAGAATTAAGACAGAAGGCATTAGCAACCAATAAGTTGGAAGGAAAAATAAAGATAGGTGATGAGACCTTGAACCTCATCGATGTAAGAATTTCAAATAAGGTAATTGAATTCAAAGTAAAAGGTACGTTACTTGATNTNGACGCAATGCTGGCATTCAAAGGCGAGGTCAAAAAAGACAAGTTCAGGGGTGAGGTATATGACGGGTCTAAAAAGGGTCTTTCCTTNAATGCAAAACGGACTGTGACTATGAAGCCTATCGTTCGTGAAAAGGAGATGNCCAGTAGCACAGTACTNTACCAACCTGAAGGCGCNTATGGTCTAGATAAGGACCTATTATCTCCGAACGCCATATTAATTGATAATGCAAATATCTGGACNTGCGGTCCAAAAGGTATTGTTGAGGAATGGGATATTCTTTTTGTTAATGGTAAGGTCGATAAGATNGCACCTGATATTAGTGTACCCATGGGTAGTGCATTAGTGATCGATGGGTTAGGGAAATATGTCACACCAGGGCTTATAGATTGCCATAGTCATTCTGCCGCATCTTCTATTAATGAAGGAGCTCAAGCTGTGACNGCNGAGGTCAGAATACGAGATGTCCTATTTGCCGATGATGTTAATATTTACAGGCAGCTAGGAGGTGGATTGACNACAGCAAATGTCTTACATGGCTCTGCAAANCCTATTGGCGGACAAAACGCTGTGATAAAACTTAGGTGGGGCTCAGGTCCAGAGGGTCTANTATATAAGAACGCACCTCAGGGAATAAAATTTGCTTTGGGAGAAAATGTGACNCAGGCAAACTGGGCTGGAACAGGTCGTTATCCACAGACCAGAATGGGTGTAGAGCAGGTTATAAGGGATGCTTTCCGTGCAGCACAGGACTATAGACACCGACACAAGACATATGAGAGGAATTCNAANGCNCAGAGAAAGACCATNCCCCCTAGAAAAGATCTTGAGCTCGAGGCCCTTGCTGAAATTTTAGAGGGNACNCGCCTCTTACATTGTCATTCATACCGTCAGGATGANATATGGATGTTGACACGGATCGCTGAGGATTTTGGATTCACGATCGCCACATTTCAGCATGTTCTTGAAGGTTATAAAGTGGCCGAACGTCTTGCCGAACATGGCGCAGGAGCGTCTACTTTTTCTGATTGGTGGCAATATAAGTATGAAGTGATCGATGCGATCCCCTACAATGGCACTATTATGGCAAATAATGATGTTCTTGTGTCCTTTAACTCGGATGATGCTGAATTAGCTAGGCGGATGAACACAGAGGCCATGAAGGCAGTAAAGTATGGAAACCTATCTGAAGAAGAGGCGTTGCACTTTGTTACAATTAATCCAGCAAAACAATTGAAAATTGATAAATGGGTTGGTTCATTAGAAGAAGGTAAAGATGCAGATTTTGTGATCTGGGATGGACCACCTTTATCTATTTACTCCAAAGTACAAGAAACATGGATCGAAGGTACCCGCTACTGGTCTATCGATGAAAATGCTCAATTGGAAGAACGAGATAAGACAGAGCGGAAAGATCTTATTCAAAAAATATTATCTTCAAAAACATCTTCATATGGTAAGGAAATGAAACCAAATGGTCAAACTCCTCAACACCATCATAATTGTTTGATAGATGATGATGACCTAATGGGGATGTAGGAGCTCAGATGAGAAGCATTAGTCTACTATTCTTTATCTCCATCGTCTTATCAAATGATCAGATACCAGGCGCTGACCAGAAAAGGCCTATTCTACTCCGTGGCGGAACTCTTCATACAGTTTCAGGCGATGTTCTGGAAAAATACGACCTTTTATTTGCTGAAGGGAAGATCATTACTATCGATGAGCAGATACAACCGTCTCCTGAGACTGATGTATACGAAATTTTTGGAAAACATGTGGTGCCTGGTTATGTCGCTGGGTACACCAGAATTGGCCTTACGGAGATCTCAGCTGTAAAACAAACGAATGACCACTCTGAAGTTGGTGATATTAATCCTAATGTTAGAGCGAATGTTGCTTACAATCCAGATTCGGACCTGATCCCAGTCACTAGGTCAAATGGTGTATTAGTTGTGAATTCTGCACCTTCATCGGGCAGGATATCTGGACAATCTTCGGTTATGATGATGGATGGATGGACATGGGAAGATGCAACCATGAAACATCCAGCGGCTCTGAATTTGAACTGGCCGAATATGAATTTTGATTTTAGAAAAAATATAAAAAAGAACGAAAAAACTCAGCGGGCAGAATATATTGAAACGATAAGAAAGATTGATCATCTCATTAGAAATGTTCGTGCCTATCATCATAGACGGAATGCTAAAGAAAGAAAGGCAGAGCATAAACAAGAATCAGATCTAAGATTAGAGTCAATGATCCCATTTATCATCTACAAAGAACCTATTCATGTGAAAGCAAATGATATTCGGCAAATAGAAGCTGCTGTCAACTGGGCTAACGATCAAGACCTGAACATTGTGATCTTAGGTGGCAGAGATTCTTGGATCAATCCAGAGCTATTAGTAAAAAATAATATCCCTGTAATATTGTTAGGTGTACAGGTTACTCCTAGAAGAAGATTTGAGCCTATTCATCTTCCTTATAAACTGCCTTCAATGCTTCACGAAGCTGGAGTTCATTTTTGTATTTCACTCGATCCGGGCTACCCTATGGATGGACATGTGAGGACTCTTCCAGATGAAGCAATGAGAGCCTTGTCATGGGGATTGACAGAAGATCAAGCCTTAAGGTCCATTACTCTATCCGCAGCTGAGATATTAGGCGTAGATGAACAAATTGGATCACTTGAGCCTGGTAAAGATGCTACATTTTTTATAGCTGAGAGTGAACCACTAACCCAGACCACCAATCCCATCAAAGCATTTATACAAGGTCGGGAATTAGATCTTTCAGACAGGCAAAAGAACCTATGGGAAAAGTATAAAGAAAAATATAGACGCCAAGGAAGATTGACCGAATAAATTCTACATCGTCCTAAGACTTATTACGTACCCTGTTCCTGTTGCAGCACCTAAAACAGTAATAACCTTGATCATAAACATGTGGTCTGGTATCCCAAAAAGGACTGAAATAGATACGAAGACCCACATCGTACCTATGGCCATGAACTTAGCCTTCTTAGGCATCCCTCTTCCCTCACGGAAATTTTTAACATGATGCCCATAATACTTGTTTTGTATTACCCAGTTATATAATCTTTCAGAACTACGAAAAAAACATGCGGCTGCAAGTATCATTATTGGTGTGGTTGGTAACCCTGGGACAACGATACCAATTAGACCAATACCTGATAGTAATAATCCTAGCATAAGCCAAAAGTATTTAATGATAGAATTATTATTAATATTCATTTGTAGTTGATTAGATGTGTGATAGGAGAAATAGG
>NHCZ02000005.1 GCA_002167345.2 bacterium TMED46 | reverse complement strand
ATTATCAACAAACAGGCTATCAGGTAGATGATGTTGAATATAATAGAAATAAAATGATGGGTGCCAACTGTAAGTTGCATCTTCATTAAGTATCATTGTTCCAAATCTAGCCGTATCAGGAGCAAAACTTATTGTTTGAGCAGATGAATTAAATATTGAAGGGGTATAATAGACAGTTACAAAAATTGAAGCAAGAGTCCAATTTCCAACTAGTGGATTAATTGGGTCTGATTCAGATATTTTGGTATCTTCACAGCCCCAAAAGCCAACTTACAAGACAGATAAAATATATTTATACATAATAATCTCCTTATTTAAAACTAACCATTATCCCACAAACAAAAAATAGCCATCACTCTTAAGTAGCGTATGGATATGTGCATCCATACAATGCACGGATTAATGTGCAGGGCTTATATATAGGGGTTGTGGTTTAAATAATAGACATTGTAACTATCCTAAGGGTCAACTCTTACTATTTTTTAGTTTTTTTTTGATGGTGTGAACACATTTCCTAAAAATCCAATTGAAATAGTCTGTGAAGAATCATTACTGGGTCTTTGCAAAATACCCAAAGAGAATATGACATAGTTTTTTAGTGAAAAATAGTTGTCTAACATAGGATTAACGAAATCTCTCTCAACTTCTTCCAGTAATTTACTCCAAACCGTTGACATTGATTCCCCTTCATCTTCAACTGCCCATATTATCATTATCTTTTTGACTTCTCGCCTATGGTCGTCATATGATGGATTAGTAATTGTANAAATAATGACAATGCCTAAAGAAAATAAAGTGAAATAAAGTTGTTTATCTTTAATAATCACATATTAAGTGGCTATGTGTAAATAAAAAAACCTTATATACCTAAATACTTACACAACCCTAAGGTGACCCCAAAGCCTACCCATACCTTAATGTGTATTAGTTAGGATTTTAAGTATGAGTTTATGTCATAGGTGTAATAAAACAATACCCTATGCACGCTTCGATTAAAACAGAACTTTATCAATTGTGAAGTAATTGCTAAATTTTAAAATGAGTAAAAAGTATAGATTGCCAATATATATGCTATATTTTCTTTCTTTTATTTATCCCTGTAGAATGTGGTGCTTAATCTCAATTGGGAATCAAGAAATAGTTGATAATCAAAATGATTTAGATTTTATTATAAGTGAAGCAAATTATTTTCAGGAAATAGGAGCAGGCTACAATACTTGGTCGCTTTTTTATTATAACCAAGAATTTGGATTGGGAGATATTTACCGCTCAAATGTACCAGCAAATATTGATAGTGTATATCAAGCCTTTTTAAACCAATCTTTAAACGAAGAAAGTAATTCAAAAATATTATCAGGACATTTACGTGCGCCTTCATCTGGAGCAGTAGATATTGTAAATCCTCATCCATTTTTATTTAATTATAATAATAAAACATATTCTCTTATGCATAATGGTACGATAGATAAAACAATATTGGTTACCCTTTTAACAAATAATAATAGTGATAGTACTTGGATTAATAATAACCCTCCTAATACATACAACAACTACAACTGGAGTTCTGATAGTGGATGGGTAAATGTTGTTGATTCAGAATTATTGCTACTATGGATTATGCAAAATATTGAAATAAATGAGAATTCTGAATTAGAAAGTGTCATACATAGCATACAGGAATTGGAAGCAATACAGCCTAATAGTGATAAAAATTTTATTTTTTCTGATGGAGCAAATATTTATGCATACCGTTCTGATGATGATGGCATATCTGACTTATATTATTCTGAACTAACACCAATATCGGTAGATGATTCAACCTATGTTCCAAATTTTATTTCTCTAATAAGCCAGGTGCCTACAACATATCCTGCATCTCAATTAAGCTGGAATTCTTTTGAAAATGAATCATTAATGATAATTAATAATGAAGCTAATTATTATTTTATAAATGATTTTGTCAATCATAGGCCTCAATTTGAATCACTACAATTAGATTATACTTATTGGATTATGGATGATTATAATATCATTCTTAATGCTTCTGATATTGATGAAGATTCTATATTTTTTTCTATTCAAAACAATCCAGATTGGGTTTTGCTAGAAAATGAAACCTTATACATATATCCTGAAGAACAGGGGAATTTTACTTTTGAAGTGATAGTTAGTGATGGAGAGTTAGATGAAATTAAAAGTATAACATTGAATATTGTTGAATACCGGCCAATAATCAATTCAGTGACTGATGTTCCTAATGATAATGGTGGATGGGTATATATTAATTTTTCAAAATCTTATTTTGATAATAATGAAATTAGGAATACAGAAATTTATCATATAGAAAGACTTACTGATGGAGATTGGATAAGCGTTGGTTCATCTGCAGCTTATGGTTCTGAAAATTATACTGTTCAAGCAATGACAGAAATAGATTCCTCTTCTATAAATTTAGGCCTTACTTTTTTCAGAGTAGTAGCATCAATGGATGAAGGACTTTGGATTTCTGAAATTGATAGTGGCTATTCTATAAATAATGATCTTTTGGATACAAAAGATATAGCTCTAATTACTGACTATTTTTCATTATCGCAAAATTATCCAAATCCATTTAATCCTATCACTACCATTTATTATAATTTACCAGAAGAATCATTTGTAAATATTACTATCTATAATCTGATGGGTACCACCGTGAAAGAAATTGTGAATCGAGTTGAGACCACAGGATTTAAATCAGTTCAATGGAATGGCACCAATAACAAAGGTCAGTCAGTTTCTGCAGGAGCATATCTATACCGTATTGAAACAGGTGATTTTGTGCAAACTAAGAAAATGATATTGTTGAAGTAGAGCAGAACTAAATTTATTTAACTTTTTAGTTCTTTATTGATTGCTCTTAGTAAAGATTTTTCATGTTCGATAGGTAAATCTCCAGCAAGCCTCCAAAACATGATTCCGGTTAGGTTTAATTTTTTGACTTCTTTAACTTTTTGTATTATTGTAGCAACACCATTAAATCCGTATTCTTTTTTTCTCATTAATCTACTTTTATTATAAAGGATATAATCTACCGTATCTGCAATCATTGGGTTCATATTTATAATATCCTTATAGTATAACCATTCTTCACCCCAGCCAGCTCGCGCATAAAATGGTACCCCTATTACAATCTTTGATTGCGGAATACCAAAATCCGTCCAGTAAGAAACTGAACCCTCCAATCCAAACACAGATTCGAAGGTAGCATGCTTTGAACCCAGATCGTTGTCATAATTCATCAAAGAAACCCAGTCTAAATAGTGCCACCAACCGTTCCGCGGAAAATGTGCAATTTGTTTTTTTCTTGAATACCAGATACTATTATCGTTTAAAATAGCAGCAGTGAANATCTTGTTTCCTTTTCCAAATTCAGTATCAAGAGNTTNACGAAACTCTTTGATGAAGGTTATGTAGTAATTTGTAAGAACATTATTAATTTTTTCCATTTCGTTTTTATCATNANGCCATGATGGCTCCCAATCGCAATCAAACCCATCTAAATCATTTTTTCTAATGAAGTTAATTATGTTGCGAATGAGATTTTGACGATNGTCCTTTATTCCCATCAGTTTCGATGTAACTTTAAATCCACCACCACCAAATGATATTAGTACTTTAACATCATTAGCGTGAGCAGATGCCACTATCTCATTCAAGTTTTCCCACTTTGGGGTCATGGATACTTCGCCTGCATAATTGGTAGCTTGTAGAAATGAAATACTAATATGCGTCATCTTTTTAAATTGAGCATCTGTTGGTTTCTGGCCCTCCATCAGATACCCCATTATTACTGAATTTGGAGGCAATGGTTTAGTTTGATAATCAGTATTAGTTGCAATGAATGNAGAGGGGGTCTCTACTTCTGAATGATGAATGGGTCTATTTATTGAAGTTTTTAAAAATTTCCCCATAGANAAGTAAAAAATAAAAAATACNATGATCATCATTATAGAAGCATTGAACATCCTGCGAAACCATTTAAAGTTTTTATCATTATTNATCATATTCTCTTCATATCCATAATGGAGTGAAAACTTATAATTTGAATATGGTTTTTCGTATAAGTCGAAGGATGAACTTCAGAGTTGTCAGTAATAAAGTCTGTCTTATAAATGGANTAGTTCTAAATGAAGTTGCTCTATTGAAAATAAGTCTCAACTCGGTCTTATTGGNCATAANAAACTTGTGAATATATCTAATAAGATAAATGACAAATATGGTTAGAAATAAATATAGGTAGAGCATGCTATCTCATTTTATATAATATGATACTTCTCATTATCAATTGAACCATCCATATAATATTACTCCAAAAACAAACATAATAATCAAGTTCAATGTAAGTCCAAACCAATTAATTTTATTATCTTTTGGATTAATTAGCATATTAAAACATCTCTCTTTATTTACAAATGAATTTACAATCTATGAATCTAAAACAGTTATAAAGTGTGAATGCATGGAAGCATAGCAGAGAGAAGACGGCTCAAAGAACCTACTCTATACAATGGAGAGATGACTCTCCCCTCTGCTATTTATTGATTTTTGGGACTTTGTAAATGCATTCAGAGCGGGAAAATTCCATATAGAATTGAAATTTAAAAATTAATTAGATGGTTCTGAGTTTTGTATTTGATTGATCACTGTTATTTGACCATCCTCACCATCGATATTGCAGACATACCAATATCGTCCTTCTCCTTCTGATGGAACTTGAATTGTCTCGCCATCGCAAGTTGGGCTATTATATATTTGTATCACTCCACCAGATTCTTGCAGACTTCCTGCTGAAGAATATTGATAAATATAATAAACGTAATTCCCAGCAAAAGATTGTTTGATCGTAATTGTCTCAGGCCCATATCCGTCAGTGTCATCTACATCTAATGTAATATAAGGAGATGAATCAGCATTACCACGATTTGCATAACTAATATGATGGGTCTGTCCTTCAATCTCAGGAGTCTTTAAATGTGAGTCAAGATCCCCAGGCTGAGCACCCCAATTTAATACCATTCTTATCTCACCAGGTTCGGGGTAAGGACTGACAGAAAAATTATATGTAAATGTATTAGATGAAAATCCTTCGGGAATCTCAAATGAACCATTGAATGGACAGAATGAATCATTAACAGCGCTTACCTGATAGAGGCCACTTTGAATAGCAAGATACATATTATATTGACCTTCGTTATCAGTAAGTGCCATATTTTCACCAATTGTGACAGAAACACCAGTAACAATTTCTCCATTAACAGCATTAGATACTACCCCTTGTAAAACACCACCCACTACACGGACCGTAATACTTGCTGCATCAGAAGCTCCCACACCATCGCCTACTTTACAAGTAATATGATAATATCCACTCTTACCTGGTGCTATCCAGCGAGCAGTGTCTCTATCAACAGTTAAATCACCACTAGTTGCTGCCCAATCATAAGAAAGTTTATCACCGTCACCATCTTGAGCTTCACATGCAAAAACCACTGTATCACCGGAACGAGCAATAGAATCACTGGCAACCAAAGAAATAAGCTCAACTGGGTTATTCTCCATCTCACATCCAACAATGATCAATAGGGTTACACAAATAGGAATGAAGAATCTAAATATTATCATTGGACAGTTATATCGATCGTAAAGATATCTGTTCCATCAAACTGGTCATTTACTGTACATGATATAGAGTATTCCCCCATCATATCAGGTGCCGTCCAAGTCGCATTGTTATCTTCATTATCAGAACTTATTTGACCATAGGCCGCCGACCAGCTATAACTAAGACTCTCATTTTTAAGCATACTAGATTCATCATCATCACTAGCGCTACATGTTAGAGTCACGACACCGCCAGGTTGGACAGGATTGGGGTCCGCCGTAATAAATTTGATATCAGGTTCATAATTATGGATGCATCCGACCAACATCATTAACATTATAAATGTTGATTTTATTTTAAAAATATGCTTGTAATTCAGACCCATCTTAAACTTATCATTTTAAATTATTATTTGTAGTTAATCTTATATTTGAAAATAAAGGTAAATGACAGAAATAGCATTATAAATTAATATTGAACGAGTCCAACCCTAACTATTCAAACCCCTAATACCAGCGCAAGAATNGNAAATATGTCATTGATATCAACAGAATCATCATNATTCAAATCTGATAAAAAATTATAATTCATATCAAAGAACACTTCATCCGATATGTTTAATATATCGTTTACATCAATCACACCATTGTAATCAATATCTCCAATATTATAGCTCAATGAAAAATCGTTAAAAAAATCCCAAACTACCTCGCTTACATTAATATCCATATTCCCATATGCACCTGGCCAATCATGCCCACCATCGATTATCTTATAGAGCCAAACTTCATTATTATTAATACCATTCTGGTATTTTTCAGTTACGATATAACTTCCATCTGATGTATTAATATCAGGAAGTGTATCCAAAACAGTAATGGAACAATTATTTATTTCACTCCAATATTGGATTGCTGCATCAACACCAATGTATGGGCCCCACCCATCCTCATCTTCAAGGTCACCATCCCATAATGATATATTATCATTGGTCCCATGGATCTCCAAAAGAGGCATGGGATATTCAGGGTCACAAGAATCATATATCCATCCCATCATAATACCTGAAACTGGCCCTACCGCTCTAAAATTTGTTGAAGCTTCACATGCAAGAAGGTAGCTAATGTCACCTCCGTTAGACATCCCAGTACTAAAAGTGTTTATATGGCTGAGTTCGTATTCAGANTGTAAGTATCCCGCCAATGAGATGGCAAAACCAACATCATCTACCGTCTCATTCCAATGAAATGAATACCCAACATTNAAAAATGTATTACCATAATTATCTGTCAGTCCTTGAGGATAGCATACAGCAAAACCATTTGAATCGGCAATCGTATTAAAACCTGAATAATTCATTATTCCTGCGGCAGATCCAGTGTATCCATGAAATACAAACACAAGTGGAGATTCAGGGTGANTAGATTCTGGAATATATAAATAATACTCTCTATCAAATCCACCATATGAATATTTATGCAATTCGGGCTGAGCTNAACCAAGACAAAAAATATATAAAACAATTAGAAATTGTCGATNCATACATGAATNTACGTAAGGTACTATAAATAGAAAACCTTGTTAAGATTGGAAATCTTATACCTAAAAAGAATAAACTATTATTTTAGAGCTACATTATAAATTCAACACTGATCTTTGATTAACTGTTTTTAGATTTGCAATTAAATAGGATACTAATGAATAAGATACATTTTCTTATGCTTCCTNTTATGCTTACAAGTATGATATTAGCAAATGAGATAGAAGGAAATAAAATATTGAATGTAATGGTTGACCATAACTATGAACTTGATAAAGAGAATTATGGTTCTTTAGNGGATTACTTTACTTTTCCTTTTACAATTAATGAGATGGAAACAACATTCTATGCAACCAATCTAAAAGAATTGAAAAAGGTTTTAAAGAAATTATATCGAAAGCTTCCCAAAGGTCATTCACACAAAGATTGGAAAAAGATGGATGTGAAACTTGTAAATGATAATATTGCANTGGTAAATGCTATGTTCTCAANGTTTAATAAAAAAGGAGAGAACTATTTTACAGGGGCGGCGATGTACACATTNAGAAAAGATGATAATTCTTGGAAAATATTATCCATAACNCCATATAAACCATATAATTACTTTGAATTTGATTAAGACACAGATTCAAACATATCAATCAAAGGTTTTATTTATTTAAGGATTTTTATTTTATAGATGTTTAAAAAACTCTGGATTTTTCTTGTTCTAANTAGTTGTGCNGTTCCTATCGATTATTTTGGGAACAAGATAGATATANAANAAGACAGGATATACTTAACNAAAATTAGAAAGGATAGATCTGAAAAAGATAAGCTACATTTGATCTTTGTAGAACAAAAAGGTAANCACACAAAAAGATCTGAGCGTAAAAGACAAAAAACATTAGAACGATATATCGACCTAATAATGAGTGTTAATGGATATACGGAAAGTGAGGTACTTAAAACAANAGCTAGAGGANTAATCGAGCCTCGCTATTATGTTACAATACAATTCAATTAAATNATTTTAATAGAATCATTTTCNTNGTGCTCCACTTGCTCTCCAGCATTTAATTTATAAAAATAGATACCTGCTGGCACTNGNTGACCTGAATTATTTGTGGCATTCCANTCAANNGATCTATTTCCCNCATATTGCNTCCCGCNNTTAAAATCATAAACTAAGGTACCCAACATATCATATACACTTATCTTAACATTAACATCATCTTCTAGACTATAAGGGATTACTGTANTTGGATTGAAAGGGTTTGGATAGTTNTGATGTAAAAAAAATGACTTTGGTATATTTTTNATATTGGTGCTTAAGGAAAAAAGATAATCTGATGGATATTTTTGGGNGCGNGCGATCATTTGTCCATCATCAAGCTGGTATTCCCANATNATNANATNATTTTCTACTTCAAATATTTTTGCNTCTGTAGNAACAGTGANNAGAGTATTNCCATTGGGTANNCTAAANACNCCNGANTGAATAAAAGAGAAAAANTCNTGCAGTNTATATCCANATAGGTTCAATAGGNTCAAANNTCCCAAATGTATTNAANTNATACATCTCATTATTNTGGGGNGNTACNANTTCATATATAGCAGAACGCCAATCATTTACTGNNAATGATTGCCANTNACCATGAAAGTTATTAAATAGAATTAGGTTNCCTTCCCCAGGAGACCCTACAGGTATCCAGTTCACACCATGNTGNGCATCNAANTNCTGGTCATCNCTGGTCCCNTGNCCATATACCTGNGGATTACCCCAACGATATAACAGGTCACCTCCCATATGAGAGTTACCACCTGCATGTGTAGCAGCTTCTTCTGTCGTCGTACTATGGTCTATGATATAGATTTCACTATTATGCCGACTAGATAAGGCNATCTGATNTAATGATTCATTATAATCGATCGCATTAAAGTGAATCCAGTCTCCTTGGGGACCACACATACCATCAAAGTCTCCTACTTCACCCCAATTGATATCCATAAGNTCAGGATGCTCAGATATAACTCCATAATTAGGTAAATCGGGGTCTATATCCTGTATTACATGATCCCATAAGTGCCATTCCCAGANAATATTGATCTCATCACTACCCACCATCTCTATCTCGAAGATGGCTTCACTCCACATTTGGTTTAAAGGGTTCTGAACCTCTTGCCTTCCCATCTCAGACCAACCTCTACCTTCTCCTCCATAAAACTCTGTATCTTCCCCTTGTGTGGCAGTATGTCTTTCCCAGAGCAATACTAAGATATTACCATTTGGCATAGGCTGNATATCATGATGGTGTTGATATCTATCATCAGAAAACTCGTAGTTCCATAAGATATCACCATTCCAGTTGTAAAGGNATATTCCNCNTCCTACTCCGCCATTACACATGGNNGGNNTNTCNATNCNATANGGNTAGATCAAGGTACTATCCTTTAAAAGGTAGGACATACTGGCAGCGCCTCTGTCATGGGTCCAGGAATGAATGATATTCTCATCATTATCAATGAGTCTGGTATAGTGCTCATCCTCATCCGGATCATCACTATAAGCCGAGAATAATGTCATTCCATCATAAACCTCTGCCGATAAAAATGAAAA
>NHCZ02000056.1 GCA_002167345.2 bacterium TMED46 | reverse complement strand
TCATTAGGTTTTCTTTCTTTTAGATAGATAATTATGCAGTGCATCCTAACTGCGCTGAAAGCAGAATCTGACCCGTTAATAGCTTCCTTTAACCTAGTAAGGTCTAGTTCATTCAATTTCCCTGTTTTTGTAAATGGCACCCAAGAACTATATTTGATCGGCCTTGGGGTTGGAAAGTCCAAGGTTGAATACCGTATAAAAAAATTCATTGATAAAATTAATGAGCCCCTCATGCAGTTTATCAATATTGGAGTTGCGGGTTCGAATCAAAGTTTTTCAGAAATAGGAGAAATTTTTCTGATCAATAAGATAACAGACGAACAGTTTGGACACTTTTACTATCCTGATATTCTTATTGGTCATAATATGATGGAAAGTGATATTGTAACCGTTATGGATATGGTTAATGACAAAGATAATATTTATGATTCTTTAGTGGACATGGAAGCGTCTGAGATATTCCGAGTTTGCTCGCCTATGATTCCCATTCACAATATTGCTTTCATCAAGATAGTTTCTGATCACATGGAAATGAATCTTACAAATTTTAATGGAACTTTGATCTCGTCACTCATTACTGATAAACTTGAGTCGATAAAAATATTTTTAGACCGGTTCAAGCATTTATTGAAAATAGCACAACCTATTCTATCTCAAACGGACATAGGCTGGGTACATAAAAGTAAAGCACAGCTATTACTGACTGAGACACAAACTAAACAACTCAAAGATAAAGCAAGGTTTTACAGGCTTAGGAATGGTAGCCATTCACTCCCAATCATAAAATATGATAAACCCAGTTCCAAATTAGAGCGTAAAAGATTATTTAAGGATATTTGTGAAGTCCTTACAAAATAATTTTTCTCATATCTACATTGAAAAAAATGTAGCACGCTACCCATTAACAGATCTAGTAATGAAAAAATTCTCTGAACGTAAAATTATATGGATAGATCATTACAAAGATATTTTCAATAGAGTTGGTCAGGATTTTCAATCTCAAAAGACTTCTATGAATCTTATTTTAGCTAAAAAGACACCCCCTTTTCTTTATCCAGCGTCAGATATGGTTCAAGAATTTGACACGCCTAACGTTTTCTATAACACTCCTGTATTGAACTGTATATATAATTGTGAATATTGTTTTTTGCAAGGAATGTATCCTTCTGGAAACCTTGTGGTGTTTGTAAATGAAGATGACCTGAAAAATGCCATAGATATGAAGCTCAATGACCCTATAGATCCGTTAAAACCAACGGTTGTTTCTGTTTCATATAATACCGATCTACTGGCAATGGAAAATATAATGCCGCTCACAAGAAGTTGGGTCGAATATGCAGGAACCAAAAAAGACCTCATAATTGAGATACGTACCAAGAGTGCTCTTTTTCCAGCGATTAAAGATCTTGATGTTATTAAAAATGTGATCTTGAGTTGGACGTTATCCCCTCAAATAATATGTGATCGTTATGAATATACTGCTCCTCCACTAAAAAGCAGGATCAGGGCAGTCAAACAAGCATTAGATCATGGATGGCCTGTTAGGCTATGTTTTGATCCAGTATTATTAGTAGATAATTGGTATGAAGTGTATACCGAATTTTTCAACCAACTATTCCTAGAGATACAAAAAGATCAATTGATTGATGTTACTCTTGGAGTTTTTAGAATGAATAAAGATTACTATAATCGAATACGGAAACGTGACACAAAGTCAGACCTGTATTACAGAGATTATTCAGTTGAGGGGAATACAGTTGCAGTTAATAAAAAAGAACGGGTGGATGCACTTCATAAATTGAGATCGCACTTAAATAATTTTCTACCAATAAAAAAAATTCTGGTTTGGAAGTAGAGATATCATGATTAGTAATTTAACTAATGCTAGAAATAAATTAATTAATAAAACATTATGAACTTAAAACTTGTTGTTTTTATTACTGCAGTTGTATTTATCATTGGTTCACTGGTTTTGGCTATTTGGTATAGGATGAATGAAGATGAAGAGGACTAAATACTTTATTATTGGTTTATCATTTGGATGTGTTGGCCTGTCCCAACAAGGAGATTTTGATCTTATAGACTTGAATCCATCATCAGATACCTATGGCCAGATCATTGGCCCAGATGACTACTTAGGTGATATTTTTATAGTTTTCTTTGGACATGAATATTGAGGCACTTGCAGAAGCAGGTTCGGCTTCTTGAATACTGTACATGAGGACCTTGCTTCTATGGGAGTAGATGATGTTGGAATTATTGGTGTAGGCAAAGACGAGTATAATAGCAGTTTAGAAGGAATGATAAATGGTAGAAGCCTTCCTTGGGTGGCAGACATTGAGGAAGAGGGTTACCCGGTTTGGGAAGACTATGGTGCAGTACAAAGAAGCACCTACTTTCTTGATAGAGAGGGTGATCTTATATACCAGTTCAATATAACAACTTTAGACCACACAGATGCTGAAGATTACAATTACCTGATAAATTTAATTCTTGATTATCGTGCAGATAATGGACCGAGTGTAATAAGAGTGATGCAAGATTTTTCCACTATTCAGGGAGCTATAGATAATGCTGTTGATGGTGACATAGTGCTTGTAGAACCAGGCTCTTATGTAGGAAATATCAACTTTTTAGATAAGAATATTACTCTTGCTTCGCTCATATATAGTGGATTTAGACCTGATGAGATTGAAAGTTCTATATTAGATGGAGGGGGAGAAGGTTCAGTGATTACCATTGATGAAGGACAAGATCAATCCACTATTTTATTAGGATTTGAAATTACAAATGGTAGTACCGAAGAATACGGTGGTGGAATCTTGATCGAAAATTCAAGTCCTACCATTGATAGAAATATGATTCACAATAATCATGCAGGCTCATGTGGTGGTGCAGGAGGCGGTATAGCGGTCGTCGGTGAATCCTATCCGCATATTTTTGGGAACACAATTTATGAAAATACTGTTTCGGGTGATTGTGATTGTATTTGTTACTTTGGAGGCGGTTTATATGTAGATGCGCATTCCTGGCCGATTGTTGGTGGCTCTTTAACATTAGGCAATACCTTTTATGATAATGCTTCTGATTATGGATTCCAACTTTTCAGAGACCATACACAAGATACATCGATCTGGACACCTATATATTCTCATCATAATTATTTTACATTTTGTCCTCCTGACTCCCCAGATGTGTACCCTTTGAACGGATGGGACCTAGAAAATTGCCATACTATTGATCTTGTAAATAATGAGCCACAACTACCAGAAAAAGATTTTTATATACACCCTATTTATCCAAACCCATTCAATCCATTGGCAACAGTCAAATTTGATCTTATACGTTCTGGCATTCTTGATGTCTCGATCTATGATATTTTAGGTAAGGTCATTGTGTCAGATCAAATGCAAATGAATGCTGGAACACATCAATTCCAATGGAATGCTTCTAATTCTCCGAGCGGTGTATATTTTGTAAGATTAAGTTTCGGTACAGATTCCAGGACGGAGAAGGCGCTCCTTGTTAAATAAACTATTCTTTATCACAATACTATCTTTTTTGTGCGGTAGAGGTGTGCATGAAAAACAGATAAGTAACTCATTTATTACCTTTGTAGGTACTAAGTTTAATCTTGTTCAAAATGGGGAATCTCCAAACCGTTATATTTGGCTACATGGTGATGAGCAAACTGCAAGAATGGCTCTTGAATATCATATGAAATTCTACAATGGCCTCGCATTCTTTATACAAAGTGAGACCAGGGAAATTCCTTTTAAATCTACTATTATTGACCCAAATAGAATTTTTTCTAGAAATGGAGCCTATAATACGTTAAGAAAATTCAAACCTGGCTGGGAACGTGGAACCTTAAAAATGGCATTAGACGAGATCGATCGGGAAAGAGAACATTTCCTTGATGTATTAATGCCTAATAAAAATGGAAGGCTAATATCTCTGCACAATAATTTCAGGGGGTATAATGTCAATAGAGAAAAAGGAAATAGCCAGCGTATATCCATTAAAAAAGATGAAAATCCTCGCGATTTTATAATTTGTACTGATGAAAGTGATTTTGAAATCCTATCAAATAGCCCTTATAATGTAGTACTGCAAAATAAGATTCCAGAAAAAGATGATGGTAGTTTGTCTTGGGAAGCTCTGAGAAGAAATGTAAGGTATTTAAATATCGAAACAAGGTTAGGCTACCTTTCAAAACAAAAAGCTATGTTAAAATATATTGAGGAAAACCTGAATTAGGTCTATGATAGTATATATCCAGCGATTGATAAAATGGATGCCCCTGATCCTTTTTGTATTATTACTAATGGTTGATAGAAAGAATACTTTTCATGTTGTGGGTTATATTACCTTGCTACTTTCTTATACTGGCATATTGGTATCAAAAATTCTTTATGCAAAAGAAGAATGGCATAATGAATTCAATGACAATTTAGATCAAGGTAGTGAACAAATTGACAAAATGAGTGACTATCAAGATCAATTAAATGTTAAAGATGAAACTGATACAAAAGGCTAGAGGGTTTCTCTTTGATCTGGATGGGGTTTTTGTTCAGTCAGGTAAACCATTGCACGGAGCTATTGAATCTCTAGAGCTATTGAGGTCATTAAATATTCCTTTTCGGTTTTTAACAAACACAACCACTAAAAGCAGATTGACTTTGCAAAACACTTTAAATAGTATCGGTATAAATTGTGAAGAAGGCGAAATATTCTCTGCTGGTTTTTCAGGTGTTCAAGCAATTAAGGCGATGGGGGCTCCGAAATGCATATTTTATATAGCAGATGATCTAAAAAAGGATTATTTAGGGTTTCAAGAGGATATTAATAACCCAGATGTTATTGTTATTGGTGATTATGAATCTTGGAATTTTGATAAAATTGACCATGCCTTTAGGTGTGTGATGAATGGTGCAAAGATCTTAGCGCTTCATATGGGTAAATATTATAGAGTTGATTCTGGTTTGAGAATTGATGCTGGTGCTTTCGTGGCGGCATTAGAATTTGCAACGAACAAAAAAGGAATGATTGTAGGTAAGCCAAATAAGATGTTCTTTGAAAGCGCTCTTAATCATATGGGATTAGAATCTAAAGATGTGGTTATGATTGGCGATGACCTGACCAATGATATTTATGGTGCACAAGAACTTGGTATACCTGGAATCTTAGTTAAATCAGGTAAATATCATAAAGGAATGCTAGAATCAAGTAGCATCATACCTGATGGCTTTTTAGAATCAATAGCAGACTTACCAAAAATTATAAGTAATAGGGACTATTTATGAAACATGTCGATGTAAAAAGTTTTTTAATTGGAGTATTATTTACTCTACTTGTTTTTGTATCGATTGGGGCAGATGAGGGAGAACCTATCGATGGTAACCTGGGCGATATTGTGGTGAATTCAATTACGATAAAAGATGATGGTCATGGTGGATTTATAACTGCATACAACCAAGATCAAAAAAGAACTCTCTATTTGGGTACTGGAAAAGATGAAAATGGTTATGTTCAAACATACAATAAGTATCAAGAGCCAACAGCCTATATAGGCTCTAATAGAGATATGGATGGTGTTATTGTTTTGAAGGATAGATATGGTGCATTAGGATATACTCAATCAGGTAAAAAATGAAAATAGGTATTATCTTTGCTATACTATTATTAGCTGCTTTTTTAAAAAATCGTGAAAAATTCAGGAATTATAAATAGTTATATATTTTTGAGATTAAAATTCCTAATTGCAAATAGTTTGCATATCCTTGTTAAATAAAGCTAGGATTTATTGCAATTCAAGAGATAAAAAGTAAATATGTCAAAAAAAATAAATATTGCTCTTTTTGGTTTTGGAAGAATTGGGCGCAACCTTTTCAGGCTGGGATATGATAATCCCAACTACAATTTTGTCGCGATAAGTGATTTTGGATCTGCTGAAGCATTACATTACTTATTGGTACGAGATTCGATTCATGGTTTGATGAAAGATGAAGTTGAGTTAGATGGAAACCATCTAGTCGTAAATGAACAGCGACCCCGAGTTATAAGTGGTGGTGAACCAGGTAGTGTGCCTTGGGATGCCTATGATGTCGATATTGTTATTGATGCAACTGGTCGTTTCCTCACAAGAGACGAGCTTTCAGCTCATCTTGATTCCGGTGCTAAAAGAGTCTTGATAAGTAGAAATCCAAAAGATAGCATTGATAGATACGTCATCCCTGGAATTAATGAGTCAAGCATAGACAGCGCTGATAAAATAATTTCTACTACCTCATCGACAACTCAAGTACTAGCACTAATGGTTAAAATGTTAGATGCAAATTTCGGTTTAGAACGCGCAATGATGACAACCGTTCATGCTTATACAGCAGATCAACCACTGGCTGATGCTGCTGGGGTAGATCTTAGGCGTAGTCGTTCTGCTGTTGAGAATATTATACCTAATAGTACTCGTGCTCCATCAATTATAGAAGAATTGATGCCAGAGTTCCAAGGTAAGCTTGATGGAATAGCATTTAATGTTCCTGTACCAAATGGATCTTGCGTTGACCTTACTACAGAACTTATAAATGTGCCAACTGTAGATGAGGCAAATCAGGCTATAAAACAATTTTCTAATAGTTCCATGAAAGGTATCGTAGGCTATACATCTGACCCAATAGTATCCAGTGATGTTATTGGAAGAGAAGAGACAATGGTTTATGATGAAAAAGCTACAATGATTACTAAGGAATCACTTTTAAAAACATTATGTTGGTATGATAATGGCTGGGGATTTGCCAGTAGAATACTAGATGTAATTGATGCTTATGCAGCTCTGGAGGATAATTAGTGAAGGTTGCTATAAATGGATTTGGTAGGATCGGTAGATCCGTTTTTCGCATTCTCGATGATAGAGAAAATGTAAATGTAGTTGCAATTAATGATATTTTTGATAAAGGTGCACTTACATACCTATTAAAATATGATACTGTAATGGGGCGATTCCCGGGAGAAGTGACACTTGATGGTGACATTATAAAAACTCAGAACCAGTCTGTAAAGTTATTAGCTGAACGTGATCCTGCCTCTCTACCATGGGATGAACTCGGTGTTGATATTGTTATTGAATCAACAGGAATATTTCGTGAGCGAAAACAGCTTCAGAATCATATTATTGCCGGTGCTAAACGTGTCGTCTTAACCGTGCCATCAAAGGATGAAATTGATTATACGGTTGTACTTGGTGTAAATGATGATGGTTTAAGACCTGAACATAAGATCGTTTCAAACGCATCATGTACAACAAACTGTCTTGCCCCGATGGCAAAGATATTAAACGACTCATTTGGTATTCAAATGGGCGTCATCAATACGATACATGCATATACGAATGATCAGCGTTTAGCAGATGTCCCTCATTCAGATTGGAGAAGGAGTAGAGCAGCCGCTGAAAATGTTATTCCTACCACAACAGGCGCTGCGAGAGCAGTGGGGAAGGTTCTTCCAGAGCTTGATGGTAAACTAGATGGTATTGCTATGAGAGTCCCAGTACCAGATGGTTCCGTTGTAGATTTAAATGTTCGCCTTAATGAAGATGTGAAAGTAGAAGATGTAAATGATGCTGTTATGTCTGCAGCTGATTCAAGCTCTCTAAAAAATGTATTAGAATATTCAACTCTTCCAGTTGTTTCATCAGATATTATTGGTAATCCTCATTCATCAATATTTGATGCTCCATTTACTAGAGTCATCGAAGGTAACTTTGTAAAAACACTTAACTGGTATGATAATGAGTGGGGATATTCAAATCGAGTAGCAGACCTACTTGATACACTTTATGCTCTAGATTAATCTAGTAACTCTGGAATATTCTCATAATAAGATAATATTTCTGGTTCTATCAAGGCATCACGGTTTTTTACATCCTCACCCTGGATAACTCGTTTAACAGCTAATTCCACTTTCTTCCCATTTATTGTGTAAGGGATGTCTCTTATCTGAATTATTTTTTCAGGAACATGTCGTGGCGAGCAATGTAATTTTATTTCCGACTTGATCTGGTTGATCTTTTTATCGCAAAGACCCTCCCCTTTTTTTAATTTTGTAAATAAGATTATTCTCTCATTACCCTTCCATTCCTGACCGATCACTAAACTATCATCAATAAAGTCTATAGACTCTACTACTTTATATATCTCTGCTGTACCGATTCTGACACCACCAGGGTTCAATGTTGCATCGCTTCTTCCAAATATTGTTATACTTCCATATTCTGAAACACTTATAAAATCTCCGTGATGCCAAATTCCCTTAAAAATCTCAAAATATGCTGAACAATATTTTTGATTATTTTTATCATTCCAAAAATAAACTGGCATTGAAGGGAAGGCTGACAGACAGACCAGTTCACCTTTTTTATTAATAATAGATTCGCCTTGATCATTATATGAATGGAGATCCATTCCTAAGCCCTTACATTGTAATTCACCCCTTGTTACTGGAAGCATTGGATTACTTAAAGCAAAGCATGAGATTATATCTGTACCACCTGAAATAGATCCCAGAAGGACATCTTGTTTGATACATTGATATACATAATCAAAGCTCTCATCCATAAGTGGAGACCCTGTTGATAAAATCAAACGAAGCTTAGAAAGTTTTGTGAATTCTAAAGGCCTTATGCCAGAATCTTTGCAAGATTCAATATATTTCGCACTTGTCCCAAATACAGTGATGCCTAATTGTTCCGATAATCTCCAGAGTTCTTTGCCATCAGGGTAAAAAGGCGAGCCATCAAATTGAACTATTGTTGAACCAATTGAAAGAGAAGAGACAAGCCAGTTCCACATCATCCAACCACACGTAGTAAAATAAAATATGCAGTCTTCTCTTTTCAGATCACAATGAAAATATAATTCTTTAAGGTGTTGAATAAGGGTCCCACCTGCAGAATGAACAATNGATTTAGGTAGGCCAGTTGTGCCAGACGAATACATGATATATAGAGGATGATCAAAGGGTAACTGTTCAAAATATAGGGGTTCTGGATTACAGTTAATGAAGTCTTTATATCTTATACTTGATACCTCATCTAAAAGCTCAGGTTCTTCATTTAAATATTCTACTACAATAACCTTTTGTAATGCAGGGATGTTATTGGAGATNTCTTTNAGTTTTTTAATTGAATTATAGCCCTTGCCATTATAAAAATAACCATCAGCNGCGAAGATCACTTTTGGTTCTATCTGGGCAAATCTGTCTAAAACAGCTTTAGTACCAAAGTCAGGTGAGGAAGAGCTCCATATTGCACCAATAGATGTAGTTGCTAACATTGCTATGACTGATTCGGGTATATTGGGTATAAACCCTGCAACTCGATCTCCTTTTACAACTCCTAATGTCCTTAATGCATGAGTAACCTTTTCTACTTCATCGTAGACCTCTTTGAATGAGTATGTAATTACAGCTTTNCCTTCCCCTTTGAAATGAATTGCAGGTCTATTATCACGAAACCTTAAAAGGTTTTCAGCAAAATTCAATTTTGCACCTTGGAACCATTTAGCACCTGGCATTTTAGATACATCGTCTACAACATTTAAATAGGACTTAGAATGAATAATTTTTGAATAGTTCCAAATTTCTTCCCAGAATTCAGATACATGTTCAACTGACCATTGATGTAATTCATTNTATGAATTAATATCTTTTTCATACGATTCATTAATTATATGAATCAATTGAGACATTTGACTTTTTTCAGGAGATTTAGGTTTCCAGAGGATATTTTTCATTATGATTTATTACTTTTATGCGGATAAGTGANAATGATNATNAGGAAAATTTAATCACATCAATTTTCTTTAAAATAATAAATATATTTTACAATTATCAGTAATTGGTCCCTATATGAGCGATTCTTTTTTTTTAATTTANAGTCTAGTTTTTATTGAATTTTAATACTTTAGATGAAAATAGCTTTTTTAACTGCAGGCGGTATTGCCCCTTGCCTATCCGCCTCGATTGGTGCCTTGATTGAGAAATATAATGAAATAGCACCAGATGCAGAGCTTGTTGGATACCTNAATGGGTACCGCGGTCTGTTATTGGGTAANTCCATTTCATTTCCTAACACTGTAAAAAATGATTTTAAAACTTTATATGATTTTGGTGGNTCTCCAATAGGGAATAGTCGTGTAAANCTTACTAATATTGATGATTGTATTAAAAAAGGGTATATACGTGAAGGNGATGATCCACTTAAAATAGCCTCTGAGCAGCTTAAAAAGGACGGCATAGATATCCTTCATACAATAGGAGGTGATGATACTAATACAATGGCAGCACAACTATCGTCCTACCTCAATGATAATGGATATGAACTAACAGTTGTGGGCTTGCCTAAAACAGTAGATAATGATGTTTACCCTATCAAGCAGACTCTAGGTGCATGGACTGCAGCGGAACAAGGAGCCATTTACTTTGAAAATATTATTAATGAGAATACAACAAGCACGAGACAACTTATCATCCATGAGGTAATGGGCAGACATTGTGGATGGCTAACNGCACAAACAGCATATGATTATAGAAAAAGAATGAAGCATCGCAATTTTTTACCAGAGCTATTGATCCAGAAAGAAAGGTGGGATATAGATGCAATATATATCCCTGAACATGATTTTGATATGCAAAATGAAGTCGACCGGTTAAAAAAGATAATGGATGAAAAAGACGGGGTCAATATATTTTTAAGCGAGGGTGCTGGTCANGAAACCATTGTAAGAGAAATGGAAAACAAGGGTCAAGAGATTCCTAGAGATGCATTTGGGCATGTACGCCTAGATGAGATAAATCCAGGGCAATGGTTTGCAAAACAATTTTCAGATGCATTAAGGGCAGAAAAAACACTAGTCCAAAAAAGTGGCTACTTTGCCCGCTCTGCTAAGGCAAATCAAATGGATATNGATTTAATAAAAAGATCTGCATTTCTTGGAGCCCAAAATGCATTAGATAATAAAAGCGGAGTTGCAGGATTAGATTATAAGGATGGTGAACTAAAACTGATTGGGTTTTCAAGGATTAAGGGCGGAAAACCATTTGATATAAAAGAAGATTGGTACCAAAAAATGATTAACGAAATAGAAAACTAATAAAAATAATAATGAGGAAATTATGAACTTGAATAGTTTAAGCGATATTGCAAAGGCAATGGTTGAAAAAGGCCGAGGTATTTTGGCNGCAGATGAGAGTACACCAACTTGTAAAAAGAGATTTGATTCCATTAATGTAGAAAGCACAGAAGAAAATAGGAATGCATACAGAGATATGCTTTTCACCACACCAGGTATGGAAAAGTTTATCAGTGGAGTAATTCTGTTCGATGAGACATTACGTCAATCTTCTCTAGCTGATGGTGAACTATATCCAGAATATCTTAAGAATTTAGGTGTGATTCCTGGTATCAAAGTGGATAAGGGTGCCCATCCTCTTCCTGGCTCAGAGGAAGAAAAAGTTACAGAGGGATTAGATGGTTTGAATTCAAGATTAAAAGAGTACTATGATCTTGGTGCTAGATTTGCAAAGTGGAGAGCGGTCATTACTATTGGAGAATCGGCACCTAGCGGTACTTGTCTGGTAGCGAATGCCCATGCTCTCGCAAGGTATGCTTCATTATGTCAAGAAAATGGAATCGTTCCTATTGTAGAGCCTGAGATNCTCATGGAAGGAGAGCATACCATTGAAGAAAGTTTTATTGTAACAGAAGAGGTCCTCCATGCAACTTTCAATGAATTACACTCCCAGAATGTNCTCTTAGAGGGGATGGTATTAAAACCTAATATGGTTTTATCTGGATATGGNTGCTCAGAGCAAGCAAATGTAGATGAAGTAGCTGAAATGACCGTTACTGTATTAAAGCGCTGTGTCCCATCAGCTGTTCCAGGAATTGCCTTTTTATCAGGTGGGCAGAGTGATGAAGATGCGACAGCACACCTAAATAAAATGAATCAGATATTAGGAAATAACAACCCTTGGAATCTGACATATTCTTATGGAAGGGCATTGCAGGCACCAGCNTTAGCCGCNTGGGGTGGTAAGCAAGANAATGTTAAAAAAGCACAAGATGCATTNTATAAACGTGCAAAATTAAATAGNNTAGCNNCTAAAGGAGAATATGNTTCNGATATGGANTAATGGCCAATTNGTACNAGCNTNTCTACCAAGATGTGTAAGGATGCATTGNTANGTTCATATTATAATACTTTGCATCCTTAGTGACCTCTTTTCCAATCCAATTAGGAATATCAAAATTCTCGTCCTCTGTTTTTAGCTCTATTTCTGCTACTATGAGGCCATCGTTTGAGTTATGGAATTCATCAACTTCCCATGTATGTCCATTATGAACTACATAGTGCCGTGTTTTAGAAATCAGCGTTGTTTTACAAAAGTGAAGCATAAGTTCTTCTGCATCTTTTTTTGATATAGGGAAATCATATTCTAATCTAGATATCCCAATATTGTTGCCTTTAATTGTTAGAAAATAGTTTTCACCTTTTTCTCGTACTCGAATGACCTGTTTTCTTTCATTGACAATATACCCCTGACGTATCTTCACGGACTCTTTTGCCAATCCAAGAGGGTTTTGCGTAACAAGAAACTTTCGTTCGATCTCAATAGCCATGTTTTCCTCTTACATTTAATGATATAAAATAAATTAATGATGTAATCATTCCAGGATAAAATGGTTCTATGCCAAATAAAAGTGACCCAGTTATTTTTGATATTGAAAACCATATCATAGATACAATTATAGGTATGGTGATCCATTTTATGCCAACATATTCATCAATTAAACTTTTATTATTATTGATTGTCCATAAGAATGGCAATATTAGACCCGGTATCAGAACTGATCCCAATGCGTAAAATAGCTGGACAACTGAAGGTAATAAAAAAGCAAGAGCAAGAGAGATGACAGATATGATGATCAATCCTCTTCTTATAAATAAAATAGGGTCAGAATCTTTTGAGGGCTTTTTTATTCGCCAGAGGATATCTCTTCCAACTGTAATAGCACTTACCAAGCTAAGAGAGTCAATTGTAGACATAAGTGTTGCTAAAATACCTATAATGAATAAACCGAAAAACCCATAAGGTAAAATATCTAATGCTAACATTGGATATACCATTAGGGCCTGATCATTTTGAATATAGCCAATAGTATACAGCCCACATAAAATGGTCAATGAGTCAAATATAGCCCAAAAGCCGATCGCAATTAGTATGCCTTTTTTAGCAGTTTTTGGTGAATCAGCTGCTGCACATCGCTGAAAAAAACCTGGGTCAATAAACGTCCATGCTGCAATAAAGAACCAAACCAAGATATATTGGTAAGTATTTCCACCAAGTGGATCTAGAAATTTTTCTGGTAGCGATTTCAAATGAGATATCGGGTCTCCTATACTGTGCCAGGAAAAACCTACTAACAAGAAAAATGCCAAGAACATTAAAATAAACTGTAATAGATCTGTCCTAACTACTGCTGTAAACCCACCATTCCATATATAAATAACACTAAAGATAGTTGAGACCAATAAAGCTGGGCCTAGATTAATTCCAAAAAGAAATTCTAGTAAAATTCCCATACTGAGAATGTATGGCGCGGGGCTTGCTAAAAATGTGATAATGATAGCAGATAAGACCCCAACAGGTTCACCAAAATATTTTCTAAAATGATCAGGTATTGATAAAAGACCATACTGATTTATTCTTGGAGCGATCCAAAGTGCGTACATCATTGCAAAAATATAATAGGGCAAAGAAAAAATAAACCACGTCTGTATACCATAAAGAAATGTATTCTCGCCAATACCTAATATTGCACCATACCATGTTGTTACAAGAGTCGCAATAAATCCGGTTAAGCTAAGTTTTCTTCCGGAAAGTATAAAGCCACTTTCAGATTGTCTTTCATTTTTTTGACGAATTATACCAATATATATGAGGCTAAGAAAATAGAGCGATATTATAGCCCAATCTAAAAAGTGTATACTGTTCATTTAGTATGATTTAACATGACCCATATCCAATCAGTTGATTTAATTGTACATGTTTTATTTTTTGCTATGTTACTGATTCCTTGAGATGGAAAAGATAGCTTTTCATCTGCTAAAGTATACTCTAGGCCATCTAATGTTATCTCAGTATCTAGGTTTACAGGGATTATAGAGATGACCTGCCCTTGCATTGTATTGAATATTGTCGTTCTCTTAATACAATGAATCTCTGAGTAATTAGATAATAAAGTGATACGTATTCTTGAAGCAAAATTTAATAGTATAAAGAGTGTTGCCATTGAATGGTCATCTCTTAAGCCACTGGAACCAACTAATGATACTTCTTCGATCCCATTTTTACAGCACCATAATAGCCCTTTCTCTAGATCGGTCATATTCTGGTCATTCAACGGTTCTACTTTGCAACCATAATTTTCTCTAGATTGTTTAAGTGAATCAAGATCTCCCAATATATAGTCAGGGGTATGCCCCAGGGTCATTAGGTTGTCTACACCACCATCAAGGCAGATAAAAGTATTTGCTTTATCTATTATTTTGAGGACTGATGGATGTACTGGGCATTCACCATTACCAAATAGGATTATAGGTGTATTTAATGTAGAAAATTTTTGTTTCATATTATAAATTACGAAGGAGAGAAATCATATTAGAACGGATTCTATTATGGAGTTTATTCACTTAAATTTATTACCTTTTCCATGAACCTTAGAAGAATTTCAACCGCATTATTTGAATTTGATGCCCATTACCCTAGGACCATCATTGCTGCAGTTATACTAATAACTGTACTTTTTGGTTGGAAGGTTTTTGATCTTGAAATGGATCCAGGCCTTCAATCCGGGTTGCCAAGAGATCATAAGATCGTTCAGTCAATGGAAATAATGGACAAATTGTTCTCTGGTAGTGATATATTGATCGTTGCCGTTGAATCTGACAGCCTTTTTTCTACAAAAACACTAAAAAAACTTTTTTCCTTTCAAGATTCATTGGAGGCAATAGATCAGATAAGTAGAGTAACGTCTATATTTAATCAGAAATATATTGTCCCAGATAAGAATGGTTTTGAGATAGAATCGGTTCTGTTAGATATTCCTCAAGATTCAATTGGCAATCAGAAATTGATTGAAAGACTAGATAAATCTGGAATAATCGGGAATCTTGTTTCAGAGGATTATAATACTCTATGTTTTATTGGTCAAATCAATTCATCATTTGCTTACGATGAATTTGAGTTTCGAAAGAATATATATGAGTTAGTCAATCGCTTTAGTTCTCCTGAGTATTTTTATGTTTCAAGTTTACCGATCACGCGAGCAACTGTTATTGAATATATGCAGCGAGATATGCGCGTATTTACTCCTGTTGCTATTGGTTTATGTATATTTTTGCTTATGTTATCATTTCGAAGCTGGACCGGTGTATTCCTTCCTTTTTTCGTTGTAGGTTTCTCAATTATTTGGACATTTGGAGTCATGGGTTGGTTAAATATGTCCCTTTCGTTTATTGGAACCCTTATACCGGTAATGTTGGTGGCGATCGCAAATAATTACGGTATCCATATCATTTCACATTATTATGAGTATTCGCGATCTGATACCATGTCAAATAGAGGCCAGATCTTAAAAAGAACTATCCGTAAAGTTGGAATTCCTATTCTTTTGGCAGGAATAACAACTATGGTAAGTTTTTTATGTCTGCTTTCTCACTCTCTACCACGGGCAAGAGAAATGGGCGCACTTGTATCATTTGGGATCCTTATAGCATTTATTCTTAGTATTATCCTTATTCCCTCTGTTTTGGTGCTTGTTCCTAGACCACACTTTTTATCAAAAGGGTTAGGTATGTCTTATGTAGATACTATCCTTATTAATATGGGGAAAGTATTTACAAGATATAGGTCTTTAGTTCTCCTCCTACTTTCAATTGTTGGTATTTGGTTAGCAATGGGAATTCAATATTTGAAGGTTGATACAAACCCAGATCATTATTTCCCTAAATCATCGACATTAAGAATCGCCAACACCAAGATAAGCAATGCTTTTGGTGGTTCAACACAAATGAATATACTTGTTCAAGGAGAGATATTTGATCCTGCGGTACTGGAAAATATTGAGATTTTAACTGACCATATTAAGAATCGTCATAACATAGTTACAAAATCTTATTCAATAGTCGATGTAATTAAAAGAATGCATTCTGGATTTAATGGTGGCGATCCTACAATGGAAGTAATACCTGATGATATAGATCTGATACGTCAATACATGTTCATGTATTCGATCTCATCTGATGGAGATGAGTTTGATTTGATTCTTGATGATATTGAAGATCCATCATACACTCAAATACTACTAAGATTGCAAGAGGTCCAAACACATGCTATCGCTGCGATTGTTGAGGACACAGAACAATTTATAGAAGCAAACTTTTATGATGAATCTCCAATGGAATTAACAGGTAGCGCAACCTTATTAGGTGTGCTGAATCATATGGTGATTCGTGGGCAATTTATAAGTCTGGTCGTTTCAGTTTGCATCATTTTATTAATTATGTCTATTGTCTTTAGATCTTTTATTGGAGGATTACTAGCTACTTTCCCAATGTCAGCATCGGTGGTTATGATGTTTGGTTTAATGGGCTATTTGAATATAACATTAAACATTACAACATCATTACTTACCTGCATACTTGTAGGTGTTGGTGTAGATTATACAGTTCATTTCCTTTGGCATCTACGTGACCATGTGAAGGATGGAGATTCATTAGATGAGGCTATTACAAATACATTTCGTATATCTGGAAAAGGGATCCTTTTTAATGGTTTATCAGTTGTCGTTGGTTTTTCAGCATTATTGTTTTCTGTATTTGTACCTGTGAAAATTTTCGGTATCTTAGTTATGGGCTCTATTTCATTTTGTTTATTTGGTGCTTTGGCAACATTACCTGCACTTACAAGTTTAACAAAACCAAAATTTTTATTTAAATAATTATGGAACAAAAAGATAGAAACCTAAGTGCTATTATATACTTATTAATTTTTGCATTAATATTCTATGCTTTTTCAATCTCTAATTCTACACTTTCTCTTGATGGTAAAACACTCAAGGACATCATTCTCTTTTTATTTGATAATTATCTTGATTTCATCTTAATAGGGTATGTTTTTATCTGCTTTCAGATTGCAGGTTATGTTGAACTCAGGTATAAACAAGACTTTATCACCGTATCATTATTAAGTATTATTTTCACACCATTATCAATATTTTTCATTTTACAGAATGAAGTAGAAGATGATTAAAAATATTATATTAATAACCTCTTTCTTTTCAATGGGGTTTGGTCAAGATTTGAATGCCTACGAAATAATGGATAGGGTTTATGCAATTCCAAAACCCAATACTTCTATTATGGAGATCAGGCTCGAAATCACTAGAAAAAAAAGGAATAAAGAAAAAACAAAAGTTCGAGAGTTCACTAGATACGAGAAATATTATGATAAGGGGAAATACAGATCTAAGTCCATGGCCAGATTTAATAAACCAAAGGTAGTAAAAGGGGCAGGGCTATTGAGTTGGGTGCAAAAAAATGGGCAGACTGACCAATGGTTTTTCCTTCCAAAATTAAAAACTGCAAAAAAGGTGAAAGGAAAAGAGAAGAGTAAATCCTTTCTTAATACTGATTTTATCTATGAAGATCTAGAAAGTAGAGGACCTGGAATGGATAGTCTGGTGAGTATTGGCACTGAATTCATTGAGGGAGAGCAATGTAGAATGATAATGGCATGGCCAAAGAATCAGAGCTCTTATTTTGCTAGAAAATTATGGGTGAATATGCAAAAATGGCAGATCCATAAAGTGGAGTATTACACTAGTGACTCTAATAAACAGAAAACTCTATTTTTAAGTGATTTTATTACCACAAATGGTTTTACAACTCCTGGAAAAATGTTAATGGATATGGGCAATGGTAACAAATCAGTAATGCAGATCACATCCTACGAACCAGAGATAGGTCTAAATGAAGAGATATTTTCAAAATCTTTTCTAATAAAACTATAAAAAAATAATTTTAATATCTTATCAATGAGCAGGCAACTGATAATCCAGCGCCTGTTCCAATAAATAGTATAAGGTCGCCTCGCTTTATACGATGGTCATTTATTCCAATAACCAATGCCATAGGTAGAGACGCAGCCACACAATTTCCAAATTCTGATACGATGTCTATTACCTTTTGATTATCAAAAATCCCTGATGATCTATATGCCTCTACGGCCTTACCTGATGCTTGATGTGGGACTACCCAGTCTATAGAACTTGGGTCTATACCTGTAACTTTTAATGATTTTAATATCATTTTATATACCTGTCTTCGAGCAATCTTATATATCGCAGGTCCATCCATTGAAAATAGATTATCCTCTGGAATTGTATCGGGATCTTGTGGATGTTTATTTGTGCCACCACCTCTAACCTCAGTGAGTGTCGATCCGCTTGGCCATGTTTCCATATTATAATATATCAACTCACTATTATCACTTTCACATGCAGGCTCGACCAATACAGCTGCTGCTCCATCACCTAATAATGAAGCGCTTTCAGGTTCATTAAAATTTCTCCCTCTAGTTCCTCTGTCAGCTGATATAATTAAAATTCGCTTATATGCCTCTGAAAAGATCAAGGTGCTGGCCGTATGTAGCGCAGTAATAAAAGACAAGCAGGTGCAATGGATGCTAAATGAGGGGATGCCTTCAAAGCCCATTTCCTTTTGATAGAATGTAGATGTATCGGGAATAGTCTGCTTTGGGACACCTGAAGCATTAATAATTAGATCTGGTGCTTCACCGCTATTAAGAGCTTCTTTGCCTGCGATTGCACCCATCTTATCAACATCTATTTCAGAAAACCGTCTTTCTCGTACCCCTGATTTTTCATGTATCCATTGGGTGGATTTTCCTATGAGTGGTGCTATATCTGCAGATGTTTCAATTTTAGGTGGAAGATATAATCCTACACCACTGATCTTTACTTTCAATTCTAAAACTTTCTAGAAAAAATATTTTAATTCAAATCTTATATGAGAGAAATCTTCCATTCTATTAAAAGGATAGTTATCCCCATCTGGATGAGCAGATGAACCATTTACTTTTGTTAGGGCAATTAAGCCTTCCAGATCTTGTTCAAATTTATAACCTACTTTTAATTCCATTAATAATCCAGCAGTACCACTTACATCTTCGTACTCTGCAATATCCATCATGGATGTGATGGATATACTCAATTGCTCATCAAGAATCTTTTTTTCTAAACTAAGAAAAACAGCTTTTTTTGTTAGAATAGCCAGTGGCACACCCATACCCGGAGTAAAGAAGTTTGAGGGGTCAATGTTTGAGGGGTCAATTTCAAGATTGGGTATGTCGATCTCTTGGTCTACGGGTAAACTATCAGATGAATAATGCAATGTGTCATGTGTAAAATATTGAGCTAAGAGAGTTATATCAAAAGGTAACTCTGTCTCAAATTGAATAGTAGATTGAAAGTATTCCGCCTCTTCTAAAAGCGGATAAGTGAAATGCAATGAATCATAGTAGATGGGATTGAAAGAACTAGGTCTTTCAATCGAGCTGTTCTGGTCCTCAGTTCTAAAATAACCTAGGTCGTACCTTAAAATGAACCAATCGTTTAGTAATACACCGCCTAAACCCATAACATTAGTTTTTCTGTACCCAAAAACAATGTCTACGTTTGGAAAAGAAATATCACTGCCACGTCCATATACATTAACACCCGTAAGATTAAATGTCCGATCATATCCTGAAAAATAGGAAGCAGATAGATCACCAAAATCTGTGGAGTATGTAGCGTACAAACCACCTTCATAAGGTCTTTTGGAAATGGGCAATATTTCGTTTGCATCTGGATAAATAGGTAATTGTACGGGAAAATCATCATCTCCTAAAGGGATACGATTTGTAGAATGAAGTGGGGAGAAAACCGTATTGATCTTTAAATTGCCCATATAATAATCCATTGCTGCTGAAAGTGTAGCCATTTTCCTTTCTATGCCCCCAAAAAATAGATAGTAGTAATCAAGGCCACTGGCATTGTCCAGAGGGCTATTCTCATCAACACTACCCCAAGAATGTATCTGTTTGCCTATCCTTAATTCATATATGTCAGTATTGTAGGAAACATATAGCTCTCGCATATCAATAATAAAATCTTGTGGGTCAGATGAACCCAGGAAATAGCTATCATCTCTTACATGATATTCTAATGCAAAATTACCATTTAATGTGATCTGATCAGCCTGGTTCTCAAGATTCAATGATACCATCCGATAAGGTATATTGATCAATGATTGGTCTGATAGTCTTGATATATATGTAAAGTCTACATGTCCAGATAATGAGAAATTTGATGTATTAGCTTCCAAGTTGTATAACACAGAACAGATAAATAGGAACACATATCTTGTCAAGTGGCTTTGCGCTCGTTTATTCAGGTTATTCATTATTTCAGAAAGATAATTTTTTGCGTTTTAGTTTCAAAACCATCAGAGAATTTAATATAGTAGACTCCTGAAGGATGTTGGCTTCCATCCCATGATATGGAGTGTTTTCCTATTGTAAAATATTGATCAATTGAAATTGCACTGACCTCTTGGCCCAGACTATTAAAAACTTGAATATTCATTTTTCGATCAAATGGAATATTAATATCGATATTTACAGTAGGATTAAATGGGTTGGGATAGGGTGCTGAAACATGATATTGATAGGGAAAATCACTTTTTTCTAAATTAGTTGTCGTGCTATCACAATTTTGTGGAGATAGCACGGGAAATGAATAATAGAATTGGTCAAGACTTAATTCAAAGTTATCGCTCTCGGCCACACAGGTCGCAATACTATCACATAAGTAATTTGCTCCAATGGCAAAGAATGGAAACCCTCCATTATCATTATTATTCCAATCTAATTCCATATCACAAAAACACTCTGGTAAATCATCAAGTTCATTATTGAAAAGCCATAAATAATCTAGATTATTAAGGCTGCAGATCGACTCGGGTAATGATTGTAAATGATTATATCCCAGATCCAGAAAATATAGATTTGAAAGATTGCCTATACTATCGCCAATTGATGATAAAATATTATTATTCAAATAGACAGAAAATAATCCAGACAGATCACTAAATGATTCTGGTAGTTCTGATATCCTGTTCCATTCGAGGTAGAGTGATGCGAGTTCATTAAGATCACCAAAATTATCTGGTAGTACATAAATAGTGTCATTTACACCAGAGCTATTGCCATAGTTTCCTGCGACTAAGAATCGTAAGCGACCATTGAACCAGGTCTGTGTTCCCAACTCAAGTGGAGAATTATATTCTAGTTCATTTTGAACCACTATACTATCAAGTACAGCTATATCATTATTATTTAGACAGGAATCTCCAACAAGGATAGTTACATTGCCTGGCAACTCATCAAAATAAGTAAAGGAGCTATCGCATTCTGCGAAGCACCAGTTCGTAAATAGACCAATTAAAATAACAATATAAGAATATTTCATTTTATTTAAGGTAAAGGACCTTTTTCGTTTTTGTGGTGGTTCCATTGCTTAGTTGTATGAAATATATACCTGAACCAATATTATATGGGTTCCAATATAAANTATGATTACCAGCAATTTCTTTTTTATCTAAAAGTGTATTGATCAATTGNCCTTGCACATTATATATCTGTAAAAGTATAGATTGTTCTTTATCTATGGAATAGCTTATTGAAGTTGANGGATTAAATGGGTTTGGNTATGGTTGTGCCANTCTAAAAGTATTTGGTAGAGATATTTCATCTACATCCAANGGTTCTGTAAAACCTTCAANTGATATGGTNTTTGACCTATGCGGATGGTGGATAGGTAANACCGATAAATGGATAGGGTTGCCACTATAAATCTCGGTCACCTCTCCCACAAAAGATATTTGCTCATTCATTCCAGGTTCTAGTGTCAATTCAATATTTTGTGTATCAAACCACCCTTCATCATCATTTATTTCGCAGGAAAGAGAAAGTGTATAATCACCTTCATTCATTATTGTATATAATATGCTGGATGAGCCAGTAGGAANATAAACGCCTGATGTACCATTACTTTCCATATAATCATCAATTAATACACTATAGGCTACAGGAAAAATACCAGGAATTCTGTTNGCTCTATAAACGGCACCATCTGGAAGGCTTAAATTATAAAGACCTTCCCAAACAACATTTCCTTCTAAATCAACCTCTAGACTGCGTCCACCACCTCCAACTGTGGTCAAAAGAACATTACCGTTTTCTAGTTTTTGAGCGTTGCCTGAGGCAAAACCAAATAGTTCGGTTGGGAGTTCATAAGACCAGNCCAGNGAAGCTNCTGTATCATCAATCGCGATCTCTATAGCTCTTGAAGTGGGNTCATCTGTCCCACGAAACTCTGGGGCGAGATTACCATTATCAAATGTTATAAGATTACCATTATCTAATTTTTGAAGACTGTGTTGGAAACTGAATCCTAGATCTGTGCCTATATCTATATCGTCTGAAGACATTTGGTGCCCCATATTCCAAATAATATCACCTGAGGGATAATCNATCTTTGTGATGCGCGAAAGATGCCTTGTTGAAATGTATAATGCACTCTCATTTTCGTCAAAAATAACNGCATTCACGTGTGTCCAATCATAATGGAGACTTATGTATGCTTCNGTCCATGTACCTCCAAATTGATCNTAGTCTTCCATGTTAAAATGGTCAAATACATTCCAGGTCCAAACTATATCTTTTGTATCTTTATCCCACTCTATCAATTGATCACCAACCCATGGAAACTCTATTGTTACCCCATCTGCTTGAAANCCTAGGCCTTGGAATGAAGATGTCCAACTACCAATAGGTATNGGTCCCAAAGAGCCTGTTTCTACAATTCCAAGATAATTACCATTTGGAAGAATGATCATGTCATGATGTAAGAATTCATCATTGGGCTCTTCCCAAAGAACATTACCTTGAAAGGATACCTCTAAACCTGGGAGATTATTCTCAGCTCCAGACATAAGATAGCATCCCAAAATATTACCATAATTGCTTGTGCTGTAATAGACCAGATCATCCTCTCCAGAGTTCCAGATCTCTTTTCCTGACTGGTCCAGAGCAGCAGAGAAATAATTAAAAAATGCNCCAAATACTGTTATTCCAGGCTGAATTTGTGTATCGATCAAAATATCCACGGTCGAGGACGANAATGATGNACCAGTACTAAATGAAAAAGGCTCGGTCCAGGAACCCTCNTGAGAATTATATAAAGGTCTTACTCTCCAATAATAGGTGCCATCCCAGTCAATAATATTTTTCTCANTAAATATCAGACTACTATCTTCAATNATCANAACAGGTTCAGAAAAATTAAGCTCTTCTGATAGCTGCATCTCATAATGTGTCGCTTCTGGTATTTGAGTCCATTCGAATAGTACATGNGTATGGTTCAAAACAGCTTCATTGGTNGGTGTGATCAACTGACCATATATCATTGTAATATTTAATAATAATAATAATACTTTCATGATTTGATCTTTTTGGATAGAGCTTCGTTTAACCATGNCANGACCTCGGTTCCTTGAGTGATCCAAGCTTTTTTCAAGCCAAAGTCTGGAAAATTACCAAGTAGTTCACCATTCCACGCATAAGTGACCATTGTCTTTTCGGAAGAGGCGCGATCCAAGANCCATACTCCTGCAGCATTAGGTAACCTAACATATTTATCATTTGAATATCCTCTGGGATGGTCAACTGAATAGAAAGAGAAGACCCATCGATCATCTTTTTGTTCAATAGAGTACTTGACNACATAATCTCTTCCAGCAAANGGAAATGGCATATCTAAGATAATTTGTACAATATCAGGTTCTAACTGTTTNGCATCGGTGACCCTTTTGAAAATATTTGGATAGTTTCCTATGTTCTTGATCAGTTCAGCGATGGATAACATATCATATTCCATGGTCATTTCTGCTTTGCTTATGGGGTATCCCTGAAATTCCTGCCAGCCTACTATGATCGGTCCATCCTGCAAGAGGGTCCAATCATCAAGGTTATTAACACTTTTTAAATCTAACCCAAGAGCAAAACAATGCGTAACCAATAAAAAAAAGTATCTCATAACTTAGGATAAGAAAGTTTGATAGATCGCCTTACAATCCATNTTTATGCGATCTTCTGTCAGTCCGAACTTTTCAAGATCATATTTATGTTTGCTCTTATAGNTCTTCTGGCTTTCAGCTGTGTCTTGNATGACCTTAGCTAGACTATCTTTTTTTTCNATATCAATAAAATTAATTATCTGGTCCATTAATGTTTCAAAGTCATTCATCATAATATCAAAACGAACCACTAATACGTTTTCCTTATTAATATTNTTATTGGTCCAGTCATGGTGAAATCGATTTAATAATTCAATTAGGGCATTATACAACCGATCTATAAACCTCATCCNTATCTTTTCATCCAGGGACCAAAAATTAAACTTTTTATCTAATACACCAGTTACAAGGCTTAGTCCAGATGGAATAACATTAAGAGGATCTCTGACCATATATAGGACNTTTGCATCTGGAAATCTTTTNTGAAAGGCNGGAAGATTGCTGCTCAAGCTAAATAATTTACCAATATATCGCTCACCCTTATTTGTAAGAATATTCCTTTTCCACATAGACTCAAACCAGGAAAAATCNCTTGAAGACCTATCTGTAATATTTGGGTCTACCCAGTGAAAGAGGTCTTCATCATCNAATGTCAAAAAAAATCCATATAGAAAGAACCCATCCAAATATCTAAAAAGAAGAGAAACATCATCTGTCTCAACAGATGTNAGGCTGGTTTTATGAGCTGCTGTTGAATGATGNCTAGCAGGACTGATCTTTTCTANTATAGGTAGNAAAGGTTTAATACATTTTTGCAATATCACAGATGGGTATAGCATTTGCCATAATTGTGAGCCTGTTCCAATATTTTCTTTTATCANGAAACGATGAAGAAACGTGGTGCCTGATCTGGGATTTCCNACAATGATTATAGGNTCTTTNAGAGGCTTNNTAANNNNCCAAAATATGACATGNTCNANNATTNNTCCTANNCCAACGATNATCCGNAANANAAGGANNATNANNCCTGNAANGANAGGAGAGAACCATGCGTTGAATGTCTTNCCTAATATNAGGTAAACTCTTNCNATNCNTTTGAGTGCCATTATNNGTTTATACGTTTTGTGGTTATATAAAACTTAGGTAATAATATAAATAATTGATTTAACTATATGANANNNTAGTANTCTANTAGTTAAATATGTNCNNNATNAATTTAGANAATAATTNCATATGAAAAATTCCNTNATACTNTATTTNATANTCTNTANCANTTNATNNGNACAGGTNTTTGATGGCATGACCCTTTTCTCTCCAGCTGCAGGTGGNGGAGGTGGNGGAGGTGGCAATTTCAGCTCATATTTAGTTGATAATGATCTCAATGAAATAAATGTATGGGNACANCCTAGAGGNACTGCNAGTATGCCATANCTTATGCCTGATAGNACTNTNTGGTANCCNTANNGAGTAGCAAANCCGACCATGGGTNCNGGTGGTGTTGGAGGCGGNATATCAAAATATTCATGGGATGGTGAATTATTATGGNACTATGAGGTNTCNAATGATACCTANCANCATCACCACGATATAGANCCATTNCCTAATGGTAANNTNCTGGTNATNGCNTGGGAGNGGAAGACTGCAGATGAGGCCTATGAGGTCGGTCGGCAATCGATCGATAATTCTTTGAATGAGATGTGGGCTGAGGCAATACTCGAACTAGAACCGGTAGGAGAGGATGACGCAAATATTGTTTGGGAGTGGCATATTTGGGATCATTTGATACAAGATGTTGANCCANATCTGTCAAATTATGGTGTGATCGCTGATCACCCTGAGTTACAGGATATTAATTTTGGGAATGCAGGAAGCAACCAAGGACCTGGAGGACCTAATGGAGATTGGAAACACTTTAATGCGATCGCCTACAATGAGTATCTTGATCAAATAGCACTATCATCAAGGCATCATGATGAGATATATATTATTGACCATAGTACAACCACGGAAGAAGCTTCTGGTCACACAGGTGGTAACTCAGGTATGGGTGGTGACTATCTCTACAGGTGGGGTAATCCCCAAACCTATGGACGTGGGACAGAGGCTGATAAGCAGCTTGGTGACCAGCATAGTGTAAATTGGATCCCAGAGGGATATCCTGGTGAAGGNAACCTCATACTATTCAATAATAACTATACTAATAATTCAGCAGTNTTTGAGTTAGTGACACCCNTAAATGAAAATGGTCTATATTCCATNGCNGAGGGGCAGTCATTTGGCCCTGAAGAACCTGTTTGGCTTCACACTGGGAACTTTCATACCCAGATGCAGGGAGGTGCCTTTCGTTTACCGAATGGAAATACAATAATTACAGACTGCGATGATGCAACTATNTTTGAGGTCACCTATGACNATGAAGAGGTATGGAGTTATAATTTTGGCACTGGTCAAATATTNATTGCACGTGCACAAAAATATGAACTGGACTACCTGGGCTCAGGCTTTCCTGAGTATACTCTTGGTGATGTGAACTTCGATAATACAATTGATGTGAAAGATCTTCTAATGATATCNGATATGGCATCAGGGTTTGGATATTCACCAACACCTCCAGCAGATTATAATCTTGATGGCTCTGTCAATATATCAGATGTTGTCTTNCTCCTNCAGGAAATATTGAGCAACTGATCATTAAATAATAATGATAACACCAATTTCCTNTATAAGTAGATTGGCACCAAATTCAATAGTATCTCCAAGTATCTTTGTGTGATACAAAGCGACAATTAATTATAATACCGTGAATATTGCTCAAATTCATATATCAATAAAACAATGGTTTGTTGATCAGGCGCTANAGCATTCACGTCGAACAATAANACTATCCATATTAGCAACTCTATTCATGGGNTCTGGGATTCGTTTTCTGGTCATGGATGATGATATGATGAAGATGTTGCCAAAGGAACTTGAATCAAAAGTAACCTGGGATGCGATACAAAATGAATTTGGAAGCACAGAGATAATATTTATTGCTTTTGGTCGTCAAGGCGAATCAGCGTATCAGGAAAAAACTCTTGCAGATCTATGGACCTTAACCGAACAATTAAATATTTTAAGTACAGTTGATGATATTTCAAATATCAGTAATGCAACAAGGATCGATCAGGTAGATGGGTTCCTAGAGATCGATGATCTTCAGAACAGAAAAGTACTATCAAGTAGTGAGATAGATAATATCAAGGTATATCTGAATAAAAACCAAGATCTTAAAAAGCAACTTGTCAGCAAAGGAGAAGAATATCTTCTCACTATTATCCAGCCATTCGACCAAGTGGGCCTTAATCAGTTTAGAAATGATATTGTTTCAGTTGCTGATTCCATTCTAAGTAATTATGATGTCCACTATGGTGGAACAGCATATGTCACTGGCTCTGTACCACAGTTAATACGTGATGATGTCCAGTCATTGATCAAGATGGGTATGATCATTATGTTGGTTATTCTGCTATTCAACCTAAGAAGTATCCACGCTGTTTTAATGGTCATGATGGTCATTTTATCCTCNCTGATAGCCATGATGGGGTTTATGGGCTGGGCATACAAGATAACAGGTTCAGACCGTTTTTTATTTGCTCTTTTAAATACATCCATGCCGATTATCCTACTGACCATCGCTAATTCAGATGGAGTTCATGTTGTAACCAAATTCTTCAGGGAATTTAGAAAATTACGTGATGTGAATACCGCCATTGAATCCAGTATGGATGCATTATTATTACCAATATTTTTAACTAGTATCACAACCATAGCGGCATTTCTTACAATGGTATCATCCCCATTGGAACCCCTGATCGGATATGGTGTATCTATTTCAGTTGGTATTGCTTGGGCTTGGCTAATGAGCTCTTTAATGCTGCCAGCTGTAATTAGTACCAAAAAATGGGATCCTAACTCAAAAGCAATCGCCCTGGCCAGTATATTTGAAAAATTGGTTGGTAAGATCGCGAATATTGTCACTCGCTATCCAAAATATGTTTTTTCTTCAGGTCTTATACTGGTTTTGGCTGGTTTGATGGGGCTCTATAAGATCACGATTGATGTCAATGTTGCTAGTTTTTTTAAACCTGGGACAGAGATCCGCGATAGTATGGATTTTATAGATGAAAAAATGAGTGGTACCATGGATCTGAGAGTACGGTTAGATGCAGATATAAAAGATCCCATAGTTTTACAAAAGATGGATTCCCTACAAAGCTATATTGAAGAAAACGACCAGGTCAAGGTCACCTATTCAATTGCTAATGTGGTGAAACAGATGCACCGTACTGTAATGGATGATAGTCTNGAATATGAGANAATTCCCGTGGAACGTGAAAAGGTAAATAATTTATTTACAATGTATTCTATGTCTGGAGATCCTGAAGATTTTTCAAGCCTAGTGGATTATGAATATTCATCTGGACTGATAACCGCTTTGAGCAGTGTGATGAGTACTGAGGATGTTTTTTCATTCGTCGGTTCCATCACAGATCATATTGAGCAGAATTTTGATCAGACCATAAATATTGATGTAACAGGTATGATCGTTGTTATCCGTGATATGGTATTAATGGTGATAAGGTCATCATTTTTAAGTATTTTGATCTCCTTGGTCTTGATCTGTTCTATCACAGCTCTTTTCTTTAAAAGAATCATTTGGGGGATTTTAGCGGTGATTCCCTTGACGGGTGCAGTCATACTTAATTTTGGATTAATGGGGCATTTTGGCATTACTCTAAACCATATTACGGCTATACTGTCATCAATTATCATTGGGGTCGGTGTGGATTTTGCTATTCATTTTATTTCACAGTTTCAAAGACTTTCAAGTTCTATTGATAGAGGCGACCTAAGTCAGGAAGTGATCAAGGATGTTGGTTATCCAATTATATTAGATGCTGGATCCAATATGGGTTTTGGAGCATTGTTGTTTTCTGCGTTTATTCCTGTTCAATATATAGGTGGTCTAATGGTCTTTGCCATGATATCGACCTCTCTTGGTACGCTGACCCTACTATCTTCTTCAACAGAATTACTCAAGGATCATTTAATTGATAAAGGTGATTGATATGAAATATTTCCTTCCTCTCTTAATCCCATTTATAATCCAAGGCCAGTCTGGTTACGAGATCGCTAGGTCAATAGATCTACGTCCTGCACCAAAAGATCTAACAAATAAAACTAATATGATCCTTAAGAATTCGAGAGGTAAAACCCGAAATCATGTCATGATCTCAAAATCCATGGATAATAATGCAAAGCAGATCATTTGGTTCTTAGAGCCCAAGGATGATAGAGGCGTAGCTTTTTTAAAGATAGAACACGATAAAAAAGAAGATGAGATGCGAATGTGGTTACCGGCTTTTAAAAAAGTACGTCGTATCTCTGCAAAGAAAAAAGGGGATGCATTCATGGGCTCCNATTTAAGCTATGAGGATCTATCTAGCCGTGATCTTGATGAGAGTGAATATGAGCGNCTTGATGATGAGCAGTGGGAAAATAGAGAGTGTTTTGTTTTAAAAACTATCCCAAAAATTGNGANNAGGTCNTCTTACAGTNAGCATGTCTCNTGGGTAGATAAGGCCACATTGACAATAGTAAGAGAACATTCTTTTAATAAAAAAGGGAATCTGGAGAAAGAAAAAGAGTTTGAGTATGAGAAAAGGGGTNAATATCAATTGATAAAACGCGTATTTGTAAAGGACACCTCTACCAAGCATACAACAGAGATCTTATTCACAGATATCAAGGTGGATTCTGGAATAAAAAGTAATCTATTCCATGAAAAAAATCTAAAACGCCTGCCAANTGATTAGTTTCTTAAGGGTTTCCCTTTTTTCAACATATACTTGATCCGGTCCTGGGTCAATTTTTCACCTGCTAGCGACACAAAGACCTCCCTTTCAATATCTANAATATATTGTTCATCCACTGTTTTTGTTAATCCNGCCTTGTCACCACCCGTCAATACATACGCAAGTTTCTCCCCGATCTTTACATCATGCTCAGATATTTTGCCTTGTGCCTTGAATCCTTTAAGTGCCATAGCCATTGCAGTGCGCCCTCCAGCACCAGGAAGCTTTAGATCGTCTCTATATTTTGGAGGCTCATAATTTTCTTCAAGTTCAAGAGCCTTTTCCTTTGCCACTTGGATCAAATGATTCCGATTCAAGATAATTGTATCATCTTTCTTTAATAACCCTAGGTGTTTTGCNTCATCTGCACTTGTCGCTACTTTTGCAAAGCCAATGACCTCAAATGTCTTTTGGATCTTCTGGAATGCGCCCATGCGTCCAGTAGCGCTGTCCATGGCGTTCAATATCATTCTAAGTGTTCCACTGCCACCAGGAATTAATCCAACTCCTAACTCTACAAAGCCCATATACGTCTCTGCTGCTGCCACCCGATGTGCGGCTGGTTGTATTATCTCTGTTCCACCACCAAGGGTCAATTGAAATGGGGCTGCAACTACAGGACCTTTGGAGAATCTGATTCTTTGAGTCGTCTCTTGAAATGTTCTTACAGCGAAATCCAATGCCTCCCATTGTTGGTTATGAGTTAGGTCAAGAAACAGATTGAGATTAGCTCCAGCNGAGAAATTGGGACCCTGATGTCCAANGACTAAAGCATTGTACTTATCTTCATCAATAAGATCTAATGCATGATTGATCATTTCTATATAGGAGCTATCGATCGGATTAAGTCTTGGCTGTAAAATAGAATGAAATTCTACATTTAATATACCNTCACCTAAATCATTTACACTTGCGCTTAGATCTCTTTTTAAAGTATTGCCTGCTGTNTTGTGAAGAGCGAGGTTGAATTCTTTTGGATTCTGTTCGANCTTGACAGGACTTTTACTATTAGGACACCAATAGTCNTTTTCACCATTTTCCATCGAGTAAAATGTTTCACGACCAGATTCAAGCATTTCTAGTACCCAGTCTGGCACTGTTTTACCTTCTGCCTTCATCCTCTCAGTGGTNTTACGAACTCCTAGGGCATCCCAACCTTCGAAAGGCCCTGCGTCCCATGCAAATCCCCATTTCATGGCATTATCAATATTGACTATGTCATCAGATATTTCAGGGATTCGATTAGCGCTATAGATCAATGTTCTGGCTGTGAGTTCCCAGAAATATTTACTTCCTTTGTCATCTCCAGAGCAAAGAGCTTTTACCTTTTCAGCGAGTCTTTGTCTATCCTTAGCAATGCGGAAACAGTCAAACCGGACTGGCCCCATAGGCCCATACTTACCAGTTTTCAGGTTGATTGAATGGATACTACGGTCCTCATTCTTTTTATAAAATCCCGCTCCTGTTTTTTGACCNAGTCGATTTGAGTCGATCAATGTATTCAAAATATCAGGGATCTTGAACATATCACGTTCTTCATCATCAGGTGCTTTTTCATATGTCGTAAGAGATACATTTTTTAAAATATCTAATCCTACAACATCAGCAGTGCGAAATGTCGCACTTTTTGGTCTTCCTGAAATAGGTCCTGTTAGTTTGTCTATTTCTTCAACGGTAAGGCCTTGCTCTATCGCGAGGTTTATTGCGGTCATCATTCCATAGACACCAATGCGGTTACCAATAAAATTGGGAGTGTCCTTGGCATGAACGATTCCTTTACCAAGAATGGACTCTCCAAACTTGATCATTGTATCATACGTTTCTTCTGTGGTTTCTTTGCCCTTCACTAATTCTAATAGTTGCATGTATCTTGGTGGATTAAAGAAATGTGTGATCATAAATCGCTGTTTTAGATCCTCAGGAAGTGAAGCTGTAAGGTCATTTAGAGGAATGCCTGANGTGTTAGAAGTAAGGATNGCTTCTGGCTTTAAGTGGGGAAGAAGTTTCTGATATATAAGTTCTTTGATATCTAATTTTTCNACAACAGCTTCTAAAACCCAATCAACTTCAGCGACCTTTTCCAGGTCATCGTCAAAAGTACATGGAGTCACAANATCAATATTCTTTGGCTTATAAAGAGGCGCTGGTTTTAAGGTTGCTAAGGTCTCTTTTCCTTTCACAGCTAGTTCCTTATTNATGTCAAATAAATAAGAGGGGATGCCTGCATTGCTTAGATGCCCTGCGATNTGCGCACCCATAACACCTGCTCCAAGAACTGCAACTTTTTCGATTCTTTTAGACATATTTTAATCTCTTCCTAGAATTGTTGCAATTCCCTGACCTGAACCGATACACATTGTAGCTAGGCCTCTCTTTGCATTTTCCTGTTCCATGACATTNACCAAAGTGGTAATGATCCTAGCGCCAGAACATCCTAGTGGGTGACCAAGCGCTATGGCTCCACCATTAAGATTGACTCTGGAACGATCCCAATTACCATTTTCTATAACATAGAGAGATTGAGCTGCAAATGCCTCATTCAATTCAATCACATCTATTTCATCCATTGACATTCCTGCATTTTGTAGAACTTTTTCTGTGGCAGGGATAGGGCCTTTGCCCATTCGTTTCCAATCAACTCCAACGACAGATCGTCCTTTAATAGCNGCTCTTATCTTAAGGTCATTCTTTTCAGCAAGGTCACGACTGCATATCAANACCGCTGATGCGCCAATAGATATGGGACTGGAAGTNGCCGCAGTAATAGTTCCATTCTCTAAGAAGGCAGGGTCAAGGCTCTTGATCTTTTCAAGGTCTGGTTGTCTTGGGCCTTCATCTCGTTCCACGNTATTCTCGCCATATACATTGATGGGAACTACCTCATTTTTAAAATGGCCANTTTCCCAGGCCTTTAATGCTTTCTCGTGAGAGCCAACAGCAAAATCTTCCTGGTCTTCTCGTGAGATATTTCCTTCTTCAGCGAGTATCTCAGCTGTTTCTCCCATCCCGATATAGTATTCNTGCTCCGCTAATTCAGGATGAAAATCAGGATTGAATCCACCCATTGGTACAGAGAACATGTCTTCCACGCCTGCTGCGATACCCATTTGGATATCTCCCGTTTCGATCTTTGCACTAATTTGGTGCACTGCATCCATGGATGATCCACAGAACCGGTTCACTACTGAACCACCGGTTGTTTCAGGTATCCCTGCTAAGATAGCCACTCCTTTTGCCATCAGCATTCCCTGTGGTCCCTCTGGAAATGCACAGCCCAGCACTAGGTCCTCAATGTGCTTAGGCTCAATATTGTCATTCCTATCAAAAAGACTGCTGATGATCTGTGCTGTCATATCATCAGGACGGATTCCAACAAGGTCACCATTTTTTATTCCGATAGGGGAGCGGACCGCATCAATGATCACGGATTCAGGCATAATGATCTCCTATTTAATTGTTTCATTATAAGGTTTACCACTTATCATCCTAAAATGGATAATCCTTTTTTTCTATCATGTATTCGCCCAATGATCTTTTGAGAGAAATTGTATCGGTATTTAGATTGATGATATCATGAAGTTTTATAACTGGTCCCATGATCCTGTTTGGAACCTCCTCTGAAAAGATCCTATTGAGGCATTTACTACTCAGAGACCTAACATCAAGCAATGATTCTGCAACATCTATCTTTGCTATGTTGAAAGACATATTTGATATGCCATTGGATGACATGGTCTGTTGTGCTCTGCATATAACTGATTCTGATGTAAAAATATGCGTAAAAATATCTGCAAACGCTTCGCTTAATTGTTGCTCATGTTTGAGGTCCTGGCCAAACTCACACAAAGCCTCTTGAAAGATCAGAACCGCTAGTCTTTTTGCAGCTTCAACAGCATGTTTCTCGATCGAAAAAATGTCTTTATTGTCTTTATGGTTATTTGATAAAAGAAATGAATCAAGATCTTTTAAGATATCTCTCAATGATATTTCTTCTGTAAGGACCTTTTTCATCATATAGCCGCTAATGATAGCTCGATTGATCTCATTAGTACCCTCCCATATCCGATTGATCCTGTCATCACGATATGCCATTGCGATCGAATATTCTTCAATGAAGCCATATCCACCGAATATCTGCATACAATTATCTACTACCATGTCTGAGGTCTCGCTACCATAGACCTTTGCCATGGATGCTTCTATTGCAAATCGTTCCATGGCCTCGCCCATTTTTATGTAGTATTCTGGATCTTTATCATCTAGATCATCGATCGCATCCTGTATCATCCCAACGGTTCGATAAAGCATTGTATCTGCGACAAAGGTTCGAACAGTTATATCAGCGATCTTACCAATGATCGCATCAAATCTTGCAATGGGTTGTCCAAACTGTCTCCTATCAAGCGCATATTTTATGGCTTCTCTGATTGCAAGTTTAGATCCGCCTATGCTTGCAGCACCTAATTTATAGCGACCAATATTCAGAGCATTGAATGCGATCGTAGCACCTTTCCCTACTTCGTACAAAAGATTCTTAGCTGGGACTTTTGCGTCAGTGAATTTTAATGAGGTTGTAGAGGAACCCTTCATACCCATTTTTTTCTCTTCAGAGCCAATGGTGAAACCTTCTGTTTCTTTATCAACAACAAAGCAGGAGAATTTGTTTCCGTTAACCTGTGCTAGAATGGTAAAAACATCAGCCCATCCACCGTTACTAATGAACTGTTTTTCACCATTAAGTATATAGTGCTCACCATCCTCTGTTAGAAAAGCAGTGGTTTTCGCTGAAAGGGCATCTGACCCAGCAGAGGGCTCCGTGAGTCCATAAGCAGCGATCCATTCACCTGACATAAGTTTTGGTAAATATTTTTCTTTTTGCTCTGGAGTTCCAAAAAATACAATACCCAGACTACCAATACCGGTCTGAACTCCAAAGGTGCACCCGAAAGATGAAGACCCTCCCCAGCCGACACCTTCTGTGATCAGGCAGGCGGTGATCTTATCGAGACCTGCACCACCAAACTCTTCAGGAGCATCAGCTCCTATAAGACCTAGCTCTCCCATTTCACGCATTATAGCTCTGCTGAGATCTTCATCCAGCTTTTCAATATTTTGAACATTTGGGAATATTCGCTCTTGAGCAAATTGACTTATCATGTTTTTGATCTCATTGTGCTCTTCGCTAAACATTTCTCTACAGAAAATAGTCCTATTATTTATTGTATTAACTAGCCATTGGCCTCCGGTCTTCATTTGAAGTATATCTTTTATATCCATTAAAATGTTATCTCTAGCTGGTAGGTGGCCGATAAAGGTATCAAAGATACCATCAATATATTTGATTCATAAAAGCGCTTTATCAGATCACCAAAATATTATATGGTAACAACAATATTAAACATTTATAGTTGACACAATGATATTAAAATTTATATATTTNATAATGAGATTAAGTCTCATTAACAATTAGTTATGTACTCCCGGGGCTCCNGAACACCTTTGTTACATATTCCGAAATCAGAGGTCTCTANTCCCAAGNTAAAGAAATAGGGAGCCCCAACTTTTNGCAAAAAAATGGCAGAATTAATTATAGTNTTNAGAGAAGTGCTTGAGGCAACCCTCATTGTNGGNATNCTNTANACCTACCTCAATAAGATCGGGCANGATGATGCATTNATTCAGCTCTGGCAGGGTGTTATGGTAGCCCTAGCCGCCAGCCTTGTTGGTTCATTACTATTTCAAAGATTTGCAGGTGGTTTTGATGGGCAGGCCGCTAAGATATTTGAAGGCATTGTGATGATACTCGCTGCAGGTATTCTTGGCAGCATGATCATCTGGATGGCGAAAAATAGCAATATCGCTGGCGAACTAGAGGAAAAAGCCGCAGATGCATTAAAGAATAATAATATCGGGTACGGTATTTTTGCTTTGGCATTCATCTCTGTTTTCCGTGAGGGAATTGAGACCATACTTTTCTTGTATGGGGTTACGATGCAAAAGGGTGGTTTGTCTGTGCCTTTATCATTTGTAGGTGCCGGCCTAGGAATTGGAGTTGGGTATATGATATTCATCCAAGGAAAGAAGGTCCCGCTAAAGACATTTTTTAATGTGAGCTCTTTTGTTCTGATATTTGTTGCTGCAGGAATGCTTACTTATGGTGTTCATGAGCTAGAATCTGCTAAGGTGATCCCCTATTATGGAGGCACAGTGTCTGTTCAAGACAATCAAGTAGTTGCAACCAGAGTGAGTGGAGATTCAAAGATATTCCAATTAAATAATAGTTCAGATCGAACTAAGATCGTTAGTAGCGCAGAAAAATGGGCATCAAGGGTATGGGATGTGAACCCGCCCAAACGTTCGGATGGTACCTACCCAGTTTTTCATGATAAGGGTGCTATAGGTGGTTTATTAAAAGGCTTATTTGGTTATAATGGAGACCCGGGATGGGTTGAATTGTTGGTCTGGTTTTCTGCGGTCTTCTCAATGAACTTTATGTGGAAAAGAGCTTCATCAAATAGATAATAACTATAGAAGGTTATAAAAATGTTCAAACAAACAATAAAATATATCTTAATTCTACAATTTGTTTTTGCTAATGAATTTATTGGTAAAGTAATCGATAGTAATACAGGTATGCCAGTAATTGAGGCAAATATTAATTTAACTAATGTAGAAGGAGTAGGCACCACAACAAATGAAAATGGAATTTTCTCATTTAATTCAAAAATTGGTGATCAAATCTCACTAGAAATAACTGCAATAGGTTATGCATCCTATAGCAATGAATTAGCAATTAATGATTCAGAACTGGTCATCATAGAATTGGAACAAAGTACATTAAAATTTTCACCAATTGATGTTATAGCGGACCAATCTCGATTATCGGGTTCAGGTCAAAATTATTATCGTTTACCTGGATCTATTTCATTAATCTCAAAAGCAGAAGTCTTAGAGTTCAATGATACAGATATAAATAGAATAATTGGCCAAGTCCCCGGCGTATATACGCAAGAAGAAGACGGGTATGGCCTCAGACCAAACATTGGAATGCGGGGCACAGGCCTAGAACGATCTGCAAAGATAAATATGATGGAAGATGGAATATTGATTGCCCCAGCACCATATTCATCCCCAGCTGCGTATTACTCTCCAACAGCAGGTAGAATGGAATCCTTTGAGATTCGAAAAGGCTCAAGTCAGATAAAGTATGGTCCTCATTCAACAGGTGGTGCAATAAACTATGTATCAGCCTCTATTCCACAACACTTGGATTTTAGCGGAGGAATTTCCTTAGGAGAAAACTCCACTCGCATAGCCAAGTTCAAAACAGGTATTTCATCAAATAATTTTGGTTTAATGTTTCAAACCCATTTGGACAATACTGATGGATTTAAAGAGCTTGATGGTGGTGGTGAAACAGGCTATGATAAAAAAGATTTTCTTTTTAAAGGAAGATTAAATACAAATTCAGATTTTGCAGCTGTAGAAGTTAAAATCAGCCAAACTGAGGAGCTCAGTCATGAAACATATTTAGGTTTGACTAATTCAGACTTTGATAAAAATCCATACAGACGATATGCAGCTTCAAAGAATGATTTAATGGATGCCAATCATGACCAGATAACACTCACAGGCGTTATTAAGATTTTACAAAATCTAGATATTACTTCTACAGTTTATAATAATGATTTTCATCGTAATTGGTATAAGTTAAATGAAGTTAATGGTGATAAAATAGGTTCTATATTAAATCAAGATGAAGGCACTGAAGTTTCCTATTCTCTATTATCTGCAACCAATTCTGATGATGATATTTATGATATAAAAGCAAATAATCGTATTTATAATTCAAAAGGGGTACAAACTCTCTTGAGATCAAATTTTTCATTATTTAATACTAACCATAATCTTATGATTGGTATTAGGCGACACTCAGATGAGATGGATCGCTACCAGTGGTCAGACCTTTATAAAATGAATAATGGTAATTTGATAATGACCACCGCGGGAGTAAGAGGCGAGGGTAGTAAAAATAATAGACTTTACTCTGCTATTGCTAATTCAATATTTTATGAAGATGAAATAAAATTTAATAAGCTTACAGTAATAGCTGGTGCTCGATACGAGGAAATTTTTCTTGAAAGGAAAGACTGGGGAAATGATTTAGACCGTGATTCCACGGCAGCTTCTATTAAATCTGCATCATTAAATGTACTTATCCCAGGCTTAGGTGTTTCTTACCAATTAGCCAATGGGATTCAAATTTTTACTGGTATTCATAATGGATTTTCTCCTCCTGGTCCTGGGATTGATGATGAAGATGAGGTACTGCCCGAAGAAAGTACAAATTTTGAATTAGGAAGTAGGTTTAATCAGGGTTTCCATTCTGCAGAATTTGTTGCTTTTTATAACGATTATAAAAACCTGCTTGGTGAAGATACTGAAGCAACTGGTTCAGGCACCTATGCTCAGTTCAATGGTGGAAAAGTTTTGATACAAGGATTGGAATTATCCTATGGAAATCTATTTAGCCTTAATGGATTTCTTTTGCCTATTACATTTAGTTATACATTTACAGATGCAAAGTTCAAAAATAATTTTGATAGTGAATTTGATCCATGGGGTAATGTATCAATAGATGATGAGCTACCATATATTCCCAGAAATATGTTCCACGCACAAATAGGGTTACAGAAAGGTAAACTTCGATCTTACCTCCGGTTAAAACATGTAGATGAAACACGTACTATCGCAGGCAAAGGTGAATTATCTTTGCTGAATAGTACAAGTTCATTCAATGTTATTGACTTGGTTACAAAATATCAATTCAATCGAAATATCTCATTAGATATGAAGGTAAATAATTTGACGAATTCCAAAGCAATAGTGTCAACTAGGCCAGCAGGGTATAGGCCTAATATGCCAAGACAATTTATAACTTCTCTAATTTTTGATTTCTAGATATTGAGAAATTATTAAGCAGGCCAATTCGATTATAAATAAATTTATATAATTAATTATTTTTACCAATCCTTTGTACTTTGATCTATAATTGATTTAATCATATCAATTTGAAGATCGCTATCGTTCAGGCAGGGAATGTATTCAAATTTTTCACCACCATTCTTTAAGAATAGGTTTTGGTATTGCATACTTATTTCTTCTAATGTCTCCAAGCAATCGACCGCAAAACCTGGTGAAATAACTTGAATATGCTTTGTACCATTATTTGCTTCATTAATTAATAGCTCATCAATATAAGGTTCTAACCATTTATCCGATCCAAATCTTGATTGAAAAGCAGTCTCATTTTTAAAAACTTTCGAGAACCACCATATGATTGGTAGAAATTCTGAGTTTAAATATCTTCATACCCATGATATAATGCTTAGGGCAAAAAGGTTAGTAGAAAATTTTTTATAAGGCCATTGCAGGCTGCAATGGAGAACTAACAGCTCTTTGTAAATGTTTTCCCCATGTCATTCTTAATGAAGAAATGAGATCATTGATATCGGTTATTGAATGTTTTGGAGTGACCGTTATCCTTAATCTTGCGCTGCCTTTTGGCACAGTTGGGTAGAAAATTGGTTGCAAATATGTATTATGCTTGTTTAGAAGGGTATTTGAATAATCTTTGACCTTTGATTCATCGTAGGCAAGTACTGGGATTATATGGCTATCACTATCAATAAAATCAATACCGACTTTCTTCAATTGGTTCTTAATGAAATTAGCTTTTGAAAAAACTAATTTTCTCTCCTCATCCAATGTTTGAACGATTTCAATGCTTTTTGATGCTGCAGCTGCTATTGCAGGCATCATAGATGTTGTAAAAATAAAGCCGGGAGCAAATGATTTGATAAAATCAATTAGTATTTCATCTCCTGTTATATAACCACCTATTTGTCCAAAGCCTTTTGCAAGAGTTCCATTGATAATATCGATTTGATCTGAAACGCCACATTCTTGGGCAACTCCTCGACCTTTTTTACCATATAATCCAACAGCATGTACTTCATCAAGATATGTTAGTGCATTATATTTTTTAGCAAGCCTAACATATTCAGCCACATTGGCTTTTGTTCCATCCATAGAGTAGAGGGATTCAAAAACAATTATCTTTGGCCTATCCAACTCACACTCACTTAAAAGTTTTTCCAGGTGATCAAGGTCATTGTGTCTGAATATTGAGCAGTCAGCCTTAGAGTTCTTTATACCCTCAATAAGGGATGCATGATTTAGCTCGTCAGAGAATACCTTAATATTTTCTATACGCTTGCACAGAGTAGATAGAGTTGCTTGATTTGCGATATATGCAGATGAAAATATCAATGCCTTATCCCTGCAATGGAAATTAGCAATATCCTTCTCTAGCTGATTGTGATAGGGTGTAGATCCCGAAATATTTCTTGTGCCACCCGAACCAGTGCCAACGGTTTTAATAACCTCGATCATTCTATCAATAACCTCGGGATTGTGGCTCATATTCAAATAATCATTAGAGCACCAGATACGTGTGTTTGTACTGTGGTGTTCTTCTTCAATATTATTAAAATCTATCTTCGTAAATGGGAATGTATCTTTAAACCTGTATACAGGGGTAAAGGTCCTTTTAAATCCCTTAGCGCTGAATTCATCAATCTGATTTTTAATATATTTTTTATAATCCATTTTGCTACTTTATGTTTTAGAAAGAATAATAAAGTTATTAGACTCGCCAGTCGAAATTACGAATATATAATTAGTTTGAACAAATAGAGTATTGCAAAAACAAAAAATTATTAAGATTGTTTCTAGGGGTAGTACCCTGGCAAGGGTGCAGGCAGAAGAAGTTGGAAATGCTCTTAGGTCAGTACATCCAAATCTTTCCATAGAATATCATACTTCAAATGCTGTCGCAGATATTGATTTAAATATGGATATTACAAAACCCGAAAATATTGGCGTTTTCACCAGAGATATAAGCAATAGAGTGATAGATGGAGATTTTGATATCGCAATCCACTCGTGGAAAGATCTCCCCGTTGAGCCATCATCAGGTACTGAAATAATTGGCACATTAGGAAGAGGGGATATGCGCGATATAATGATCGTTAAAAAAGATACGGCAATTCTTAAGTACAAAAAAAATATAAAAATTCTCACTTCATCTCCCCGCAGAAAATATAATATTAAAAACATCTTACCTGATCTACTTCCGATGGAAATAGACTCCATGAGCTTTAGTGATATCAGGGGGAATATTGAAACAAGATTAAATAAATTTATTTCAGGTGACGCAGATATAGTTCTAATGGCTAAAGTGGCAATAGACCGTTTAATGAGGTCAGGGGATCAAAACACTATAAACGCTATTAAAGAAATACTTTATAGAACAAGGTGGATGATTCTACCGTTATCGATATTCCCAACGGCTCCTGGACAAGGTGCAATTGCTATTGAAGCAAGAAAGAATAGCTTACATCTAAAAAATCTCATAAAGCCCATTAATGCTCTCGGTACTTTTGAGGATGTAAAAAAAGAAAAATCAATACTATCTCAGTATGGCGGAGGATGTCATCAAAAAATTGGAGTGTCAATATGGAATGCAAGACATGTCAGAATGTGTTCGTTGATCGGTGAGACCGAAGATGGAGTTCCATTGAAAACAATGGGGCCATTAGATAAAAAACCTTACGATATGGTAAAAAAAGTTTCTTCAGATGATATATACCCTAATAAAAGTGATAACAATATGTTTGTTAGAAAACGTATCTTGAATGAGCAAATTAAAACCTTGAAAAAAAGCTTTATTTTTATAAGTAGAAAAAATGTCCTAGATAGTTGTGGTAGTATTCATAAGTCAAATATTTTTTGGACAAGTGGTGTAAAAACTTGGAGGTATGCAGCGCGAAAAGGTTATTGGATCAATGGTTCATCAGATAGCCTTGGAGAGCAAAATGGAATTGAAATAGATCATCTTATTGCATGGAAATTGAAAAAATATAAGCTTAGCCATACGAATGCATCTTCAAAAATTTTTCAAATCCTTCCCACATACCAGTTAGAGTTTGATGAAGATAAAATAAAAATGCTGAAACTTGATGAAAGATCGGACTTCTTCTGGATGAGCCCTCTACAGTATGAAAAAGCAGTAGAGTTTTTTCCTGAAATATCTAATGGAAATCATAGCTGTGGTTTTGGTAGGACATATGAATATTTGAAAACAAATTTACCAAATTCAAAAAAAATAAATTGTTACTTTTCATATAAGCATTGGTTAGATGACCAAAAGGTAAAATAGTAAATAAATGAATCATAAATTTAAAAACGTATTAAATGGAACTCCTCAACCTATACCACCGATATGGTTCATGAGGCAGGCTGGTAGATACCATTCACATTATCAAAAATTAAGGAAAAAATATTCTTTTGAGCAGTTATGCAAAACGCCTGAGTTAGCCACGGAAGTGGCATGTGGTCCAATTTTAGATTTCGATTATGACGTCGCGATACTTTTTAGTGATATTTTATTCCCGCTTGAATTATTTGGTTTAGATCTTAGTTATAAACCTGGTCCTGTTTTTGGAAATTACTTGCAACCCGGTGACGAAAATAAAACTATAAGTGTGGATAAAATTCAGGAAGAATTATCCTTCCAGTCTGAAGCAATGGCTCTTACAAGGAAAGCTCTGCCAGACAACAAAAGTCTTGTTGGTTTCGTTGGAGGTCCTTGGACCATACTGTCCTATGGGCTAAATATGAAAAATGAAGTTAAGATCGATGTCCCATCCATTGGAGATCATGTCGAAAAACTATTATATGATCATCTATTCCCAATTCTTAAAAAGAATATAGAGATGCAACTCAATGCTGGAGCAGAGATCGTCTATATATTTGATACCAATAGTGTACAATTAGAAAAGCGATATTTTTTGGATCACTACATAAACAAAATTAAAAATGAGTTATTCCTAACCTTTGAAAAGAAAATAGCATACTTCTCAAAGAACCAATCCTTCTATCACCAAGAAATATCAAAAATAAATGATATGAGATTGGCAGGCGTAGTTTATTCTGGGGATATTGGTTTTAATGATTTTTTAACAAAAAAAAGAGATTTTTTTGTACAGGGTAATTTTTCACCAAATTCCTTATTGAAGCCCCACGATGATTATTTACATGATTTTGAATTATTTGTTGATAGTTTAAAATCCGTGAACATGAGCCAGATATCTGGCTATATCTGTAGTCTTAACCACGGCGTCTTACCTAAAACCCCTGAAGAAAATGTTAGGCATTTTATAGGTACAATTAGAAATAAATTCTCTTTAATGGATTAGTTATGCAGGATTTTGAGCAAGGGTTTTCAAATAAAATAGGGATCTTAATTACAAACCTAGGAACTCCAGACGCTCCTGATAAGAAAAGCCTAAAAAAATACCTAAGACAATTTTTATCTGATAGGAGAGTAGTTGATTATAATCCCTTTTTATGGAAAATTATCCTTTATGGGATAATTTTAAATATAAGACCAAAAAGATCAGCTAGGTTATATAAGTCTATATGGACAGAAGAGGGTTCTCCACTTCTAAAAAACATGAATGAAATCGTTACTGGTCTAGATAGACTATTCACAAATAAGAATGTAACTATTAGGCTTGGTATGCGCTATGGTAATCCTTCAATAGAGAGTGCTTTAGAAACATTCAAAAAAAATAATGTTTATAAGATTCTAGTTCTTCCCCTTTACCCACAGGCGGGATCACCAACGAATTCAAGTACCTTAGATGAGATCTCAAATGTTTTTTCAAAATGGCCATGGGTGCCAAGCTTACGGTTTGTAAATGGCTATCATGATAGAGAAGATTATATAGCAGCTCTTTCCAAATCAATTATTTTGTCAGTTTCAGATACCTCTACAATTGAAAAATTGATCATTAGCTTTCATGGAATGCCATTTCGATATCTTAAGGAAGGTGACCCCTATTATTGTTTTTGTCATAAAACAGCCAGGTTGCTTGCAAATAAACTCAAACTGAAAAGTGAACAATATTCCTTAGCATTTCAATCCAGGTTTGGCAGGGAGGAATGGCTTAAGCCTTATATTGATGAAGAAATTGTTAAATATGCTAAAAATGGTATCAAAAAATTACATGTAATATCACCGGGCTTTAGTGTTGATTGTTTAGAAACGCTGGAAGAGATAAAAATTCAGTATAATAAACTATTTAAAGAAAATGGTGGAGAAGAACTTGCCTATATCCCTTGTTTGAATAGTAGTGACGAACACCTGGATATAATTAAAGGTATATTAGATGAAAATTTAAATGGATGGTTAACATGAAAGATAAAGCAAGGGAATGGTTTGAAAATCTAAGATCAAAATTGATTTCAACCATAGAAGTCCATGAAAATGCTCGTTTTACTGAAAAGAAATGGGAGCATTCTGGTAGAGGTGGTGGGCTAATGAGCAAAATTGAAGGAAGTCTTATAGAAAAAGGTGGTGTTAATATTTCAACTGTCTCAGGGCAGTTCTCGGAAAAAATGCAAAAAAGAGTACCTGGCGCTGAAAAAGACCCCTCTTATTGGGCAACAGGGATAAGCGTCGTTTTACACCCTAAGAATCCTAATATCCCATCAATGCATTTTAATACAAGGTACCTTTCTACCACCAAAAATTGGTTTGGCGGGGGGATAGACATTACCCCCTGTCTAGATTACACTAAAGAAACCAAAATTTTTCACATTGACCTGAAAAATATGTGTGATAAATATGATAATTCTTATTATCCAAAGTATAAGAAATGGTGTGATGAGTACTTTTTTTTAAAACACAGGAATGAACCAAGAGGTATTGGTGGTATATTTTTTGATTATTTAAATACTGAAAGTGACAACTCTGATTTCTTATTCATTAAAGATGTAGGAATGTTTTTTCATGATTACGTCGATAAGATAATATCTAGATATAAAAATAATGACTGGTCAGAAAGTGACAAATATGCTCAGTTAATAAAAAGAGGGCGATATGTTGAGTTCAATCTCCTTTATGATAGAGGCACAAAATTTGGATTAGAGACAGGTGGCAATATTGATGCTATATTGATGTCAATGCCTCCTCAAGCAAATTGGGAGTAGCGATTGGGCAATATTTATCTATGGGTCAAGGTTCTACATGTCAGTTTTGTTGTTGCGTGGATGGCTGGCCTCTTATACCTACCAAGAATATTTGTTTATCATTCTATGAATAATGTAACCAAAGAAACTTCAGAGGTCTTTAAAGTTATGGAGAGAAGATTGTATTTGTATATTATGCACCCCTCTGCAATATTGGTCTGGATGTCAGGACTGTATTTGGCCCATGTTTTAGGTATATATGGTTGGCTAATTATTAAATTTATTCTTGTGATACTTCTTACCCTCTATCATATAAATCTTGGTAGGCATCTGAAAGACCTTGTAGGTGATATTAATGTTAGATCTTCAAAGTTTTTTCGTTTGATCAATGAGATACCGTTCCTTATTCTGTTTTTTATACTTATTCTAGTGATAATAAAACCCGAGATCAATTGAATTAAATATGACTAAGCAAGAAAGAAAATTTCCTAATACAAGGATGAGAAGAAATCGAATGCAAAAATTTTCCAGAAAGCTTACCTCTGAGAATGCATTATCAGCTAATGATATCATTTGGCCTGTATTTATTAAAGAGGGGAAAGCTATAAAACAAGTTATTGATGCGATGCCTGACGTGTTCTGTTTTTCAATAGACAGTTTGATAAAAGAATTAGAGAACCCCATTCGTTTAGGACTGAATGCGATTGCTTTATTTCCAAATATTGACTCTAAGTTAAAAGACAGAGAGGGTTCTCAAGGTATTGATCCAAACAATTTGATATGTAGAGCGATCAAGGAAATAAAAAACGAGTTTCCATCATTGGGTATCATTTGCGATGTAGCATTGGATCCATTCACTGATCATGGTCATGATGGAGTGGTACGTGGTGGTATTGTTGATAATGACCTTACACTAGATAAATTAAATAAGCAGGCATTGATCTATGCGGAAGCAGGATGCGATATTATAGCACCATCTGATATGATGGATGGCAGAGTCGGCTCAATAAGGAATTGTCTTGAGAAGAATAATTTTAAAAATACCATGATAATGTCCTATGCTGCAAAATACTCATCCTCATATTATGGGCCATTTCGTAGCGCGATCGGATCAGAGGAACTTATTAAACCAAAAGATAAAAAATCATATCAACTAGATTTTGCAAATTCAGATGAGGCAATGCATGAAATTTTAATTGATATTAATGAAGGTGCTGACATGGTCATGATAAAACCAGGTATGCCTTATTTAGATATAGTTTCTAGAGCAAAAGAAACATTCAATATGCCAACATTTGTTTATCAAGTTTCAGGAGAGTACTCAATGATAATGTCTGCAGTAGAAAAAGGTCTTGCCAACAAGAGGGACATAATTTTTGAATCAATGGTGTGTTTTAAAAGGGCAGGTGCGGATGGTATCTTTACATATTTCGCTCCATATTTACTTAATGATTTGAAAAAGGGTATTTAAGTTTTCAAAAAATAATATTTAAGATAAAATGATATTTACTATTGAGAATAGGTCTCATTATCATTATTTTTGTTTATGTTAATTATAGACTAAGGAATTAATATGTTACAATTATATAAAGAAGAACCTATATCAATATCCTTTTTAAAATCTGATCGCCAGCTTCAGCTTGAATTTTGCAATGTAAAAATGAATTTAAACCCATGTCAGTTTAAATTATTTAACCAGTATTTAATACGACTTCAAAAAGGTTTGGATTCGGATACAAAATCTGTTCAAATTAATTTAGTTAAAGACTGTTTAAATATAGAAATATCCCTAAAAGATTTTTTACAGTTATGTAATGGTGTTGAGACAGCTCTAATAAATAAATTTGGATACAAACCAAAGATTCAAAATTGAAGTGAGATTAATTTTATATAGTTTTTTTTCTTTCTGTTTACTTTCATGTAATTCAGAACCAACATTGACCGAGAGGAATATGATGGTTGAAAAGATCAACGCTTTTCAATTTCTAAGCAATTATCACCATCAATTACATGTGATGATAGGCGAAGAAGAGGGTGATATAAATAATGCATTTGATGAATTATTAACTGCATTATCTTCAAATAAAAATCCTGAACTTATACCCATTAAAAATGCTGTTATGAGGATAGACCAATTGGATAAAGAAGCGCTTTCGGTTAAAAGGTTAGATTATTTAGTAGATTATTATCAATCAGGTTTGTCAATCCAGATAGAGGGTGTTTTTAGAGGATATGGCTACTTAGAGTCTTTTGCTGTTGAAGATGCACTTAATCTATATGATGGTCTAGATAAGTAAGATCTTTGATTCTCAAAGATCTAAAAATTATCACGCAGCATTTTTTTTAATTCAGCCTCATGCATTTCTTCTGCAGCAATTTGAGTACGAGCAAATTCTTCCAACATAATTGAACCACCATCAACATTCTTCAATAGCTCATAGTATGATCTGATTGCTTCTTTTTCATGTTCTAAACACTCATTTAAAATATCTTCCGTTGAGTGTTTATGAGTTTCAAGTAGATCACTTATTTTTAGGGTGGGGTGTTCACCGAGACTAGTGATATGTTCACCTACTGCTTCGGCATGAGTTAAAGATTCCTGGGCTTGCTCTCTTAACCATTCTACAACCGATAAACGGTAGGGCCCTTGTACCATAAATGCATAGTGTGTGTATTTTACAACTCCTGCTAACTCAAGTTCTAAGATTTTGTTTAAGGATTCGAGAACGTTTTCTTTGTTCATTTTTACTTCCCTTTTTATATAAAACTATTGATTAGTGTTAATATTCCATAAATATGTGCTGATATATCAGCCTATAAAATTAATAGATAATTATTTAATATATGTTTAATTCAATTTTTGTTTCACATTCATTAATATTTTAAATTTCGACTAACAATTCGAATAATAAGGTACTTTGATTTTATGTCAATTTCAGAAAGACAATTAGAAGAAAGAAAAATGCGCCAGGCACGTATCCTTGATGGAGCGCTTACAGTTTTTAAGGAGAAAGGTCTTGATGGTGCAACCATGGATGAGATCGCAAACTCTTCTGGATTTGGTAAAGCTACCCTCTATTATTATTTCAAATCTAAAGAGGAAGTCTTATCTGCTATTCTAGAGGATGGCTGGCAGAACATATGGGAGTCTCTTGAACCTGTCATTGCAGTTCAAGACTCACCTAGAAAGACATTTGTTAATGTTCTGATAAAAATAGCTGAGAATGCTCAAGATCGACCTGGACTTTTTGAGTTTCTTTTTAATGTTCCCAAGGCAATTAAATTAGATAAGCAGCCATGGAAAGATTACCAGCATCGTCTTTATGCAGTCATTCAAGGGCTTTTAGAGGATGGGGTTAAAAAAGGTGAATTCCCCCAAGTAGATCCACAGCTTATGTTCAAAGCGCTTGGTGGTCTATTTATGGGGTTGGTTTTTATGGGCGATAGAAAGGAGCCTGTCACAGATAAAGATGTTGAAAATCTTCTGAATGAATTGATCACAGATCCAAAGATCAATAATTAGACTATAATACCTAAAAAAAATGTACCATTTAATTTTTTTCATGATCTTTACTTCAATAGTAAGCGGACTATCCATAACGGGTTACGTAGTTGATAAAGAATCAAATGTTCCCTTGGAAAATGTAAATATATTTATAGAAAATACAGATACAGGGACCACTTCAGATAAAGATGGTTACTTCCAAATTGATAATATGCCCCAAGATGAGCACCAAATATTATTTTCAATCATTGGCTATAAAACATTTTCAAAAAGTCTAAAGGTTAAAAAGGAAATTAAAGAGTCACTAAATATTGTTCTCGAAAAAGAACCTCTTCAATGGAAAGCAGTGAATGTAATGGGGCTGATTCCTTCTAAACATGCACCAGAATTAACCGAGATAGTTGAGACAAATAAAATAACTAATACGGACCAAGAAACTCTATCTGCTCTATTAGGTAATCTGCATGGAATTGAGGTCCAAAGCGCTCATGAGTATGGTCGCAATGTAAATATCTCAATAAGAGGTTCTTCTGATTTCAAACCAGGGGGCTATAATAACAGAGTGCTATTATTACTTGATGGTTTCCCTGTCTCAATACCGAATTCTGGATCCTCAGATTGGAATGCCATTCCCTTTGAAACAATAAAGCATATTGAGGTTGTTAGAGGTCCAGCTTCATCTATTTATGGGCATAATTCAATGGGTGGTGTTATCAATATTGTTACAAGATCAGGTGGGGATTCGAACAAGTGGTATCCAGAGTTACGTTTTGGTAGCTATGGTTCACATGCTCTCTCACTATCATTTAGTGGTAATAAGAATGAAACAAATTTTATTAGCACTCTAGGCCATGGCAGTTCAAATGGTCATAGATTTAATTCAGGTCATGAGCAAACGCGGTTATCTTTCAAAATTAATAGAACACTACCACTTGGTCAGCAGGTTCAATTCTCATTTATCAAATCGAATAGTTTTAATGGCCAGCCTGGTTTTGTTTACCCAGATAACCCTGGTCTCATTTCCTATAGAGAATCAAATCGTGAAAGTAATTACCTTCAATTTTATTATAAACGATTGATAGGTAAATCACTATTCTCTTTATCACTGGCAACAAACCAGTTTGAAACTGATTATAATGATCGCAATGACGCTCCCGAAGATAAAATACTGGGCAAGACACATTACAGAGATAAAAGCTACATTTTCAGGAGTCAGTTACATAAGTTTTTCAAAGGGGGTACTGATCTGGTCATAGGGACTGAAGTATCAATAGATCAATCAAGATCAAATGTTCTAAGGAACATATACACACAACCTGAACAATTCACAGTTGCAGGTTTCGCACAATTTAGAAGATCGATCTCAAATAATTTTATGTATGACCTAGGCTTGAGGTATGATAATAGAGAAGTGACAGGAGGAGAGGGATATAGTGTTAAGTCTTTTCAGGCATTTTCTCCAAAATTGAGTCTTTTCTACAAATTAAGTTCTAGTTCCACTTCTTATATTTCATTCAATCAGGGATTTAGAGCACCTTCCATTTCAGAACTATTTTTAGAATATGAAAGCAGTTACGGGCTGATACTACTGGGAAACCCATCACTTAAAGCAGAATCATTAATTAATATTGAAGCAGGTATAAAACATCAGAGAGAAGAAAATTTTTCATTTTTCAGCAATGTTTTCTTAAATCGATATACAGACATGATCGATTTTATTTACACAATTCCAGTTAGATCGATAAACCGTGAAGCGGTCAATGGATTAGGTTTAGAATTTGGTTCAAATATTAATTTAGATCAAACTGGGTCAAATATAAACTTTACTTATAGTTATTTAGATATGGAAAATATCAATTCAGTTGTTCCATTGCTCTATAGGCCAAAGCATAAGATAAGATTTACAGTTATGCAGGAGTCACCCATAGCCGATATTTTATTTTCAGCAAAATATGCAAGTACTCAATTATATGAAGATTTCTTAACCGATGATCACCCTATTCAAGACAATACAGTTATCTTCCCATTGGAGACTCTGCCCGAGACAGTGATAGCGGATGCTAGCATTTCTAAAACTATTATGGAATATGATATAACTATCAAAATAAAAAATGTTTTCAATAAAAAATATGTAATGATCCAACATTATCCAATGCCTGGAAGAAATTTTGAAATATCAATTAATAAACCTATAAAATAAGAGAATCACCCATGAAACAAATTACTGAGGTTACAATAGTAGCATTTTTTCTAATGATAATATCTTGTGATGATAATGAGACCAATGAAGAGGTATTACCGGAATTTGGTACAATATCTGGAACCGTAAATTTTAGTGGTACATGGCCAGATAGTGGCGAGGTATTAATCACATTAGATACTAACTATCCACCTCAAGGTCCTCCAGCTGCTTTTGCCTATATCACAAGTGATGATGTCTCCAATGGTGTTTATGATTATAGCTTTGGTGATCTATCTTTTAGAGCTTATGATGCTATTACGATTACCTATTGGTCTTTAGGGTACGCGACGGCAGGTTCAAATTATAGCTTGATCGGTAGCTATATAGAGCCTATAGATGTTTCGCAGGATACTCCAGAGATTACTTTAGACATAGACGCAACTTTCAACTAGACCTATTTCTCCTATCACACATCTAATCAACTACAAATGAATATTAATAATAATTCTATCATTAAATACTTTTGGCTTATGCTAGGATTATTACTTTCAGGTATTGGTCTAATCGGTATCGTTGTTCCAGGGTTACCCACCACACCAATAATGATACTTGCAGCCGCATGTTTCTTTCGAAGTTCTGAAAGATTATATAACTGGGTAATAGAAAACAAGTATTATGGGCATCATGTTAAAAATTTCCGTGAGGGAAGAGGGATGCCTAAGAAGGCTAAGTT
>NHCZ02000055.1 GCA_002167345.2 bacterium TMED46 | reverse complement strand
TCCTACAAAAATACCATAGAGAAGTAGGTCGCTGGCATTTTTTGCAGTTTCCATATTTTCTAAGGACCAACGAGATCGATCACGAAAATAATTATCAAAATTATTAGGTTTCATTTCTCCAAGATTCGATACATCAGTATGAAGTCCATATTGTAAATATAGAAAAACACCCAACCCTCCTGCAGTTCTGTAGTAATCTCTAGAATTAATATTTTGAGCACTTAAGGTGGTTGTTAAAATAATCAATATTAATTGCCAAAAAGTGATTCTATTCAAATAATGCATGCCTTGATATTATATAATTTCTAATAAAACCAAAACATACGGGGTTAAAGTCTAGTTTTACTAATATTTACATATGTAAAATGAATAATTATAATTAGGAGTTAAATAAAAAAAATGAATGCTTGTCCAAATATTGCAGGGCGTGAGATTAAAAGACGAAGAAATTTTACCTATTTTGGATTATTTTTAACTCTATTGACAATCGCTTTAATAGGATATCAACAATACGAAGGATTATTAAGAGCTTTGGTCTTCATCCCAGCAATGTCAATGATGATACCATTATTAGAGGTAAGGTCCAAAACTTGCATAGTTAATGCATTTTTAGGCTTGAAAAATATGGGTCATAAGTATGAAAAAGAAAAAAATGAAGCCTTTCTAAAAGAGCAGAGGAAGGAGTCATTGAAATTGGTAGTAAAGGGCATAATTTTATCCTCATTGATCACAATTTTGATGATGATAATTTGAATTTCAGTTCTTAAGATAAATAATATGTAATAATTAAAGGAAATGGAAAAATATGATAGATCTGATCATAAAAAATTTTGAAGATCCAGATGAGACTCGAAATTTTGAAAAAGGAAAATTTGAGCTAGTGACCTTACCTAATATGACTATTGGAAAAGCTACTTATAAACCAGGGTGGAAGTGGTCTATTGATGTTTCACCATTAGCCGGCAGTGATTTCTGCGATGTTGAACATTTGGGAATGGTGCTTGAAGGCAGCGCAACTGTTGTCTTCGATGATGGTGTAGTACATGAATTATATAAAAATGATCTTTTTTATGTGTCACCAAGGCCGCATGACAGCTGGGTAGTTGGTCACGAGGATTATATTTCAATACATTTTTTAGGTGCGGATTCTTATGCGAAATGAACATTATAAAGGTAACCATTATGAAAAACATATTTAAAATGCTTTTGATCTTGCCATTTATTATCAACGCGAAAAACTTAAATAATAAAGTTGCATTATCAGAGCATTTGGAAACTCTGTTGCCGTATGTTGGAAAAACTTACAAGGGAGAATTCTTAAATTCTACAAAAGATGACCCTGCTTACGATGTAGCTAAATGGGAGCGTGCTCTAAATGGAAATGCTATACGTATCTTACATTCCGTTAATGATGGAGAGTATGGTGGAGAAACCATAATTATGTGGAACCCTGAAAAAAATAGTTTGATGTCTTGGTATTTTACAACCGGAGGATTCTTTACTAATGCTTTAGTAACTATAGAAGGAACAAAGATCACGAGCATAGAAGATGTAACAGGTAATGATAATGGAATTACAAAGGTGAAGAGTATAATCGAATTAAGACAGAATGGGGGACTTGAGAATAGATCTAAATATCTAATGGATAATATATGGGTCGATGGACATAAAATACTTTATGAAGAAGATTCAAATGCAAGTGTAATATTCAATTGATGAAATTAAATATTCTCATCCACTGTTATATTTATTCCTAATTGTGACTCCACAAGCTTAGCGATCTCCATTTCAGCAGTCATGACTATACCATCAGCTTCTATCAATTCAGATAGCTTTGGCCCTAATATTCCTATTTGTTNNTCACTAAGTAAAACNTTGATNCGATTGATCACGTCNAGAATATAATTCATTTTATCAGAATTTGACTTTTGATGTAAAATTTGCTGAGCCTCATTTAAGAAACGATCCGCACGATCTTCAGAAAATTCAGGAAAAAGTTCTTCTACAGCTTTGACCCATGTCTCTCGCTCTTCATAGTCCACTTGACCATCTGCTAGTTGAATAGAAGCACATAGATGTGTGACAGCCTCTAACGGGGACATATTGTGCGGTTGATTTATCTCAGGAGTCTTATCTTTTTTAGAGAACCAGCCCATTTTATTTTTTCTCCCATTCATCAGGTGTTAGTGTTTTCATACTTAGAGCATGAATCTCATTTTGCATAAGATTCCCTACAGACTCATATACGAGTCTATGTCTTTCAATTAAACTTTTATCTTTAAAATTCGAAGAAACGATTATAGCTTCAAGATGAAAGCCACCTTCATGCAGTTTATGTTTTAAATGTCTACCAGTAAAGTCTTTAACCTCAAAATGTTCTANATCNATATTATTTTGAAGCCTAGATTTTATTTCTTTTTCAATTACCATTGTATTTTCTTTTTAAGATTCAGAATTTCAGCAGTGAAGAGTACCAAATTATTTCAAATAACAGAAGAAGATAAAGCACATTATAGAGAATTAATTGATAAAGTAGATCCTGCGCAAAAAAATTCAATAATCAAGATACTAGGAATNAAAATACAGACTATCCTAGATGAAGGCAGAATCAATGCCGTAGAGGCTGAGTTGATAGGAGATATNGCTCATTTAGTAAAAATATTAGAATTATTTGAGACCTTACCAGAATCAATCATTAAAAAAATTCTCTTTGCTATGTCATACTTCATCGACGAAAATGATGAAATTCCTGATGTTATTCCAGACTACGGATACTTAGACGATGTAACAGTTGTATCATGGGTTATGAAAGATATTCAGAAGCATATCCCAGATATGCCGGACGCTTAAGCTATTCTTCTTCTTTAGAATCAACCTCTGCCTGGCTCAGGTCCTCCTGAGAAAATTGCCATTGACACGGTGCNCACCACCAAGGTTTACCATAATACGAAGGTTTATTCTCAATCAATTCTAATGATTCACCACAGCGTGGACAGTCCTGCTCACAGCCATCTTCTGGCCATTCATAGTCAGGCTTATATTTGAAACCTTCTTCAAGTGTATGGTATTGTTGCATACTAAAAATTACGNACAAATAGTCTTTTCATGTATAAGTGATTTATAAAACCGATAATAATACATATATCAAAACTCCAAANAGGGAAAAACCAACATAATTCTGCATTTTCATTTCTTCTTGCAGGTTTTCAACTTGTGAAAGATAATGGTCATAAAAGAGAAAAACCTCTAGGGTATCATTCTTTGCAACATANACACGTTTTATTCCATCGGTTAAATTGTCTCGTACAGTCTCATCCTGGATGTCTGGAGGAATNTAGCTTACCTCATGAAAGCCAGGCAAAACTGGAATAGGTGCTTNTAAAGGGTGATTCCCGACATAAAAGCCATCNACAAAAAAGGGAACATTCATACTGTCTGTTTTTATATCTATAAATCCAAACTCGTCTATTTCACCGTTTTCTTGAGCAATGATTTGATTTGAGCAAAAAAGTATGCTAATTATGANTATAAGTGACCTTTCCATGCCCATCAAATTATTTTTGACTTCACCTTAAATCAAATAAGTAAATTTCCTAATAGATGTTTACCGCATTTAAACCAAAAACTCTATTTTACCTATATTTTTTTCTATGCTCCATNAGCTGTGCATATTTCAATACCTTCTACAANGCTGAGCAATATTATGAAGAAGCAGAGAAGATAAGGCTAGAAAAGGATGGTGAANNANTCCCTATTTCTGCTATGGATAAGTATGGTAAAACCATNAAGAAATGCCAAGTAGTNCTTGATAAATATCCAGATTCAAAATTTGTANTCGATGCNACGCTACTAATGGCAAAAGCAAGGTATTACAGGTCTGATTTTGACATAGCAATTAATGACCTTAAAACCATTGGCGGTTCCGGCAATAATAAACAAATAGAAGAGGCAACCTATTGGCTTGCTTTATGCAAATGGAAAAAAGGAAGTGACCANGCAGCATTGAATGAACTAAATGATCTATTGGGAAAAGCAAGATCTAGATCGATCAAAGCCAAATGCCACTTATCCCTTTCTGAATTANCAAAGGAATTAAAAGATCATGATATGGCCTTATATCACTTACAGTCTGCAGCAAAACTCACCACTGAGCGTTCAGAAAAAGGTCTTATATACGNTAGACTAGCNGAGATGGCATTTAATAAAGAAGACTATGAAATGGCTAAAGAAGGCTATAGCAATGTCATCNCAAATTCACTTTCCAAAGAAAAAATTGAAAAAGCTCATTTACAAATACTTAAAATATTAAGAGAGAATAAAGACTATCTTTCCGCTCAAAAGAAAATAAAGGGAATGCTAGCAGATGATAAGTTCAAAAGAATATCAGGTAACCTAGAACTTGAATTGGTACAGCTATATAGAGCTCAGGGAAATTCTTCTGAAATTGAAACTAGACTTGAATCGATAGTAAATAATTATCAGCGTACTCAAGTATCTGCGGAAGCCTATTATCAATTAGGCCAAATATATACATCTGAGAAGTGGGATCTAACCAAAGCCAAAGAATACTTTGATAATGTTTCCAAGGAGTCTAGCAGATCACTTTTTTCACCAATGGCAAAAAGTCATAGCAAATCCATAACCACCTACCAGAATGCAAAAAAAGATATTGATAGACATAATAACATGAACGATGCTACCGAGGCAATTAATCTAGCTAAGGAGCAGGACACCACTAAATCTTTACAAATGTCAGTTTCTGTGGAGAAAGCCCCACAAAGAAGCCTTCCCGAATTATACTATCAACTTGCAGATCTTGAAGCGTTCAGTTTTAAGAGATATATCCAATCCAAGGACTTATTATATAAGATCATTAACGAATATCCTGAGTCTGATTTTAAACCAAAAGCCATGTTTGCATTGGTTTTTGTTTATGAATCTTTAGCAGATACTAATTCTGCATTAATGACAAAGGAAAAACTACTAGATGAATTTCCTGGTACTGATTACGCATCCTATATAAGTGATGATGAAGTAAAAGCTGAAATAAAAGGGCAAAAAAAGGTCTTCATGCAAGCTGAATCACAAATCACTGACAATATTGATAATGCAATTAAACTCTATAAGTCTATACTAGACTTTGATTCAAGAGGTGAATATGCAGTTTACGCTGCGTACTCTATTGGCTATCATTATGATCAGGTTGCGATCATTGATAGCGCCATGAAGTATTATCAATGGATCAAAGAAAATCATCCAAAGACAGATCAATCCATTCAAGCTGAATTGAGACTAAATACACTAAACATGGCCTTATCAACTGTTAAAAATGATACTAGCTCATTAGAAATTCAGGAATAAGGTTGAGAATTAGCCTCTTTTCATTTTTATATCGATCAACTCGGCTTGTTATCACTAGACTGATCTATTTTTACCAGAATTTGTTTTCTAAACCTAAAGACCTAGAGCCAGCCGTTAAGATTGGAGATGGTATTTTGGGTTCTGTTTTTATATTTAAAAAAATTGCATTCGATTACAATATTCCTAAGGGATGTGAGATTGATATTTACAACCTAAAGTTTCCATCACCATTAATAGGTTCTTCTTTTAAATCTGATGCAAACGTACTTGACATGTGGCTTAGAATGGGTTTGGGAAGTATAATTTTTAAAACCATTATGAAAGAAGAACGTAAGGGGAACCCAAGACCCCGCTTACAGGAAGTCAATAGCAAAGGTAAAAGAGGCCTGTTTAACTCTCTTGGGCTACCGGGCCCAGGAATTAAAAAATTTACAGAGGAAATTAAAGATCATGTATTATGGGAATATGATAGACCAATAGGCATAAGTATTGGCGGAGATAATAAAGATGATTATTATGATAATATCCAAAAAATAGAAAAAGCTCTTTTGAATCAAAAGGTTCAGTATTTCTATGAACTGAATATTAGTTGCCCAAACACAATAAATGGTCAAACAATTTGTGAAGATCCAAGATCATTGCATGAGCTATTATCTCTTGTTAAGAAGAAAATAAAACACCCTATATCGATAAAGGTATCGCCAGATATATCAAATATTACCCTAAAAGAATTAGGCGAAGTATGTCAATCATTCGATCGCATTATAATTAATGCTGGAAATACCCATTATAGAAATAAAGCTGAGCTTGGTTTAAGGGATAGTAATTTCTCAATGAACGGCGGTGGTCTTTCAGGAGTAACTATTTTTGATAGGACAGTTGAAATGGTAAAGTTGTTCTCAAACTTTAAGATACCTATTATGGCTACTGGAGGAATTTCAACGATCGATCATATTAAAGTACTGAAAGATTCTGGTGCCAGTCTCTTTGGCATGGCGACTAGCCTGGTTCTTGATCCTTATTGTGTACCTAGAATTAATAGGCAGTTTTAATGTTTACTATAGTTTTATTAGAACCTCAAATACCACCCAATACTGGCTCTACAGGAAGATTGTGTGGTGCAACAAATAATCGACTTCACATAGTTGGAGAATTAGGATTTGAATTATCAGATAAAACATTAAAGCGTGCTGGCCTTGACTATTGGGACCATATTGATTGGGAATATTTTTCAGATCTAGATAGTTATTGTAATTCTATGGCAAAAAACGAGTCATTTCATCTATTAACAACAAAGTCAAACAAATCTTATACCTCAAAATCTTTCAAAGAAGGAGACTTTATTGTTTTTGGGAGTGAGACGAAGGGAATCCATGAATCTTTCCTTAAGGCGAATTGGGAAAATACATGTACTATTCCTATGGAAAACCAAAATATTAGAAGTCTTAATCTTGCAACAAGCGTTGGAATAGTTTTGTATGAAGCAATTAGACAGGTAAAAGTTTGATATGAGAAAGTGTTCTATATCAAAATATGCATTATTAGCATTGGTCATAATTGGATGTTCAAGTTCTCCTCGTTATACAAAAGGTACAGTCTCAAAAAGCACTAAAATTAAGAAAAAAGTAAAAAGTTCGTCGTCTAGTTCTAAAAGTAATAATGTTAAGCACCGAAAGGTCATGACTGGAATAAGCTCATTTTATGCAGAGGATTTTCATGGTAAACTTACTGCAAACGGTGAGGTCTATGATATGTATGGAGTTACAGCAGCACATAAAACCCTGCCACTCAACACTATATGTAGGGTTACAAATCTAGCAAATGATAAATCTTTGATTCTGAGGATTAATGATCGTGGGCCGTATATAAAAGGTAGAATATTAGATTGCTCTTATGGAGCAGCAAAAAAATTAGACTTTATTCAGCAGGGTACTACAAATGTAAAAATTCAAGTAATTGAATGGGGTGACGGCAAGTATATGCAGCATAGAAAAAAACCGTAATGAAAAAACTATACTTAATCGTGAATCCTGAGGGTGGAGCAAAAAAAGGATTAGATATACTAGAAAAAGTTGAGCCTATTTTTAGTGAAGCTGATATTGAACTTACTATTTTAAAAACAAAATATGCAGGCCATGCAGAAGAGTATGCGAATGAGTTACCTTATACAGGATATGATGGCCTTTGTGCTATTGGCGGTGATGGTACAATGCATGAAGTGATCAATGGCATGTTAAAAAGAGAAGATAATGCCACGCTACCCATCGGACTTTTGACGGGGGGCACTGGAAATGCATTTATGCACGATATTAATTGTCTTGATCCATTAGAATCCGCCAGAAGAATTGTGAATGGTGAATTGCGCCCAATGGACATTGCAAAAGTAAAAGCAAATAGAGAACTATTTTATGCCTTTAATATCATAGGTTGGGGGTTGGTGACTGATGCTAGTTCATTGGCTGAGAAACTTCGATGGCTAGGAGATAAACGTTATGCTTTAGCAGCAATACTTGAAGTTCTAATCAGTAAAAAAAGAATATCAAAACTAATATTAGATGGTCGAGAGATCGATGAAGATTTTGTTTTTATTATTGGATGTAATACTATCCACACCGGAAAAGCTATGAAAATTGCTCCGTTAGCAAAGTTAGATGATGGTAAATTAGATGTTGTGATCGTGAGGAAAGCTTCTAGGGTCGAATTATTAAAATTGTTTCCTAAATTGTTCACTGGTGAACATATCAAAAGTGAATTAGTTGAGTATAAACAAGTTGAAAGTTTTTCTATTTTACCTTATGAACAAAGTTCCATTACATTAGATGGTGAGCTCATAGGTCATACACCATTACATGTTCAATTAGAGCCTCAAAGAATTAATGTACTGGTATAATAATAAAAGGAAGTCTCGCTTATGATGAAAGGTCGCAATCTTGTCATTCTACTGGGGATACCTACCTGGCTATTTCTTATATGGAAAGGCGATATATATTACACTCTGTTTATCCTGATATGTATGGTACTTGCGTTAGGGGAATTTTATACCTTAATGGAGAAAAAAGGCAATAAGCCACTTAGATGGATGGGAATGGCATCCACGGTTTTTATCGCAGACTATTATTACGTACAGCCTGTAATTACACCCCATGAAATGCTCGGAGGAATGATCTTGATAATCATCCTTACTTATATTTGGGAATTATTTTCTAAAAAGGAAAATTCAGGGAATAATATTGCAGCCACTCTTACCGGGATACTGTTGATACCTGTGCTCTTAGGTACTTCAATAGATATTAGACAATTTGATCTTTTAATGAGCACTCAGTTGACATTAACATTGGTATTAGCTGTATGGGCATGTGATTCAGCTGCCTTTATTTTTGGAACTATGTTTGGAAAGAAAAAAATATTTCCAAGTGTTAGCCCAAAAAAATCATGGGTTGGTTCAGTAAGTGGTTTTATAGCTGCAATGGGAGTTTTTTTACTATTCCATTATCAAGGTTGGTTGGGTAGCTATTTCTCATTAAAAGATTCCATTGTATTTGGCATTATTACAGGGGTTTTTGGTCAAATAGGCGATCTAATTGAATCCTTGTTAAAAAGAGATGCAGGAGTAAAAGATACAGGCACCTTGTTGGCAGGTCATGGTGGTGTCCTTGATAGGTTTGACTCGTTGATATTCGCTACACCTTTGACTTATCTTTACGTCCACTTTTTAATGCATTATTAATCTAATTAAATCATTTAATGGTTCTTAATTCTATTCTTGCTACAGATTGTGGTAGCACCACTACTAAAGCAATACTAATAGAGCACGTTAGTGGTGAGTACCGACTCACTTATCGTGGCGAGGCACCAACAACTGTAGAGGCTCCATTTGAGGATGTCACAAGAGGTGTCTTGAATGCAGTTATGGAAATAGAAGAACTTTCGGGTAGAAAGATAATTGAGAATGATAAAATTATATCACCCGCAAATGAAACAAGTGGGGTGGATATATACATCTCCACCAGCTCAGCAGGTGGCGGGCTCCAAATGATGGTAGCCGGTGTTGTAAAATCTATGTCTGGAGAAAGTGCTGAAAGAGCAGCGTTAGGAGCCGGGTCAATAGTGATGGATATTATTGCCTCAAATGATGGTAGGCTCCCACATGAGAAAATAAAAAGGATAAGGGAATTAAGACCTGATATGATCCTTTTATCTGGAGGTATAGATGGAGGGACTATTTCTCATGTTGTTGAGCTAGCAGAGATCCTCGCTGCTGCAAATCCTCAGCCAAGATTAGGTCAAGATTATAAGTTGCCTGTCATATATGCAGGAAATAATAAAGCTCAAGAAGACATTCGCGAAACACTAGGTGAGATGGTAGATCTAGACATCGTTGACAATATAAGACCTGTCTTAGAAAGGGAAAATCTAGAGCCGTCTAGAGATAAGATCCACGACCTTTTTATGGAGCATGTTATGCAACAGGCACCAGGATATAAAAAATTGATGTCTTGGACAGATGCGCCCATTATGCCCACTCCTGGTGCTGTAGGGTCATTAATTGAGATGATAGCTGAAAAAGAAGACATCACTGTTGTTGGTGTGGATATTGGAGGTGCAACCACTGATATATTTTCTGTATTCCAAGGAAAATTCAACAGAACAGTAAGTGCAAATCTTGGTATGAGTTATTCCATATGTAATGTTCTAGCAGAATCAGGCCTTGATAATGTGCTTAGATGGGTACCTTTTGATATTGACCGTAAAGAATTGACGAATAGAATAGGCAATAAAATGATAAGGCCAACGACAGTGCCACAATCTCTAGAAGAGCTATTTATAGAACAATCTATTGCAAGAGAAGCACTTAGACTATCTTTCAAACAACATAAAGAATTTGCTGTAGGTCTCAAAGGAATTCAAAAAGAGAGAACCATCTCTGATGCATTTGACCAAACGACCTCTGGTCAATCACTGGTTAATATGATGGATCTTGACCTTTTAGTTGGATCCGGAGGAGTCCTTAGTCATGCTCCTAGGCGTCAACAATCTGCAAAGATGTTGATTGATTCATTTATGCCCGAGGGAATTACTCAGTTGGCTGTTGATTCTATTTTTATGATGCCTCAACTAGGTGTTTTAGCTCACGTTGATAAAAAGGAATTTGGAGAGGAAGCACGTAAAGCTGCTCTTGAGGTCTTTCACAAAGATTGTCTTATTAGGCTTGGGACCTGTATTACCCCGGTTGGTAGATCAAAAGCAGGCGATGTAGTTATGACAGCAGAATTAGAAATGCCTGATGGAGAGAAAATAGAACAACAATTAGTTAAGGACCAAATTATCAAAATTAATGCCCCTCATGAACCTATAAGTGCATTAATAAGACCTGCTAAAAATATGGATATTGGTGCAGGAGCTGGTGAAGAGGTAAAAACAGATATTTATGGTGGTACAGTTGGGATAATTTTTGATTGTCGAGATCGCCCCATTAACATACCGTTAGATTCAGAAAAAAGACTTGAATCATTAACGTCATGGTCGCGTGCTTTAAATGAATATCCAGAGGAATAAGAGATAATATGGCTCATGCATATACACCCGGACTTAAAGTATTACATTATAGCAATGTAAAAAAAGATAGAAGACTTCCTATCAAAGGACAAGTCAACAAGAAAAAAGGTGATTTAGTTAATGCCGATGATGTTGTGGCAAAAACTGATCTACCTGGAAACGTTAGCATGGTCAAGGTAGCAAACCTTTTAAATATAGCTCCATCCGATATAAATGATATTCTAATGGTCAAAGAAGGAGATTTGGTCAATAAGGGAGACATGATAGCGCAGACTGATGGATTGTTTGGTCTTTTTAAATCGGATGTAAAAGCTCCAGTCTCAGGAACTATTGAATCAGTATCTGATGTGACAGGGCAAATTGTAATGCGAGAGGCGCCAATTCCTGTGGAGGTAGATGCCTATGTTGGCGGGGTGGTTTCAGAGGTCATAGAAAATGAAGGAGTTACAATCTCATCTGAGGCTGCATATGTTCAGGGCATTTTTGGTATTGGAGGAGAATCCAGAGGTGTTTTGGAAGTTATTGCCAATAAAAGAGGTGATGAGCTTTTAATTGACTCTATTAATGAGTCGCATACTGGTAAGATCATAGTTGGTGGATCATTTATTTCACTTGAAGCCTTTAAAAAAGCTGTATATCTGAATGTAGAAGGTATAGTTATCGGAGGATTTAATTATTTTGACTTAGAGGATGTACTAGGATATACCTTGGGAGTAGCCATTACAGGTACAGAAGATCTCGTAACCTCGTTGATCGTAACGGAGGGATATGGGAATATAAAAATGAGTGAAAGAACATTTGACCTATTGAAAAAGCATAATGGAGAGTTTGTCTCTGTCAATGGAGCTACTCAAATTCGGGCAGGTGTTATCAGACCAGAGATCATTATCCCCTTAGATAAGAAAAAGATTCCAGAAGATAAGAATAGTACAGAAGGAAATCTTGGTATTCAACAAGGGTCATCAGTGAGAGTAATAAGAGCCCCATACTTTGGTAAAATTGGAGAGGTCGTTGATCTTCCATCAGAATTACAGAAGATGGAGTCAGAGACCATGGTAAGAGTAGCAAATGTTCAAATAAATGATGAAACGTTCGTCGTACCTCGTTCTAACTTAGAGATGTTGGAAACTGACTAATTTAAAGATAATGAATATTAAAGAAACTTTTTCGTTCAATTCTCATTCCAGTGAATTATCTTTGACCCCAGAGGATAGACAATTTTTAAAAAAAATTGCAAAAAAAATACATCAGCATGGGTTAGTTACTCCTGCTGTGTTCTTTTTAGAAATGACAAAACCTCTATCATTACTTGGGAGTCATTTCCTCGTATTTTTTGGACCGATAATTAATTCGTTCATTAGATCAGAGAACTATTACAGGACAGTAGAGGTATTCGAAGAGCCTAAAAATGTTGAGCTATTGTTGACGATGATAGAAGAAATAGATAAAAATGAAAGATAAAGAATTTCTAGCAGGCAGTCTTCTTTTCAGTGTTTTATTTTTGGTATACTGGATATTAGGTCATCCGTATTTCATTACAGAACGGATTGTAATGTTTGTAGCAATAGTAGGTTTTGGAGGAATGCTGATTTTCTTTACAAGGAAAGCTCAAAGAGGTGAGGATATTTTTCTTCGGACCATCCCTGGATTAAAAGCTGTAGAAGAAGCCGTTGGGCGTTCTACAGAAATGGGTAAGCCAGTTCTCTTTGTTCCAGGAATTCAAGATATGGATCAAGTAGAGACAGTGGCAGGTGTCATTGTATTAGGTCATGTCTCAAAAATGACTGCAAGGTATGAGACCCCGCTTAATGTTCCAGTTTCTCGTGCAATTGTAATGAAAGCAGCCAGAGAAGCATGTAGGGAATCCTATCTCATAGAAGGTCGCCCTGACATGTTCCATGAGGATATGGTTCATTATGTTACCGATGAACAGTTTGCATATGCAGCTGGCGTAAATGGCATCATGGTACGTGAAAAACCCGCAGCCTGTATCTATATGGGTAAGTTTTACGCAGAATCATTGATATTGGCAGAAACAGGAAATTCTATTGGAGCTATCCAAATTGCTGGTACCGCATCTCAAGCGCAGATACCGTTTTTTGTGACCGCCTGTGATTACACCTTAATTGGAGAAGAGTTCTTTGCTGCTAGCGCATATTTATCCGATAAGCCAGAGTTGGTTGGAGGTGTAAAAGGTCAGGATATGATTAAATTGGTTATTATTGGTCTAATTCTTGCGGGAGTAGTGCTTAGGCTGGGATTTGATATGGGATTCACCAGCATCAATATTATGGAAATATTAGCCGCCAAGTAAATTATGCTCTGGAAAAGACAAATACCTATCCTGATTGTTTCCGTAATAGGGTTTTTAACCTTATTTGGTTGGTTTACAGATCAGCCAACAATAAAAGAGTTCGTAGATGATGATGCCACGCAGTGGTATGATATTCTAGCAAGTTTTGCAATTTTCCTTGGGGGGTTTAATCTTTTAAAACTTCAGATGCAGAAGATCTTAAAAAAACAGGTGGGGTGGCAATATAGNGTCNTTGCAGTTGCGGGNCTTATTTTTGCCATTATAGCAGGTTTTTTCATTAAAGGTAACCCAGANGTNGCTTGGGGNACNCACGTCACTGCAAANGGAACNTTATTTAAATGGATGTTTACNTATATGGTCGCTCCAATGCAGGCNACAATGTTTGCGCTTCTGGCTTTNTATGTAGCGTCCGCNTCATACAGAGCATTTAGGATCAGGAATTTTGAGGCAACTCTCCTCTTAGGTTCTGGTATCATTATTATGATAGGGCGAGTACCACTGGGAAGNAGCATCTCTAGTTGGTTTATAATGTATCTATTAGCCCTTCTAGTTGGGATTATTGTGAATTCTGTTTACAAAAACAAACAATACACCGCNATTTTTGTAGTTTCTTCAATANTCCTNATAACTTTAGCTGGTATGTCTATGGGTTGGCCACTTGATCAGCCTGGAATATTTTANTTNCCATATTTGCAAGAATGGATCTATAAATATCCAAATGTTGCTGGAGCTAGATCTATTATGATCGGTATTGGGCTAGGTATTTTTGGTACATCTATTCGATACATATTGGGTATAGAAAGGTCATACATAGGTGAATGATGAATTATCTTATTGAGCTTATTTTAAAGTTAGGGAAAGTAGATAGAAGGTGGATATTTTTAATAATTGGCCTGGTTGTACTACTCCCTCTGATGTATCCAATTTCACTTCCCATTCGTGCTACGGTCACAACAAAACAGGTTTATGATACCGTTGATGCACTTGAGCCAAATTCAAAAATATTACTTTCATGCGAATATGGTCCAAGTACTAAACCTGAGATACACCCTATGGTAACCTCAGTTCTTCGTCACTTTTTTAGAAATGGGCATAAGGTTTATGTGGTTTGCTTATGGCCTGATGGTCAATTTATGGCAGAAGAGGCCCTAGACGAGGTAGCTGTGGATGAGTTTGGACTTACCTACGGTACCGATTATGTTCTCCTTGGATTCCGNCCNGGAAATGAGGCNGTAGTAAAAGGAATCGTGAGTGATATNAGGAAATTGTATACTATTGATTCAAAAGGGACGAAGGTAACCGATATCCCAATGATGGAAGGGATAAATAAGTTTGAAGATTTTGATTTTCTCTTCTCTGGTTCTGCGGGATTTCCAGGATCTATCGAGTGGGTTCAGTTTGCATCAGACCCTACAGGAATTCCAATGAGTACTGGTACAACCTCAATTCAGGTGAATGAGGTAATGCCATATGTCCAATCTGGNCAGGTACAAGGCATCTTAGCTGGAATGCCAGGAGCTGCTGAGTATGAAGCATTGATCGGTGTTAAAGGTATTGGCACAAGTGGAATGGATGCACAATCTGTAGCACACCTTGTTATTGTCCTTTTTATTGTTTTAGGAAATGTTGGTTATTTCATTGAGAGAAGTCGTAAAAAGAAAGATCGAGGATACTAGAATATGACTTTTGAAATATTTGGTGCCTGGGTTGCCGTCTTCTTGACGCTTGCAATATTTTCTTTTCTNTACAAGGATAACCCTTTTTACAAAGTTGCTGAACATCTTTTTGTAGGAATTTCAGCAGGATATTGGATGTCCATGTTCTTCTGGACCCAAATTCAACCTAATCTTTTTGGTAGACTTTGGCCGGCAAATCATTATGCTGATAGCGGGATATGGTATCGTATATATGATGTACTAGGTATNGTCGCNAGCCCAGTNTTTCCTAATGGNGGCATAGATAAGGGNCATGATCTTCATTTTATATACCTGATCCCATTAGCATTAGGAGTNATGATGCTATTAAGNNTGTACAAACCATTTAATTGGATGGCAAGATGGGGGATTGCATACACTGTTGGAATGGCAGCAGGTCTTCGCGCATATGGTTATTTATCTTCTAATGTCTTAGGNCAGGTAAAAGGAACNATCATGCCCTTGGTAAATACNGACCTGCCATTATTTGACCTTGTTGAAAGATCNCATTTTAATAACCTTGTTATATTGGTAGGAACTATTACNGGGCTATTATATTTTTATTTTTCAAAGGAACATAAGGGCGTTTTTGGTAAGGTGACGAAAGTGGGTATATATTTTCTTATGATATCATTTGGCGCATCATTTGGATTTGCTGTAATGGGGCGTATATCCCTCTTAATAGGTAGGTTTGTAGACCTTATTAAGTACTCAGGTGAGCAATATTACCATGCNAGTATTTGGGTTTTGTTATTAATAGTTATTTTATTAGGATACTCGGCCTATAAAGAGAAAGAAAATCCAGAACTTGAGTAAAACTAATTAAATAAAGGCCTGATCTAAATCGGGCCTTTTTTCTTTTAAGATATTTTTAAGGAATAAAGTGTTATGAAGAACAATGTTATTGTAGGTACATCCTTAACTCTGATGTTTGCTATCTCTCCACCAAAAGAANGGAATTTCCCAGAAGGATTTTGGGCCAGAATGGAATCTCAAAATATAGGTCAAACATATGGAGATCCAGGTTGGATAAAAAAAATAGCGGACAAAAAAGATAATTTAGATCGTGATNATCATTCAGAATTCTTTGTACCAGTATTATTAGGCAAATATTCAGATGTTTCTAATACTTATTTCAACTCTTCAGACTATAATCAATTACTCTTTGGTGAAAATCCTACAGGCTCGCTNACAGAATATTTTGATGAAGTTTCCTATGGTAATATTTCCGTGGATGGCATAGTAGAGGGTTGGTACCAATCCAATTTAAATCAATCTCAGGCAGTTGCAAATACAAAACAATTTGTGGCTGAGATAGCATCTCTTGCTGATCCAGATATTGATTACAGTCAATATGATAACGATGGGCCTGATAATATTCCGAATTCAGGGGATGATGATGGNTANGTAGATGGNCTNGCNGTCNTNTACCCNGGNTGTATGACNGGNAGTGATAATATTTGGGCNCACCANAGNTCTTTATCNTCNTATGAATACACAACTAATGACCCATCNCAAAATGGNGGAAATATAATAGTTAGTTCCTACATGGTCTCACCTGAATTACCTGGACAGTCTACATGTATAACCTCTGAGATCAACCCAATTGGATTATTTGCTCATGAATTTGGTCATATCCTAGGTCTACCAGATCTTTATGATCGGGATGGTGGTTCTGAAGGCCTAGGGGAATGGTGTATAATGGCTTCAGGTAATTATTTAGGATATTGGGGTGACACACCCTCACATATGTCAGCCTGGTGTAAAATGCAAATGGGATGGCTTGATCCTCAAGTTATGTTAAATAGCTCAAACAGTGTAGAACTTGAACAGGTNGTAACATCTAATNCTNCAATTAAAGTTTGGGAAGATGATTATTATTGGAGNCGCTACTTTTTGATCGAGAATAGGCAGGCTGTTGGTTTTGATTCTGAAATAAACGCCCCAGGCTTACTTGTCTATCATGTAGATGAGAATAGAGGTTGGGGTAACAATGGATGGAGCTTTGGCTCAGTAAATGACGATGAGCTAAATAAAATGGTGGATCTTGAATCTGCCGATGGTGAGAATGACCTTGATAATGAATACAATAGAGGTGATTTTGGTGACCCTTTTCCTGGCTCTACAGAAAATAGGACTTTCGATAATTACTCAACTCCTTCATCAACACGCAATGACGGTTCGGAGACAGGTATTGCTATTACAAATATAAGCGATCCTGGGGCCGTGATGACTTTTGAACTTAATTCACGAAGTCAATATGGATATGCAATCGCATATGATGAAAATGGAATAGCACCAACAACATTTGGGATTGACGCTGAAGATCAATGGTCGGGAGTTCTTTTTACATCAGAACAGTCTGGTTTTATAACAGAGGTGGATTTTGGAATTATTTACGATGGTTGGTGGGACAATGATGTTATGGAATGGACAGTATACGTATATGATTCATTTGATGGTAATTCTCCTGGAAACCTTATGGCAACTGTAAATGGCTCCTCAGATAAAAGTGATTGGACCACCGTTTCAATAGATTCAGTCCCTGTCCAAGCGCAACAGGATTTTTTTGTAGCTGTAAAGTTCATTAATAATACCTACGCATTTTGCTTTGATAATACTGGAGCGCTTTCTGGTAGATCTTACTTATCCGGAGATGGAGTTAACTATGATAATATTTTATCATCATATGGAGATGCCAATATAAGAGCTAAAATATCTACTGATGCCTATGTTCATATCGCAAATGAAGAGAATGTATTGCCATTAGAATTAGAGTTGCATCCTAATTATCCTAATCCATTTAATCCATCAACAATGATATCATTTACGATAAATAATAATATTAAAGTATTACTAGAGGTTTATGATATTAAAGGAAGAAAAATAGAGACATTAATTAATTCTGAGCTAAGAGCGGGTCAGCATTACATAACCTGGAATGGAGCTCAATATTCCTCTGGTATATACTTTGTTAATTTAAAAACAGCTAATTTTGATAGAAAACAAAAGATAACTCTTTTAAAATAGATTACAGTTATATGTAACTAAAAATAAAAAAGCCTTTAAACGAAGGCTTTTTTAATTATGAGAAATAAATTAATAATTCTAAATATTATTATAATTCCCTTACTAACAAGTTGTGGGATTTTAATCAACAAACAACCTGTCACTAGCGATACGCAGAAATATTATCTTGGGATAGCCAGTACAAAAAACTTTCAAACCTTTATAAAAGATATTTTATTAGAAAATGGATACTATATTGATGAGTATGACCAGGATGCCTATTCTTCCAATATGATAACAAAATGGAATGTTCGTGAACCATTTCCTGNTGAATTAGATCTAGGGCACTTAGATGCGAAAACTCGTATCATGATCAATGGTTTGGTGATAAATAATTCATANTCACAAAATGGTGGNTTTAACTATGAATGTTATTTNAAGTATAGCAACCTTGTTTATAANGGTAGTGAATATGTTGAATTTTACAATTCACCTATTTTGCTTGGCAATATTGAATCTATAGTTAAAGAAATAAGAAAAGCNTTANTNCTAGATGATAATGATATNGNGNNATAATGGACATCNAAAATTATAACCGGATCGTATTTTTTACTGGNGCTGGNATGTCAGCTGAATCTGGAGTGCCTACCTATAGGGGTAGAGGGGGAATTTGGAATGAATATAAATGGGAAGAATATGCCTGTGAATCAGCTTTTATGGNTAACCCTGAAGNTGTACTAGACTTTCATGAATTAAGAAGAATAGAGGCGCTTAAATGTAATCCGCACAAAGGGCATGAGATTATTAGTCAATTACAGAATAAGCATTCAAATACTCATATTGTAACTCAGAACATTGATGGTATGCATCAAAGGGCTGATTCTAAGAATGTTATTGAGCTGCATGGTAGCATCTGGAGAATGAGGTGCGAATCAGAGGGGCTGATCATTGAAGATCTAGATAGAGGTAATTACAATAAAAGACATTGCAACTGTGGAAGATGGCTTCGTCCAGATATTATTTGGTTTCAAGATATGCTGAATGAAAAGACAGTACAAAAAGCAACTGAACTCATTGGCAAATGCGATCTTTTTATAAGTATAGGTACAAGTGCAGTTGTGTGGCCAGCAGCTGGCTATCCTAAATTAGCGAAATCTAAGGGTGCATACTGTTTAGAGATAAACCCTGAAACCACAGAACTCTCCAGTATATATGATAAAACAATTAGATCAAAGGCAAGTGAAGGATTAAGCGATATTTTTAGTAATTAAATAAACAGAGGAATTATGCCAATACTCTGGCTATATCGTCTCGAATAAGAATAAGAATGGCTGATTGCGATACAATTAAATAATCTTTTTCTTCAATTTTTAATTCAATACTGGCCTTACCAAGAAAAAGTGCATAATCGCCAATTTCAGCTTGGGTAGGTATGTATTTAATATCAGACTTCTTTTCTTTCCATGGTTCTTCAAAAGATCCATCAGGGCTACCAAGGGGTATTCCGGGTCCAACTTCTACCACCATACCACCTTTAACTTCTTGTTTTTCAATAACACTCGGAGGTAGGTATAGGCCAGCAGGCGATTTTGTTTCGCCAGTATCAGCTCTTATAAGAACCCTATCTCCAACTACTAAAACCTGTTTATTAGAACTTTTCATATTAGAAATAGACAAGCCTCGATTTAACGAGGCTCATCAAATGACCACACTGCCGGTTGAAAGGAGGGTCTAGGAGGGTACCAGGCAAATGCGGTCTTAATCATTGTCGTTTTCCGTCTTTTCTTCAGGAGGTTTCTCACCCCAATAAGTTGTATTTGAGTTTAATAAAAAGTACACATTATCATTTGTACGATAGACATCATTTGATTTGCTTTCTCTGATATAATTATGTTGCCAATCTTGACCTGAGTTTCCAAATACATAATGAATTACTTCATTGTCATTTTCGTCAAATACTTGAATATGGCGGCCGAGCGAATCATCAACACCAAATTTTTCCCATTTTTCACTTTTGGTAGTGATCAACATTTCCTGTTCTACTTTTAGAAGGCGGTTAAATATCTTATCTATCTGATTGTCTTTAACCTTATACGTCAATTCTTGAGTTATTGACCATGTAGTATCTTTCTTTACTAATTCCACATAGTCATCGTGCTCAGTAATGAGTATCCTAAAAACGCTTTCTCTTTTACCATCGAAAATAGGTTTACTCTTAAGATCGTACGAGCTTTGTGAGCTTTTGTTATAAAAGAATAAAAGAACAATTACAAAAAATACTCCAAGGCTATATTTTAATGTGTTAGTCATAGATTTGTTTTAAGACCTCTGCTTGAACTTTTTCACGTCTAATTCGATAAAAACCAAACCCAATAATCAGAAGGGTTGGTAAGACCATATTTGCAAACTTCCATCTTTTTTTCTTCTTATCCCTTAGCTTGTCTTTATCATCTTGAGACATGGAGTTTTCTTCCGCATCGCTTAATTGTAAAATATCTAGAGGTCGACTTGTTATTTCCCTTGATCTTAATGATATAAGATCAGCATCGTTTGCTAAATAATCAACTGCATTCATCATGAAAATCATATTGACCGGAATAGACATACCACCTTCATCACTTAAAAATCTTGAGTCCGATACCAACATTAATTCTCCACCAGTATTGAGTCTAGAAGTAGCTGCTAAAATTTTTCCTGGCTGACCTAACATTCTTAAAAAAGGATTCTGTTGTGGATCTGGACTCAGAACAAGGTTCGACTCCATTATGCCACTATTATTTGACGAGGTAAAAAGAGTAGAAACTTTTTCTACTTTTTCGTTTGTGCTAGTGTCTATCTTTATTTCGCTAGGAAAAAGTAGTAGAACCTGTTCTAACTCATTTACCACTACGCCAGATAAGGAATCTGACCCATTGAATGTATCAATAGTGGGAAATAGAGGATATTCTACTGGGCGATTCATTAAGAATATACCACGTTGTTCTTGTACTTGTACATTGCCACACTTTGCATCAAGTACCATATTTTTTTGTAAATCTAAACTGAACTCATTTAAAAGCTCAAATATATTCGAAGACAAAGGACCTGCTTGTTGAGTTCTTATATCAGCATTCACACCACTTTGTGCAATAAATACTTTTTTTCCAGTGTTAAGGAAATTTCTAAGATTACTTATCGTCGTAGTATCAACTGTATCTTTAGTGGCACTAACAAGTAGGACATCGATACTTTCAGGGATATTTGCAGAAGGATCAATTGTTCTAAAATTGTAATGTTGATTTAACTGTGCGCTCAGATTATCTGTTTTGAGTTCTGATTCAGTATCCAAGTTCATTAAGCCTACTGTCTTTTTGTCAATCTCTATCAAGGATTTAATTTTTGTACTGATCATATATTCTAACCCAGCAGTTGTCTGGATCAGCGGAATGGTCTCCTTTTTGTTCTCGTATAATAAGACCATTCCCAAGTATACTTTTTTAACTGTCATCTGGTCATTTTCTAAGGCCTGCATCTGCACTGGTTGAATACCATCTTTACCAGCCTGTTCTTCAAGCTCGCTGTCTGATTCAGGGTCGTGAAAGAAAAAACTGATTTCATTTGATTCAGCACGATATTCCTCAAGGATATCTTGCAAGAACCTCCTGGTATTTCCTAGATCACCAGGCAACTCATCAGAGAAGTATACTTTAATTGTTAGTCGATCATCAAGCTTAGCCAGAATAGAATCACTAGATGATGAAAGGGAAAATTTCTTGTTATCTGTAAGGTCAAATCGATGATATATATCTCTTGAAGTTAAGTTGAGTAAAATCAGCCCAACCAGCAGTGCAGATAAAAATATGATAAATGAATTTTTATTTTTTATTAACATTTTCTATCTAGCTCCATTTTCTTGATTCGAGGATTCTAGTGGTAATAGATAGAAAAAATCCTATCACAGAGCCAAAATAGACCAGATTGCGAGTATCAAGTACACCTCTAGACATATTAGACACATGAAAATCAGTACTCAAATACTGGACTATACCTGTCATTGAAGATGGCATAAAGAATAAAAGTTTATCTAACATAAAGAAGATAAGGACTATGGCTATACCAACTATGAAAGCAACGACCTGATTCTCAGTTAAGCTACTAGCAAAAAGACCTACCGATGTATAGACACCTCCCAAAAGAGCTAGTCCTAAATATCCTGTAAAAACTGCCCCATGATCAATAGTGCTTCCAACATTGATCAGAGTTAAATAATGAATAAGAGTAGATAACAGTCCGACAAGTATTAGAGACAACCCTGCTAAATATTTACCTATAACGATATCTCTTTCAAGAATTGGCATTGTGGAAATGATCTCGATCGTACCAAGGCTTTTTTCTCTGGATATGAGACCCATTGAAACTGCGGGAATAAAGAATAAGTAGACCAGGGGTATTATACCAAATAGAGCCCTCATATCTGATTCATTAATGAGGAAAAATTGAACATTAAAGAAATACCCATTAACTAAGGCAAATACTACTAAGAAAATATATGCCATTGGGCTAGAGAAAAAAGAATGGAGTTCCTTTTTGTAAATTGTAAAAATATTACGCATCAGTTTCTCCACTATTTTTTCCTGTTAGATTTCTAAAAATATCCTCAAGATTTTTTCGCGAAAGACTCATCTCGGTAAGTACCCATCCTTTATCCACAGCATAGTTAAAGACTTCTTTTCTAGGATCAGATGTATGCTGATATTCAAGAGTAACTTTTACATTATCTTCTGATTTTTTTACGGTCTTAACATTGATGGCTGGTATCACTGCTTTCATATCCTGGATATCATTTTCTTCAGCATTTAAAATATCTAAATGAAGTTGAATCATAGACTGGGAATCCGATATTAACTCTTCACTTGTTCCATCAGCGACAATGCTTCCTTGGTCGATAATAATTATCCTATCAACGGTTGCCTGAATCTCTTGTAAAATATGGGAAGACATAAGAACCAGTTTTTCTTTACCAAGTTTTTTTATTAGACCTCTAATTTCAACGATCTGATTAGGATCTAGCCCTGTTACAGGTTCATCTAAAATAAGAATTTTTGGGTCATGTATCATTGCGGCAGCAAGTCCAATCCTTTGCTTGTAGCCCTTGGAGCAATTACCAACTGTCCGGTGAACAACCCCTTGCAGACTGCAATCAGCTACAACCTTTTTCAATGCATAAGTAAAATCTGTACCCTCAATACCTCTGATAGCGGCATGAAATTTTAAATATTCATGAACTTTCATTTCTGAATAGAGTGGATTTAGTTCTGGTAAGTAGCCTACTGATTTTTGAATCTCAAGGCAATCATCAATAATATTCTTGTCGCCAACGTAAACGTTACCAGAGGTTGGAGTAAGGTAACCGGTCATGATTTTAAGGGTAGTGCTTTTTCCAGCGCCGTTTGCACCTAAAAAACCAACAATTTCACCATCTCCAAGAGAAAACGATATAGATTTTACAGCCTCTACAGAGCCATAATTCTTGGAAAGGTTATCTATGCGAATCATTAAAATTCTCCTTGGTAAATTTTTCTATAATGTAAGATGGTTTATAAAGTTCCAAAATAAACGCGGAATATTATAAAATAATTAGTCTTATAAAAATGAAAGAAATTAATATTCTATCTGTACCCTGGGTCACAGCTAATTATAAACTAACATAATATATCTTGACAATTAAAGGGAATAGAAGATACATTTCATTCGACTAGTCAATTCATATTGATAGTTAAGGTTAACCAAAACGAAATAACAAAGGAGAGTTCTATGACTCGACTATATAAATCTTTTATTTCTACACTGGTTATGTTTTCACTAGTTGCAGTCCTTCCTGCAGAATCAACAGTCAAAGCTGACCAAGTTGAATTCGCAGTTGAACTAGACAGTGATGACGTATTTGCTAGTGCAGACGTAAAGAAGAAAAAGAAGAAAGGTAAGAAATTATCTCAAAAAGGTAAAAAGAAGAAGAAAGGCTTTTTCTCAAAGGTTTTCGGATCTAAGTAACCTATTTCTTTTTCAAGAAAATAGTAAAGAAGGGTACGGTTACGTACCCTTTTTTATTTGATAAAATCCGATTATAATTAATACAATTAAACGTAGAGAATAATAATGTTTACATACCAAAATACCAAAAACACTATACTGATTCTTCTTTTCTTTGCAACAACTGTAGCACAAGATGCGGATACTACTGCTGTTGAAGAAAAGGAAAGCGGAAGAGAAATGTATACCAGTCTCGACCTAAGCTATTCTCAAGATAAAGGTAACACAGATTATCTTTCCCTTTATTATGGCTTTAACTATGTACTTATTGGAGACCTTGGTCCCTTCAAAGATGCAGAATTTCTATTTGATTTCAATCGAAGTGATGATCAGCTCGATGGGGAGCCATTCACAGATGACCAATCATTAACCTTAAAGTTTGATGTATGGGCAAATCAAAGATTCTCGCCATTTCTTTTCTTCCAGAAATCTTTTGATAATGTAATAGGGCTTGAAGATCGATTGAACTATGGTGCTGGTGCCAAAGTAGGATTGCCATTTGGCCTTTCAATCAGTTATGCATTCTTGTTTGAAAAAGAAGATTATAAGTTTTGGAGTTATACAGATTCATCTGCATATGACCTAAATGGAAGTGTGTTTACTGGAGATTATTATTATACAGATTCTGTAGCATTGAACCCAGGTGACTATGAATACTGGGACTATTACTATTATGGTGATACTGTCTGGGTTGAAGGAGAAGATTCGGTCTACTATAGCTACACAGATTCAGCTGCTTATTACTATTACACTGATTCAACTGAAGCTCCAGCTGAAGAATTCTTTCGCCATTCAATACGGCCCAAAATAAAGTTAAAACTTTTGGATGGTAACTTGGTTTTTGATTACAGGTTTTATTATAAACCTCGAGTCGATGATTTTGAAGACTATTTACTAGAGCATGAACTAAAAATATCGCTTGCAACATTTTATGAGGCCCTCACTGTAGAGTTTAATTACACTAATAAATATAATTCTCGTTATGATGGTACTAAGATAATTAACCCTGAGACCTTTGTGCCATATAGAGCCACTGATGAGAACATTACCCTAGGTTTATCCTTAATGTTTTGACCAGGCTGAAAGAACTTTTTTAAGTTGAGGGACCTGAGAGTAATTTCAGGTCCCTTTTTTATGGAATACGATCACTTAAAAATAGAAGCCAAGTGGCAAAAACACTGGCAAGATAATAAAAACTTCAAGGTTGAAGTAGATACTTCGAAAGAGAAACTCTATGTTCTGGATATGTTTCCATACCCATCGGGCTCTGGTCTACATGTAGGGCATCCATTAGGATATACCGCCACAGATATATATTCACGATATAAAAGACTGCAAGGATACAATGTATTACATCCTATGGGCTGGGATGCATTTGGTCTGCCAGCAGAACAATATGCTATAAAAACAGGTACACATCCAAAAATAACAACAGAAGAAAATATAAAGAATTTCAAACGTCAGATAAAGATGCTTGGCTTTAGCTATGACTGGGATAGAGAAGTTAATACTACAGATGAAAAGTATTATAAATGGACTCAGTGGATTTTTTTACAGCTTTATAATAAGGGATTAGCTTATGAAGCAGAGGTGCCAGTTAACTGGTGCCCTGAATTAAAAGCTGTTCTGGCAAATGAAGAGGTTATTGATGGTAGGTCTGAGATAGGAGGTCACCCAGTAGTAAGAAAGCCCATGCGTCAGTGGATGTTCCGCATAACAGATTATGCAGAATCATTACTGAATGGATTAGATAATCTTGACTGGCCAGAAAGTGTAAAAGAATTACAAAGGAATTGGATCGGCAAATCCGTTGGTGCTGAAGTCATATTTGAGCTAGTATCCGCAAATAAAACAATCAATGTGTTTACGACAAGGCCTGATACTCTATTTGGAGCAACTTATATGGTACTCGCTCCAGAACATCCCTTAGTGATGGAGCTAGTTTCCGGTGATAAGAAGAAGGATGTAGAAGATTATATCAATAAGGCCCAAAAGAAGAGTGACCTTGACAGGGGAGAGCTAAATAAAGATAAGACCGGTGTCTTCATTGGCGACTATGCAGTAAATCCTGTCAACAATAAAGAAATACCAATTTGGATCGCAGACTATGTATTGATGAGCTATGGAACAGGAGCTATAATGGCTGTTCCTGGGCATGATGATAGGGACCATGAGTTTGCAACTAAATTTAATCTTCCTATCCAAGAGGTTGTATCAGGCGGAAATGTAGGTAAAGAAGCATATACGGATAATGAAAATGGTGTCATGGTTAACTCATCTAATGATGCTGGACTAAAACTTGATGGTAAAAGTGTTAAAAGTGCGATCAAAGAAACAATATTGTGGCTAAAGGACAATAACAAAGGAGAAGACAAAGTTCAATATAAACTGAGAGACTGGTTATTTTCTAGACAAAGGTATTGGGGAGAGCCAATTCCTGTCATTCACAAAAATGATGGTACCATAGTTCCACTCAATACATCTGACCTTCCATTGACCCTACCACAGGTTGAAAAATATGAGCCTGCACAGACTGGAGAATCACCCCTCGCGAATATTAAGGATTGGGTCGATACTGAAGAAGGTAGGAGAGAGACCAATACCATGCCTCAATGGGCAGGTTCATGTTGGTATTTCTTACGATTTACCGACCCCAATAATGATGAATTCCCATGGGATAATGAAAAAGAATCATACTGGATGCCTGTCGATCTATACATTGGTGGCGTAGAACATGCCGTCTTACATCTTTTATATTCGAGATTTTGGCATCATGTTCTTTATGACCTTGATTTAGTTTCTACTAAGGAGCCCTTTAGAAAACTGTATAACCAAGGAATGATAAGGGGTGAAGATGGGCAGAAAATGAGTAAATCTCGTGGAAATGTTATTAATCCCGATGATGTAGTCAAGAAATATGGTGCAGATAGTTTTCGATTGTATGAAATGTTTATGGGGCCTTTAGACAAATCAAAGCCATGGAGCACAAAAGGTCTCCAAGGTTGTTATAGATTCATCCAAAAAGTATGGCGCTTGTTTCATGATGAAAATAAAGTGATTGAAGAAAATTGCGCAGATCAAAAAACTATTAGACTTTTAAACCAGACAAATAAAAAGGTAACGGAAGATCTTGATGAGCTAAGATTTAATACTGCCGTATCACAATTGATGATATTTACTAATCATATCACTAACCTTGACAGGCTAGATAGCCATGTATTACATCACTTTTTAAAATTATTAAATCCATTTGCACCTCATGTGACAGAAGAATTAAATAAGTTGCTGGGCTTTGATCCCGTTGTGTCAGATGAGTGGCCGAGTTATGATTCGAATTTGATTATGGAGGAAAAGGTTACCATCGCGGTTCAGTTTAATGGTAAGACACGTGGTACAATTGAGGTTGTTACTGATACTAGTGAGAAGCTTTTGGTTGAATCGGTTACTTCGGATTCAAAATTAAATAAATACTTTAATGGGATGATTACCATTAAAAAGATAAATATACCTAATAAGTTAATAAATTTTGTACTTAAACCTAATTAGAGAGAATATGATGAAAAATTATTATAAAAAGGCACTCTTAATATTAACAATCTCGTCCATTTATTCTAGCGGTATGCAAATACCAATTAACCCTGCACATAAAGGTGATGTTTCTAACTGGCTTTTTATGGGGCCTATTAAACAAAATACTGATGCATATGAACTGGTTGGAAAGATAGAAAAAGACCCAATGAATTATTTTACATCAGGAAGTGAAATTAGAGATTTAGAAATAAAAAATATTCAGTCCCAGATAAAGTTTGGAGGACAGTATTATTATCAACTATATAATGAGCTAGATAAGGGTGATATAATTTTTGCATTTTCCCAAATTGACTCGAGATCAAAGCAGCAAGTTATACTTGATAATAATTCGGCTCGAGGGAATTTTGAGATTTATATAAATGGTACATTTATAAAAAAAATTAGTAATGAAAGGGAAGAAACAGAGGTTACACTAAAAAAAGGTTTAAATAATGTCCTCTTAAAAATATATCCGGATAAATATAGACTTGACCTTGAAGCCCTTTACCATAGATTCTTTTTTAACATTATTCCTGAAAAACGATTTGAGATTACAGGCAAGTTAAAAGATTCTAAAGGCAATCCACTACCATTTAAAAATGTTACGGCATGGGATAATAGTGTTTTTCACAACACAACTACTGATGATAAAGGAGTTTATAAGTTTTATTTTTACCCAAAATCTTCTCAGTATCAATTGAGTGCCACCAATAATGATGTTAAAGGATATAGCAAATTAATATTTGGTAAAGAAGGTGGCAGGGTAGAATATGATATAATATGCAATAATAAATCAAAACTTGAAGGTAGAGTTTTTATGCTGGATGGTGATTCTCCACACCCTGGAATAGGAATTGTACTAGAAAAAATTAAATCAAATGAAAATTTTAAAAAGTGGAATGCTGTTACTGATGAGAACGGGAAGTTTACTGTAAGGCCCAATATCGGTTCATATTATCTTGCATATTTTTCAGATGATAAAAAACATTATAAAACAAATGCTGATGGTAGTAGAAAAATTATCAAGTTTGATGGACAAAGTACGGTAAGGGAAGAAATAACGATTTCTCATCAGGTTAGAGGTAGCTGGAAAAGGATTAACTTGTTTGATGGGATGTTAAGTAATGGAGTATACGACCTCTTAGTAGGAAGTGATGGCTTATTATATATAGCAACTTTTAATGGATTTTCAATTTATGATGGTCAAACGGTTACAAGTTATAATTTTAAAGATGGATTACCAAATTCCTATATCAATCAATTATTTGAGGATGCAGATGGAAATATATGGCTCGGGTATGAATATTTAGGTGTTGTAAAGTGGAAAAATGGCATAGTCACTTATCTTGACCACAAAGATGGCTTGGTAGGTAATTCTGTAAGAGCAATTAATCAAGATAAAGATGGAAATATGCTTTTTGGAACAGAGAGAGGATTGAGTATTTATGATGGAAATACATTTAAAAACCTAAATTATTCTGATGGGCTAGGAAACGGCGGAATACTGTCAATTGAAGTTGATGGCAAAAATATTTGGCTTGGAGGCACTAATCCGCTTGGAGCATTCACACTGTATAATGGTACTGCCCTTAAAAACTTTGATATACCACAAGCTTCCTACTACCAAATGCATATAAAATCAATCAAAAAAGGAGAAGATGGTAAAATATGGTTTGGAGATCAAAGAAGGGGCCTATTTTGTTATGATGGAGAGAATTTTACTAATTATACAGTTATGGATGGACTGCCCAGTAACGATGTTTTAGATATACTCATTGAGAATAATAATTCAATATGGGTTACTACAAATAGAGGAGTGGCTTTATTTAATGGAGAAAACTTCAGGGTAATAGGAGACCTGGACAATGATGACGCTTTAGATTTTAGTGAATCCTCATCGATTGCAAAATCAAAAGACGGAGTATTCTTTTTTGGGCAAGGAAATAGCGGGGTAGTTATATACGACCCTAATTCACTAAGAAATATCACAAAATCGGATGGATTTCAAAGAGCACCAGTATCTGATATTCAATTTGATAATGATAATAATTTATGGATCGCTTCCTGGAGATGGAGAGGTCTTCAAATGTTAGATAATGAACAAATTGTAAAGACTGTGACACAAAATGATGGATTATCAAATAACTTTGTTAATGAAATTGATTTCTCATCAGATGGTACTATGTGGATTGCCACTAGAAATGGTCTCAATACTTACAAAGATGGGAAAGTAAAAAAAGTATATAAAAAATCAGATGGACTGCCTGATAACTATGTAGTCTCAGTGGCTATAGATGATAATGATGTTGTCTGGCTAAATACATTAGCTGGACTTACTCGCTATAATGGAGATTCCTTCGTTACATATGATGAAGACGATGGATTAGTTAGGCCTCGAGCCAATGGGGATGTTTCAATAGATAAAAATGGAAATATTGTCTACAGCACCTATGGTTCAGGATTGTCAATTTTTGATGGTAAGACTTTTAAAAACATAACATCTGAAAATGGTTTGGTAGATGATAGGATATGGGATATAGGCTTTGATTCAAAAAATAATTACTGGATAGCTACAGATGGTTCGGGTGTTCAAAAGTATGATGGAGAATCATTCACTCATTATGATGTAGAGGATGGAGTTGGCGCAGGAGAAACTTGGTCAATATACATTGATGATTTTGATATGGTCTGGGTTGGAACCTTTAATGGAGGTGCATGTATATTTGATGGGGAAGTCTGGAATTGTCTCGATAGCAGGGATGGTCTGATTAATAATACTATATCAGCAATTCACGGCACAAATGGAAATAAAGTCTGGTTGGCTAGCTGGAATGGAATAACTACATATGTACCAAAACGAGAATTGTCAAATGTCTATTTAAAAGAAGTGATTACTCCACAGAAAATATTTTCTGGAAATGACCTCGCAGAGATCGATTACAGCATCATAAGAGGCAATAGGATTACTTTCCAATTAAATTCTAATAGTTTTAATACACTTGAGGAAAAACAAAAATATAAATTAAAAATAAAACACAACGGTATTGAGAAGGATACATTAATAAAAACCAACAAATTTAATTACATTGGTAAGAAAACTGGAAACTACTCTTTAGAGTTTCAATCTATTGATAGAGATCTAAACACCTCAAAACCAGAAAATGTTAAATTCTCAGTTATAGGCCCCTGGTATATTAATCCATCAACAGCTATCCCTTTTTGGGGATTTATTGCAGTTTTACTTTCTTTTTCTGGGTATACAAGTAATCGATATCTGAAACAAAGAAAACTCGCTCTGCATCTTAAAGAAGAATCTCAAAAAAAGGATCGAGAAGCGCGAGAGCGGCTAGAAGGAAAGAATTCAGAATTGCTGGAATCACAAAAAGCTGCGGAGGCTGCCAATGAAGCAAAAAGCACATTTTTAGCGAATATGAGTCATGAATTAAGAACACCACTTAATGCAATTATAGGCTATAGCGAGATGCTGATAGAAGACGCTGAAGATGAGAATGAAGATTTTATTCCTGATTTAGATAAAATAAATAATTCAGGTAAGCATTTACTAGGGCTCATAAATGATATTTTAGACCTATCCAAGGTTGAATCTGGTAAAATGGAATTATACTTAGAGAGCTTTGAACTTGAAAAGGTTCTTAGTGAAATAGAATCGACTATCAAGCCTTTGGTAGAGAAAAATAAAAATTCCTTAAATATTGATTATCAGGCTAATGAAAAAACGATGAAGGCTGATGTAACAAAAGTAAGGCAGATACTGCTTAATCTATTGAGTAACTCCGCAAAGTTTACCAAAGAAGGTGATATATCAATTAAGGTGTCAAACTCGGATAAAATTGAAAATGGCATTGATTTTACCGTTGCTGATTCAGGCATAGGTATGAATTCTGAGCAAGTGGAAAAAGTATTCAAGCCATTCACTCAAGCTGATGAAAAGACTACAAGAAAATTTGGAGGTACAGGATTAGGACTTACCATTACAAAGATGTTTGCTGAAATGATGGGAGGGTGCATTGAAATAAAATCTGAGGAAGGGAAGGGCACAATCTTCGTAGTCACATTACCACTCGTTGTTATAGATAAATCAAAAGAGGGAGTTGATCTTAAAGAGGAAGTCTCCAAAGATGCTGGATATACAATATTGGTTATTGATGACGATGATAATGCTCAAGATATGATGAGAAAATTCTTAGAAAAGCAAGATTTTACAATTTTACAGGCCAAAACGGGAGAGGATGGGTTAAAACTTGCTGCTGAGTTCATGCCCGATGCTATTACGCTCGATGTAATGATGCCAGAGATGGATGGATGGGAGGTCTTAGCAGCATTACAAGCAAATGAACGTACGAAAAATATTCCTGTGATCATGCTGACTATTGCAGATGAACCAGATATAGGATATTCACTTGGTGCAACTGATTATTTAACAAAACCTGTAAATTGGGATGAATTATCAAATATCCTAAAAAAACATCAAATAGAATCTGATTCACAATCAGTTCTCATTGTTGAAGATGATGAAATAACCAGAGATATGCTCCAAAAGAGTTTGGAAACAAACGAAATTAAGGTCAGAACTGCCGTAAATGGGAAAGAGGCCTTAGAAAAAATTCGTTCTTCTAAACCCGGTTTGATTTTATTGGATTTAATGATGCCAGAAATGGATGGTTTCGAATTCGCAGAACGTTTAAGAGAAAATAAAGAATGGTTGAATATTCCTGTTGTTATTATAACTGCAAAAGATCTTACTAAAGAAGATCATGCAAGATTGAAAGGGAATGTTGAAGCTATCATGCAAAAAGGTTCCTACACTAAAAAAGAACTTTTAAATGAAGTTGGTGAACGAATAAAAATGATTACAGAGGGGTAATTAACTATGGCAAAAATTCTTATAGTTGAAGATAATGAAATGAATCGCGATATGCTTTCAAGAAGATTAGAAAGAAAAGGTTTTGATGTGGTTATGGCCGAAGATGGTCAGAAGGGTGTTAATATGTCAAAAAGTGAAAGCCCTGATCTTATTCTTATGGACCTAAGTCTGCCTGTAATGGATGGCTGGCAAGCTACTACCACAATTAAAGGTGATGAAGAAACAAAAAGGATTCCAATTATAGTTCTAACTGCACATGCAATGGCAGGTGACCGTGAAAAGGCACTGGAAGCTGGCGCAGATGAATATGATACAAAGCCAATTGAATTCAAAAGACTCTTAAGTAAGATAAAGGAATTTCTTGCATAGGTTTATAGCCCGTTATCTAAAGTAATGGATAAAAGGACAAAAGAAGCCTATCTTGGTAAGGCACGGCATAATTTAAAAAACCCAATTAATGCAATTCTTGGTTATAGTGAAATGCTTATGGAAGATTGTGAGGATGAGTCCATTGAGGCACCTATAGCAGATCTTAATATTGTATATAATTCTGGCCAGGAAATTCTTTCAGTAATTGAGAAAAATTTTGATGAAAGCGCATTAGAAAATCCTCACAATACCTTACTTAAACTTGCAAAAGAAACCGAAAT
>NHCZ02000054.1 GCA_002167345.2 bacterium TMED46 | reverse complement strand
GGGGAGAGAAGGATTCGAACCTCCGAAGGCATACGCCGGCAGATTTACAGTCTGCTCCCTTTGGCCGCTCGGGCATCTCCCCCGAAAACTTCATTTTCAAAAAACAATTATCTTAGAGCCACCGAGAGGACTCGAACCTCCGACCGACTGATTACAAATCAGTTGCTCTACCAACTGAGCTACGGTGGCATTTAAAAAAAATGAAAAATCTTACCTTAGATTATTTTATTTATTTAATTAATCTTCTTTCTACGAAGATATCATACCTAGGTGCACAGCCTCGCAATTTAGCTATACAATATAATTTATAACAATAAATTATTTATAGAATAATATTTTTCTTATTTTGTGGCATAGATATTGCTAGCTAGGCTTTTTTTAGCTTTTGGCCATCTGGCGTATCTTCAACCAACCAACCCTCATTGAAGATGGATTCCCTAATCTGATCTGAGTAAGCCCAATCTTTATTTCTTCGAGCTTCCTTACGAATTTCCAACATTGCTGCGATATTCTCTGGCACTTCTTGTCGATTTAATTCTATGAAATCAAAAATAGAATTAAAAACCTTTAAAAAATTCCAAGCAGATGATATTTCCTCGGTATTAGACAAATTATCTTTTATCTTCTTCGATTCGGTCTTCATCCAATCAAAAAATATTCCAAGTGCACGAGGAGTGTTCAAATCATCATTCATTGCTTTTTTAAATTCAAGATAAGTCCCAGGTAATGATTTACCCAATGATTTAATTGGCTTATTCTCGTAAAGCAATAAGTAAAAATCTGTTAAACGCCTAATAATTTTATCACTTTCATGCTTTTTGTTAAATGAAAATAAAATTTTTGTTCTATAGTGGCCTGATAATAATTGGTACCGAATCGATTCTGCGCTGAAGTTCATGTTTTTCAAGTCTTCAATCTTATAATAATTACCTAAGGATTTACTCATTTTACCGCCATCAACCATTAAGAATTCTGAGTGTAACCAATAATTTACAAATGGTTTTCCTGTGGAACATTCAGATTGCGCAATCTCGTTTTCATGATGTGGAAATATATTGTCTACACCTCCACAGTGTATATCAAAGTTTTCTCCTAACGTATCAATACTCATTACTGAGCACTCTACATGCCAACCTGGACGACCTTTACCCCATGGAGCTTTCCAAACATTATCGCCATCTGCTTCCTTCCATCCTTTCCAAAGAGCAAAATCTTGAGGTGAATCCTTATCGTATTCATCATCATTTATTCTTTTGGTTCTTTTTTGACCTTTCAAATCTAATTTTGCAAGATTACCATATTTCTTGAAGGAGCTGATATTAAAATAAACTGAACCGTCATTTTCTTTATATGCATAATTTTTATCTAACAGAGTTTGAATCATATCTATCATCCTATCTATGTACTCTGTTGCTCTTGGATAATTATCTGCAGGGAGGATCTTCAACCATTTTAAATCTTCCATAAAATGCGATGTATAACGATCAGTTAATTCTTTTAAATCGACGCCTTCTTCCTTCGCTTTTTTAATCGTTTTATCATCTAAATCTGTGATATTCATGATATGGTTAACTTTATAACCAAGGTGCACCAACCATCGTTTTAATAAATCTTCAAAAATAAACGTTCGGAAATTTCCTATATGTGAAAAATCATACACTGTTGGACCACATGTATATAACCCTACTTGATTATCTTTAATTGGCTTAAAATTTTCTTTTTTTCTTGAAAATGTATTGTATAAGCGTAATTCCATTTAGATGCTCAGCGTTAAAATTCTTTTTATTAAACCCTCAAAGGAAACCCCATTAGCATCTGCAGATTTAGGCACTAAACTAGTAGATGTCATTCCAGGCAATGTATTCATTTCTAGGAAAAATGGTTCACCACTATTGTCAAGTATAAAATCAGCCCTACCATAAACATTGCATCCAAATAAATTGAATAGTAATTCTGTATTCTCCCTAATTCTATCTCTAATATTATTTTCTATTATTGCTGGACATATATATTCACTCATTCCAAATGTGTATTTACACTCGTAATCATATAATTTATGAGATGGTTTTATTTCTAAAATTGGAAAAGATTTTTTGCCGATAATTGGGATTGTCAATTCTCTTCCTTGAATATATTGTTCAATTAAAACCTTATCTCCATATTGAAATGCTTTTTCTATTGCAGGAATTATTTCTTGTTCATCAAGCACAATGGATAATCCAAAAGTACTACCTTGTTCATTTGGCTTAATTACATATGGCATTTCCATTTTTATTATTTCATCTTTATGATTTATAAGTTGCCATTTCGCAGTGTTAACACCATTATCTAATGCAATCTTTTTACTTTTTGCTTTATTCATACATAATGCAGATGAAAATGAATCTGAACCTGTATATTTAATTTGATTGTTATCCATCCAAATTTGAATTTCTCCATTCTCTCCAATGCCTCCATGCAATGCATTAAAAATAATATCTTGTTTTTTCATTTTTGGTAAATAAGATTTATAATCTTGGTTAAAAGTAATTTTGGTTGGCTTATATCCAATTTTTTGGCAAGCATCGATAACTGCCATACCAGTAGAAAGGGAAACTTCTCGTTCCTCACTAGGACCTCCCATAAGCACCCCCACTTTTAAGGACATAATTTTTTTGCCCCTTGAGCTAAATCTTCAACCACATAAGTTGGCATTTCATATTCTTGCAAATCATCCAAGGTCTGTTGCCCACAACCCGTAAGGACTAACATTGTATCCATACATAGCATTTCTCCTGCTCTAATATCATCAATAGAATCCCCGACCATTAAACAATCCATTAGAGAAAGGCTATGCTCTAATTCAGCTTCTAAAAACATACCAGGACCTGGTTTTCGTCTATCAGTAGCCTGGTCTGGGTGATCAGTGCAAAAATAAATATCTAAAAGAGGTATTCCATTATCTTTGAATTCATTTTTAATATAAATGTTTATGGCTTCCAAGTCTTGATTCTTAATCAAGCCTCTACTTACTCCAGATTGGTTCGTTATAATACAAAATTGATTTCCTGAACTGGATATTTTTGATAGAGCAGAAAGTGTAAAATCAAAAAACATAAAATCATTTATTGATGATATATATCCGGGGTCTGGATTTAATGTACCATCACGATCTAAAAAGATGCAATCATAGCTCTTCATTTCACACTCTCTATTCGCTTTATTTCAGTCAAGCTGACATTACCAATAAGAAAGTAGAAAAACCCAATTATTAATAGTGGAAAATATGCAACAGCATGAGAAATAATTGCGTAATTCAATGCCCTTTCACTAGCAATACCAAATACTATTATTAGACTATATTTTATTCCGGCATCATAGGTTCCTGCTGAGCCAGGTAGCGCAGGGATACCAATAGCAATGCTACCTAGAAATAATATGATTCCTGCATCGATCACTCCCAGGTCAAGACCACACGCTTTGATTAAAATAATCGTTTCAATAAAATATATTGACCATAAGACTATACTTGAAGATATTATTTGCAATGAACTATCTGTCCGATTGAGAATCGTAAGCCCTTCAAATAAACTATCAAAAGACAATAGTAGTTTTTGGCCATGCTTTGATTTAAAAATTTTATATCCTTTTATTTTATTTATCCAAGAATATTTAATTGCTAAGTAAAGGGAAAAAATAATTATTAAAGTGATTCCTGTAAAACCAAAAGCACCATATTTGATGTATTTATCATCAAATGGAAACCAAGGAATCAACAGAGCAAAAATTGCAATAACAGCGCCAACGTCTAATATTCTTTCGATAATGACAGTACCAAATGACTGCATAAGATTTATTTTTTTATTATTCTTAGTTACAGAATATGCTTTGAGTAACTCACCTAACCTGAAGGCAAGGACACCATTACCAAAATAACCAACCATTGTAGCACCAAAAACTTGACTAAATGTTATATGGTCAAATGGTCGCAATAATAGTTGCCAACGAAATGCTCTTACAAAACAGCTTAGAATCAAAAGAATACTTGCTAGTGTTATTCCAGTAATATCTACACGCACCATATGGTAAGACAACTCATCTAAGTTTTCTCCTTTGAACGCAAAGAAAAGACCAATAATACTTAACAGAGTAGCTAGAAATAATTTAGAGTATTTATTCACGCAGATCTATTATCTCATATCCAGCTGTATCTAATGATGGAATTTGTTTATGTTGCCCTAGTTCTGATGAAAGTATTTTTATTATAATCTTCATATCATCTGAAGACTCTACCGTTATCATCCTAGGTTCACCACTACCTGGAGTGACCAATAAGTAACCTTTCATATCCCAATCGCTTATAAGAAATGGTATCTTAGAACCGTTTTTTTCAAGGATTGATTCTTCAATTCTTATTCTGTCCTCTTTTCCAGATAAAATGTCAAGAACTGATATATCATTTTCAATATTATTATCGTAAATGATTTGCTCTGTAGTTTTATTTATGGTTGTAATCAAACCATCCTTATAGATAACCCGCTGTTTTTGTTCATCAAAGACATAATCCACTGCATCATGATAGTATAAAAAACCAGTTGATTCAAAATACCTGCCTGATTGCTCTTGGTAAAAGTGGATACTCAGAGTACGACCACCAGAAATATTCATATATGCTTGAAATTTTTTATAAGCGTTATTCTGGGACCATAATGATTGGATCAGAATGAACATAATAAATGGTTTTTTCACTGATCATGAATCCCGTATCATTTCCAGATAAGTTTCATCAACTAGTACTTCCCTCGCCTTACTACCTGTAAACGGTCCAACAACTCCTTTTTGCTCCATTTCATCTATTAATCTTGCTGCTCTCGAGTAGCCAATTTTTAGTCTTCGCTGCAAAAGAGATATAGACCCTTGTTGGTGAGTAACCACTAGTGAAACCGCTTCATTAAAAAGTTGATCAGTACCACTATCGCTTCCATCTACGCCAAATTCTGAAACTTGAGCTTCTCTGACTGACGGAAGAATTAGCTCATCAGGTTTTGGTTGCTCTGAAACATGTCTCATGACTGCTTCAATTTCCTCTAGGGACAAGAATGCATTATGCATTCTATAGACATCTGAACTTCCAGTTCCAAGATGCAGCATATCACCTCGTCCAATTAATTTATCAGCGCCAGGTTGATCTATAATCGTTCTTGAATCAATCTTACTTGCGACTTGAAATGCAATCCGTGATGGAAAATTAGCTTTAATGACCCCGGTAATCACATCGACAGATGGACGCTGAGTTGCGATAACTAAATGTATACCTACTGCACGGGCAAGTTGAGCTAAGCGGGCAATAGGAGCTTCGACATCTTTTGCAGATAGCATCATCAAATCTGCAAGTTCATCAACAACTAATACGATATATGGCATAATTGTTTCATTTGAGTTTTTCATTTTCTCATTGTACTCACTTATGTTTCTAACTACCGCATCAGCAAGTACATTATAACGCCTATCCATTTCCTTCTCTAATGCCCTTAGAGATAGTATTGCATTATCCACAGATGTTACTATTGGCTCAGAGATATCTTCCATCTTTAATAAATGATATCCTTCCAGTTGTTTATATAAGGTCATTTCGACCTTTTTTGGATCTATCATTACAAATTTTACTTCGTCTGGAGTTGCACTATATAAGATTGAACAAATAATGGTATTAATACAAACTGATTTTCCAGAGCCTGTGGTTCCCGCAATTAGTAAGTGAGGCATTTTGGATAGATTCAATGTACTAATCTCACCAGAAGTAGTCTTTCCTATTGCAAGTGTTAAAAGAGATTCTGCCTCTACAAATTCTGGGCTATTTACTACTGATTTAAAATAAACTGTAGCTGGATTGACATTTGGAATTTCAATTCCAACCGATGATTTACCTGGAATTGGTGCAATCACCCTAACACTACTTGCTTCCATTACTCTTGCTAAGTCATCTGATAATTGAACAAATTTATTCACCCTTACACCCTCGGCTGGCTCAACTTCAAATAAGGTAATGATGGGTCCAGGATGCACATTAACGACCTTACCCTCCACACCAAAAGTAGCCATCGATTGAGTTAAATAATTGGCCCGTTCTACTAATTCATCGCGGCTAAGATTATCTGATATGTTTACAGGATTATCTAAGAGTTCCGAGGAAGGCAACTGGTATTTACGTCTTGGTTTTTTTCTTTCAATAACTTCATCGATATCGACTTCCTCAGTTTCAACAATCTCTTCAATATTTAATTCTTTACTAATAGAGTTTTCATCTTTATTATCTTTCTTTATTTCTTCATAGGGCTCTTCCGTATCTAAAGTATTCTCCACTACATCATCCTTAATTACATCATTTGATTTTTTAGAATCTTTAAGATTCAAATCAACTTCAGCTTCATTAAGGTCTTCAGAGGTATCAGTATGCGGAATTGCTTCAGATTTAGTGGAGCCATCTTCTATATTATCTATTTTTTCTTCTTGTTGTCCCATTTCATTCTGGGAATCTATTTTTGCCTTGAGCTCCTGGGTATGCTTACGTTTTACTTCGTCTTTTTCTTTTTGACTTTTCCTATTTAGTGATTTTTGTCTCCATATACCCCACTTTTCTTTTGCAAGAGCAAAAGGTCCATAAAAATCAAGATTAAAGTATCCACGAATTAACATTAGATAACTTGATATAATTATTAATAAAGTTCCCCAATTAAAAAGCCAATCAAGTAGAAATTGCCCTACAGCACCACCAATCATACCTGAATTAGACCATCTATCAGATGCATCCTCTCCTAAAAGCTTAATACTTATTACACCTATTGTAATTGAAATAAGAAACATAGAGCCCAGTGCATAAAGAGAGCCACGTATCAGTTCTTTTAAATCTTTTTTAGCAAATAAAAACCACCCCCAGAAAAGGCCAATTATTGGAATTATGATGGAAGCATAACCAAAACCCAATTTAGTAAATAGGTGGGAAGTCAGCACTCCAAAAGGACCCATTGGATTTTCTACTTTATTGTCCTTAAAAAAGACAATAGATGGTTCCTCATTAGGGTTATATCCTGTTAAACTGACTAAAATAAGTACGGAAAGAGCAATTATTAGGATACCGAGGATTTCTAAACGACGTTCATTGTCCATGAATTGTAATTATGATATGTGGATTAATGATACAGATTATACGATTTTTTGTTCGATTATAGAAAAGGAAAGTCCTACATGAAAAACATAATTACTGGTATATCAAATAGATTAATCTAACAAGGAACCTTTTTTATAGAATGGGGGTTTAATAATCACACAACCCTTCCTATTTCCTCTAATATCAATCTGTAATTCTACGCCTGCTTCAGTAAAAGGAATATTTACATAACCCAATCCAATACCCCTGCCAAGTGAGGGGCTCATTGTTCCACTTGTGATGGTACCAACTAATTCATTATCATTATATATCTGACAACCATTTCTTGGTATTGCTCTCTCAGTCATTTCTATACATACCAATCGCCGATTAACTTTCTTCTTTTTTTCAATTAAGGCACTTTTTCCGATAAAGTCATTTTTACCCAATCTAGTTATCCACCCTAGGCCCGCTTCAATCGGATTTGTTGTTTCATTAATATCATTACCGTAAAGAGGGTACTTCATTTCCAATCTCAATGTGTCTCTGCAACCCAGACCCGCTGGCCCTAAACCATGTTCCGAACCAGCATCCATAATACGATTCCAGACATGATTAATATTATCGGAGCTTACATAAATCTCATACCCAAGTTCACCTGTATATCCAGTCCTTGAAATGACAGCATGATGGCCAGTTATTTTACCATTGATGAAATTATAAAATTCTATTGAGTTCAGATTAGAATCAGTTAATGATTGAAGTATATCTTTTGACCTTGGCCCTTGTATTGCAAGAAGGCCCATTTCATCACTTATATCTTTTAAGGTAACATTATATTCACAATTCTTTTTCAGCCAATTTAAATTCTTTTTTCGATTTGCTGCATTGACAACCATCATAAAGTAATCTTCTTGTCTGTAAACAATTAAGTCATCAACAATTCCACCATCCTCAAAACACATTGCAGAATATTGCGCCTGTCCAACCTTTAAAAGTTCTNAATCATTAANTGTGACTTTTTGAAGAAAAGAAAATGCATCATTNCCTGAAATAATNAATTCACCCATGTGNCTCACATCAAATAAACCCGCTTTAGAACGAACTAATTCATGTTCGTTTTTGATACTCGAGTAGTGTGTAGGAAGCAGATAACCACCAAAAGGTACTAAATGTCCNTTAAGTGAGACATGCGTGTCATAGAGCTTTGTCTTTAATGCCAACTCACTCTCCTTCAATCCAATTTTTAAAATGTGTCAAACCTGCNTTAATATCATTTTGCTCTATACCTGAATATGCTAATCTTATGTATTTTTTNGTCTCTTCTTTTAAGGANGTTCCAAAATGATGACGAGTACAAAATGAGACTCCAGTGGCTTTTAGAGCTTNAACTCTAAATTCATCTAGATTATCATAGCCCTTATCTNACATAATACTTGTTACATTTAAGAATAAGTAGAAAGTGCTTTCTGGCTTGGGTAGATTTANNCCATTAATAGAGTTAAGGATGGTAAGACAGATGTCCCTCCTTTTTTTTAATTCATTTAGTATTAATGCTGAATTAAAGTCTGAATCTTGAAGCGTCTCTGCTAAGGCATGTTGAATAAAATGATTTGTACAGGACTCATCATTTATGTTAAATCTTGCAATTTGCTCTATTATTCTTTTNGGTCCTATTGATGCACCAACACGCCAGCCAGTCATTGCAAATCTTTTAGAGAATGTATATAAAATTATGGTTCTTTCTTTCATTCCAGGAATGTTAACAATTGATAGCGGTGGTTCATCTGTATACCTTATTTCATAGTAAGCATCGTCGCTTAAAACCCAAAGGTCATTTTGAATTGCAATATTTGCCAACTCTTCCATTTCACTTTTACTGGAGGCAGCACCTAGAGGGTTTTGATAATTATTATAAATTAATGCAGTGGTTTTATTTGTAATAGAGGATCTTAACTTTCCAATATCAATCGCAAATCCAGATTTCGTCTCAGAATAGCTGTATGGAATGGGAACCCCACCCTGATAACTAATTTGTGATTCATATATGGGATATCCAGGGTTTGGGTATAATACTTCATCACCATCATTCAAGATAGTTGCAAGNAATTTCCATATAGTTGGTTTTCCACCTGGTTGAATAACTACATTGTCGATATTATAATCAACTCCCCTCTTGGAACCTACATCATGTGAAAGAGCATCTCGTAATTCTGTAATTCCTTCTGGTTGGCAATATCCATTTTTATTATCATTTAAAAATTTTGTGGTTGCTTCACGAATATTTTTAGGCGTCTTTAGATTGATATCACCTAAATGGAATGGGAATACTTTATGGCCTTTTTTAGCCCAAGATTTTGCTTCAGCAGAGACAGCAAATGCAGTTTCTGTTCCTAATTTGTTTAATTTATTATTTAGTTTCATTAAGACATCAAAAGTTTTAAGGCTTTTTTAATGACAACCTCTATTTCACCATCCATCTGACCTTTTTCTTCCAAGTTACTACATGCTTCTTTTGCGCGGTTCTGCTTAAAACCTAACGAGACAAGTGCATTTAAAACATCATTAAATAATTCAGAACCATGGACTTTCATCTCATCAAAGCCAAGAGATGTGTCATCCGATTTAATAAATTTTTCCTTAAGCTCAATGATTATTCTCTTAGCAGTCTTTGAACCCACTCCAGGGACGCTAGTGAGTGCAGCTAAATCACCAGAAATCACNNTTTCTTTAAGTNGTTTTGGGTTTATGCCAGATAATATAGTTAAAGCAAGTTTTGGACCAATACCACTTATTGTAATTAGCATATTGAAAGTATTCCGCTCTATTGAATCTATGAAGCCATATAAATCTAGTTTATCTTCCCTTACATATAAGTATGTAAGAACATTGACTTCATTTCCTTTGGNGGGCAANGACTCAAGTCCATTAATGGACATTTTAAGCTNAAAACCAANTCCACCAACAAATATGACAGCATGTGTCGTGGATTTTTTCTCTANGATTCCTTTTANTTCATCTATCATAAAAATTTTGCCTGGTTTATATAACAAATACCTACCGCCATAGCATCTGAAACATCAAGAGGCTTTGGAGGTTTTTNTAATTTTAAAATTTTTGTGACCATATAANAAACCTGCTCTTTTGATGCTGCACCATTTCCACAAACTGACATCTTTACTTTTCTAGGTGCAAATTCAAATACTGGTATATTTGCTTGTGCCGCTGCTAAAATGATTGAACCTCTTGCTTGTCCTAAAATCATTGCAGATTTAACGTTTTTGCTATAAAAAGCATCTTCAACTGCCAATACATCTGGTAAGAATTTATCTAGAATTTTATTAACCTCTCCAAATAGATAATTTAATCTTTTNGGAAGACTATCTTTTGGTTTTGGTTTAATTGTACCATACGCTGAAAGTCGTGTTTGATTTTTTCTAGAATCTAAAATACTAAATCCTGTAATTCCAAGTCCCGGGTCTATACTTAGCACTCGCAATATTATTGCCTATGATAATTATCTTTAATCAAAATAGAAATTTGAATAAAGTTTGTTTACGTCATCATTATCTTCAAGGACATTCAATAATTCTGANGCTATNTCAGATTCTTTCCCCACAAGCTTCTGGAATGTTTTTGGAACCATTTCTATTTCTGCTGAACTGATATCATATCCTTTACTTTCCAATGTATCTCTAATTTGCATTAAGGATTCAGGTGCNGTAGATATAATAAAAATATCATCATCGGTTTCAAAATCTTCAGCACCTGCTTCTAGCGCAGATTCAAATAAAATATTTTCGTCATTTAATTTGCTCGATAAAATAATTTGACCCTTTTTTTCAAATATCCATGATACACTACCACTTTCTCCGAGGTTNCCCTTATACTTAGTAAGAATATGTCTAATGTCAGCAACAGATCTATTCTTGTTATCAGTTATCACATCCATAATTATAGCNACACCACCTGGACCATANCCCTCNTAAGTAATTTCTTCATAAATCACCCCATCTAATTCACCAGTACCTTTTTTAATAGCTCTTTCAATTTTATCATTAGGCATATTATTTGATTTCGCATTTGATATAGCCTTTCTAAGCCTTGGATTAGANGATACATCACCACCAGCAAGTCGAGCAGAGATAGTAATCTCTTTGATTATTTTAGTAAAAATCTTCCCTCGTTTTTGATCCTGAGCACCCTTACGGTGACGAATGTTTGCCCATTTACTATGTCCTGCCATATTTGANTTCTATGGTTGATGGAAAAGATACCAGAATCTTTNCCAATTATTTATTGTGTTTATCCCCTAAGAAAATANTTTGTTCTATTCTACTTTTCACAATCCAGATATTTTTATATCCTTTTTTCTTTAATGCATTTTTCGCGGCTTCTGCTTCTGACTTGGTAATAAAATTACCATAACGAATTTTATACANAGGAGCTTCAAAGATTATATAAAGCGAATCTGATAATGCTTTTTCATATTTGTTTAATATTTTATTTGCCTGNTCTGCGGCAGACGCTTCATAAATTTGCAATCTAAATCCCTCTCTAGTTGAAACACGCGCATTTTTGATTGAATCAAGCACATTCAATTGAGATGTCCCAAAAACTTTATCAAGCACTCTGGGCGTTGGTGGAATTGGATCCCGTACCTTACTCATATCAAACCAATAAAGGGAATCTTGAGAAAACAACAAAGCGTTGAGNATCAATAAAAGTACTATATTTTTCATCTCATTTCACGTATGGCTTCATTGANNACCCATCCTTTCTTGCCATCGATAAGGATAATCTCAGTCCAATCATTTTGTTTATTAGAGACATCAGCTATACTTCCTTCATTAATCCTGAAAAGAATAGTTTTATTACCATAGGATGGTCCAGAATATGCATCTACACCATTTCCAATAACAACTGCAGTATTAGTTCTTTTTTCTTGAAAATATTTATCCAATGCAATCAGATGAATTACAAAAGTNAATATTAAAAAAAGATTTAGAAATTTTTGAGCTAGACTTCCCCTAATAATTTGAATCTGCATACCTAGAATGAAGAAAGCCTGAGCAAGCAATGTTAGTCCGCCAAATAAAAACCACTCACTAAGAGTAAGATACGATTTGATTTGTCTATATATCTNTAAAATAAAAAAAGAAGTNGGAAGTTCAATACGGTCAACCATACGAGCATTAGCCAAAGATAAATTATGCATAGCATCTTCATTCCTTGGGTCNAGATANAGAGCATTAGAATAAGCCCATATTGCTTGTCCAATATGNTGCATACGATAATAAGCATTACCAAGATTATAATAGATATCACTATTTTCGTATCCAAGTTCTAANATNGATTCAAAAGATTNTACNGCATCAATATATTTTTCATCNAAAATAAACTGATTACCTTGGATAAATAAATCATTAGCTACATCCGATATTCCAAATGAAAATATCATTATACTCAAAATGTATTTTTTCATTTTAACTTTTTATCAACCTGTTTAATCATATTTAGCATATCTTCTTTTATTGTATTTTGTTTTTCNATAGCNTNAGGAGANTATTTNCCTGCATCACAAATCATTAANNTNTCTATGATATNATCAATTATTTCTTTGTCCAGTTTATCATTCAATATTAATCTTACTTCTGCTGGATCAAGGTTATCACCTGGCAGAGTAAATTTATCTTTTAGGTATGTATAGAACGCTTTGCTTGCTGCTTCAAAAGGGTCGTTAGTTGCATTTTTTAAAGATTTAATACTTTTACGTAATGCTCCTCGTNCCTGNCGACTATCTGCTGTGGCTAAACGATACCCCATAAATCGAGAAAGGGATAGTGGNAAAATAAAGACTATTACTGCACATAAATAGACNAGAAAAATNGTATTNATTCTCCTTTTGCTATTACTTAGAAATATTTGATTATCAGTATGAATAAATCTAATATCTTGACCAAGCAATTCTACCTCGCGCTTTGTCAGACCTCCATTCGTTGGATTAATAGATTTATCAGGAGAAATTGATATTTCAATNGGGTCAGTACTTGTTCGTTTCCAAGTATTATTTTTNGAATCAAAGTATGACATTTGCACCCTTGGAAACACAATGATTCCTGCTTGCCTTGGAATTAATATATATTCCCATTTTTGTATACCGGTAAGTTTNTTTCTAAACCCATCCTTCTCAAAACTATCAGTTGGGGGAAATACCTCAACACCATCTGGAAATTTTATATTGGGTAAAGAAAAAAGACCAATGTTTCCTGTTCCTTTTAGAGATATGGTAAATGTCAGTCCTTCATTTACCTTAGCATCAGTACGATCAGTATTTGCATTAATTTGAAAATCACCGACTGCTCCGGTGAAATCAAAGGGACGTGGTTCAGGAAATGATTCAATACTAATCGATTTTTCCTTTGACCTTAAAATCTTTGTTTTAGTTTCTGAGAAGAAAGAATTAAANAATGGATCAAAAAATGGATCTTTTCTTCGCTTTTTCTTTTTCACCTCTAGTTGNATTTGCAAAGCNATTGAAGGAACAGTATGTTGGTCTGATGGCATGGGGAAAAGAGCTCTTTGACCAAGGTTGGCGACTTGATATTTTACACCATTTATGGTTTCCTTCTGTGCCTGAAATTTTAGCTGTTGAGGCGTAAATATTTCTTCTACCCAAAATCCTTTAAAATCAGGCATTTTAAATTGATCTATGCCNGCTATATCTATCTTGGGATTTTTATAAAGTTTGTATGTTAATGTTATTTGCTCGCCNAATCGTACTTTATCTTTATCTAGATCTGCCAGGATAAATACTTGGTTATTTTGTTCATCAACCGATTTCANAACCTGTATAGGTATAGATTTTCCTTCAAANGATTTGCTGCCCACCGTACCCTTTAATGGCGGTATTGAGAATTTCCCACTTCTAGTTGGAGATAAGGTCCATGTTAGTGATTTAGTACTTGTCATTCTACCATTTAACCATTGAATATTAGTTTGCTGGGAAGGGCCACTTATAATATCGAAGTCCTTTTCCAAAGGTTCCAAACCTACTTTTGCAAAGTCTTCTCCTCCAGTTACCTCNATTGTTAAGGTNAAGAGNTCTCCNTCTTGTAATTTGTTTCGATCCACAGAAATTTGCACGGACTGAGNAAGAGTAAATGAAACACCCATCAGGAATATGATTAAAGCTCTCACCAATCTTTTTCCATTTTACGCGAACTTGCTTTTTTTATCTGGCGCTTCTGATTGATTTTTTCCTGATCTTTTAGTGCGTTCAAGATTGCTTCAGCCTGAATTTGTTCGTCGGTTTTATCATCTCTATTGTTTTTCTTATCCTGAGNTTGTTGGTCTTGATCTTTCTGGCTCTGATCNTNCTGGNTCTGNTCTTGNTGGTTCTGGTCTTGTTGNTTCTGGTCNTGTTGGTTCTGGTCTTGTTGGTTCTGGTCTTGTTGGTTCTGGTCTTGTTGGTTCTGGTCTTGTTGGTTCTGGTCTTGTTGGTTCTGGTCTTGTTG
>NHCZ02000053.1 GCA_002167345.2 bacterium TMED46 | reverse complement strand
GGTACTCCACCAAATTCATTTAATTGGCAGACCCGTGATAAGAAAAAGAATTTTTTAAGATTTGAAGGGCTTACACCAACATCATTCTATGAAGAGCATGTTGGCTTGGAATTAGATGAGTATGTATGTCTCATTAATTGCCCCATGTCTGATAAAGAATACAATAAGGTCTATACAGTAGATTATCTTGGCAATGTCGCTGAAGGACATCCAATTAGATACCTGAATGTAGAAAGTCACAAAATGAAAGAAGCTACTATCAGATCTTTGCAAAACGATGAACCTGTCTGGTTTGGATGCGATGTGAGCAAACATTTTAATCGAGATCTTGGTGTTATGGATATAGATCTATTTGATTACGATTCATTCTATGATCTGGAATTTGGTATGGATAAAGCAGCAAGGCTGGAATATGGGGATAGTCAGATGACGCACGCTATGTTATTCACAGGAGTAGACCTTAATTCGAAGAATGAGCCTATCAAATGGAGAGTGGAAAACAGCTGGGGCAATAAAGGTGGTGATAAGGGCTATCATATAATGACAGATAAATGGTTTGATGAGTATAATTATGAGGTTGTTGTACATAAAAGTTGTCTACCAGATGATCTTTTAGAGCTATTCATGAAAGAAGAGGCAGTCCGCTTGGAACCTTGGGACCCAATGGGTGCCCTTGCAAAATAGATCTAAATCTATTTAGCTCTGTAACTTTTCAAAATAGATCTTTTCTAGGATCTATCAATTCATTCTTTAAAGGCAACAGATGCTATCAAATATCCTTCGCAGTTATAGAGACCTTCCCAGGAATATCCATCTTCTTTTCCTATTGGAATTCAACCTGAGTCTGATTCATGTGGCTTTTATATTGATTCTAAATATCTACCTCAGGAAGCAGGGATTCACAGATCCTGAGATCGCCTCATTCAATTCGCTAAGGTTTATAGGTGCACTGGCATTTGCATTGCCACTTGGTATTTACATAAGAGGAAAAAGATTAAAACCTTTTTTTAAGTCAGCGGCTATCATTGTACCTGTTACAAGCGCAATGATAATAGAATCAATTCATTTTTCGATCGTGCCCATGATACAGCTATCATTTTTATGTTGGGGCGTAGGCATGATGCTTATGAGAGTATGTTCTTTGCCATTTATAATCCGTAATACAACCTCCGAAAACAGTACTGAAGCGTTGTCTCTTAGTGCGGCAACATGGTCCCTGGCAACGATATTTTCAGGTCTGATAATCAGTGGACTGGACTGGGTATCATTTCTTAATATATCTAATTGGACGATATCATTCAATGAGCAGGGGATATTGTGGATCATAACATTTATTGGAATGGGTGCCATTGTATTTGCTCTAAAAATAAATGAAGAAGATCTTGAGGAAGACGGGCAAAAAGTTGATATTTTTGCACTGCATAAAACATACAACTGGAAACTGATATTCAAAGCAATATCTCCATTGATCCTTATATCCATCGGTGCTGGTTTGACGATACCATTTGTTAATCTTTTCTTCAATTCTATTTTTGGATTCACATCCAGTGAGTTTAGTCTGCTTGGTAGTTTTACGGCACTGCTCGTTTTTATGTTCTCTCTATTAGTCCCAACTCTTAGAAAAAAGTATGGATATTGGATGACGATTGTTGTGGTCCAGATATTGGCTATTATTTGCTTGGTCGTTATGGCAATGACTGAAATGTATGCAACCTATTCTTACGCGGTCATTATCGCAGTGACTGCTTATATATTAAGACAGCCATTAATGCATATGGCTCATCCTGCTTCCAATGAATTAATGATGAATTATGTAGGAAAGAACAATCAGGAACTTATAAGTGCATTAAGNTCTAGTTTATGGAGTGCTTCCTGGTTTTTTAGTGCAAAAATATTTGAGTGGTTAAGGCTCCTAGAATACAAATATTTTGAAATATTCCTTATTACGGCATTCCTTTATTTGGTAGGAGTAGTCCTCTATGCATATTTGATAAGGGAGTATGAACGAGATCAGAAAAAAAGATTGGAGAGGGTGCTNCCTATTGCAGATGAATTAACAATTGATTAATTCTATTTTCATAAAATGTTGATATGTATCATAGAAAGATTCTCAGTTCATTAGTAAACTACCTTATGTTAAAATATATAATGATCATCCTTATCAATAGTGCGATGCTTTGGGGGCAGTGTGATGATGGGGAAGTAGCATTATGGGAGGAATGTTATTCAATAGACTTTACGTATGAATTGGACCTGTCAGAACAGGAACTCTCTGGCAACCTACCAGCTGAAATATCNCTTCTTTCAAACCTAATGTTCCTTGANCTTTCATTTAATGAGCTAGNGGGNGATATACCAGTTGAATTAGGCAGTCTAACAAACCTTCTAGGACTCGATCTTAGTAATAATATGCTTTCTGGTTCAATTCCTGTGGAACTTGGTAGTTTGACGAGCCTAATGACCCTTAATTTATCGGAAAACCAATTGAATGGGTCCATACCCTCAGAAATAGGTTCTCTGACCGGTCTAGTTGATATGAATTTATCTGCCAATGGTCTCAGCGGTGAAATCCCTTCTGAGGTAGGAGAACTCATATATCTTTCAGAATTCATTGCCAATGATAATCAGTTGACCGGTAGCTTGCCTGAACAGTTTGGAAATCTTGAGAGTTTAAACTTTTTATATCTTCAAAATAATTTACTTACAGGGCAGGTCCCAGAAGCAATTTGTGATATTCCTTTAGATTGGAGCGATATAAATAACTTTAATGTGGACAGCAACCAGTTGTGTCCTCCTTATCCACAATGTATATCTTCTTTCATGAGGTACCAGGGCATTGTTGAATGTCCGGGTGTTTACGACCTATGGGGTGAACTCTATTACGCTGAGGGTATGATTAATCTAAATCTGTCTGAAGCTGGCTTAGAAGGCTCTATCCCTGCAGAGATAGGTTATTTTGTAAACCTGGATTCATTGGATCTTTCCAACAACCAGATATCTGGTGTAATTCCAGAGGAAATTGGTTCTCTAGCCAGTTTAGAATNTTTANATCTGTCATTCAATCAGTTAACTGGATCTATACCCACATCNNTTGGTNATCTAAATAGNCTGACAGAACTAAGGCTATATGCGAATTCTCTNTCTGGTCCTTTGCCANCTCAAATAGGGGAGTTAAATAATCTAGAATATTTGAATGTATATAATAATGATCTTTCAGGATCCTTACCCTCTGAAATAGGNAATCTGAGTAATCTAAATAGGATTTATATGCATCAAAATGAATTTGAAGGTCCTTTACCTGATGAATTCTACCAACTGACCAATCTTGAGCAAATATATTTAAATAGCAACCAGTTCTCAGGAATAATATCCTCGCAACTAAGTGGGNTTCAGTCTCTGGAAAGATTGAGGATGCATAATAATAANTTTTCAGGTGAACTNCCTGAGGAGGTATGCGAACTTCAACTTGACTGGGATGACCCAANCACATTCAATATATCCAATAATAATTTCTGTGAACCATACCCAACCTGCATAATTGGATTTGAGGGTGACCAAGATACATCAAGTTGTGGAGAGGAGGTATCCATTTCAGATGATTCTCAGCCATTGAGTTTAAATATAGCTAGATCTTACCCAAATCCTTTTAATCCNTCTACNACAATAGAATATACTATTCCATATCAAGTAAAGGTTCAGATGTATATATCNGATATCATCGGTCGAAAGGTCGTTACACTTGTAAGTGGTATTGAATATCCAGGNTCAAAGAAAATTCAATGGGATGGTAGAAACTCAAGTGGGCTACTAGTCAGTGCCGGGGTCTATTATTGTACTTTATCTACGGACAATACTGTTAAGACCTATAAACTTATTTTATTGAAGTAATGGCCTATTATTATCTGGCAATAGCTATACTATCTGAGGTTTTAGGAACTAGTATGCTTAAGGCATCTAATGGTTTTACCAAAGCTATTCCAAGCGTCATATGCCTGTTTGGATATTCTATATCTTTTTATTTCCTATCTCTGGTACTAAAGGTGATTCCAATGGGCCTCAGTTATGCAATATGGTCAGGATTTGGTATAGTCCTTATTTCAATAGTTGGGTTAGTATTCTATAGACAACAACTTGATTATCCTGCATTATTAGGNATCTCCNTGATCCTANCTGGTGTAGTTGTGATACATTTATATTCAGAGTCGATAAAACTGTAAACTTGAAATCATTGATCGCCACTTTATTAGCACTAAATATTATTAATGCAGATATCCCTATGATTGAGAAACGAGCCACTTTTAAAACAAACAATAAAGAAGAAAGGGAACTAGAGTATCTGATATACCTACCTGAAGATTATGATAATAATAATNAATCATATCCACTGGTATTATTTCTGCATGGTGTAGGCGAAAGAGGTAATGATCTGGANCTAGTAAAGATCCACGGTATACCCAAATTGGTTGAGGGTGGAAGAAACTTTCCATTTGTAACTATTGCTCCTCAATGTCCTGAAGAAGGATACTGGGATAGACCAGAATATGTTTCNTCCTTGATATCNCTCACAAANGATGTAATNAATGATTATAGAATACGATCGGGACAGGTTTATGGAACAGGACTCAGTATGGGTGGTTTAGGGATTTTAGCGACCTCGATCAAAGACCCTGATCTATTTGCGGCTATTGTTCCTGTTTGTGGTGGTGCTGATCTTAAATATATTGAGAGGCTTGAAAAAATGCCTATATGGCTTTTTCATGGAGATAAAGATGATGTTCATCCAGTAGAAAATTCCATATCGATATATCAAGCTCTAAAGCCTATAAATAATGACGTTATTATGACTATATATGGGGGTGTTGATCACGATTCTTGGACTGAAACATATGAAAATGATGATGTTTATCATTGGCTGTTAAAACATACTAATTAAGATATATCAGTAGCCCTGTATAATGGGGTTTTCAATGGGGCCATTTATCTTGAGTACGATTGTTGCACCCTCCCGGTCAAAGTCCTTACCGTTTTTTTGTTCCCACTCTCCTAACCATTTTCTCATTCCTAGTGAAATTGGATGTATTCTTACTTCTGTATCATGAAGCACCAGTTTTGGAATTGAATCAGTCTGTTGAAGACTAAAATCACCATCCACTGATACTTTTAAGAAAGGAGTCTGGAATCTAAACCCCATATCTCCAGTGAATTCATTTATCAAATTAATATCAAACTCTATTAACCTTATCATAAGCGAGTTATTCCATATACCCAATGTTTTTAACATTGCATCTATCTCAGGCTCTTCTTTTATCCCTTTTGGAATCTTTATTTCAAAATTACGTATCCTGAATTTTCCTTTACCGCGGTGTATTATGGGTGTACCAGAGAAACTACCATTGAGAACGACGTCATTTGCTTCAAGAAGAAACTCCGGTAAGGATAGACTAGAACGATCATCTAATTGTTTTCCTGGTGTAGCTGAGAATGATGTTTTAGATATTCTAAATTGTCCCCTTTTCATATTCAGGTCAAACTCAGATTTATCCTCAGATATTTCTAGATCTATATTTGATGAAAAAACTTGAGAAATCTTTTCAATCTCAAAAATATATTCCCAATCAGTAATTGGCACATTGTAAAGTGAATCTTTTTCGGGATCTAATTGGAACGATCTTGTTTGCCAGTCATAGTAAATTGCGTGAGCGCTAGGTTTTATATTAATATGGGTTGGTTTTGCAATGATCTGTTCTGGAAGGTCAAGGGTATAGCTCCATGAATAATCATCGAGTGGTGGTATGCTCATATCTAGATATTGCTTGACTGCGAGTTCATTAATATTTCCAGGCAAAGAATTATGGTCTATCATGTAAAGGTCTATACCGCTTGCAATGGACTCTATAGAAAGTTTTGGAATGGACTCTCTTTTTTCTAGACGGGCTATTTTTTCTTTTGTTACCCAATTTTCAGAATGAATGCTTGACCGTACTGTCAATTCTTGTAGTGATAAATTTGGACCTGAGAATTTGATCGAGGCAGTTTTCTTGTTGTCATTGCCAATATAATTAAGATCTAGATCTGAGAACCTGAAATTTATTTCTCGAATATCAGCGGAGTGTATATCCAGTTTTCTATTCAGTGGCTTCCAATCAAAATGCAGGTCTTTGGCATACAGTCCTGTCTCAAAGATCGTTGCATTATATTTTTCATCTGATTGTGCAAAAAGAGGTACTATCATTAAAACAATAAATATTTTTAATANGNTNGTTCTANAANCTGNTTTATTTATAAACATNTTTAGCGGATTGATATTGTGTTATTGAATTAAAAAATTAGTATTTTTACACNGTTTAGCGGGGAACATTTTTCTATTTTCTTTGTTTGTTATAAAACTGATGTCTAACTCAAAACTTGTTTATTCGACCGATACAACACTATCAAATTTAGAAGAAAGTGTTACAACAAAAAGCGTAAGAGCTTCGCAACAAAAAGTACGTCTTCATCTTGACAGAAAAGGCGGAGGTAAGATCGTGACAGTAGTTAAAGGCATGAAGGAACCAAAAGAAAAAATTATGGAAATAACAAAAGAATTAAAAAAGAAGTGTGGTACCGGAGGTTCATTTAAGAATGGTGAGATATTGATTCAGGGTAATCAACGTCCTATCATTCAAAAATTATTGTTAAAAAAAGGATATGACGTAAAATTAAGCGGTGGATAATTTAAAAATGAGATCGATCATAAAACATTTTACAATTTTATTNGTAATTACAATGAGTTCATGGACATGTTCAGAAGCTTCAGGGCATGGTGACTTTACAATGGTGCTATCTGGTAGCATGCATGGTCAATTAGATCCATGTGGATGAAAAAAGAATCCACTGGGCGGTCTGTCCAGAAGATCTGTAAAAATAAAAGAAATAAGAGACAGAGGNATTGATCCAATCATTCTTGATGCAGGAGACCTGATNTTCAGTACCAAAAAAATTGATGCTCAAAATAAAAATGCAGAACTGACTCGTGCTGATGCTATGCTGGAGGGTTTCAACNGGATAGGGGGTGATGCNATAAATGTTGGTCACTATGAGGTNTTGAATGGTCTANAGTACTTAAAAAATATATCCAACAAAACTGATATACCTTTTATCTCCGCTAATCTAAAGGATGCTTCAACTAGCGAGCTAATTTTTAAACCTTATCTCATAATCGATAGAGGGGAGTTGAAGATCGGTGTCNCTGGTGTTACAAGCCAACTTCCAGATACAAGCAGATCAATATTGGCTGATGACTATATAGAGTCTGCTAATCATTATGCTGAACTTCTTTCAAACCAAGTTGATATAGTTGTTATGCTGGTCAATGCCAATAGGGGATCACAGGGTGCCCTAGTAGATCAAATGCCGAATGTTGATTTTATTGTGACGAGCGGAAGTGTGAATATGTCCCGAGCAAATAGCCCCCAAAAGGAAGATGGACCCTATATGTATTCGTGCGGGAAGCAAGGGAAGTACTTATTATCTCTTGATGTAAACCTGAGAGATATTAAAAAGCCATTTATAGACGTTACTGCNCAAGAGAAAAAAATAAGGTCNATCAATAAAAGGTTTGATAAGCTTCAAAAGAAAGACCCTAATAAAACACTTGATGAGATATATGCAGAAAAACAAAATGTATTAAATCTAATAAATCGTTANAGAGAAGACCTGGTTGTATCACAAAANGCTATAGATGATGCTGTAAATACCATCCAATTTCAGACCATCCCTCTCAATAATAAGGTTGAGGATGATGATGANTTATTAGCATTTGTTAATGAGTCAGTAAAAATATGTAATGCTTTAGATCGAAAAAAATCTGCAGAATCCGCTAAAGCAAAGAAAAAATCAAAAAAATCTTCAAGATCACATCATGGTCATGATCATTAATACCCTTATATAGANCTTGGACTATCAAAAACAGAGCATAATCCTTATTGCTCTATCTATATTGATCGGGTCTATTTTCAATTTATTAAGTGACGGTGGTATNNCCTGGGTAGCAGAANCAATTAAGATTGTAAATAATTCTGAGGATGCACTCGATATCCTTGCTGAACCTTCAATCAGAGAAGTAGAGATCGAAACTGCCAAGGCCCTGCACGGATCTGGGATATTATTCGTTGATGCTAGGGCAGAAGAGTATCTGTCAGATGGCTTTATTCCAGGNGCTATCGCTAGTGATGATATTTCAATNCTTTCANACCAGATAGAGNNAATGATCGGTTTTGATACAGGGTTCGTTATCTATTGTAGTGATGATGATTGTGGTTCCAGTGAAGAGCTCGCCTATCAGTTTCAAGATATTGGGTTTAATAATATTCTGGTCTTTAAGGGTGGTTGGAAATCATGGAAAGATGCAGGACTTGANATAGAATACNATGAATAGNATCAATCCNGTACTTATTTTATTGATCAGAGTCATTTTAGGGCTTGTATTTATTTATGCTAGCTATGATAAGATCTTAGACCCCGGAAAGTTTGCGAGGGATATATCTAATTATCATATTCTTCCATTTGGGCTTGAGAATAGCATTGCGATCATTCTTCCGTGGATCGAATTATTGATCGGTCTGGGTATCATTCTTGGAATATTTCTTGATGGTTCGGTTTTCCTTAGCGGTGGCCTTCTGATTCTTTTTATTTTAATGATATTTCAGGCAATGATGAGAGGATTCAATATAGAGTGTGGTTGTGGATTAAAAGAAGGTGAAATGGTAGGATGGTCAAAGATACTTGAGAATATTGTATTTTTAGGGGCATCCTATATTATTTTTTATTCAAAAAATAGAGTCCTAGAAATTTATCCAAAAACCCCATTGTCAGAATAAACTGCAAATCATAACTTTCGCAGCTTAAATCAATAGCTTGCACCTAAATTATGCGAGAGTAGCTCAGCTGGTAGAGCATCACGTTGCCAACGTGAGGGTCGCGAGTTCGAATCTCGTCTCTCGCTCAGATGAAAGCCCCTTTATGGGGCTTTTCATTTTATTTGATTACATCTAATCTCTAGTATGCAAAGAATTATATATATTTCTGTTTCTTTTCTTATCTTTAATTGTCAATTGATCGATGAGGAGCCGCCAAGTGCACCAGTTGGACTAAAGGGGTATTTTACAATGGGCAATGACCAGGCAAGAATTCATTTGTCCTGGGAAAAACCACCCGTCGATGATATAAAAGAGTATCATATTTTCAGATCAATGGATCAAGGTGCGAGTTTTGATTCTTTAGATAAAGTATCCTCTCCTATGCAAAATTATGAAGATACATCCATAATTTGGCTTGAAAATATTTTTTATAAGATCAGAGCAAAAGATCAATCAACCAATGTAGGAGATTTTTCGGATTCTATATTTATTTTTTGTTATAAACCTGGTGGTAATTGGAATATTCAAGGGTTTGATTCACTGTTCTTATGTATCGATCCAATAAATTACGTAACTCCAGAAATGTTCCGCCTTGAATTAGGTCAACCTCTTACTTCCATAGGAGATACTGCAGGAATTATGGATTTTCCTGAAATGATCTTGGACACAAATTATTGGACATCCACCGGATGGATGTATTACACCTATTCTGTGTTGGAGATGTCAGAAGATAGTATGAGTTATGACACTCTCACATATGCAAATACGATTGCACCAGAATATTGCACCATTGACCTATCGGATCCTGAGGCAGGGATCATTACTTTTGATTCGGATAAATATGAATCTATTTTACTCGATCATGCACAAACTGCGTGCAATGGAGACAGTCTTTTCCCCTAGGAACCTTCTCCACATTCTATATTAGAAACAGGACTTTCCGTATCAAAGCCATTCACGCATGTCACTTCAAAGCATGTATTTATACCTGTTCCTATATCTAAGGAATGATTTAGGTCTTCAACTTCAATTAGAAATACTTCATCCTGATATACCCTATAAGATTGAGCTGAGACAATAGATGTCCATTGAAGGGTCGCTGTGGTGCCACTGACACTTAGAGATAGTACTGGTGCGTCGGGGAATAGTGCCGTCGCACATTCTTCGGTGGATTGAGGGCCTTCAAGCCCTACACCATTAACTGCAGAAATGCTATAACAATATTGTGTCCCTGGCTGAGCAACATCCTCATAGGTCTGTTCTGACACCTCAGATATAAACTGTCCATCCTTATATATCTTATAGGATTCTGCATCAAATGGCGTATCCCAGCTAAGTGATATAATATTCTCACCAGCAGAGACTGCGAGGTTTTCAATTACTCCTGTATATTGATTTACAACCGTAACCATTATTGGTTGTGCAGAAGATTGGTTCCCGGATGGGTCACTTGCCATCATTTGTATCACATGTTCAGAATTATTTACCAGGTCATACGTACCCCAGATTGTAGTATACGGTGAATCCGTTAAGGTTGCTACTAACACATCGTCAATAAAGAATTGGACCTGCTCTACTTCATCGTTATCGGTCGCAAATCCTGAAATAGTGACACTATCACTCACCGTTTGTGATGACAATGGCGTTAAAATAGAAATCACTGGAGGTGTTACATCATTTTCAGGAGAATCATCATTATTCACTGTTACTGAAATAGAGGGAATATCATATGCGTTTCCTTCGTAATCTGTAATAGTAGCATATAAAATATGCTCCTCATCTTCTGAAAAGGTATAGGTGTCCCATTCATAGCTGTATGGCTGATCTTGATCTGTAGCTACTGAATTTCCATCAATAAAGATTTCTACTTGTGCCACACCTATGTTATCTGATGCTGAGATCTGTACATTTACCACGTCGGAAACGGTCTGACCCGCGTATGGATAAAGTATGTAACCAGCTGGGAGAATATTATCCACATTATCAACAAAAACGGTCATGGGTTGGGTCTGTGATTCGTTACCGCTATTATCAAATGCTTTTGCATACCATATGTGTTCTGTGTCTTCTGCCTCTGTGGTTGTATTCCAATCATAGTTATAGGGATATGATGTAGCAGTATGTTCTAATGCATAATCATGATAGAATTCAACGTGATCTATTCCTGAGCCACCTACTTCATCTGTTGCAATGGTCAAGAACGTAGTAGTACCAGAAACGGTCTGATTTGCCGCAGGTTCATAAATCACTATTGTTGGTGGGGTCACATCTGGCTCAGAAATATTATTAACGTAAACAGTAACGGGGAAAAGGGACGTAGTGTTACCAGCAGAGTCAGAAAGGTTCACATTAATCACATGATCCGTATCTTCGATCTCATCTAAGGTATTCCAAGTATAAATGTAGGGCGGTACCGTATCACTTGCTACCGCAGAACCGTCAATTATAAAATCTACTGCACCCATTTGCACGTTATCATAGGCATTTACCTCGATATCGATCGTACCAGAGACCGTAGAGGCTGAGGGAGGGGATATAATAGTTCCAGTAGGAGCTATATTATCATCTGCTTCATAGTTATCAATGGTCACATTGATGGGTCCTAAGGTGATCTGATTCCCCGTGATGTCCTGAACATGGGCATGGATCGTATATATAATATCATCAACTTCTTCAACAGTATTCCAGGTGTATCTATAGGGTGGTTCAGCAAATGTTGCTACAGAATCTCCATCAATATAAAGGTTGATAAAGGAGATACCTTCATTGTCATCTGCTTCAATAATAATTGTGACCTCTCCTGCTAAGGTTTGTCCTGTAAAAGGGAAAATAAGTGCACCAGTAGGGTTTATATTATCTTGATTATCAACCAGGACCTGTATCGTATTCGTATAATTGACATTCCCAGATAGGTCCTGAGCCTTTGCGCGTATAGTATGATGTTCATCTTCGGTATCATTTATAGTTGCCCACGAGTATTCATAAGGACCTTCCTTACTTTCATGTACGACTGAATCGTTTAAATATAATGTAACCATTTCAAGTTCTACATTATCAAATGCATAGGTAGTTATCAAAACAGTGTCTGATAGCACTGACTTATCTGCGGGGAAGGTAATGGTCAGTGTGGGGGGAATAGAGTCTTCGTCTGCAGGAACGTCAAATACCGGTCCTTCACAGCTAAAAAAGAACACGACAAGAAAGAAATAATGATGTATGCGAATACTCATTAGTTAACCACCGTCACTAAAACAGGTTGAAGTAGTGTAGTATGTCCAGCATTATCGGTAACAGTTGCGCTAAGAGTATGTTCGCTATTATTTGTTAGCCCCGTGGTATCCCAAGAGTATTGGTATGGATCTTCTGTATCCAATGAAACAACTGAACCATCAATCGATAATTCTACCTCTGCGATGCCCTGATCATCTTGAGCAACAACAGTAAAGTTGACTGTCCCACTTACAGTTTGCCCAGAAAGTGGATTTGAAATTATTCCTGTGGGAGGTGAGATATCATTAACCTCATTATCTATGTAAACACTAACAGGTGGAACAAATCCAATATTCCCTGAGCTGTCTGAGACTATGACACTGATCACGTGATCTTCATCATCTGTTTCTTGGGTGGTATCCCAATTATATGTATATGGTGGATTGACAAGAGTGTCTCTTGCTAGTCCATCAATTGATAGTTCTATATGACTTACATATTCATTATCAGATGCGGTGATCTCTATGGAGACTGTTCCATTTACAGTTTGCCCAGGAACGGGGTTTTGTATTTGTCCACTGGGTGGCACATTATCAAAATTGTCAACATATACCGCAATTGGTGTTGCAAGAGTAGAATTGCCTGAACTATCATACGCCACAACTGCAATGATATGTTCCATATCATCTGCAACACTCTCAGTATCCCAGTTATAATTATAGGGAGCTATGCTGTCAGCAGTATCTGCTTGACCATCTATGAAATATTCAATGTGGCTAATACCAGATTCATCTGTGGCAATTACCTCAATATCAACCATACCACTGACCTCTTGACCTGCAGCTGGCTCCATAATAATCACATTTGGTGGTTGTGAATCAGCGGAAGGTTGATTGTCCACAAGGACAGATATTGGATTTAATGGAGCTTCATTACCAGCTAGATCGATCAATATGACACTTATCGTATGTTCAGTATCTTCTTGCTCTAGTGTTGTATCCCAGATGTAATAATAAGGCTCTTGCTCCATGGTAGTGATATAGACTCCATTTATTGAAAGTGCTACTTCACCCATGGCACGATTATCATTGGCACTTACGATGATCTGTACATCTCCACTAACAGATAGACCTGCAGGAGGGCTCACAATAGAGCCTGTAGGAGGACTGATATCATTTTCAATTCCATTATCAACAAAAACACTGATCGGGGCTATTGTTGTAGTATTATTATTAATGTCTCTAACGTTAGCGTGCAAAGAATAGTAGTTACCACTTTCAACCAGATTTGTATTCCAAGGGAATATATATGGTGATTCTTGAACATAGCCCTGGAGGACATTGTTAATAAAATAACTCACATATTGTATACTGTCATTATCAGTGGCAATCACTTCAATGTTGACCACATTGCTAATATATTGTCCTGCAAATGGGCTTAAGAAGAAAGCCTCTGGTGGTTCGCTATCGATATTATCAACCTTACTTCGTATGGGGACTGAAGCATAGCTATTCCCTGCGGGGTCAAATGCAATCACTGAAATATAATGAAATTCATCTTCCGTAAAGACCTTTACAAGTTCGCCATCGATCATAACTGATTCACCTGTATTCCATGTATATTTAAAGATATTATCAGAATGGCTTGAGTCAGTGAATACTCTTGTCTGATCGATCAGAAACTGTACTGAGTCAACTTTATCGTTATCTACTGCACGTACTTGGATAATGATCTCTCCTTGAACAGGGTCTCCATCAATAGGAAAAAGGACGAGCGCTTGTGGAGGTGATGTGTCTGGCTCTGGTATTTCAATGGGGTCATCCGTACAAGAAAAACTGGTGATAGTGATCATCACAAGTGTAATAGATAAAAGAAAATATTTCGGTTGCCTAGCCATGGTGAGAATTTACATTACTTTTTATCGAAACCATCTGATGACCTTACTGCCAAACTTTGTTTTTTCAAGTTTGAAAACAATACTTTTTAATCCGTTATTAAAAACTTGCCTTAAGGAGAATATATACATATTTCGACCAAATTCTTTTTCTTCATATATTGGCGTAAAATAAAACTTATTCTTCTCTTTCAACATATCATAGACCATAGATATAACAACAGAAATTGGTATCAAAGATGTGAAGGATTGATACGAAACTCCCGTTCCTTGCTTTTTGTTAAATCCAATTGGAGATATTGCAGGCATAAGGTCATTGTATTGGTCCCACATCTGGGGAATTGCCCTACGCTCTTTATCCCACTTGAAAAAAATATCAAGCGTTGCTAAAAGTAAAAAAGAATAATAAGAATAATAAAAGCCTCTTTCTACAGAGTAGGACATGATCGAAAAATCTGTTTCTATCTTTTCAATGTCTAGCATTGATATGAATTCCGACCGTTCTTTTCCTGTCTTTACAAATATTTCGGGTTTGATCATATCATCATTGAATTGTATATCTATAAAATCTATGGTATCGCCTGCGATTGTAAATAACTTTCCTGTACGATTCTCCATCCTGCGAACGCTTTCTTCAAAACTCCAACTGTAGTGAAAAACTCGATTAAAATCATTATAGATATAATAAACATCTTTTAGCTTAATTGAATCGCTATCTACAGAGTCTTTGGGAACAAAGTATAGATATTGATAACCAATCGAGTCCACAAAACACTCAGTGGTCGTACCCTTGTACCCAACGATCATGTGTTTCACATCTAGATCTGAGGAATCAGACCATAAGAGTGAAATAATAAAAATGAATATGCACCCGAAATGTTTCATGGGGCTTAAATTAACATCCCTTTATGAAGAGTCAAATTCTTGTATTTATATTCTCAATGCTCTTATTTATGAGCGAATTTCTTATAGGCCAACCTAAATTAAGTGTTGATATAGGTATGGGGTTCTATGAGCCTACTCTTTCTGGATTTGATGAAAATGAAAGTGTTCAATTTCCAACTAAGGGCATTTTTAATAGAAATTTGATGATCAATTGGGGTGTGTATTATGAATTCTTTAATAACGCTAGGATCGGCTATAATTCATTTACATCTTATGAGATAGGTAAAAACTTGTCATTACCCAATTCATCAGCGATTTTTAGAAGATCTCTAGTATACAGGATGTTTCCAGTAGAAACATATTTTCGCTGGAGGCCAAATATAGAATTGAATTTTACATTAGCGCCTTTATGGGGTCGGGGGCGAATTGAGATGGATACTACTCCAGGAGATAAAACTGCAGACTGGAACTTTTTTATTAACAGTTTTGGTGGGGATCCTGACCCTGTTGAAGATATGGGTGCAACAGATGTCATGATCTCGGATTGGTTTGGTTATTCCAGTATGCTCGGTCTTCGATATTATATTTCTTCTAGAATGGCTGTGGATCTGAAAGGTGGTTTTATGAACAATTTTTACAAGAATGATAAATGGCGTGTTCAGAGACAGCCGATCACTGGTCCAAAAATGAATATTAATGAACTGCCCATATTCTCACTCAAATTTGTTTACGGATTACGTTGAGATATATTTTTTTACTTTTGATATCTTTCAGTTTTTCACTAGCTCAAAAAACAGATGGAGTTGCAGCTGACCCCTGTAATCATCCATTATTAAAACTAGCAAAAACCAAAGGAATCAAGGCTGTACCTATCAAGGATCTGATCCGCTTTGAGCGATTAATGAAAGCTTGTGAAAGAGCAGGAGGTAAAGAGCAAATCAAAGATATATATAGTGATGATTGGAAGAGGGACTACAAAAAAGCAAAAACAATGGCTTCATGGACATCAACACACGCTATGTGTGTCTTTGTTTCATTTATATACTTTTTTGCTGGGAAGGCACTCGCTACTGTACCCTGATAGTTTTAAATAAATGAAAATTAATTAAATCTCTTTTGGATATGTTAATTTTATTACCCAGATACTAAGTTTCGCCCGCTGTAATCATAAAATTTTAAATAATAACAATACGATATAATAAAAATGAAAAAAATCTCTCCAATTATTATTGTCATGATCCTCATGGGCTGTGGTGGAGGAAATGACAAATCAAACACAATGTCTGTTGCCAAATATGAACTTGATCCAAAAGATACTCAGACCAAACCAGAAGATGGTGGCTATGGTTTTGAAAACATTGCGGAAAGTATGGGTTTTGATACTTATAAATTCACAGAAGAGGACTATAAATATTTTGGTCATCCGGATGCGAAAAAGGGTGGTAACCTAAAGTTCACAACCTCTCGTTTTCCAGCAACATTCCGGGTCTTGGGCCAACATTATAATTATACTGAAAACTATTATATAATCGGCGCTTTATGTTATGAAAGCCTTATAACAACGCATCCTGTTACGCTTGAATACATTCCAGCTCTCGCATCCCATTGGAAATTATCAGATGATAAAATGGAATTTTATTTTCGGATCGATCCTGATGCACGTTGGTCGGATGGAAAAGAAGTTACAGCTGAGGACGTAGTTGCTTCGTATGATATAAGAATGGATGAGACGATTCTTTTTCCATCAACTCAAGTGACCTATGGAAAAATTCAAAGGCCAGAAGCTGTAAGTAAATATATTGTTAAGGTTAAATCTAATACATTAAACTGGCGCAATATGTTATATTTCGGTGGAATGAATATTCTTCCTGAGCATTATCTTAAAGATCTGGATGGCACTGCGTACCTTGAAGAATACAATTTTAAGCTACTCCCTGGGACCGGTCCATACGTTATAAAAGATGAGGACATAGTCAATCAAGAATCATATACTGTCACAAGAAGAGATAATTGGTGGCGTGAAGATCATAGAACACAAAAGTATATGTATAATTTTGATAAAGTAACCATATCTGTGGTAAAAGATAATCCTGCGCTCCAATTCGAGAAACTTAAAAAAGGTGAAGCTGATGCGATTGTAATTAGAAAGCCATCTATCTGGGTAGATGAAACTGATTTTGAAGCAGCAAATAAGGGATGGGTACAAAAAAGACGTGTCCAATCTAAAGTTCCGGCGGGAACATGGGGCTATGCATTTAATATGCGTAAATGGCCTTTTGATNATAAGAAAGTGAGATATGCATTNTCATATTTNTATAATNGAGAAAAATTTAANAAAGAGATNCTCTATAATGAATATGCNNTGCAAAANTCACTNTACTCAGGTAGNCAATATGAGAACAAAAATAATAATAAATTTGAGTTCAATCCTTCAAAGGCCGTGGAGTTATTAAAAGAAGCAGGATATAAAGAAAGAAATGATAGAGGATATCTTGTTCATGAGGAAACGAATAAAGAATTAAGTTTTACGATCGAGGTAGGCAAACCTGCAGAATACCGTGTTACTCCGATGCAACAAATACTAAAAGAGTATGGTATAGATATGCAAATAAAGTTTGTTGACCCAACGACCCGTTGGAAAAATCTAATGGATAGAAACTTTACGATCGATTTCCAAGGTTGGGGAGGGCTTGTATACCCTAATCCAGAAACATCATTNAAATCTTCACTGGCAGATCAAAAGAATAATAATAATGTNTCTGGTCTNAAGAGTGANCGNCTTGATGAATTATTACCNATNTATGACACAGAATTTGATCATGCTNGGCGCGTNGAGATCATTCAAGANATAGATGGNATNGTATCTGATATTCATCCTGCNGCCTGGGGNCTCTCAAGNGAACCNCCTGCTAGACTGCTNTATTGGGACAAATTTGGATATCCTGATTATATGCTCACNAAGTATGGAGGAAGATTTGANGATATACTNTATCATTGGTGGTTTGATNCAGAAAAAGATAAAGCTCTTCAAAATGCAATGAAAAATAATNNATCATTNCCTCTAGGTGAAACTGAGCACACATTTTGGAAAGATCTGTAAACTCTATACCCCATTTGATATAGGCTAAATATGGCCACTTACTTCATTAGGCGGCTCTTGTTGATGGTGCCAACATTCTTGGGCTCCACCATACTCGTATTTATCATACTACAAATAGCACCAGGCGGTCCCATCGAAAGGGCGATCATGGAAATGCAGATGGGAGGAGAAGAGTCAGGTGTATCCGCTTCTGGAGAGCTAGGTGGTAGTGTTCTTCCAGAAAGCGCGCTAAAAGAACTCAAACGGTTTTATGGTTTTGACAAACCCATCTATCAAAGATATCTGATTTGGTTAGGTGTCTGGCCAAGGGAGATAAAACATAGAGAGGTGATTTTTGAACCTGGTGAGCTCAAAGTAGAAAAGCGTGTTGGGAAACGAGATGGAAAATTATGGTTCATCGATATTGAGAATTCAAATAATCAAAGCCTGATCGTTAAAGAAAAGGACGGAACAAAGAGCAAGTTGTGGAATGCTTCTATTGACAGTATCAAGGGAGACGGTGCAATAGATGCTGTCGTATTTCAAAAGGAGTTCTCTGGGATTCTGACGGGCAATCTAGGAAAATCTTATATCTACGCAAAACCAGTCACAGAGGTCATGGCACCTAGATTTAGAGTGTCTATGCTTCTTGGGCTGACAGGGATTATCTTATCTTACCTTGTTTGTATTCCTCTTGGAATAAAAAAAGCTCTGAATCATGGATCGCTTTTTGATTTTGGATCTAGNGTATTGATCTTTATAGCCTATTCCATACCAGGATGGGCATTGGGCGGTGTATTGCTCGTGCTTTTAGGTGGTGGAAGTTTTCTGGACATGTTCCCATTAGGAGGACTACATGCGCCAAAAGAGATATGGGATCAAATGAGTCTTTTACAAAAAATAATTAATCAGATACATCATATGATNCTTCCGATCATTGCTTGGTCGATCGCTAGTTTTGCTACCTTGACAGTTTTGATGAAAAATGGNCTTCTTGAAAATTTGAGCCAAGATTATATACGGACCGCTTTTGCCAAAGGATTGAGTGAGAAAAGAGTAATATGGCTTCATGCTATCAGAAACAGCGTAATTCCTATAGCTGCGAATATCGGACAGATCATTGGTGTGGTTATTGCTGGGTCCTATTTTATAGAAAGGGTATTCAATATAGAAGGATTTGGAAAGTTAGCTTTTGAGGCTATCCTACAGCGTGATTACCCTATTACTTTGGGTTTTCTGGTTATAGTTGTCATAATAAGGCTTTTAGGTAATATTATATCTGATTTCACACTAGCCCTTGTCGATCCAAGGATAAGGTTCAAATAATGAATAAAACGGATAGTTCTGTCCAGGCCAATGAATCTATTCTAAGGAGGAGGTGGCGCAAGTTTAAGACGCTTAAACGCGGATACTACTCACTGGTCATCCTTTCTTGTCTATACGGGGTATCCTTTTTCTTACCCTTTTTGATCAATAACCGTGCCTTAGTCGTTAAATATCACGGAGAATACTATTTTCCAGTCCTTTCAGGTTACACTCCAGGCAAACAGTTTGGTCAAGATGTACCTGGGGATACGAGATACAGGAAACTAAAGGTCCAATTCAAAGAGCAAAATGAAGAGGATAGCTGGGTCTGGATGCCCCCATATCCTTACTCCCCATTTGAAGATATAACATTCGAGGGAAATAAACCGTATGAGCCTCCTTCAAGAACACATTGGTTAGGCACTGATAATACGGGAAGGGACGTGTTTGCTAGGCTATGTTATGCATTCAATATATCCATATCATTTGCATTATTATTAACGATCATTAATTATATAATTGGTGTACTGATCGGTGGAACAATGGGATACTATGGAGGAAAATTCGATCTTTTCTTCCAGCGTCTCATAGAAATATGGTCTAGTCTTCCAATGTTGTTTGTGATCATTATTCTCTCTTCCATACTCAAACCTTCATTTTTATTACTTATTAGTATCTATACCCTTGTGAATTGGATCAGTATGACCTACNTAATGAGAGCTGAATTTTACAGGGAAAAAGCAAAAGCTTACGTTGCAGCGGCACTAAGCATGGGTCAGTCTGAATTTAAAGTAATGTTCAAACATATCTTGCCGAACTCGTTGGTTCCCATCATTACTTATTTTCCATTTTCTGTTGTAGCTGGCGTCACAGCATTAGTAGGACTTGATTATTTAGGTTTTGGTCTTGCACCTCCAACACCTTCTTGGGGACAGATGCTTGATGTTGGACTTCAGAATATTAGAAAATGGTGGATGGTATTTGCGCCAGTCAGTGCACAATTTTTGACATTGTTATGTATTGTTTTCATTGGAGAGGGTGTTCGAGAAGCGTTTGATCCNAAGGTTTATTCAAGGTTACGATGAGCAANAATAAACTCTTTGAGATNAAGAATCTAAAAACATTCTTTCATACAGAGGCAGGAACAGTAAAAGCTGTTAATAATGTATCGTTTGACATATACAAAGACGAGGTATTGGGCATTGTGGGTGAATCAGGGTCTGGGAAGTCAGTGACCTCACTATCAATAAATCGTTTGATTCCAACCCCTCCTGGAGAGATAGTTGACGGTGAAATACTCTACAACGGTGTCAATCTCCTAGATATCAGCTATGAAGAGATGAGAGAATATAGAGGAAAGCAAATATCCATGATCTTTCAAGAGCCTATGACATCCTTGAATCCCGTTTTAAGAGTGGCTACTCAAATGAATGAGATATTAATGGAGCACGAGGGACTTACCAATGATGAAGCAACAATTAAAAGTATTGAAATGTTACATTCAGTGGGGATACCAGAACCTGAAAGAAGAATATACGACTACCCACATCAATTTTCTGGAGGGATGAGGCAGCGTATCATGATCGCTATGGCTCTTCAATGCAACCCTTCATTATTGATAGCAGATGAGCCAACAACTGCTTTAGATGTTACCATACAGGCACAGATCTTAGACCTTATGATGGAGCTTAAAGATAAAAGAAAGGACGCTGCGATCTTATTGATCACGCACGACCTAGCAGTAATTGCTGAAACCTGTGATAGAGTGATTGTTATGTATGGAGGTGTGATACAAGAAATTGCATCCATAGATGAATTGTTCAAAAATCCTCTACATCCTTACACAAAAGCCTTGATGGAATCCATACCTAAAATGGATAAAAGATCGAAACGTCTGAAGGCCCTGAAGGGAATGGTCCCTTCAATACTTGAACTTGGTGATGGCTGCAAGCTATGTTCGCGATTTGAACCTGAAGAGTGTGCCTGTGGAGGAACCAAGGAAGAGCCTGAATTGGTTGAGGTTAAGAAAGACCATTTTGCTAGAATAAATCTGGATATTTTAAAGTCATGAGTAAATCCATGCCTATTCTTAAGGTCCGTGATCTATCTGTAGACTTCCCAATTTTTGGAGGCATTCTTCAAAAACACATTGACTCGGTTCATGCTGTCAAAAATCTTAGCCTAGATCTGCTCAAGGGTGAAACATTAGGAATTGTAGGAGAATCAGGGTCAGGTAAATCAACCCTAGGTAATGCGATACTTAATGTTCTTCGACTAACAGCACCTGATGTAAAAATATCGGGTAATATAAGCCTCGTATTAGATGGGAATGAGACCGAATTGAGTAGGTTATCTAGGAAACAAAGCAAACCATACAGGCAGCATATTCAGATGATCTTTCAAGATCCATACTCATCATTAAACCCTAGGATGCTCGTGAAGGATATCATCAAGGAGCCTCTCGATATAAATACAGACCTAACAAATGCAGAAAAAAATGAAAAGGTAGACTGGCTTTTAAATAAAGTAGGGCTCAACACTGAACAATCTACTAGATATCCACATGAATTCTCTGGTGGACAGCGTCAGCGGATCGGTATTGCCCGGTCTTTAGCAACTGAGCCTAATATTATAGTCGCTGATGAACCCGTTTCTGCCTTGGACGTTTCTATTCAGGCACAAATAATAAATCTTATGATGGACCTCCAGGAAGAATTTGATCTATCAATTATTTTTATAGCCCATGACCTTTCAGTTGTAAAACATATCTCCGATCGGATAGGGGTCATGTACAATGGTGAATTGGTTGAGATAAATGATACGGATGCTATATTTGAATCGCCGAAGCACGATTATACTAAAGAATTACTTAGAGCGATACCTCAACCTGATCCAGCTGGAAGAGAAGAAAGAAAGAAAAGCAGATTAGGGACTTCATAGACAAAAATAATTAAAAATAAATGCTAAAAACACAGAGGATTTTATGAAATACAGTGAATTACATTATGAGCGTATTAGTGTTGAAAAGAACAGAAAGGTGATGGCAGATCTAGTTGATAGATTTTCCAATGCTGATACAGCCGAAGAGCAAATAAGTACAATTTTAGAAGCCGATAAAGAAGCAGGCGAATATCAGTCATATGCATCAATGGCAAGTTTGAATTTCAGTAGGGATATCAATGATGAAAATGCAAAGGCTGAAAAAGATTATTATGATTCTATCGGCCCTGATATGCGTGAAATAGGCGACTCATTTGATAAGGCTGTTGACCAATCTCAATTTAAGGATGAACTGTCAGCGGAGTGGGGAGAAACATATCTCAAGCAAATAGAGATGGATCTAAAGACGTTTGATCCTAAGATAAAAGATATGTTAAAAGAGGAAACAGATCTTCGAAATGATTACACAACACTTACGGCTGGAGCTAAGATAGAATTTGAAGGTAAAAATTATAACTTAGCGGGGTTAGGTCCGTTTCATAGTCATCAAGACCGTGATGTAAGAAAGCGGTCTATTGAGGCAAGATTCAACTGGTTCAGTGAGAATTCAGATGCTCTTGATGAGACCTATGATAAACTTGTTAAGCTACGACATAAAATAGCAACGACCTTGGGTTATGATAATTTTATTGAGCTTGGGTATATGAGGATGGGGCGGATGGACTATGGTCCTAAAGAAGTGGCAAATTTCCGTAAGCAAATAGTCGATTATGTTGTACCAATTGTGAATAAACTCCACGAGAAGAAAAAAGACATTCTAGGCCTTGATCATCTTTATTTTTATGATGGCATTAACTTTAAAGAAGGTGATCCCAAGCCCAAGGGTACACCTGAGCATTTGGTCAAAGAAGCGCAGGTGATGTATCATGACCTTTCCAAAGAGACCGGTGAATTTTTTGATATGATGGTAAATGAAGAACTAATGGACCTTGTGAACCGAGATGGAAAAAGACCTGGTGGGTTTTGCACATCATTCCCCAAATATGACCGACCTTACATTTTTTCTAATTTTAATGGTACCGATCACGATATTACAGTTTTAACACATGAGGCAGGTCATGCCTTTCAATGTTATTCTAGTCGTAATCAACCTCTTCTAAGCTATTTATGGCCCACAATGGAAGCTGCTGAAATACACTCTATGAGTATGGAATTCTTTACGTGGCCATGGATGGAGAAATTCTTTAAGGAGGACACTGAAAGGTTTAAGTATAAGCATATTTCTGGTAGTTTATCTTTTCTACCTTATGGAGCTTGTGTTGATCATTTTCAGCATTGGGTCTATGAAAACCCTCATGTGACACCCAAAGAAAGAAATGCAAAATGGCTTGAGCTGGAATCTATATATTTACCAAATAGAGATTATGGTGATATTGAATTTCCAAAAACAGGAGGGATTTGGCAGGGGCAACTGCATATTTACCAGATGCCATTCTATTACATTGACTATACTCTTGCTCAGACGTGTGCATTTCAGTTCTGGATGAAAAATGAAAATAACAAAGAAAAAGCCTGGGAAGATTATTTAAGGTTATGTAAAGCAGGAGGCAGCCTACCTTTTACAAAGCTTGTAGAGCTTGCAGAACTTGAGCTTCCATTTAATGATGGCTGCCTAGAATCAGTTGTGGAGCATGTGAGCCAGTGGTTAGATGGGATAGATCCAAAAGAATTATAGTTTCTTCATGAGGAGGATTTGTCTACTAATATCATTGACCAGCCTCATGGCAATGGAACCCATAGAGTTGGATGAGTTTGTTGAGGGCTATTTTTTGATCGCACAGAGTAAGATGGAGAGTAGCCCTACTGTATGGCAGGATATAAGAGAAGGTTATTTAAGAAGTTATGGAATATATTTTACAGAACTACTTCTCGATAGCCTTGATAATGGACAGCTATCATCCTATCATGCAGGCATACGTCATTTCCAGACTCTAGAAGATCTGAGAATAGAGGTAAAAAGTAATAAAGGCTTTGAGTATGTGGTTGAGCCTCGAAGGGTGCCCACATATAATATAAATTATTTTTCTTCGCTTAGCGATTGAGCTGGATCTATATCTAATTCTTTGAATATCATTTTTGAGATTTCTTCAGCTGCCTCGTCTTCTCTGAAACCATCATTCAGTAGTGCATTGAATGCATCTTCCAGAACTGCCAGATCTTTTTCATCAGAAAAGATACTATCTAGTACCGCTGTAGGAACTTTAAAATCTCTTAATCGCTCATATATGTTTAATCTTACTACATCCATGGTAAAAAATTACTGTTGTTAGATTAATAATAAAAAACGGAATTGTTAGTGATAGATCGTTCTGTAAATTTCCAATCAATTTTATGTAATATATGGCGTCGTACCCAAGTGGCTTAAGGGGGCAGTTTGCAAAACTGTTATTCGCCGGTTCGAATCCGGCCGACGCCTCAAAACTATTGCCCGGGTGGTGGAATTGGTAGACACTATGGACTTAAAATCCATTGTCCGTAAGGACGTGCCGGTTCGAGTCCGGCCCCGGGTACATAGCAAAAAAAGGCTCTGAATGAGCCTTTTTTTGTATTTGATCAATATTTGATTATATTTTTGTATGAAAAATCATTCCTTCTTCTTGATCTTATCTGTCTCTTTCGCACAATTATCAGACTCTCGTAATAATTTAATCAGTCAATTAGAACTAGCAGTTGAGAGTGCATCAAGATCAGGTCAAGTAGTATGGGCGGAGGAATTTTCAGGTCTATCCTGACCTACTTGCCCCTCCGTGAGTTTCGCGTTCGATAGCCTTCTACAAACATATCCAGATAATCTCATGACCTTGTTTTGGCATAACCCTGGTTTTTCACCCGATGGATATGAACATTTTAATATTGATGCTCAATATACTTACAGAGCATCAATGTATGATGTTACTGGAATACCTTTCTTTAACTGGAATGGCCTTGGGCAAGGTTCAGGGGGTGCTACTAATTGTAACTGGGAGGCAACTTTCCCCGGTCTTGAAGCACAATTTCAAGACTATAATGGTCAAGAAACCCCTTATGATATAGAGATAGAAGGTGATATAGACGGAACACAATTTAATTATAATGCTATTGTTACACTTGATGAAGATTTTGAGCCAAGTAGTGGCACAGCATTGGAATTGTTTGTGTCTGAGGATAGTGTACAGAGTTATTGGACTTCTTGTAGTGATGATGACCTATCATACCATCATACTCGCCATCTTGCTAGAGCTTATTTAACTATGGATGAAGATGATAAACTTCCGATTACGATCAGTTTAGAAGGAGAATCTCAAGTATTTAGTGGCTCTTTTGAGATATTAGATTTTTGGAATGAACCTACATTATCTATAACCGCTATCGTACAAAATTTAGTTACCTATGAGGTTTCACAGACTGTTGCATCTAACATCAATCGTATTCCAACAGATCGAGACTCAGATGGTATTGTCAATTTAGAAGATAATTGCCCAGATGAATATAATCCAGATCAGGAAGACCTGGATAATGACCTTTTAGGTGATTCGTGTGATCCCTGCAATAATCTTGTTTATATACCGGGTAATGTCAATGGGGATGCCAACGAAGGAAATGATCCGATCATTGATGTTATTGATATTCTAGGCCTATCAGATTATCTTGATAATGGGGTCGGCAATGAATGTCAGATGTTAGACGTACTTGAAGATGGTACCATAAATGATTGGGATATTTTAGTTTTGACCGAAATGATCATGAATGGTGGTAATTAAATCAGATAATTACATTAATTATTTTTAAAGATTAAATCCCCGTTTTACGCGGGGTTTTTTGTTAGAGGGATATTTTCTTTTTTTTTATATTTTTCATCGTGAAAATGATTCGCATTCTTACTATCATGATCTTACTCTTATCTGGTTTCTATGATATTAGAATATTGGGTAATGAATTTGATATGAAATCTGAGTTATCTCGCCTTGCAAAATTAGATACTTTTCCTGACAACAAAGGGTTTTACAATATTCAAGGTATTCAGTTTTACAAAGATCAGATCAAAAATGTAAAAACTGAATCCGATCTATACTTCGCCTACTTTGATCTGGCATATCAGTACCTTTGTTCAGGTTATATTGATAGCGCATTAATGCATTATGATCAAGTACCAAAACAAATGTGGGATAATGCATTTATGTCTGACCCATTTCATTATGATAAGTTCATGTATCAGGCATTATGTCATTTAAGAGATGGAGAACAACGTAACTGTCAGGATAACCATAATGCATTTTCTTGTATTATGCCACTTTCTAAACCAGCATTTCATATCGATAAAAAAGGGTCTTCTAAAGCTATTGATTATTATAAAAGGTCTCTACAAAGATCTCCAAATAATCATAAAGCTAGATGGTTATTGAATATAGCATATATGACCATTGGGCAGTATCCAAGTGGAGTGCCTGATAAGTATTTTATTGATTTTAATAAATACCCGCAATTTGAACAACTTCCATATTTTAAAAATTTAGGTTCAGTATTAAATGTGGATACTTATGGATATTATGGTGGATCTATTACAGAAGATTTCAATAATGATGGGTTTCAAGATATATTTACGACATCAACAGACCTTGAGACCAATGTTGTTTATTATGTCTCAGATGGGAATGGCGGTTACCTAGACAAGACATCACATGCAGGGCTTGATGGAATAACAGGTGGGTCGCATTGTACCCAAGCCGACTTTAATAATGATGGTTTTACAGATATATATATAGTAAGAGGTGGGTGGCTTCAAGAAAAAGCAGGAAAAAATCATCCAAATTCCTTATTGCAAAATAATGGTGATGGAACGTTCACAGACATCACTAACAAAGCAGGTTTGCTCTATTATTATGGTAGCCATACGGCATCATGGGGTGATTATAATAATGACGGCTGGATCGATCTATTTGTTGGCAATGAAAATGGTGTCTCCCAATTATTTCAGAATAAAAAGGGAGTTTTCACCGATGTGACAAAAACTAGCAGGTTGTTTACAGATCAGCTTGTTAAGGGGTCTTTTTGGGGAGATTACAATAAAGATGGTCTACAAGATCTATTTGTATCAGTCGCAGAAGGTAGGAATCTGCTGATGACGAATAACGGGCCAGATGCTAGAGGGGTCTATACATTCTCAGACCTAGCACAATATGCAGGTGTAACATCACCAGTAAGCAGTTTTCCATGTTTTCTATTCGATTTTAATAATGATACATATTTAGACATTTTTGTATCAAGTTATCCCATGTCGGTACAAAAATTAGCAGAACAATATGTTAAAAATTCTGAGAATATTGAATATTCAAGTCTCTATATAAATAATGGAGATGGAACATTTAGAGATATAGCAAAAAAAGCTAACTTGCATAGATCTATTGAATCCATGGGTTTAAACTTTGGTGATATTGATAATGATGGATGGCTTGATTTTTACGTTGGTACAGGCTTTCCATCGCTTGATGCTATCATCCCTAACCTGCTTTTTAGAAATGATGAAGGTAGGAGGTTTGAAGAAGTTACCAACGCGGGCTTTGGGCATCTTCAAAAAGGCCATGGTATTAGCTTTGCTGACCTGGATAATGATGGCGATCAAGATGTTTATCATAGTTTGGGTGGTTTTGTAAAAGCAGATGGATTTTGGAACATACTCTTAGAAAATCCTGGCACTGAGAATAATTGGATCACGCTTGATCTAGAGGGTACCCGTTCTAATCGCTCTGGGATCGGAGCTGAGATCACTATTCAAGCAAGTGGTCCCAATGGAGAACGTAAAATTTATCGTGTGGTTGGAGCTGGAGGTAGTTATGGATCTTCAAGTTTACAACAAGAGGTAGGCCTAGGTGAGTGTGATCGTATCAGATCAGTTAATGTGTATTGGCCTGCTTCACAAATATCTCAAACATTCAATAATGTAAATGTGAATAGCTTTTATGGTATCAAAGAAGATTCAAATGAACTTGAGCCGTTAACAAGAAAAAGACTCATGATGGCTAAAAGATCAATAAAACATGATAAAGAAGATTCATCCAACCATCATCACCACCATTGATAAAGTGACATATCTAAAATTTATAGAATTGCACTCCAAGGGTGTTTTCTTTATTCTATGACTATTAGATTCTAACAAGAATGGCAGAACAAAAAAGAAAACTAGCGGCTATTGTATTTACTGATATAGTTGGCTTTACAAAGCTTACAGCTAAAGATCAGACTCTAGCATCTTCTCTATTAGAAAAGCAACGTAATCTCTTAAAGCCTATTGTTGAAGACCATGGTGGCAAATGGATAAAAGAAATGGGGGATGGTCTATTGTTGATTTTTGACACTGTGACCGATGCCGTTGAATGTTGTATCCAGATCCAGGAAGTGACTAAACCCATTGATGAACTTGTTTTAAGAATTGGGATTCATCAGGGTGAGATCCTAATGCTTGATAACGATGTGATCGGTGATGACGTGAATGTTGCAGCCAGGATCGAACCTTTTTCTGCACCCGGTGGTGTTGCGATATCTGGAAAGGTCTATGATGCTATTGTAAGAGAAATGCACTATAAGACAAAGTATCTTGGTAAGCCAAAACTTAAAGGTGTTGGTCAAGAGGTTACTGTCTATTGCATCATCTCACATGGTCTGCCTGAGACAAAGTTATCTGATGTATCTGCTAAGCTAGAGGGTAATTCAAACCTTCTTTACTCAGGTATTGCAGCAATAATTCTTATTCCCACCTTGCTTTATTTCTTTGTTTTCGGTGAAGATAAGGTGGATTCTATAGCTGTACTTTACATGGATGTCGGTAGCTATAATGAATTGAATTATCTTGAAACTATTACAGAAGATCTTATTTTTGATCTCACTAGTTCGTCACAAGGACTTATTAAAGTATCAGAACCCTCTGAGGTTAGAAAATATAAAGATAGCGACCTGACCTTGGAAGAGCTGTCAGATGATTTAGGAGTGGATTACGTATTTAAAAGTAGTGTCCAACCAGATGATAATGGTTTCATTTTTAGAGTTCGATTATTTGACTCTGATGCAAATAAAGATATGTTCATAAATAAATGGTTCATTGAGAAAAATAGTCTGCAGTCGGTTGTCAGTGTTTTGATTGATAATATAGTTAAAGAATTAGGTATAGAACAGTCTGAGGATTATGCAAGGCTTGAATATGACGCAGAGGCTTATGACCTATATCTACAATCTAAAAGTCTATATACGCTTGCAAAAACTGCGGATGATAACCTAAAAGCTATACAAATGATGGAACAGTCTATTAGCAATGATGATAACCTTGTAATGGCACAGATATACCTTGGTACAATGCAATATGACATGGGTAATTATACCCAAGCATCAGTTATCTATGAAAAAGCCCTTGGGAAGAGTAAATCCTTGCAGGATAATGCAAATATTGCTGAGTCACTTAGGAAGCAGGGTCAACTACTTAGAAAGAGGAAAGATTATGCAGGATCACTTGAAAAATTAAGTGAAGCGCTGTCGATGTCAACTGTCATGAATGATAAAGGTTCTATGGCTAAAACGTTAAACAGTATGGCAATATTGAATTATCGAATGAAGGAAAAGGATAATGCCTTAAAAAATTGGCTCCAGGCATTGGCACTAGTAGAAGAATTCGAGGACAAACCTAAAATATCCAAATATTTAAATAACATTGGTATATGGTATAGAGACGACCAGGACTATAGTAAGTCAGCAGAGTATTATCAAAAAAGCCTAACGATAAAAGAAGAATTAGGTGACAAAAGAAATATGGGTAAGACCCTAAATAATATTGGTAATGTTTACTTTTTAATGGGCGATTACCAGAATTCAATAGACAACTATACCAAAAGTATAGATATCAAAGAAGAGCTTCAGGATAAAAAGGGTCTAGCAAGCACCCTGAATAACATTGGTGAAACATATTTTTACCAGGCTGATTATGAAAAAGCTATAGAAAGTTTTAGAAGATCTTCAGGAATGATCAAGGATAAAGATAATGAGTTTGAAAATGAAAGATACTTAGGTATGTCTCATTATTACTTAGGTAACTGGGATAGTTGTAATGTATATCTTAAACGGTCTGATGAGTATTTTTCTGCTTCTCTTCCAAAAAGAATGGCCATCCTGCCTTACCTTATAGTTTCATACAAAAAGGCTGGCAATACAGAACGTTCTAAATCGATATTAAACGAATTTCAAGATATAGCACAGGACAATGAATGTGAAAGAAAAGATCTTATCATTGGTAATTGGGCTGCCTATGAAGCATTTGATTTTCTTGGTAAAGGATCTGAATCACAACAGTTCTTAGAAGATGCTTATTTTGAAATGAAATCTAGATCAAAGGATATAAAGAATAAGGCGGATAGAGGTCAGTTTCTAGATACCGACCTTCATAATAAGATCACGATGGCATGGTCAAAAAAATAGACTTCATTATAAATATTAACTTTTCTGAAAAATACTCTAATTATTCTATCTGTAATTAGTTGGAATATGTTATAATTTTGTTAGGGAGATAAAAACGCTTTTAATTAAAAAAGGATTAGCAATGAGATATAATATATTTCTTTCTATTGGACTTACATTTTCAATTTTATCAGCTACCACTATTAATGTGCCTGAGGACCATGCAACCATTCAGGCGGGTATTGACGCATCCAATGAGGGAGATACTGTTCTTGTAGCCCAAGGTATTTATGTTGAGAACATTGTCTTAGAAAAAGAGATCGTTCTCTCAAGTCACGCGATCAATGATGATCTTGATGATTGGATGAATAATGAAAATATTCAAAATACCATTATCGTTGGTAATGAACCTACTGATCCAAAAAAAGGAAGCTGTATTCAAGTAAGCTTTGGCAATATACAGCCTACTATTCTAGGTTTTTCATTCCAGGATGGTCTTGGTACTGCAATGGTCATTGATGATTGTGGTTTTAACCGTCACGAACGTTCAGGAGGTGCTATACTAGCTTATCAGGCCTACCCGATCATTTCGTACAATCGTTTCTTAAATAACGGCACTCCACCTGTTGGTGGCGGTACAGCTACGCAAGGAATAGCCAATGGCGGTGCCATTAGCCAATTCTCTGATGACGATGTTGAATTTGATGAGGATCGGAATGGGAATGGTAGAAATAATAATGGAAATAGAGATATACCTACTACAATGACCATACAAAATAATTATTTTGCTAATAATAGCAGTGGCAACGGTGAGAACTTTTATTCTCATGGATATGATGGTCTGATCGATGTAAGCGGTAGTGTATTTGAAAATATTGATTGTGAAACAAATACTGTTAATGAGTTTGTTCTCCATTCTGTTGAAGAAATGGCAGAATATGTTCAGGATGGTATAGCGGGTAACTGCGTTGAGGATAACACCTTTTATGTTTCAAGTGATAATGGTAATGATAGTAATGCGGGTACAGAGACAGAGCCACTACTCACTATTCGTCATGCGCTAAGTTTGGTAAAACCAGGTGAAGGCAATACCACAACTATTTATCTAGCCCCTGGTGTTTATTCTAGAGATAGAAATGGAGAGGCATTTCCTATAATAATGCCGGATAATGTTCACCTGGTTGGTGATGAGGCTGAGACGACTATATTGACCGCTAATGCAGATGAGGATAATCAAGCAGCTGTTATGGTCATTCCTGAATGTGAGAACGTGAGAGTAGCTAATATGACACTCAAAGATGGGTATGCTGAGCATCATGGTTGTGCAGGAGGCGGAGCACTCCTTGTAACCTCGAATGACAGGTTCGACCTTTCGTGGGAAATGTATCCTAATAATGCAATACTTGAGAATTTGATCCTTGAGGACAGCTACTCAAAGAATGGTGGTGGCTTATCCTTGTATAGGGTAGATGGTGTTACAGTCAATAATGTTACTGTACGTAATAATACCGCTCTAATGATGGGTGGTGGAATCAATGTTTATTCAGCCAATGTTAATATGACAGATGTAGAGATCCATGATAATATTTGTCTTGGAACAACTTATAATGGTTTTTCTGATGTTGGTCATGGTGGCGGTTTATTTCTGAACGAGACTTGGGGGACCTATGATGGAATGAATATCCACGACAATGAAGCTTCAATGAATGGCGGAGGCGTCTGGTCAAGTGAGGGTTCTGCCTGGACCATGAGCAATTCAATAGTAAAAGGCAATGTTGCACCTTATTTTGGCGGAGGATTTGGATTTTGGAATCACAATGGAGAAGATCTAAATGCAACACTGCAAAATGTTACTATAAAAGATAATGTTGCTCAAGCAGGAATGGGTGTTGGCCACGGTGGAGGAATCTGGGCAAACAATTGTAATACTGTTTTTGAGGATTGTAGTTTTATTGATAATGTTTCCAATTTTAACGGAGGCGCTGTTAATTATTGGGGTGGTAGCTCTACTCCGGTATTTAAAAATACACTTTTTGATGGTAATGTTGCCGCAAACAATGGAGGAGCTATCTATATAGCTCCGGATGCCCAAGGGTTTCATGTTGAATATTGTACTTTTGTAAATAATTCAACATCAAATGGAAGTGGTGCAGCTCTTCAAACAAATCAACCTGGAACTGTGATAAATTCCACTTTCTATGGAAATACTGTGGGTGATGCATCTGGTGGGACTCTTGGCATCGGTGATTATGTATTTGTTGATGTTTACAACTCGATATTCTGGAATGAGGATGTTACGTATGAAATTAGTGGATATGCTTCATATTCTACCTTATATCACTCTCTTGTACAACCAATGGGAAGCGATGGCTACGACGGTTTGTGGAATACGTGGGGTTTTGGTAATATTGATGTTGACCCACTTTTAACAGACCCAAGTGAGGGAGACTATACACTCACCTCAGAATCACCTTGCATAGATGCTGGAATAGCCGATTTAGATGGTGATGGTGTTGAAGATATCACGGTTTATACCGGCTCAGCGCCAGATATGGGTGCTTATGAGATGTCCATTGCAGCTCTAGATGGATTTGTACTGTATCCATCAGACACATATGTTATTATAACTTGGAATCCAACAACCGAAGATGGTTTTCAATATTATCTTCTTGAACGTTCTACAGATGAAGAATTCACAGAGGGCAATACAGTTAGCAATTATCTAATGTCCAACTATTTTGAGGAT
>NHCZ02000052.1 GCA_002167345.2 bacterium TMED46 | reverse complement strand
ACTGCCGCGTCATCTGCTCCTTCATGGTTAGTGATGACGGAACTATTGGTATAAAGTTTAAGGTCGCCCAGTACCTGAGCTAGGTCAGCAGGACCTATCTTGCAAGCTCAACCCGACCCATGACTTAACGTTGTAAGTCTTATTTTATCTCTATCGTTCATAATATAATTGCTAGTTTTTTAAACTTATGTCTCATCCTCAGCAAGAGCGATCAAGCCATCTTTTTTTCTTATTGTGAATTCATCTTTCTTATCTGGTATTAATATAATCCCAAACATCTTTTCTTTATTCTTTTGGTCTTCATGAATTTGAAGACCTATGATGACCTCATTTCTTAATTGTGCAGCTTGTACACATTCTCCATAGGGCATGGTAAGTGATTCTTGTCCGGAAAAATCAAAATAGAAAGATGCTGGTTTTATGTATAACTCGCTGCCCTCAGCTTGAAAAAGGTCATCATAAACATCTAAAGCCAATGGTTCTTCTGAAACTTGAGCCATGATCTGAGAAACAAATTGATTAGAGACCATAAAATCTTCAACACCACTATTTAAGATGATGTCTATATTGTCACTGTCCATAACCTCTGTAATTAGCTTTGGCCATTTATTTGACTTTGAAATAAGTATTTGCCGTATTCTTATCAGTAACGATATAACATATGCATCCATTTCCTCAATAGTAGCTCCACCTGGAGATAATATTAGAATGCTTTCAAACTCTTGAGGTTCAAGTTTATCTAATTTCTCTAGGTCATTTAGATCAACCTCTTTAATAGAAATATTTATATGAGGATAGGACTCAGATAGAGAGTCTTTTAGTATGTCCATTTCGGGAAGTATAGCAGATACGAAAGTACACAGCTCAGACCCCTCGGGTAGATAGCTACAAAGTTTCTCTAAAATGATACCTGTCTTCGTGGTCCAGTTTAGGAGAGCGATTCTATGGGAGCGAGGCTTCATCTCCGATGTGGGTATTTTATCCACCTTAGGTTGGAATACAGGCTCATTAAAATAAAAAATGGTAGAATCATCTTCGGCAAATATGATGAGTTCATCATCATCATTCACGGGCGTTTCTTTTGGTGGGTTCAATATGATCTGCCCATCAGCATTATGGATTCCCATGGGTGTGCTACTATTAAACCGGTTGATGCTTTCGCCAAAGTTCAGTGGCCCACCCCATCCGTCATCTGGCTGATAAAAGTAGAATTCATTCCCGTCAAATCCAACCATATCGCTATATACTACAGATAACCCATTACGACTTAGAGCAAGTTGCGCGATCATTCTTGATAAAACACTCACCTCATTTAGGGCTTTTACATCTCCATTGGAGATGTTCTCAGCTAGGCTCCGATCACGATCTGAGTGGATCTCACAAACAATCGGTGGGTGTTCATCACCATCACAGACGGCTATGATTGACATAATTGACTTCAACACTAGAGCATCTGCAAGATTTTTTTCATCTTCAGGCTGCCAACTAGCAGCGCTGTTCATAATTATCACAGATTTAGCATCTGCAGCCATTACTTTTTTTAAATTATTTATATTGGTGACCACACCAGAACGTGTAATGACCCTAGTCGAAACAAAATCTGAAATATTATCTCGGATCATGTTATCCATTTCTTCTTTATCATTATCAGCCAGTATCACTATGGCTGCATCTGGTTCTGACTCATTTGCTTCAATAAGTTCACGTATGACTTCTAGTATTCTGTCTCCAAACCCTAATATGAGGGTATGGTCATTTTCAAGAACCAAGCTACGTCCTCGACGTAATTCATCAAGTTTAGCCGTGAAGACGCTGGTAATAAATGCAACCATGCTTGAAAAAAGGACCAAGCCAACCAATACTCCAAGTATCGATGTTATTTTTGCTAACCAATTACTATCACCATCTGTTTCTGCAGCAGAGCCTTCCATAACTGCCACATACACTCGCCATGGTATTTCTCCCCAGCTACTAAGTGTTTCATCTGGCATGAATGTATTTACAATACTTCTAATCAAGACCATCACTAGAAACCCAAACAAGAACAAACATAACAGAGCAAGGAAAATTGAGGAGCTGCCCCTAGACATGAAATTATCTATGGCATATCGTAGTCTTGTATTGAATGGGTAGTTTTTGTTTTTACTCATAAGAAATAATATATAATTATGCTGGTTACAATCAGGAATGTTAAAAAACTTTTAGACAATAAGGGTAATTAATTTCTTTTTTGAATTCAGGACAACTGCCTAAATTGGCAACTATTATTTTGGTATAATATCATAAATCATTTTTATGACTAAACAACTATAACAATACACTTTTTTCAAATATAAAAAAGTTGATATAATAATTAGGGACTATGGGAAAAACATTTAAAACAATAGATGAGGCTGTAATCCGATTTGCTGGTGACTCTGGTGATGGTATGCAATTGACTGGAGGCCGTTTTACTGAAACTACAGCTATAGTAGGAAATGACCTAAGCACTTTACCTGATTTTCCAGCAGAGATCAGAGCTCCTGCAGGCTCATTAGCTGGCGTAAGTGCATTCCAACTAAAATTTTCATCAAAGGACATACATACTCCAGGAGATAAACCGGATGTTCTAGTAGCCATGAATCCTGCGGCACTCAAGGTGCATCAAAAAGATCTTATCCCAGGTGGAACTATGATCATTAACACTGATGCATTTGTAAAGAAGAATCTAAATTTTGCGGGTTATGAATCCAACCCAATTGAAGATGGATCCCTTGATGATTATTTTACTGTGATTCCAATTGAAATGAATAAAATGGTTAAGGCGGCATGCGAGGGACTTGATCTAAATGGGAAATTAGTCTTACGTACAAAAAACTTTTTTGCGTTGGGCGTACTCTTTTACATGTATGACAGGCCACTTGATGCTACTGAAAACTGGTTAAAGAAAAAATTTGCTGGAAAAGATGCAATTATAGAAGCAAATACGAAAGCAATGCACGCGGGTTATAATTATGCAGATACTACAGAAATATTTACAACCAGATATAAAGTTGAAAAGGCATCTTTACCAGCAGGTACCTATAGGAATATAAATGGTAACTTAGCAACATCATTAGGCTTATTAGCAGCCTCTGAAAGATCAGGGCTTGATATTTTTCTGGGTAGCTATCCGATCACCCCAGCGAGTGATATTCTGCATACTTTATCTACATGGAAGCATTTTGGGGTTAAAACATTCCAAGCTGAAGACGAGATTGCAGGTGTGACCTCAGCTATTGGAGCTGCTTACTCTGGGAACTTGGCTGTCACTACTACTTCAGGGCCTGGAATCGCATTAAAGGGAGAGGCTATTGGACTAGCGATAATGACTGAATTACCACTTGTTGTTATTAATGTACAAAGAGGCGGTCCAAGTACTGGCCTTCCTACTAAAACTGAACAATCTGATTTGAACCAGGCTCTATATGGACGTAATGGTGAAGCTCCTATGCCTGTGATTGCAGCTGCAACTCCTGGAGATTGTTTCTATGCAGCTTATGAGGCCTGTAGGGTCGCTATTACACACATGACCCCTGTAATGTTGTTGACCGATGGCTACTTAGCTAATGGCTCTGAACCTTGGAATATTCCTGAAGTTAAAGAGCTTGATCCAATCGAAGTTAATTTTGCAGACAAACTTAATGCCGATGGAGATTTTTTACCCTACATGAGAGACGAAAAGACCTTAGCAAGACCTTGGGCGATACCTGGCACGCCAGAGCTAGAGCATAGGGTCGGTGGCATTGAAACAGCTGAAAATACAGGACATGTTAGTTATGATCCTGAGAATCATCATAAAATGGTTACCTTAAGGCAAGAGAAGGTTGAAAGAGTTAAAAATGACCTACCAAAAACTGAAATTTTTGGTGAAAATAGCGGTGATCTTCTGATACTTAGTTGGGGTGGAACTTATGGGGCATGTAGATCTGCAGCAGAAACTCTTCAGGAGCAAGGCAATAAAGTTTCTCATGTGCATATACGCTGGATCAGTCCCCTTCCAAAAGATTTAGGTGAGATTTTAATACATTTTAAAAATATTCTAATCCCAGAAATTAATCTTGGTCAATTATTAAGATTGATTCGTTCAGAATATTTAGTTGATGCAAAAGGCTTAAACCTCGTTAGAGGGAGGCCAATAGGTGCAGCAACAATTGTAGAAACAGTAAAAAATACTTTAGGGTGAATTATGAGTGAAATAAAAGAAACGCAGTTAACAAAAAAAGATTTTGTATCAGATCAAGCGGTACGTTGGTGCCCTGGTTGTGGTGATTATGCAATCCTTGCCCAAGCGCAAAAACAGATGCCCACTTTTGGCAGGAAGAAAGAAGATATAGTTTTCGTATCTGGAATAGGTTGCTCAAGTCGTTTCCCATATTACATGAATACCTATGGTTTTCATTCCATCCATGGTAGAGCGCCTGCTCTTGCAACTGGGGTGAAAATAGCAAACCCAGATCTCTCTGTATGGGTAGTCACTGGAGACGGAGATGGTTTATCAATAGGTGGAAACCATTTTATGCATGCCCTTCGCAGGAATATGGATTTAAATATCTTGATGTTCAATAATAGGATATATGGGCTAACAAAAGGTCAATATTCTCCTACCTCTGAAGTAGGTAAGGTCACGAAAGCCACGCCCTATGGTTCTATTGATATACCATTAAACCCACCATCATTAGCCCTAGGTGCACAGGCAACTTTTGTGGCACGGACCATTGATCGTTGGCAAAAACATTTAGCAGAAATGATGGAGAAATCTTATAACCATGATGGTGGTTCATTTGTCGAGATCTATCAAAATTGTAATATTTTCAATGACGGAGCTTTTGAAGAATACACTGGCTCCGAAAAATTTGATAATGTTATAGATCTAAAACATGGTGAACCAATGCTTTTTGCAAAAGATACTAAGGGTATTAAACTAGACGGCTCTACAGCAATGGTCGTGGAAATGGAGAAGCATAGTATTGATGATATTCTCATCCATGATGAAACAAATCTTGACCTAGCACATATTATAGCAAATTGGACCTCAAACCCAGACCTCCCTGAACCAATCGGGGTTATTTATTGCATTGACAAACCTACTTATAACCAAGATATGGTTGATCAAATTAATTTTGCAAAAGAGAAAAAAGGCGAAGGAAGTGTCCAAGATCTCCTCAACGCTGGAGATACCTGGACAGTCAGTTAAATTATGAGTACACGCACTGAACGGGACAGTATTGGACCTGTTGAGGTGCCTTCAGATAGGTACTATGGTGCCCAAACCCAAAGATCCTTTGACAATTTTAAAATAGGGGGAGAACGATTCCCCAGGGAATTCATACGGGCTTATGGTCTAATTAAAAAAGCCGCCGCGAGTGCTAACCATAAATTGGGTAGTTTAGATGCATCCCTTGTAAGCTCAATACATAAAGCAGTGGATGAGGTCATTGATGGTAAGCTTGATGACCATTTCCCATTAGTAGTTTGGCAAACAGGAAGCGGAACACAGACCAATATGAATTTCAATGAGGTCATTGCTAACAGGGCTATTGAGATGATGGATGGTGAAATAGGCAGTAAAGATCCAGTTCACCCTAATGATCACGTTAATATGAGCCAATCAACGAATGATACTTTCCCAACTGCTATAAATATTGCTGCTTGCGAAACCGTTTATCATCAACTTATTCCTAGCCTGAAAACCCTAAGAGATTCCCTTAGTCAGAAAGCTGATGCATTTGATTCAATTATAAAACTTGGACGCACTCATCTCCAAGATGCCACACCAATTAGTCTAGGGCAAGAATTCTCCGGCTATGTATCTGCCATAGAACATGGGATTAAGCGATTAGAAAATTCTCTTGAAAATTGTTATGAATTAGCAATGGGTGGCACAGCCGTAGGTACGGGTATTAATTCTTTAGAAGGTTTTGCAGAGGCTGCTGCTGATGAAATTTCTAATTTGACAGGTCTAAATTTCCGAACTGCTGATAATAAGTTTGAGGCATTAGGTGGACAGGATTGCATTGTAGAGTTGTCTGGGTCACTTAAAGTTGTCGCTGGATCATTGTTTAAAATTGCAAATGATATAAGACTGCTAGCCAGTGGTCCTAGAAGTGGTATTGGCGAATTAATATTGCCTGCTAATGAGCCAGGTTCATCAATTATGCCAGGTAAGGTCAACCCGACACAGTGCGAAGCCATGACAATGTTATGTACTCAGGTAATGGGTAATGATGTAACTATAGGGTTTGCTGGTGCTTCAGGGAATTTTGAATTAAATGTATACAGACCGGTGCTTGCTTATAATATTCTTCAATCTATTCGATTACTTTCAGATGGATGTCGTTCTTTTACAAAGCATGCTGTTGTTGGTGTTGAACCAAATCAAGAACGTATTAAACATAATTTATATAACTCACTGATGCTGGTGACAGCATTAAATCCTCATATTGGATATGATAAAGCTTCTGAAGTTGCAAAAAAAGCATTTAAAGATAAGAGCACTCTGCGTGAGGCTATCATTAAGCTAGGTTATTTGACTGGAGATGAGTTTGATGAGCTTGTAAATCCTGCCGATATGATTAAGCCTAGGAAAAAAGACTGAGCTGTATCAATTCATTTCTGCTAATTTTTTTTTATTTAAACAACCAATTTAAAATATATTGGATCAGTTTTTAGATAACTAATGGCCCAAATTACATCGAACTTAAATCTAAATAAAATATTTTATCGATGCATCATTGTAATTATAATTGGGATGTTAGCTGTCCTTACATTTGTTTTATTCCTATCAAAAAACCTCCCCTCCCTAGAACAGCTCGAGAATTATGACCCAGACCTTGTGACTCGTATTTATTCATCTGATGGAAAAGTACTAAATGAGCTATTTGTGCAAAAGAGGGTCTTTATTGAGATAGACCGTATCCCGGAGCATATGCAATCTGCGGTGGTGGCATCCGAAGACAGAAGGTTTTTTGACCACTGGGGCCTATCTATGAGAAGTATTGCTAGGGCAATAATGGTAAATACATTATCGCTTAGCTATCGCCAGGGTTTTTCCACTCTTACACAACAACTTGCTAGGAATCTTTATAAATCCGTCGGTTTTGAGGATAGCATTCTTCGTAAGGTCAAAGAAATGATCACTGCTATTCAAATTGAGAGAACATACACAAAAGAAGAGATCCTTGAAATGTATCTCAATACCGTTCATTTTGGTCATGGCACTTATGGTGTTGAAGCCGCGACTAAAAGATTTTTTGGAAAAGAATCAAGATTTCTTAATATTGATGAATCAGCATTGCTAGTTGGGTTATTGCCTGCACCTGCAAGTTATTCTCCCGTACATCATCCAGATAGAGCCTATAAGCGTCGGAATACAGTTCTTAGGCTGATGAGAGATCAGGGTTTTATAGATAGAGCTGAATTTGATGAAAATCGAGCTAAAACTCTTGAGACAGTACTAGATGTACCAAAGAGGGGTAGTGCTCCTTATTTTACCGAACACATACGTAGACTACTTGAAAAAGAAGATACAGCTTTAGGGATAAATATTTATAGAGACGGTTTAAAAATATATACAACTTTAGATTCCAAACTTCAATCAATTGCAGAAAAAGCGGTACTAAGTACTATTAGGGATGATCAAAATCGATTAAATAAAAGGCTCTATAATGATAGAGAGGAATTTGAAAATCTAGCTTATTTAACAATATACCCTGAAGATACATTAAAAATGATGCTGGCTGGAGAGGGGCAATTATATAAGGACCTAAGAGACAAGCTTTTAGTGCAATGCGCATTCGTAGCATTGGACCCGAATACTGGAGCAATTCTAGCTATGGTTGGTGGAAGGCCCGATTACCATGATCAATATAATAGAGCTGTACAGGCTCGTAGACAGCCAGGTTCTGTTTTTAAGCCTTTTGTTTATACTACAGCGCTTGATAATGGCTACCCTGTAACTGAACAATTATTAAATCAACCAGTGGTATTAAATATTCAAAATATGGATGGTACCTGGGTTAAGTGGAAACCGCAAAACTATGATGGAAGCACTGGAGGGTTAACTACTTTTAGAGAAGGCCTTAGAAAATCAATGAATCTAATATCTGTACGAATGGTTCAGCAGGATATTGCACCGGCTGAGCAGGTAAAGCAAACTGCAAAGCGTATGGGAATAAACACAGACATTAGAGCTGTAGATGCAATTGCTCTTGGTACATCAGAGGTTTACCCAATAGAGATGGTAAGTGCGTACTCAGCTCTAGCAAATAAAGGAGTTTATTCTAAACCCTTTGCAATAACAAAAATTGAGGACCGCTACGGAAATATAATTAAAGAATATTATCCAGAGCGTAAAGAGGTCCTTAGTGAAGAGACAGCCTACCTTATGACAAGCCTAATGCAAACGGTGATGGATCGTGGTACAGGAGGGAGCGCTAGATGGAAATATAAATTCAATCGTCCCGCGGCTGGTAAAACAGGTACAACTCAGGGCTGGAGTGATGCTTGGTTCGTAGGGTTTACTCCTCAAATTGCTGCTGGATGTTGGTTTGGTGTTGATGATTTTAAAGTACCTCTTGGTCCAGGTCAGGATGGAAGCAGGGCGGCCTTACCAGCATGGGCAAAGTTTATGAAAGCAGCACACGATACCTTAGAACTACCACTAGTAAAATTTGAAAAACCAAGCGGAATTAAAGACGAAAAGATATGTACCGTTACCAAGAAATTACCGTTGCCAGCCTGTCCCATAGAGCAGGAGATATTTAAGGGAGGTACAGAACCAACCCAGAAGTGCAAGGTCCACAAGACTAGTTAAACTTCATTTTATTATCAGGTTATGTTTTGTGATGCCATTTCCATAACCTATTGTTTTTTTAAGCATTTTAAATGCATTATCCAAAGCTACTTTATTTGAATTAAATAGCCGGTATACAGGCTCTTCTTTAACAACAGTATCTCCTACCTTCTTTAAAAATTCTATTCCTGCGCTGTGGTCAAGATCTTGGTTTTTATTTTTTTGAACGCATCCAAGCTCTACCAATGCCCAACCAATGATTTCCGTATCAAAAGTATGGATAACACCTTCAATATCCGATAAAACTAAGATCTCATATTTTGGTTTATTTGATGAAATCAATTTATCGAGCTTACCACCTTGTGCTTTGACCGATAATTCAAAAGATTCAAGCGCCTTACCAGACCCAATCATATCTTTCTGGATATTAACGGCCTGAATTTTATTCTCTGCTAGACCAGCCTGGATTAACAAACATGAACCTAATTCATGTGTTATTGAGAGTAGGTCATTTGGGCCTTCACCTTTTAGGCATTCTATTGATTCTTCTATTTCACAGGAAAGCCCTGCAAACTTTCCAATTGGCTGATTCATATTGGTAAATATTATATCTGTTCTTATATTAAATAGGTTGCCAATTTTTTCCATCCATGAGCCCAGTTCTTTAGCTTGGTCTATTGTTTTCATAAATGTTCCGCTTCCGACTTTTATATCCAAAACAAGTCCTGAAATGCCTTCTGCAATCTTTTTACTCATGATTGAACCACATATTAAAGGTATTGATGGGACTATACCTGTACGACTCCTAAGGTCATATATCCTTTTATCTGCAGGGCATATATCGACTGATTGTGACATGATTGCATATCCATTTCTGTTAACCCAACTTTTAAATTGTTTTAAAGTAGGCGATGTATTAAATCCAGGGATTGATTCTAATTTATCTATCGTTCCACCTGTAAACCCAAGTCCTCTACCAGCGATCATTGGTACTTTAANCCCAGCTGAAGCCATNATTGGNGCCAGAATAAGAGAAATTTTATCACCAATGCCTCCAGTTGAATGTTTATCAGCAACATATCTTTCTGAATTACTAAATTCTAGAGACGAGCCAGAATCCACCATTATTTCCACCAGAGCTACAATTTCATTCTCATCCATACCATTAAAAAAAATAGCCATTAGCATAGCTGACATCTGTTCCTCAGATACGGGACCTGATAAGTAGTTTTGAATAAAATCACTAAGCTCAGATCTGCTTAAATGATTGCCATCACGTTTCTTTGATATAAGACTAGCTGGTATCAAGCTTAATTCTTTCTTTTGCTTAAAAATGAGAGGATAGAGATTGGAGCACGTTCGCGTATGGTGTGTAAGGTGAGATAAAGTGCAAATATCAGCAGTACCACATTAGGAGCCCACATTCCAATTTCGGGAGTCACCTGGTTTCTATCTGCCAATTCTTCTCCACCGATTAATAATATATAATAAAGTAGAAAAAAGCCAAAACTAAGTGACGTGCTAACAGCAAACCCACCTTTTTTCGCCATTACACCTAGTGGCGCTCCCAAAAGAACAAAAAGAATACATGCGAAGGGTATTGAAAACTTCTTATGGGCTTCAACAGTATATTTATTACGCCCTTTTAAATAACTATTAATTAAGCCAAATTCATTTTTGATTTGTCTTTCAAGACTTCTTAATTGCCTATTTTTTTTATGTAATGTTCCTTTAGTTAGGGTTGTGTCCGATTTAATAGAGTCTCTTATATTTGAAACAGTAGCCAAACCTTCATCTATTGAAATAGGCAGTATGCTGTCACCAACAGTGCGATAAAATGCTCCCTTTAATCTAGTCCTGACCACTATAAGCTTTTTTTCGTAACTATTAACTTTATCCATGATCATTGGAACTGTCATTTCTCTATCTGTTCTATTTGATGAATCTCTACGGTTCAATAAAATATCATCTGCAGGTATTATAATCTTGTGTGTTTCAAAAATAATACGGCGGTAATTAGCAAAATCTTTGTTTTCAATTTCATGAATTTCACCATCAAAAAGAGTTAATAAAAATGCATCAGATAAAGTAGATAGCTTTCCTGTTTTTGAGTGAATGCTTGTTTGCGATTCTTGTTGACCCTTAGAAAATATGCGTACATCAGACATAAGTGCACCATTTTTGCCACCAACAATCATACTGTAATCAGGAAGATTATCAAGAAAAACACCTGGTTCAATATTCATTCCTGGTCTTTTACGGTAAATATCTCCAGAAAGAAGTCTAGCATGGAAATTCATATCGGGTAGAATAAAATTATTAAATACCACTAATAGAGTTGCTACCGTGATACCAAAAATAATTGGTGCTCTAATTATTGAAAGGAAACTAATGCCAGATGCTCGCATAGCATTTATTTCATTATCCTCAGATAACCTTCCAAAAGTCATTAAGGTTGATAACAAGACCGCCATTGGTACTGATAAAGCAATGATCCAAGCAAGATTCAAAAATAGGTATTCTAAGATTGTTAGAATATCTAACCCTTTACCAAGAAAACGGTCAATCGCCCTTAAAAGAAAATTTATAAAAAGAAGGAAAGTGATCATCAATAATGAGAAAAAGAAGGGCATTATCATTTCTCGAATGAAATATCTTGAAATAAGACGCATAGGCAAAATTACTATTAACTAATAATATTAATGAATCATTAAGAAAATTGTTTAGGGTGAAATTTCTTCAAATCTGTAAATAAGTATTATAACTTTCGCCGCTTTAAATCAACATATGTTGAGCTAAAGTTATATGGTGGGTGTAGCTCAGTTGGTTAGAGCACCTGGTTGTGGCCCAGGAGGTCGTGGGTTCAAATCCCATCACTCACCCAGCTTTTTCGGGGTATAGCGTAGTCCGGTTAACGCGCCTGCTTTGGGAGCAGGAGATCGGGAGTTCNAATCTCTCTACCCCGACACTCGAGNAANACCANNCTNCTCCTCAATAAAGCCCTGTCTTCGGATAGGGCTTTGTGTTTCATATCTGATCACTTATATTCATTCTTTATCAAATAAAGGACACAAAATTGAAGGACACACCTATAGGCGTATGCTTAAGGTGTTTTAGTTGTGAATCTCCCTTCTGCACAAAGTAGTTAAAAAAAAGTCTGGTTTATTTATATCTAATTTGTAATTTTAACAAATCTCTTAG